>NZ_QGTF01000005.1:0-275356 GCF_003182025.1 Nocardiopsis sp. L17-MgMaSL7 | reverse complement strand
GCCGCAACGACTACTCGGTGCTGGAACCGCCGCCGCTGGGGGAGTGGGAGCCGGACCTGTCGGTGTGCGTGGTCGTCCCGGCGTACGGAGGGCAGGAGAAACTCGACCTGACCCTGGCGTCGATGGCCGCGCAGAGTTATCCGTCCGCCCTGACGGAGGTCGTGGTGGTGGACGACGGCAGCGAACCCGCGCTGCGGCTGCCGCCGATCCGCCCCGAGCACACCCGGATCGTGCCCAACGAGCCCGGCGGCTGGGCGCGCGGGCACGCGTTGAACACCGGCGCGGCCGCCACCGACGCGGACGTGCTGCTGTTCTTCGACGCGGACATGATCGCCTTCCGCGAGCACCTTGAGGCGCAGATGCGCTGGCACCACCTGGCCGACTACGTCGCGGTCACCGGTCATCTGCGCTGTGTCGATCACACGCCCGGGACCCTGTTCCCGGCGGCCGTCCTCGACGCGGTGCGCCGGGGCGCCCCCGAGGCGCTGGTGGCCGGTCCGGGTGAGGAACTGCTCTGGCTGCGGCGTGCCTACAAGCGCACGAACCTCCTGCGCGAGGTCGGCCACCAGGGGTTCCACTACTTCATCGGCGGGACCGGGTCCGTGCGGCGCGCCTTCTTCGAGGAGTCGGGCGGGGCCGCGTCCGCGCTCGTCCTGGGAGAGGACACCCACCTCGGATACCGGTTCGCCCAGAACGGGGCGGTCTTCGTGCCCGAGCAGGAGGCCGGGAGCTGGCACCTGGGACTCCCGCAGATGGAGACGCGCAGGGAGGAGGGGGGCCGGTTCCGCCGCCCCTTCGTCGGCTCCCGGCTCCCGCTCGCCGAAGAGCGGCGGGCCCTGAAGGGACGCCAGTGGGAGGTGCCGCTGGTCGACGCGGTGGTCGACACCGAAGGGGCGGGGTTCGACGAGGTCGCGGAGACCGTGGACGCGCTGCTGGCCGGTGACGTGGCCGACGTCCGGATCACGCTGGTGGGCGCGTGGGGACGGGTGACCCCGGGGCGGCACCGGGTCCTGGACGATCCGGACCTGGACGTGCGCCTGCTCCACGAGCACTACCGGTGCGAGCCGAGGGTGCGCCTGGCCGAGTCGGAGCCGGTGACCGACCCCGACGTCCCCTTCGTGCTGCGGGCCGTTCCGGGGCAACCCATGACCCCCAACGCCCTGAACCACATGATCGGCCTGGCCGACGAGACCCACTCGGGGCTGGTGCGCGCCACGGGGCCCGGTGACGACCTGGGCGGACCCCGGCTGGAACGCGTGGCGGCCCTGGCCCGCGCACGGCGGCTGCGGGTGGCGGAGGAGGACCTGGACGACCTGCTGGACCGGGTGGCCGGAGTGCACTGGATCGACGGCGACTCGGTGTTGTCCAGTCAGCAGGAACCGGAGGGGGCGCGCCCTGTGAAGGCGGTGGCGGAGCCGCCGGGGGACTGGCGGCAACGGCTGGAGGAGGCCCAGGCACGGGCGGAGTCGGAGCGGGTCCGAGCCGAGCGGTTGGAGCGTCGGTTCCGCTGGTTGACCAGGAGTCGAACCGGTCGGCTCCTGTACCGGATCATCGGTTGAGGACGTGGGACGGCACATGGTGAACGAGGGCGTGCGCGGCGCGGGGACCGGTTCCGGACCCGTGCGAGGTGGGGACCCGCGGGGACGGCCCAGGGTGGTCCGCAACGACTACTCGGTGCTGGAACCGCCGCCGCTGGGGGAGTGGGAGCCGGACCTGTCGGTGTGCGTGGTCGTCCCGGCGTACGGAGGGCAGGAGAAGCTGGACCTGACGCTGGCCGCCCTGAGCACGCAGAGCTACCCGTCCGCCCTGACGGAGGTCGTGGTGGTGGACGACGGCAGCGAACCCGCGCTGCGGCTGCCGCCCGTGCGTCCCGAGCACACCCGCCTCATCGCCGCGCCCGAGCGCGGGTGGGGCCCCGGGCACGCGGTCGGCGCGGGGGTGGAGGCCACACGGGCGTCCGTCGTGATGCGGCTGGACGCGGACGTGGTGGTCGGCCGCGAGCACGTCGAGGCGCAGATGCGCTGGCACCACCTGGCCGACTACCTCGTCGTCATGGGCGGGGTCGAGTTCGGTGACCACCCCGACTCCGGGCTCACCCCCGCCGAGGTGTACGAACACGTGCGCGCGGGGAGGCACGCGGACCTCACGGGCGCGGGCACGGACAGCATGGAGTGGATCACCGAGGTGCTGGAACGCACCGACGGGCTGCGTGACGCGGGGCACCGGGCCTGGCAGATCTTCACCGGGGCCACCGCCTCCCTGCCGCGTGCGCTGTACTCGACCGCCGGAGGATCGGCGGCCGACCTGGTGATGGGTGAGGACAGCGAACTCGGCTACCGGCTCTCCCAGCGGGGCGCGGTGTTCGTCCCCGAGCCCCTGGCCACCGGTCTGCACCTGGGGAGGCCGACGACGGAGGAGCGCGGGGCGGAGGCGGCACGCTTCCGGCGGCCGTTCATGGAGAACCGGGTACCCCGGCTGAACTCGCGTCGTGTGGCACCCAAGCGGACCTGGCAGGTGCCGTTCGTCGACGTGGAGATCGACACCGTGGGGCGCGGGTTCGAGGACGTCACCGCGACGGCGGACGCCCTGCTGGCCGGTGACGCGGCCGACATCCGGGTCACGTTGGTGGGGCAGTGGTCCCGGGTGACCCCGGGGCGGCACGCCACGGTGGACGACCCGGCGCTGGACGTGCGCCTCGTCCACGAGCACTACCGGTGCGAGCCGAGGGTGCGCCTGGCCGAGTCGGAGCCGGTGACCGACCCCGACGTCCCCTTCCGGCTGCTGCTGTCGCCGGGCGTCCGTCCGAGGAGGCGAATGGTGCGGGCGCTGACGGGGGCCGCCGACCGTGAGGGCGCCGGGCTCGTCCTCGTGCGGGGCTCCGGTGGACGGACGTGGTCCCTGCGCCTGGAGCGCACCGCGGCCTTCGCCCGCGCGCGGCATCTGGGTGTGGACGAGGCGGACCGGGACGCCGCCGTCGCCGAGTTGTGGGGGGTCCACGAGCTGGACCAGGCCGGGCTCCTGGCGGTGGACGAGGAGGAGGGTGACGGGCCGCCGAAGGACTGGCACCGGAAGATGCGCAAGGCGGAGAAGGCGCAGGTCCGCTGGCGGACGGAGGCCGAACGGTGGGAGCGCCGCGTCCGCGCGCTCACCCAGGGGCGGGGTGCGTGGCTCCTGCTCATGGGTCTCCGGAGGTGACCAGGGGGCAATCGCCGCACTGAGAACGGGTTTCCTTGCGTTGCTTTGACCAGGAGAAACGCCGGAGTGTCTCACGGTATGAGAATTCCTGGTCATATAGTTGGACATCCGATATTCTGACGTCCTAGGAGTCAGTGGTGTCGGCTCCACCGCCGCACACCACGGTCCAGCGCCCTACTCCGCCCGGCGCCACCCTTGTCCGGGCGTCCCGACGCGGTCCTCCGTGTCGGGTCGTGTCGGTGCCTCCGGCAGACGATCCCGCCGGGGCGAGCTCCTGTCCTTCTGTCGTGGACAACGTCGCCCACACCGCGCCCCTTCGGGCCGATCCGGCCTCCGCCGCCATCGGGCCAGGGGTGCACACCGTCGAACGCCAGCGGCCGAGCCGTGCGCTCCCGCCGTCACGCAGAGCCTCCGGAGGATCACATGTACGACATGATCGAGTACCCGTCCACGCCCGACTCCGACGACGAGATCCACCGCGCCCTCCAGGACGCGATCAACCGTCGCGACTGAGCGGACCCGAGGTCGGGCGGCTGTACCGGTCACCTGGACCGGTACAGTTGTCTCACCTACTGTTCCCTTGATCTCGCCAGGTGAGACAGCCGTGGTGGGGTCACGTCCGAGTTAGAGGCAGTCCAATGGCAGCTCGCACCCTGAAACTGGCCGTCATCCCCGGTGACGGGATCGGCTCCGAGGTGGTCGCCGAGGGTCTCAAGGTGCTGGAGGTCGCGGCCTCCCAGTACGACCTGGCCATCGACACCACCGAGTACGAGCTCGGCGCGAGGCTCTGGCACCGCACCGGCGAGACGCTGCCCGACTCGGTCGCCGCCGAGCTGCGCGACCACGAGGCGATCTTCCTGGGGGCCGTCGGCGACCCGTCCGTCCCCAGCGGCGTCCTGGAGCGCGGCCTGCTGCTGCGCCTGCGCTTCGAGTTCGACCACTACGTCAACCTGCGCCCCGTGCGCCTCTACCCCGGGGTGGACAGCCCCCTGGCCGGGGTGGCCCCCGAGGACATCGACATGCTGGTCGTGCGTGAGGGCACCGAGGGCCCCTACGCGGGCGCCGGGGGCGTGCTGCGCAAGGGCACCCCGCACGAGATCGCCACCCAGGACAGCGTCAACACCCGCTTCGGCGTCGAGCGCCTGGTCCGCTTCGCCTTCGAGAAGGCCGCGGCCCGCCCCCGCCGGAAGCTGACCCTGGTGCACAAGGACAACGTCCTGACCTTCGCGGGCGAGCTGTGGCAGCGCACCGTCAGGGAGGTCGGGGCCGAGTACCCGCAGGTGTCCGTGGACTACTGCCACGTCGACGCCGCCGCGATGTTCTTCGTCAACCAGCCGGGCCGCTTCGACGTGGTCGTCACCGACAACCTCTTCGGCGACATCATCACCGACATCGGCGCCGCCATCACCGGCGGCATCGGCCTGGCCGCCAGCGGCAACATCAACCCGGACAACACCTTCCCCAGCATGTTCGAGCCGGTCCACGGCTCCGCGCCGGACATCGCCGGCCAGGGCAAGGCCGACCCCACCGCCACCGTGCTCTCCGCCGCGACCATGCTGGACCACCTGGGCCTGCCCGAGGCCGCCGGCCGGATCGAGGCCGCGGTCTCCGCCGACCTCAAGACCCGCGCCCAGGACGGTGCGGTCCGCACCACCTCCCGCATCGGTGACGACCTCGCCGCGCGAGTAGCCGAGCAGGGCTGACACCATCGATGTCGGCCCTGCCACTTCTGAGGCGCGGCCGACGACGTACGAGCCAACCGTGATCGTCAGCGGGCGCGCCGGAGACCCATCCGCGCGCCCGCTGTCCGTGTGACCCGACCTGGCACCGGGTGCGCTCTTCCGACACACTAGATCCCAGGTCGGCGGCGCTGCCGACCGGTTGCATCCGAGAGGACCACCGACGACATGAACAACAACACCACCACCACTGGGTTGACGTTCGACATCCAGCTCTCCGACCAGCGGAAGACCCCGCAGGAACGTGAGGCACTGCTGGAGAACCCCGGGTTCGGTCAGGTGTTCACCGACCACATGGTGAGCATCCGGTACACGGAGGGCAAGGGCTGGCACGACGCCAAGCTGGAGCCCTACGGCCCGCTGAGCCTGGACCCCGCCACGGCGGCACTGCACTACGCGCAGGAGATCTTCGAGGGGCTCAAGGCCTACCGCCACCCGGACGGCTCGCTGGCCTCGTTCCGCCCCGAGGCCAACGCCGCGCGCTTCAACAGGAGCGCGGCGCGGATGGCCATGCCGGCGCTGCCCGAGGAGCTCTTCCTCAAGTCCATCGAGCTGCTGCTCGAACACGACGGCGACTGGGTCCCGTCCAAGGAGTACTTCAGCCTCTACCTGCGCCCCTTCATGGTCGCCACCGACGTGGGCCTGGGCGTCAACAACCCGTCGCGCAGCTACGTCTACCTGCTCATCGCGTCGCCGGTGGGTTCCTACTTCTCCGGTGGCGTCAAGCCGGTGACGGTCTGGCTGTCCAAGGACTTCACCCGCGCCGCCCCCGGCGGGACCGGCGCGGCGAAGTTCGCGGGCAACTACGCCGCGAGCTTCCTGGCCCAGGCCCAGGCCGTGGAGAAGGGCTGCGACCAGGTCGTGTGGCTCGACGCCCGCGAGCACCGCTGGGTCGAGGAGATGGGCGGCATGAACCTGTGGTTCGTGTTCGGCGAGGGCGAGAACGCCCGCCTGCGCACGCCTCCGCTGACCGGCACCCTGCTGCCCGGCATCACCCGTGAGTCGCTGCTCAGCCTCGCCCCCGACCTGGGCATCCCCGCCGAGGAGGAGCCGCTGTCCATCGAGGAGTGGAGGGCGGCGGCCGAGTCCGGTGAGATGACCGAGGTGTTCGCCTGTGGCACCGCCGCCGTGGTCACCCCGGTCGGCCACGTCAAGAGCGACGACGGTGAGTTCACCATCGGCGACGGCCAGCCCGGCCCGATCACCATGCGCCTGCGTGAGGAGCTGGTGGGCCTCCAGACCGGCCTGCGCGAGGACAGGCACGGCTGGATCACCCGCTTCCAGGGGGCCTAGACCCGGCGGGGGCCGTCACCGGACACCGGTGGCGGCCCCCGACACGTCCCACGGGGCTCCGGAGTCACGGAAGGCGTCCGGTGTGTCCGGTATGAGGATTATTCGTCTCGCCTGGTGAGACATATTGGCCCCGAGCTGCGACTCCGTCGGGTTCGTGTGGCACACTGGCGACATGCTGTCCCAGGTAGTCATTATTTTGGGGCGCGCTGGCTGACGACTTCCCGCGTAGACGCAGGGAAGAAACCGGACCCTGCCAGCGCGCTGACCTCTCGTGTCCACGAGGGGTCTTTTTTGTTGGCCGGGGCCGCCACACACAGCATCGACCGGGAGTTCCACCCATGAGGAACGACAGTTTCCACGTCTTCGACACCACGCTGCGCGACGGAGCCCAGCGCGAGGGGATCAACCTGCGGGTCTCCGACAAGCTGGCCATCGCGAAGCTGCTGGACGACTTCGGGGTCGCGTTCATCGAGGGCGGCTGGCCCGGGTCCAACCCCAAGGACACCGAGTTCTTCCAGCGGGCTTCACAAGAGCTGACGCTGGAACACGCGCGACTCACCGCGTTCGGCGCGACCCGCCGGGCCGGTGTGAGGGCCGCCGACGACCCACAGGTGGCCGCGCTGCGCGACAGCGGCGCGTCGGTCGTCACCCTTGTCGCCAAGAGTGACGACCGGCACGTCGAACGGGCCCTGCGCACGACCCTCGACGAGAACCTCGCCATGGTCGCCGACACCGTCTCGTACCTGCGCGAACACGGGCAGCGCGTGTTCGTGGACTGCGAGCACTTCTTCGACGGCTACCACCACGACCCCGAGTACGCCCTCTCGGTGGTCCGCGCCGCCTCCGACGCCGGAGCCGACGTCGTCGTCCTGTGCGACACCAACGGCGGCATGCTCCCCAGCGACGTCACCCGCGTGGTCACGGAGGTGCTGGAGGCCACCGGCGCCCGTCTGGGCATCCACGCCCAGGACGACACCGGCTGCGCGGTCGCCAACACCCTCGCCGCCGTGGACGCGGGCGCCACGCACGTCCAGTGCACCGCCAACGGCTATGGCGAGCGGGTGGGCAACGCCAACCTCTTCTCCGTGGTCGGGGCGCTCGGCCTCAAACGCGGCATGGACGTCCTGCCCGAGGGCTGCCTGGCCGAGATGACCCGCGTGTCCACCGCCATCGCGGAGATCGTGAACCTGGCGCCCGACACTCACCAGCCCTACGTGGGGGTGTCGGCCTTCGCGCACAAGGCCGGTCTGCACGCCTCGGCGATCAAGGTCGACCCCGACCTCTACCAGCACACCGACCCCGAGCTGGTCGGCAACCGCATGCGCATGCTCGTCTCCGACATGGCCGGGCGCGCCTCCATCGAGCTCAAGGCGCGGGAGCTGGGCCTGGACCTGTCCGGGGACCGCGAACTGTCCGGCCGGGTCGTGGACCGCGTCAAGAGCCTCGAACTGTCCGGGTACAGCTTCGAGGCGGCCGACGCCTCCCTGGAGCTGCTGCTGCGCGAGGAGCTGGGTTCCCCCGTCCGGTACTTCGAGACCGAGTCCTGGCGGGTGCTCACCGAGCGCCGTCCGGCCGCGGGGGTCAGCCCGCTCTCCAACGAGTACGAGAGCCTCAGCGAGGCCACCGTCAAGCTCCGGGTCAAGGGTGAGCGGATCATCGCCACGGCCGAGGGCAACGGCCCGGTCAACGCCCTGGACCGGGCGCTGCGCAGTTCGATGGAGAACGTCTACACGGCCCTCGCCGGGCTGGAGCTGACCGACTACAAGGTCCGCATCCTGGAGGGGACCTCGGGCACCAACGCGATCACCCGCATCCTCGTCACCTTCAGCGACGGGACCGAGGAGTGGACGACCGTCGGCGTGGGTCCGAACGTCGTCGACGCCTCGTGGGTGGCGCTGGAGCAGGCCATCACCTACGGGCTGTTGCACCAGGGCTACCCCCGGAGCTGACGGCCGGGCCACCGGGCCGAGGGGCTTCCGTCACCGCCCGCCCCCGGTGCACTCCGTGCACCGGTCCGGTGTCGGGCCGGTGACGCGAACGTCACGGTCGAAACCTCGACGTCACGCGACCGCCTGACCCGAAAGTCGAGGTCAGGCGGTCGCGTCTTACCTGAAGGTAAGACAGACCTGTCCTTGAGGTCATAGCCAGTGTGTCTGCGACCACTCGATACTGCGGACTTTGAAGATGTCCGAGATGTACGAGTGGTGATAGATGCCCGTCATAACCAATGTGCGCGCTTTCGTTGGCGCGCAGTTCGCCGTCCAGCGAACCGCAGGTCACCTGCGCCCTGAAGACTTCGAGCCGTGTCCTCACCCACCATCCGACAGGACGGGGGGAACAGGGTGACCCACGGTTCGGTGACAGAACGCCGCGCCGCGTCGCCACCCTCCCCCAAGCCCTCGAACAAGCGCGCCCGACCGGGGCGGGACGCGATACTCGCCTGGGGCTTCCTCGGCCCCTCCGTGGCGGTCTTCGCGCTCTTCCTGGTCTATCCACTGGGCCGCACCGTCTACCTGTCGATGCACGGCAACGACATCATCGGCCAGCCCAACCGCTTCGTCGGTCTGAGCCACTTCGCCGAGATGGCCTCGCCCGAGTTCGGCCGGATCCTCCTCACCACCCTGGTGTTCACCCTCGGAGTCGTCGTCCCCGGTGTCGTGGGCGCCCTCGTGGTCGTCCTCCTCCTGGAGGGGGTGCTGCGAGCCCAGCGGTTCCTGCGCGGCGCCTTCGCGCTGCCCTTCGCCTTCTCCGTGGCCAGCGCCTCGGTGATCTTCGCGGTCTTCTACAGCCCCGGAAACAGCGTCCTCAACGGCGTCCTCTACCGGATGGGCCTCGACCAGGTCCCGTGGCTGACCTCCCAGGAGATGGCCCTGTGGTCGGTCGCCCTCACCACGGTGTGGATGAACCTCGGATACGGAGTCCTCGTGCTCGCGGCCGGGGTCGGCTCCATTCCCAAGGAGGTCAACGAGGCCGCCCGCATCGACGGCGCCACCGGGCCGCGCCTGGCCTGGGACGTCACCATCCCGATGCTCGGCCCGCAGCTCTTCTTCCTGATCGTCATCTCCACGATCAACGCGCTCCAGAGCTTCGGGCAGATCCACATCCTCACCGCGGGCGGACCGGTCGGCTCCACGACCACCCTCGTCTACTCCATCTACCAGGACGCCTTCGCCTACGGGACCAGCGACTTCGGCCGGGCCAGCGCCCAGGCACTCGTCCTGCTCGTGGTGGTCCTGGTGTGCACCGTCGTCCAGTTCGGTGTCATCGAGCGGAAGGTGCACTACTCATGACCGCCCCCTCCGCGACGGCCACCGCCGACCAGCTCTCCCGGAGCGAGCCGGTCCGCGTCCGCAGGCGCCACCGGCACGGGGTCGGGCACGTCGTCGGCCGCGTCCTGCTGTACCTCATGCTGGCGGCGCTGCTCATCCCGGTGCTGTTCCCCGTGTACTACGTGTTCGTGGGAACCCTCATGGAGTCGCGGGAACTGTCCACGTTCCCGCCGCGACTGCTGCCCACCGGTGTGAACTTCGAGAACATCCAGGGGGCGCTCGCCGCCGTCCCGCTCCTGCGCATGTACACGAACTCGCTGGTCATGGCCGGGATCATCACGGTCTGCCAGCTCGTGACGTCGGCTCTGGCCGCGTACGCGTTCGTGTTCCTGCGGTTCCGGGGCAGCGCCGTCGTCTTCGCCCTGTTCCTGTCCACGCTGATGGTCCCGGCCGAGGCCACCTTCATCCCGAACTACCTCACCCTGACCGGGTGGGGCCTGGGCAACACCTACGCCGGTCTGGTCCTGCCCTTCCTGGCCTACGCCTTCGGCACCTTCCTGCTGCGCCAGAGCTTCAGGCAGTTCCCACGGGAGCTGTACGACGCCGCGCGCATCGACGGCATGGGGCACCTCAGGTTCCTGTGGACGATCCTCATGCCGCTCAGCAAGCCGGCCCTGACCGCCGTCGGCATGTACGTGTTCATCACCAGCTGGAACATGTACTTCTGGCCGCTGATCATCACGCGCAGCACCGAGATGCAGACCCTCCAGATCGGCCTGAACAGCCTCAAGGCGGGCGAGGCGGCCAACCCTGGCCTCGTCCTGGCGGGTGCGGCCCTGTCCGTCATCCCCACCCTCGCCCTCGTGATCTTCGGACAGCGCTTCATCGTCCGGGGCCTCACCGCGGGCGCGGTCAAGTAGGCCCCGAGAACCCAGTGGAGAAGAAGAAACCCATGACACGTATCCCCCGACGTCGCGGCGTGAAGGCCGCGGCCCTGCTCGCCAGCCTCGGCCTGGCCCTCAGCGCGTGTTCCGGAGACGGAGGGGGCGGTGGCGGCAGCGACCTCACCGCGCCCGGGCCGGAGGTCCTGGACGACCTCGACGAGGCGGTCCAGGTCGAGTTCTGGCACAGCATGGACGCCACCAACGGCCAGGTGCTGGACGGGCTCATCGACGAGTTCAACGCCCAGAACGAGGGCCGGGTGCAGGTCACCGGCTCCTTCCAGGGCCAGTACGACGAGGCCCTGGCCAGCCACCGCGCGGCGATCCAGCAGGGCGACACCGCCGAGATGATCATGATCTTCGACCTCGGTACACAGTTCATGATCGACTCCGCGCAGACCGTCCCCGCGCAGTCCTTCCTCGACGTGGACGACTACGACACCTCCTCGATCGAGGACGCGCTCCTCAACTACTTCACCGTCGGCGGTGAGCTGAGGTCGTTCCCCTTCAACAACTCGACCCCGCTGATGTACGTCAACCGGGACGCGTTCGAGGAGGCCGGACTCGACCCGGACTCGCCGCCCACCGACCTCGCCGGCATCCGTGAGGCCGCCGAGGAGCTCACCGTCCGGGACGACGACGGCACCGTGGTCCAGTACGGCTTCGGCGCCTCCGTGTACGGGTGGTTCATCGAGCAGTTCATGGCGCGCGCCGCCACCCCCTACTGCGACGCCTCCAACGGCCGAGACGGCCGCGCCAGCGAGGTGCTCTTCGACGACCCGAAGATCGTGGAGCTCGTCGAGTGGTGGGACCAGATGATCGAGGACGAACTGGCGGTCCAGATCGGTCGCAACACCGACGACGGACAGGCCGCGTTCACCTCGGGCCGGGCCGCGATGACGCTGGAGTCCACCGGTTCCCTGGGCGGTTTCATCGAGCAGTCCGACTTCGAGGTCGGCGCCGGGTACTTCCCGCTGATCGGCGCGGACGACCCGGGCGGCTCGGTCATCGGCGGTGCCTCGCTGTGGATCAACGGTGAGGGGCACACCCCCGAGGAGATCCGCGGGTCCTGGGAGTTCGTCCAGTTCCTGCTCACCCCGGAGTCGCAGTCGGTCTGGCACGCGGGAACCGGATACCTGGCGGTCAACACCGAGGGCTACGACGGACCCGAGGCCTCCGAGCGCGCCGAGGAGTTCCCGCAGTTCTCCGTGGCCGCCGACCAGCTGGCGGACTCGGTGATCAACGAGAACACCGCGGGCTGCATGATGGGCGTGATGTCCGAGGCCCGCGTCGCCGCCGAGGAGGGCTGGGAGACCGCCCTGACCAGTGAGACCTCCGCCGAGGAGGCCATGGCCAACGCCGCCGCGAGCGTGTCCCGGACCATCGAGGAGTACAACGCCTCGGTCGAGGACTGACGTGAACCGGTGACCGGGGGCCGCGGTGGTGCCACCACCGCGGCCCCCGCCGTTCCCGGCTCAGGCCAGCAGGATGGAGTCCCCGTCGACCCGGATCCGGACCTCCTCCAACGGGGTCCGGGCCGGACCCTCCGTAGGGGAGCCGTCCTCGATGGAGAAGCGGCTGCCGTGGCAGGGGCACTGGATCTGTCCGTCGACGACCTGGTCGACCGGGCACCCCTCGTGCGTGCAGGCGGTGGAGAAGGCGCGGAAGGTGCCCTCCTCGGGCTGGGTGACGACCACCTCGTGCTCGCTGAGGATGGCGCCCTCGCCCACGGGGATCTCGTCGGTGGTGGCGATCGGGGCGTCGAGGCCGTCCTGGTCCGTGTCCTGCCCCTGCTCGTCGTAGCCGCCGCCACCCCCGCCGCCCTCGGTCCCGCCACACGCGGTCACCACCCCGACCACGGCGCCACCGCTGGCGACTCCGAACACGGAGCGCCTGGTCACCTCGGGCTGGACGGTCACGGGACGGGCTGCGCGGCAGTCACACATACGGCCTCACTCTCTCGCCCGACACGGTGCGGGCGGACCTCCGCACGGGGCGCGGGCCCCCTCGCGGGCGACGAACGGCCCCGGTCGGTGGGGCCACCCCCATGGAACACGGTGCGGGCCCTCCGTGTCCGGGAAACCAGCCGAGTGTCCCCGCGCCGATCGACGCGTGTCCCGGTGGCGGACCGGTCGTCGGTCACACCGGCGGCGCCACCGCAACCCCGGTTCCGACCGGGCCGCTACCGCCTCCGCAGACCGGCTGAATCGGGGGTGAAGCGGACCACATCGGGGTCGTTCGGTGCCCACCCGGTTCCGGAGGGCGACCGGATGGACAGGATGCGGTTGCCCGCGTCACCGACCATCCGCTCCCCGCAGGTACGGCGGAAGGCCCTCCCGGACCCCCGGAGGGCCGGTGTGCGGGCGCCTCTCAGGCGTTCGCGCCTCCTCACCGAAAGCGGCCGTGATGACCGACCAACAACAGCCCGTCGTGGAGCCCTTCGGCTTCCTCGCTCCGACCCCGCCCGCCCTGGAGCCGGCGCCCGCCCCGGACGACACCTGGGAGGTCCCGGGCGGCACGGCCTGGGTGTACCTGAGCGACCCCGACGCCGGCCTGCGGAGGCCGGTGATCCTCTCCGACGGCTTCGAGAGCGGCCCCAGTGACCTCGACCGCCTCTGGGCGGGGCTGGAGCGCGGGGACTACGCCTTCTTCACCGAACTGCGCCGACGCGGCCACGACCTGGTCCTGGTCGGCTACGACGACCGCAGCGCGTCGATCCTGCGCAACGCGGAGACCGTCACCCAGGTCGTCTTCCGCGCCATCGGCGAGCGGCTGGGCGACGCCCCGCTCACCGTCGGCGGCTTCAGCATGGGCGGGCTGGTGACACGGTACGCGCTGGCCAAGTTGGAGGCGGACGGCGTCGACCACCAGACCGCGCTCTACCTCTCGTATGACAGCCCGCACCGGGGGGCGTGGGTGCCGGTCGGGCTCCAGGCGATCGCGCACTTCCTCAAGGCCACCCCCGCGCTGTCCCGGCAGATCAACAGCGCCGCCGCCCGGCAGCTGCTGTGGCGCCACGTCGAGAGCGTCGACGCCGAACCGGTCGAGGACGCCCTGCGCACCGAGTTCCTGGCGGAGCTGGCGAGGGTCGGTTCCTGGCCCCAGCGCCCGCGCAGGATCGGAGTGGCCAACGGCACCGGGAACGGCGTCGGTCCCGGTGTGCCGCCCGACGAGGACGCCGTCACGGTCAGCGGAGGCTGGTTCTCGGGGACGGCCCTTCGCACCCAGGCCTCGGGGGACAAGCGACTCGTCGCGCGGCTCAAGGGCCTGCTGTCCGAAGCGGAGGTACGCACCACGGGGATCCCCGCGCTCGACGGGGCGCCGGGCGGCACCCTGGAGACCTTCGGGATCGCCGGCGACCGCCTCAAACTCACGGGGAGCACGGAGATCGCGGTCCGTTCGATCTGCTTCGTCCCCTCGGTCAGCGCGGTCGCCATCGGTGACCTGGACGATCCGTACGCGGAGGTCGACGCGCTCGACCCCTACACGAGCGAACTCGACGAGTTCAAGCTGGCGCGGACCAACGAACCCCACTCGCACATGAGTGAGGCCCTGGGTTCGTGGATCCTGGACCGCCTGCCCCAGTAGGACGCCGTGAGGTCAGTGGTCCGGTCGGCGGTCGTTCGACGACGGCGTCCGGCCGGGCCCCTGGCTAGGGGTGGACCCACCCGTTGGCCTCGCAGCCCTGGAGGCCCAGGGTCTGCTGCTGCATGACCGGGGCGGGCTCCCCGTCTCCGGGGCAGTCCACGTGTCCGTGGCCCAGGGTGTGGCCCACCTCGTGGTTGATCAGGTAGATCCGGTAGGTCTCCAGGTCGTCGTCGAAGTCGTCGACGCCGGACACCCAGCGGTTCTGGTTGATGATGGCGCGGTTGCCGTTGGCGCAGGACACGTACCCGTTGGTGTTCAGCGGCGCGCACATGCGGTCGACCGTGTCCGGCGCGGCCAGCAGCACCCGGATGTCGGCGTCGTCGCCGTCCACCCGCTGGAGGGACCGGTCCCCGTCGTTGCCCCAGCTGCGGGGGTCGCCGAGGATCTCCTCGACGGCCTCCACGAAGTCCGCGTTCCGGCCGGGCAGGCCCTTCTCCACCTCCACGGCGAAGGTGGTGAGCGGGCCGTCGCCCATGACGTCGCCCTCGCCCTTCATCACCTTGACGTCCCCGTCCGCGGTGTCGACCTCCTCCACCACCGAGCGCAACAGGAGCGGGAGGTCGTCCTCGTCGGTCGGTGACGCGCTGGGGGAGGGGTCCGTCCCACCGGAGGTGGTCCCGGCCGCGGAGTCCTCGGAGCCGGGGTGGTCGCGGGTGCTGTCGTCGGGCACCCCGTCGCCCACGGGGCCGGTCGCGGAGGTCTCCTCGGGGGAGCCGAGGTCCGAGCCGGGCTCGGGCACGCTGACCATCAGCACGGCGGACGCGCCCGAGACCAGGCACAGGCCCAGGGCCAGTCCCATGGGGTACCGGCGGCGTCGGCGGTGCTTGGCTCGGGGAGCGGGAGCGGGCACGAGGCTCAACCTCTCGACAGTGGACGGTGGTACCGCCGGGACTCCGGCGGGGCGAGGTGCGGACCGCCACGCACACTGGTGGTATCGCCGACCTCCGGGACGACGGTTCCCGGGGTGCGGACAACGCATCCAGCATGCCAGAGTTCGCCCCCGTAGAGGGCCAGGCGCCGTGCCGGGAAGGGTGGGTGTGTCACGCCTTCGGACCCCGGTCGGCGTCTTGTTGTGAACAATCCGTCACTCTGGGTTCCCTTGTGTGGGCAGCATCGGGCCCGCACACCCGGACGTACCGGGCACGGTCGCGCCGGGCGCCGCTACGCTTCAAGCGGCAAGAACGAGCAACAGGGCTGCTGGGAGGCATCAGGTGCGTATCGCACGGTTCGCGGCCGGTGACGAGGTCGGGTTCGGCCTGGTCGAGACGGACACGGACAGCGGAGAGGAGTTCGTCGCCCGGCTGACGGGGCATCCGCTGCTGGGGGACATCAAGCTGACGGGTGAGCGGGCGAGGCTCTCCGACGTGCGCCTGCTGTCGCCGGTCCTGCCCACCAAGGTGGTCTGCATCGGCAAGAACTACGCCGACCACGTCGCGGAGATGAAGGATGTTACTGGGGAGTCCACCGACGAACCGGTGGTCTTCCTGAAGCCGTCCACGGCCGTCACGGGGCCGTACGACCCGGTGTTCTACCCCTCGGTCTCTGAGTGGGTCAGCTATGAGGGTGAGCTGGCCATCGTCATCTCCCGGCCCTGCCGCGAGGTGCCGCGTGAGCGCGTCAAGGACGTCATCTTCGGGTACACGGTGGCCAACGACGTCACCGCCCGCGACCTCCAGAAGACCGACAAGCAGTGGACGCGGGCCAAGGGCTTCGACTCCTTCTGTCCGATCGGGCCGTGGATCACCACCGGCCTGAGCATCGAGGAGGCCGAGGACCTCGCAGTCACCACGACCCTGGACGGAGAGGTCCGCCAGGATGGACGAACGTCACAGTTCATCCACGACATTCCGGGCATCATCTCCTACGTCTCCTCCTTCATGACGCTGCTCCCGGGCGACGTTGTCCTGACCGGAACACCGGCGGGAGTGGGCCCGGTCGAGGTCGGCCAGGAGGTCTCCGTCACTGTGGAGCGCCTGGGCACCATCACCAACAGGGTGGTCACCCGGGACTGATCCCCGGGGGCGGGCCCCGTCCCGACCCACCGTGCGCGGGGTCCGCCCCCGCGCACGGTCCCCGGCGGCGCACGCCGACCCACCGAGCGGAAGGACCGAACCCCTTGGCACCTCGACAGGCACCACGACCCGGTCTCGGCCGTCCCGCGAGGCTCGCGGGGGTCCTCACCCTGCTCCTGGCACTGGTGGGATCCGGCCTGTGGCTGGTCACCCGGGTCGGTCCGGGGGACCCCGACCCCACCGACGACCGCGCCCCGGGGGCCTGGATGGAGGAGCGGTCGCGGGTGCGCGTGATGCTCGCCGGGGACTCCATGACCCACGGCGCAGGCGGGGACCGGACCTGGCGCTTCCACCTGTGGAACCACCTCGACCCGCACGTGGAGAACCTGGACTTCGTCGGTCCGTACTCGGACCCCGCCACACCGGAGCAGATCATCCCGCCGGAGCTCTTCGGCGGTGACGAGGACGCCGAGCGCGACGCCGAGGGGGAGGGCGAACCCGGCGTCGGGCAGGGGGGCCACCTCGGAAGCCCCGAGGAACGGCGCGCGGAGCGCCCGTTCGAGGGTCCGGCCCCCGCGGAGGGCCTCGACCCCTCCGGGTTCCCGGACCTGCCGGACCCCTCCGGCGCCCCGGACGGCCGCACCTACCGCGACCCCGACTTCGACCAGGACCACAACGCCCGCTGGGGGCGCACCCTGGCTGACGCCCTCACCACCATCGGGGCCGACGTCGCCACTCACCAGCCGGACGTGCTGTGCGTCCTGATCGGCATCAACGACCTGCTCCACCCGATCACCGCCGAGGAGATGGAACAGCGGCTGCGCGCCTACGTCCAGGCGGCCCGCGAGTCCAACCCCCGGATCCGTGTCCTGTTCGCCGAGGCGCCGCCCATCACGCTGGCCGACAAGGACCAGGGCTTCGCCCTGCGCGTGTACGTCTACAACGAACTGGTCCGCTCCGTGGCCGCCGACACGGCCACCGAGGAGTCCCCGGTGGCCAGCTTCGACCTCGCGGGGGCCGAGTCCTGGGACCCCCACACCGACACCTACGACGGCACCCACCCCAACGACGGCGGTGAGATGAAGATCGCCGCCGGTTTCGCCGACGCCCTCTCCCGCGAGTTCGGCCTGGGCCCGGCCCACGCCCGTCCGCTGCCGATCCACCCCTGAGCCCGCACTGGGGCGCACCTCCCGGGCCCGTCCCCCTCTCCGAGACTTCCCACAGGTCATCCCGGGCCACGGATATCCTCGGAACCGTGACTGAGACTCCGATTCGTACCCGCTTCGCCCCGTCCCCCACGGGCATGTTCCACGTCGGCGGCGCACGCTCCGCCCTGTTCAACTGGGCGCTGGCCCAGCAGCAGCCGGAGGGCCGCATGGTCCTGCGCATCGAGGACACCGACGCCGCCCGCAACCGTCCCGAGTGGACCGACGGCATCATCCGCGCGATGTCCTGGATCGGCATCGACGCGAGCGACCCGCACTTCGAGGGCCCCTACTTCCAGTCGGCCTACGTCGAGAAACACCGCGAGACCGCGCAGGAGCTGTACCGCTCAGGCCGCGCCTACTACTGCGACTGCACCCGCGAACAGGTGCAGGAACGCCGCGACAACCCGAACCTGGGCTACGACGGCTTCTGCCGCGACCGCGGCCTGGAGCCGGGACCGGGCCGGGCGCTGCGCTTCCGCGTGCCCGAGGGCGGCCCCACGGTCGTGCGCGACCAGATCCGCGGCGACGTGGAGTTCGACCACGCCGCCATCGAGGACTTCGTGATCGCCCGCGCCGACGGCTCCCCGCTGTTCGTGCTCGCCAACGTGCTCGACGACGTCGAGATGCGGATCACGCACGTCATCCGCGGTGAGGAGCACCTGTCCAACACCCCCAAGCAGCAGCTGCTGTGGGAGGCCCTGGACCTCACCCCGCCCGTGTGGGCGCACCTGCCCGTCATCGTCAACGAGCAGCGCAAGAAGCTGTCCAAGCGCCGCGACAAGGTCGCCCTGGAGTCCTACCAGGAGGAGGGTTACCTGGCGGAGGCGATGGTCAACTACCTGATGCTGCTGGGCTGGGCTCCGGGTGAGGACCGCGAGATCATGCCGTGGTCGGAGATGATGCCGCTCTTCCGCGTCCAGGACGTCAACAGCTCCAGCGCGTTCTTCGACGAGAAGAAGCTGCGCGCGTTCAACGGCGAGTACATCCGCGCGCTGAGCGTCGAGGAGTTCGCCGAGCGCTGCCAGCCCTGGCTCACCGGTGAGGGCACCCCCTGGGACGCGGCCGACTACGACCCCGAGGTCTTCGCCGCCGTGGCTCCGCTGGCCCAGAGCCGCGTGGCCGTGCTCAGCGAGATCGTCCCCAACGTGGACTTCCTGTTCCTGAAGGAGCCCGCCGAGGACGAGAAGAGCTGGAAGAAGGCGATGAAGCCGGGCGTCGGCAAGGAGATGGTGGAGGCCGCCCTGGCGCGCTACGCCGACCCCGGGCTGGAGTGGACGGCCGACGCCCTCAAGACCGCCACCGAGGAGACCGGGGCGACGCTCGGACTGAAGCTGGGCAAGGCCCAGGCCCCGGTGCGCGTGGCCGTCACGGGACGGACGGTGGGCCTGCCGCTGTTCGAGTCCCTTGAGCTGCTGGGCCGCGAGCGGGTCCAGGCGCGCCTCGAGACGGCGCTGGAGCGCCTGCGCGCCGAGGAGAAGGACGCCGTCGACAACTGATCGGCACGGGGTGGCCGGGGACACGGCCGGCCGCCCCGTATTCGGTTCGCGAGCACTCCGAATGTCCGCTAGAGTTAAACACGTCGCCGAGGGGGACAGGGAAGCGAAAGCTACCGGGTCCTCCCAAAGCATTGGCCTATGGTGTAATCGGCAGCACGACTGATTCTGGTTCAGTTAGTCTAGGTTCGAGTCCTGGTAGGCCAGCGCATGACCACGGTTGTCCGTGGTCGGCACGGGTCTTGCGACCCAAGGTGCGCCCCCGTCGTCTAGTGGCCTAGGACGCCGCCCTCTCAAGGCGGTAACGGCGGTTCGAATCCGCTCGGGGGTACCAACGGCAGGAACTCTCCACTTGGTGGAGCGCTTCCTGTTGGGCCGGTGCTTGTCACCGGTGTCCGGTTCGCGTGGGTATCGTATCCTTACGGCTCACGCGCACCAGCGGTCCTCGCGATCGCGTAGGCCCCCGTCGTCTAGTGGCCTAGGACGCCGCCCTCTCAAGGCGGTAACGGCGGTTCGAATCCGCTCGGGGGTACCACGGAGAAGGCTCCATCCACTGGATGGGGCCTTCCGTCGTTTTCGGGGGTACCGCCCTGGTGGCCACGTGCTCGTCGGCGGTGTGTTCCCGGTGGCGCGACGCCTCGGCCACGGCCGTCCTCGGAGGGGCGACGGCGGTCCGACCGCCCCCTCGCGGGGCATCCGGAGGCGGAGGACGGCGCGGGCGCCGGGCGGCGGCTCAGCCGGTGTGGGCGGCGAGGAGATCCCGTTCCTCCTGGGGGCCGCCCGCGGTGAGCAGCATGGCCGTCAGCTGGTCGAGGAGCCAGTCCGCGAGTTCGTCACGGGTCATCTGCCGCTCCCGCAGCCAGGACATCACCGCGGTCTCCACCGCGGACACCCAGCAGCGCAGGGCCAGCAGCAGCCGGGGCGAGGGCTCGCTGACGCCGACCCGGTCCAGGATCAGGGTCCGTACGCCGTCTCGGACCCGGTCGATCTGGGCCTCGGTCTCCTCCGTGGAGATCACCGAACCCCCGTTGAGCAGGGCCGCGTAGGACGGGGCGTAGGAGTCCGCGAAGTCGACGAAGGTGCGCAGGGCCACCCGCAGCTGCTCGGCCGGAGGAAGGTCGTCGGGCGGGGCCAGCCGCGACATGAGCTCGGACATGGCCTGTTCGAGCGCGGCCCGGCGCAGCTCGGCCATGTTGGGGAAGTAGCGGTAGACCAGGGCCCGGGAGACGTCCGCCGCCTCGGCGACCTCCTCGGGGGTGACGTCGCCGGGCGGGCGCCGCGCGAACACGCGCAGCGCCGTCCGGATCAGGTCCGCCCGGCGTTCGTGTGGCGCCATACGGCGTGGCCGCCGCCCGGTACCCGGTCCGTCGACCGGGACCGCCGAACCCGTCACCCGCGCCTGGTGACGGTCGGCCCTGTGGGACACCACCGCTGTCGTAACCTCCCGAGCCCTCCGGCCCCTCCTCGTCGGGGCACCCCTTCCGAAACTACCGCCCCCGGGAACCGCTCACAGGTCCAGCACGAGCTGTGTGCCCTCGTCGGCGCGGGAGACGCACAGGGCGAACCCCGCGCCGCGGGGGGACCCGCCGGTGGGCCGGTCACGGTTGTGGGGCTCCCCGGACAGCAACCCCACCCGGCAGGTGCCGCAGAAGCCCTGGCGGCAGGAGTAGGCGGTCTCCGGTCGGGCCCGGAGCACCACGTCCAGGGCGGACTCGTCCTCCGGGACGGGGAGCACCGGCCCCGCGCGGCCCAACCGCACCTCGAACCGGCGTCCGTCGACGACGGGCGGCGGCGAGAAGCGTTCGGAGAAGAACGGGGTGCCCGGGGGCACCCGTCGCCGCAGCGCGTCGATCAGCGGGGCCGGTCCGCACACGTACACGGCCGTGCCCGGGCTGAGCCCGGCGAGGAGTTCGGCGGCGTCCGGGGGCCCGTACTCGTCGTCGGGGCGCACCGTCACGTCCGCGTCCCGGGACGGTGCGGGGAGCGTGTCCAGGAACGGCATGCTCTCCCGGCTCCGGCCGGTGTAGACGAACCGGAACGGGCGGCCGGCGGCGTGCGCGGCGCGGACCATCGGCAGAACCGGTGTGACGCCGATGCCGCCCGCCACGAAGAGGTACCGGTCGGCCCGTGCGAAGGGGAACGCGTTGCGCGGCCCGCGCAGCGTGAGAACGTCCCCCTCGGCGAGTGCGTGCGCCAGGCCCGAACCCGTGCCGCCGTCGATACGGCGCACCGCGATCCGGTAGGCGGAACGGTCCCGCGGGTCGCCGCACAGGGAGTACTGGCGCACCACACCGTCGCCGAGCACCACGTCCACGTGGTGGCCGGGCTGCCAGCGCGGCAGTGCGCCACCGGGGCGCGCGGGGACCAGGGTGAGGGCCGCCACGTCCCGAGCGGGTCGTTCCACGCGGGCGACCCGTACCGTCAGGTCCCCGGTGGGCGCGGGCGACCGTCGGCCGGGGCGCCAACGTGAGGTGAGCGGCTCGATCCGCGCGGCCACGCGCTCCAGGGCCAGCATGAACCGGTCGGGGTGCCCGCCACGGCCGAACAGGGACACCGGAGGGCGCGGGGCCGCGTACGACTCGGCGCTGTGCGCGGTTCTCCCGCCGCCCCGTTGCCAACCGTCCGCGTTCCAGTGGGGTGCGTTCGTCACTGTGCGCCCTCCCCGCCCGCGGCCTCCCGCTCAGTGGCCTCCCGCTCCGCGGCGTCGGCGGCCCGGGCGGCGGGGGAGACCGCAAGGTAGGCCACGGCCTGGCTGGTGGAACCGTAGTGCGAGGGGTGGTACCTGCGGCGCAGGTACTCGGGGATGGCCCGGGCCAGTTGGCCCAGACGCGGGATCAGGCCGCGCCTCCCGTCCCGTACGGCCCAGGAGGCCCTCGGCCGGCGCCCCCCGATCCTGCCCCTGAGGTAGGGGTCGTTGGCCACCAGGAACCGCACCCCGCGCACCCAGAGCGCGGCCAGCGCGAAGGCGGCCACCCCCATGGCGAGGGCGCGGCGCGGGTAACCGCCGTCCAGGTGTGCGTAGAGGTCGTGGGCGACCGCGCGGTGCTCCACCTCCTCCGCGCCGTGCCAGCGCAGCAGGTCCAGCATGGTGGGGTCGGTGCCGACCTCGTCCAGCTTCCGGGCGTCCAGCACCCACTGGCCCAGGACGGCCGTGTAGTGCTCGATCCCGGCGATCACCGCGAGCCGGGTCCGCAGCCAGGCGAACTCGCGGTCGCCGGACAGGTCGCGGTCGCCGAGCACCACCCGGAACATCCAGGCGATCTGCTCCACGTAGGGGCGCGGGTCCAGCCCGTGCGCGTCCATGTGGTCGAGGACGCCCGCGTGGGCCTCCGCGTGCACGGCCTCCTGGCCGATGAAGCCGAGCACCTGTCCGCGGAGTTCGTCGTCGGTGATGTGCGGAACGGCCTGCTTGAAGACCTCCACGAACCAGCGTTCCCCCTCCGGGAGCAGCAGGTGGAGGACGTTGATCACGTGGGTGGCGAAGGGTTCGCCGGGGATCCAGTGCAGGTCCAGCTCAGTCCAGTCGAACCGGACGTCGCGGGCGTGCAGCACGAGCCGGTCGGGCTCGTCCGCGCCGGACTCGACGGGTGTGGTGGGTGCGAGGGTGTCGTCACCGCTCATGGTCGGCCTCCGTGACGGGTCGAGGGGGTCGGAGAGGGGCAGGGGCGGGGGACGGCTCAGAGCGGCGGGGCCACACGGGCGTATCCGCGGACGGCGGCCGGGGAGATCCGGGAGAGGGCCAGTCCGATGTGCGCCTCGCTGGTGACCGGGACCATCTCCGGGTCGGACTCGACGGCGTCGGCGATCCGCCGGGCCGCCCTCTCCGGGGTGTAGCCGCGCAGCCGGTACAGCCGGTTGAGCCGGTCCTTGGTGCGGGAGACCTCGCCCAGGCCGGACACCCGGGCGCTGGAGACGATCCCGGTGTCGATCAGGCCCGGGCAGACCGCCGTGACGGACACCCCTCGGCCCGCGAGTTCGCCGCGCAGGGAGCGGCTGAGCGCCAGGACCGCGGCCTTGGTCGCCGAGTAGGCGCCGTACAGGCGTGAGGGCAGGTAGGAGGCAGCGGAGGCCGTGTTGACGATCCGGCCGCCGCCCCCGCTCTCCACCATCATGGGGGCGAACGCGCGGACCCCGTTGATCACGCCCCACAGGTTGACGTCCACGACGCGTTCGAGGTCCTCGGCGGTCGCCTCCAGGAAGGGTCCGGCCACGCCGATCCCGGCGTTGTTCACGACCATGTCGGGCGCCCCGTACTCCTCGCGCACCCACGAGGCGAGCCCGTCCATGGCGGCGGCGTCGGTGACGTCCACGCGCCGGGCGGCGGAGCCGGGGGTGACCAGGGAGCAGAGCGCGGCGGTGCGCTCGGCGGCGGGCCCGTTGACGTCGACGGCGACGATCCGCGCGCCGCGTTCGGCCAGCTCGAAGGCGAGACAGCGTCCGATGCCGCCACCCGCCCCGGTGATCACGGCGACCTGCCCGGCGAACGCGCCGCCGTGGCGGCGGGCCTGCTGGGCGGTGAGGTTGCGGACCGGGCGCGGCGCACCGGACTCGATCTCCGCCACGAACGCGCGGACGCGGCGGGCCACGGGAGCGGGACGGGAACGGAGTGACCAGTGTCCTCCGTGGAAGCGGTGGAAGCGGAAGTCGTCCGCCCAGCGCCCGGCGTTGGACTGGACCTGGTCGACCATGAACGCGTCGTGGGTGGGGGCCAGAGCCTGCACCGGCACGCCGGTGCGGCGCCCGGTGGGCCGGGTGAAGCGGCGGAGCATGTTGGCGCGGTACAGGGCCAACCCGTTGAGGTAGTCGCGGGTGGCGCGCCTGGCGGGCACGCGGGGGCCGCCGCCGACGCGTTCCAGAGCGGCCAGGGCCAGGCCGCCGATCCCGCTGAGCCAGGCGGCCTCGGGCAGTCCGGGGGTGCTGAGGAAACCGATGTAACTGGAGCGGACGGCTTGGCGCAGCACGTTCCGGACCCCGTCCGGGGCCTCCCGGAGCCAGTGGCCCGCGTGGTCGAGGTCGGGGCCGGAGAGGGAGGTGAAGGACGCGAAGCGGTGAGCGTGGGCGGGCTCGGTGACGGCGTGCCAGGTCTGGATGGAGCCCCAGTCGTGGGCGACCAGGTGCACGGGGTGGCCGGGGCTGACGGAGTCGACCACGGCGCGCAGGTCGTCGGCCAGCTGGCCCAGCAGGTAGCCGGTTCGGTCGTCGGGGGCGGTGGAACGCCCGGCGCCCCGGACGTCGTAGGTGACGACGTGGTGGTCGGCTGCCAGGTCGGCCGCGAGGGTGTCCCAGACGCTGGCGTTGTCGGGGTAGCCGTGGACCAGCACGAGGGTGGGCCCGGACGGGTCCCCGGCGGAGTAGACGGCCAAGCGCTGGCCGTCGGTGGCGGTGACGTGGCGGTGCGGTCGGGTGCTCATGCGGTCACGGTCTCCTCGCTGGTGTCGGTGGGGGTGGGGGACGTCCGTGCCCAGCGGCGGACGTGCGGCAGGTCGTCGTCCAGCCAGTGGGCGTCGTCCTCGGTGACGACGAGGATCTCCTCGAACTTCACCCCCATGTCGCGGAAGCCGATGTGGGGTTCGACCGCCCACATGCCGGGGGTGGCGGGGTGCGCCGAGACGTCTCCGTCGGCCCACAGCGGGGAGCGGTGGTGCATGCGTTCGACGAGGAGGTCACCGAAGAGGGTCTGGAGGGAGCGGACGCCGAAGCCCGCGACGATCGCCCGGGGCAGCCGCGACCCGACCTTCCCGACCTGGTGGGCGATGACCCGGCCCGGATAGATCCGGTGTCGGTTCTCGTAGCCCTGTTCGCGGATGAGGGCGTCCACGGCGCGGTAGACGTCCTGGAGGGTGTCGCCGGCGCGGACCCGACCCACGATCAGGTCCCGGTGCGCGCGCAGGTCGTCCATGAGGAGGTCGTGGAGGGGGTTCTCGCCCAGGTAACCGGAGTAGCCGATGTCGGCGACGTAGCCGTCCCGGACGGGGGCACAGTCGAGGATGAAGGGCATGCCCTCCTCCAGTCGGCGTCCGGTCGGGAAGAACTGGAGCGGGACGTGGAAGTTCCGGAAGGCGGTGCGGTCCCCGAACCAGGCGAAGGGGGTGTGGAACCAGTCCTGGACCCCGCGTTCCTCCAGGTGTTCGCGGATCCGCCGGGCGGCCTCGCGTTCGGTCACGCCGGGTTCGAGGGCGGCCGCCACGTCGCTGGCGGCCTGGTACGCGAGCTGTTGCAGCTCACGGAAGGCGTCGAACTCGGCCCGGGAGGCTGTGTCCCCGGTCACGTTCTTGTGAGACATTCCGTCATGTTAGACAGAGTGTCAATAAGAGTCCAGGGGCGGGGCCGGCACTTCGCCGTGTCGTGGCGCTGGCCTCACGGGGGCGCGAGAGGCGTGGCGCGGGCGCGGTCGCGCGGGCGGGGTGTCCGGGAACGACGGCGGCCGCGCCCGCCGGGGTTCGGCGGACGCGGCCACGGGTGCGTTCCTGGGGTGCGGGGGAGGGGCGGACGGGGCCTCCGGTCCGGGAGGGCGTGGTGCGGGGCGAGGTGTCCGGAGTCCGCTAGTGCGAGCCCTCGTAGGTGTGCAGCGACTCGCTGATCTTCTCGGCGGCGGAGACCACGGCCTGCGAGTGGATGCGGCCGGGGGACCGGGTCAGGCGCTCTATGGGGCCGGAGACCGACACCGCCGCGATCACGCGACCACCGGGTCCGGACACCGGGGCGGAGACCGAGGCCACGCCCTGCTCGCGCTCGGCGACGCTCTGGGCCCAGCGGCGGCGCCGCACCTGGGCGAGGCTGGCGGCGGTGAAGCGGGCCCCCACGAGCGAGCGGCGGATGCGGTCGGAGTCCTCCCAGGCCAGCAGGACCTGGGCGGCCGAACCGGCGTTCATGGGCAGTTCGCTGCCGACGGGGACGGTGTCGCGCAGGCCGCTGCTGCGTTCGGAGGCGGCCACGCACACGCGCAGGTCGCCCTGGCGGCGGTAGAGCTGGGCGCTCTCGCCGGTCAGGTCGCGCAGCTGGACCAGGACCGGTGCGGCCACGGCGAGCAGGCGGTCCTCGCCGGTGGCGATCGACAGCTCTCCCAGGCGCGGCCCGAGCACGAACCTGCCCTGGCTGTCCCTGGTGACCATGCGGTGCCGTTCCAGGGCGACGGCGAGACGGTGGGCGGTGGGGCGGGCCAGACCGGTGATCTGGACCAGCTGGGCCAGCGACGCGGGCCCCGACTCCAAAGCGTCGAGGACGGACATCGTCTTGTCCAGGACACCGACACCGCTGGATGAGCTAGAGTTGTCCATGGCTTGATATTGCCGTCTCGAAATATGGAATGCAAGTCGGCCGCACATCCGTGCGCGAGGCCAGCGGCCCTGGCGAAGCACCCCGTGACGAGGCGAGCACGAGACGCGACACACGAGAGGGGCGATCGCCCATGGCACGCACGATGGCCGAGAAGGTCTGGGAGGAGCACGTCGTCCGGCGTGCCGACGGCGAGCCGGACCTGCTCTACATCGACCTCCACCTCGTCCACGAGGTGACCAGTCCGCAGGCCTTCGAGGGTCTGCGACTGGCGGGTCGAGGCGTGCGCCGCCCGGACCTGACCATCGCGACCGAGGACCACAACGTCCCGACGATGGACCTCCTGGCCCCCATCGCCGACCCGGTCTCCCGCAAGCAGGTCGAGACCCTGCGCAAGAACTGCTCCGACTTCGGGGTGCGCCTGCACCCCATGGGCGACATCGACCAGGGCGTCGTGCACGTGGTCGGTCCCCAGCTCGGTCTCACCCAGCCGGGCATGACCGTGGTCTGCGGCGACAGCCACACCAGCACCCACGGCGCGTTCGGCGCCCTGGCCTTCGGTATCGGCACCAGCCAGGTCGAGCACGTCCTGGCCACCCAGACCCTGCCGATGCAGCCGTTCAGGACGATGGCCGTCACCGTCAACGGCACGCTCCGGCCCGGGGTGTCCGCCAAGGACATCATCCTCGCCGTGATCGCGAAGATCGGCACCGGCGGCGGTCAGGGCTACGTCATCGAGTACCGGGGCGAGGCCATCGAGGCCCTGTCCATGGAAGCGCGCATGACGGTGTGCAACATGTCCATCGAGGCGGGCGCCCGTGCCGGGATGATCGCTCCGGACCAGACCACCTTCGACTACGTCCAGGGCCGCCCGCACGCGCCCCAGGGCGCGGACTTCGACGCCGCCGTCGAGCACTGGAAGAGCCTGCGCACCGACGAGGGCGCGGAGTTCGACGCCGAGGTGGTCCTGGACGCCGACGAGCTCAGCCCGTTCGTCACCTGGGGCACCAACCCGGGTCAGGGCGTGCCGCTGGACGCCGAGGTGCCCGACCCCGCGTCCTACGAGGACCCCTCCGCGCGCGCTTCCGCCGAGAAGGCCCTGAAGTACATGGACCTCAAGGCCGGGACGCCGATGCGTGAGGTGAGCGTGGACACGGTCTTCCTCGGCTCGTGCACGAACGGCCGAATCGAGGACCTGCGCGCGGCCGCCGAGATCGTGCGCGGACGCAGGGTCGCCGACGGCGTCCGGATGCTCGTCGTGCCCGGTTCCATGCGGGTCAAGGAGCAGGCCAACGAGGAGGGCCTGGGGCAGGTCTTCCTGGACGCGGGCGCCGAGTGGCGCGAGGCGGGCTGCTCGATGTGCCTGGGCATGAACCCGGACCAGCTCAAGCCCGGTGAGCGCAGCGCCTCCACCTCCAACCGCAATTTCGAGGGGCGCCAGGGCCGGGGCGGCCGCACCCACCTCGTGTCGCCGCAGGTCGCCGCGGCCACCGCGGTGCGCGGCACCCTGTCCTCGCCCGCCGACCTGGACCCGCAGTAGTCCCCGACCCCGTCAGGAGAGTCCTCCCATGGAGAAGTTCGACGTCCACACCGGTCGGGCCGTCCCGCTGCGCGCCAGCAACGTCGACACCGACCAGATCATCCCCGCCGTCTACCTCAAGCGGGTCAGCCGCACGGGGTTCGAGGACGGCCTGTTCGCCGAGTGGCGCAAGTCCGACCCGGACTTCGTGCTCAACCGCCCCGAGTACGAGGGTGCGTCCGTCCTGGTGACCGGGCCGGACTTCGGTACCGGCTCCTCCCGTGAGCACGCCGTGTGGGCGCTCCAGGACTACGGCTTCAAGACCGTGCTGTCCTCGCGCTTCGCGGACATCTTCCGGGGCAACTCGCTCAAGGGCGGCCTGCTGACCGTCCTGCTGCCGCAGGAGGTCATCGACCGGCTGTGGGCGGCCGTTGAGGCCGACCCCGCCACCGAGGTCACGGTGGACCTGGTGGCGCGTGAGGTGCGCGCCCCGGGGGCGGACGTGCGGGAGCCGTTCGAGCTCGACGACTACACCCGCTGGCGTCTGCTGGAGGGTCTGGACGACATCGCCCTGACCCTCCGTCACACGGACGAGATCGGTGAGTTCGAGACCACGCGGGAGCCCTGGAAGCCCGTCACGCTCTAGTTCCGGAACGCCTCTCCGACACGGGATCGGGGGTCGCTGTGACTCAGCGCACCCCCGGTCCCGAATAATTTTACCTTTACTTGACGTGAGCGTTCGCTTACGGTCTTTGTGTCCTTAAGCGCGGCGCGCCCGGAGCCCGGAATCCGGTTATACGTAGGCTTTTGAGGCCCACAGAAGGGGGCAAAAGGGGCTGGTTCACCACCCCCTCCCCTTGCTCAACATCCGTCGCGGAGGGTGACCTCGCAGGTCGGAAGGGCCCCGACACGCCTTGCCCGTGGGCGTTTGTATTTGTGTAAGGGCCTCTGCTTCCCCTAATTTCGTGCGAGCAAGGGGGAACCGGAGGAACCTTATGAACAAGCGTGACCTGATCGACGCGATCTCCGACCGTCTCGGAGACAAGAAGACCGCGACCGAAGCGGTCAACGCTGTGCTTGAGACCATTCAGGCCACCGTGGCGTCGGGCGACAAGGTCGCCATCACGGGCTTCGGCGTTTTCGAGAAGTCCGAGCGTGCGGCTCGTACCGCCCGCAACCCCGCCACTGGCGCCACGATCAACGTCCCCGCGAGCTTCGTTCCGAAGTTCCGCGCTGGCGCTGACTTCAAGGCGCTCGTCAACGGCGACAAGAAGTAGTCTCGCCGCCGTCAGGCGGAGAGGCGTACCCGCCCGGGTTCCCGTCAGGGGACCCGGGCGGAGTGCTGTCCGGGGTGCGGGCCACCGTCCTCGGGACCGGGGCGACGCCGGGCCGCGTCGGGGGAGACCACCGGCGCGAGGTCCAGCAGGGCGCGGGTGCGGGGGCCCACACCCATCGCGGAGGCGGCCGCCAGGTCCTCGGGGGTGTCCACGTCCCGCCGGACCGACTCCACTCCCGGGACGGACAGTTCCCGGGCCCCACCGGCCAGGTGGCGCGCGCGTGAGGCCCCTTCGAAGGCCGGGGCCAGCAGTCTGCCGGGCGCCGCGGCGAGCAGGGTGGTCCCCACACCGGGTGTGTCAGCCAGGAACGACCGTTCGTGGCCGGAGGCGGCCGCCAGGACCCGCTCCAGCTCCTCCGCCCTCAGCGCGGGCAGGTCGGCGGAGAGCGCGCACACACCGAATCCCGGCAGTCTCCCGGCCGCGATACGCGCTCCGTGCTCCAAGGCGGGGTTCAGCCCCCCGCCCGGCTCACCGCCGACCACCACCGCGCCCAGCTCCGACAGTTCGGCGCGCGCACGGGGGTCCTCGGTCACCGCGAAGACCGCCGCCGTCGCCGCGCACGTCCGCGCGGCGGCCACCGTGTCGCAGGCGATCGCGAGCGCCAGCTCCTCCCGCCGCTCCCCGGCGGCCCGGGCCAGTCGTGTCTTGGCCATGCCGAGGTGCTTGACTGGGACGATCAGGGACCAGCGCACCCCGGCGCGCGGGGCCCCGTCGCGCTCTCCAAAGCCGGTCACGGTTCCCCCGGGACGTTGATACGGCCACGACAGTGACGAGGGTAGGCCTTCGGGGTACGGCGCGGCGCGGGCGCCCTGGGCGTGTCCGTCCGGGCCGGAAACGGCGTAACCCGGAACTTCGGGACACGTCCTAGACTGAGTCGGTTGAGCTTCCGTGGTCCGGACCGGGCCGGGAGCGAGAAGTGAGGAGTCCCCCGTGGCCAAGCAACGAGAATCGCGATGGGTCAAGTGGGTCGTGTCCCGCATCGTCCGGTTCGTCCTGTGGTTCGTGACCAAGCCCGAGTGGAAGGGCACCGAGCACGTGCCCGCCCAGGGCGGCGTGATCATCGCCGCCAACCACCTGTCGGTGACCGATCCCCTGACGGTCGCGCACTTCCTCTACATCGGTGCCCGCCGCTGGCCGACCTTCACGATGAAGGACGGGGTCATGAAGATCCCCGTGGTCCGCTCGGTGGCCAGGAGCACCGGCCAGATCCCGATCAAGCGCGGCAGCGCCGACGCGGTCAAGGCGCTGGGCGAGGCCGAGAAGGCGCTGGTCCAGGACGGCTCGTCGGTGATCTTCTACCCGGAGGGCACCTGCACCCGCGACCCCGAACTCTGGCCGATGACCGCCAGGAACGGCGTGGCCCGGCTGGCCCTGACCACCGGGGTCCCGGTCATCCCCGTCGCGCACTGGGGCGAGCAGAACATCCTTCCCTACGGTGAGAAGAAGCCGCGCCTGCTGCCCCCGCGCAAGCGCATCCAGTTCCACGCCGGTCCGGCGGTGGACCTGTCCGCCTTCCAGGACAAGCCGCTCACCGCGACCGTCCTGGACGGCGCCACCCGGGCGATCATGGCCGACATCACCGCGCTCCAGGCCGAGATCCGCGGCGAACAGCCGCCCGCCGAGCCCTTCGACTTCCGGAAGGCCCGCCAGCAGGAGGCCGAGGCCCGGCGCGCGGAGCGCGGGACCGAGGAGCCGGAGGACGCCCGGAGCGCCGACGCCGACACTGACAACGGGAAGAACAGCACGGGGGCATGACCGACCAGATGAGCGCTGACAACGTGAAGGTCGCGGTTCTGGGCAGCGGGTCCTGGGGGACCACGTTCGCCAACATCGTCGCCGACGCCGCGGACCTCGCGCGCAAGAACGGCGAGGGTCCCGTGGCCGAGGTGGTCCTGTGGGGGCGCCGGGCCGAGGTCGTCGACGCGATCAACGAGTCCTCGGAGAACCCGGAGTACTTCCCCGGGATCACGCTCAACGGGGGGCTGCGTGCCACCACGGACCCGGCCGAGGCGCTGACCGGCGCCCGGGTCGTGGTGCTGGCCGTCCCCTCGCAGACCCTGCGGCAGAACCTGGCCGCCTGGCGCGAGCACATCGCCGAGGACGCCGTGGTGGTCAGCCTCATGAAGGGCGTCGAGCTCGGCACCCTCATGCGGATGAGCCAGGTGGTCGGTGAGGTCCTGGATCTGCCCCGGGAGCGGATCGCCGTGGTGTCCGGTCCCAACCTGGCCCGCGAGATCATCGAGCGCCAGCCCGCCACCGCCGTGGTGGCGTGCCCGCACGAGGAGACGGCCGTCCTGCTCCAGGGGCTGTGCAAGTCCGCGTACTTCCGGCCGTACACCAGCACCGACCTGGTGGGCGTGGAGATCGGCGGCGCGATGAAGAACGTGATCGGCCTGGCCGTGGGCGTCGCCGAGGGCATGGGGTTCGGTGACAACACCAAGGCGTCGCTGATCACCCGGGGCCTGGCCGAGACCACCCGGCTGGCGGTCACCCTCGGCGCCGACGAGCACACCCTGTCCGGACTGGCCGGGATGGGTGACCTCGTGGCGACATGCTCGTCCCCGCTGTCGCGGAACCGGACCTTCGGTGAGAAACTGGGCGCGGGCAAGACCCTCGAACAGGTCATCGCCGAGACCAGGCAGACGGCCGAGGGGGTCAAGTCCTCCGAGTCGATCCTGGAACTCGGGTGGACCCACGGGGTCGACATGCCGATCACCGAGTCCGTCGTCAAGATGATGCACCACGACATGAGTCCGGCCCAGGCGCTGCTGGCGTTCATGTCACGCAGCACCAAGCCGGAACGCTACGGGGTCTGAGAGCGAGCACGATGACACACACACCCGGTCCTGGGAGCGCGGGGGAGCATACGCGGGCGGTCCGGGCCCCGGCGGCCCCGGTCCCCACCGAGCGCCCCATGCGGATGCCCGTCCACCGAGCCACCACCTACGCGTTCGACACCTCGCAGGGGTTCGCCGACGTGCTGGCCGGTACGCGCGACGGCTACTCCTACGCCCGCATCGACAGCCCCACCGTGGACGCCTTCGCGGACGCGGTCGCGGCGCTGGAGGGCGCGGGGCTCCCGGACCGGGTGCGCGGCCAGGCCTTCGCCTCCGGGATGGCGGCCATCAGCACCGTGCTGCTCGCCCTCACCGAGTCGGGCGCGCACGTGGTGGCCTCCCGCTCGATCTACGGCAACACGTACTCGCTGCTGGACCGGCTGATGCGCCGGTTCGGTGTCCGCACGGACTTCGTGGACATCACCGACCTGGACGCCGTCGAGGCGGCGGTCACCCCCGAGACCCGGGTGGTGTTCACCGAGACCCTGTCCAACCCGTCCATGACCGTCTCCGACCTCCCCGGGCTGGCACGGATCGCGCGCGAGGTGGGCGCCGCCCTGGTGGTGGACTCCACGTTCGCCTCCCCGGCGGTCTGCCGCCCGCTGGAGTTCGGCGCGGACGTCGTCGTGCACTCGGCCACCAAGTACCTGGGCGGCCACAGCGACACCACCGGCGGCGTGGCGGTGGCCGCGCCCGACCTCATCGACCGCGTCCGCTCGGCCCGGATCGACCTCGGGCCGTGCCTGGCCCCGGACGAGGCCTACCTGCTGCACCGTGGCCTGGAGACCCTGCCGCTGCGGGTCGAGCGCCAGTGCGCGACCGCGGCCGCCTTCGCCGCCGCCCTGGAGGGGCACCCCCTCGTGGAGCGGGTCGACCACCCGTCGCTGCCCTCGCACCCCGGCCACGCGCTCGCGGGGAAGCTCTTCGACCAGGGCCGCCACGGCGCCGTGGTCACCGTCCACCCGCGTGGCGGCCGGGACGAGGGCATGGCCTTCGCCGACCGGCTGAGGGTGGCCACCATCGCCGCCTCCCTCGGCGGCACGCACACGCTGGCCGGGCACGTGGCCTCGACCTCGCACCGGAACATGAGCGGGGCCGAGCTGGCGGCAGCCGGTGTCTCGCCGGGCGCGGTGCGGTTCTCCATCGGCCTGGAGGACCCCCAGGACCTCATCGAGGACGCCCTCGCGGCGCTCGACGGGGGAAAGTGACACACGGGCGGTTTTCGCCCGTACCGGATTCATCAGCAGGCGAGATAGGGTCAGGCAGCATGTCGTCCGAGCAGCGCAAGATTCGGGTCGCCGTCGTCTTCGGCGGTCGTAGTTCCGAGCACGAGATCTCCTGCGTCACGGCGGGCAGCGTCCTGTCCGTCATCGACCAGGACCGTTACGAGGTCGTCCCGGTGGGGATCACGCCCACCGGCAACTGGGTCCTGACCTCCGGCGACCCCGAGAGCCTGCGCATCGACGCGGCGACCAAGGCCCTGCCGACCGTCTCGGAGGAGGGCGTCGAGATCGCGCTGCCCTTCGACGCGGCGGGTCAGCTCATGACCGTCAGCCCCAACGAGGGCACGCAGCGGCTGGCCGAGGTCGACGTGGTCCTGCCGCTGCTGCACGGGCCCTTCGGCGAGGACGGCACCATCCAGGGTCTCTTCGAGATGATGGGTGTGCGCTACGCGGGCGCCGGGGTGTTCTCCAGCGCCGCCGCCATGGACAAGGTCTTCATGAAGGCCCTGCTGGTCGGCAACTCCATCCCCACCAGCGACTACGTCGCCATCACCGAGCGCAGCTGGCGGACCGAGCGCAAGAAGGTCTTGGACGACGTCGCGGAGCTGGGCCGGACGGTGTTCGTCAAGCCCGCCCGTGCCGGGAGCAGCGTCGGCATCAGCAAGGTGAGCGACGCCTCGGACACCGACGCCGTGATCGCCGCCGTCGAGGCCGCCCGCGAGCACGACCCCAAGGTGCTGGTGGAGGCACAGGTCATCGGCCGCGAGATCGAGTGCGGCGTGCTGGAGTCCGAGGACGGCGGCACCCCCGACGTCTCCTTCCCCGCCGAGGTGCACGTGGCGGAGGGCTTCGACTTCTACGACTTCGAGGCCAAGTACCTGTCCACCAGCGGCCTGACCATCCCCGCCGAGATCCCGGAGGAGGCCACCGCCCGTCTGCGCGCGATGGCCGCCGACGTCTTCGAGGCCATGGGCTGCGAGGGCCTGGCCCGGGTGGACTTCTTCTACACCGAGGACGGGCGGATCCTCGTCAACGAGCTCAACACGATGCCCGGCTTCACGCCGTCGTCGGCCTTCCCGCAGATGTGGGGCGCCACCGGCCTGGACTACGCCGCGCTCGTGGAACGCATGATCACCACGGCGCTGCGCCGCAGCCCCGGTCTGCGCTGACCGCACGGAGACACGGAGGAGGGGGCGGGCGACCGGTGGGTCGCCCGCCCCCTCCGGCGTTCACGGGGGCCGTCAGGGGTGTCCCGGGGGCTGAGGCGCCCCCTGGGGTCCCTGCGGCTGCTCGGGCGGGGGCGAGTGGGGGTGCGGAGGAGTGCGCGGGTCCTGGGGAGGCTGGGAGCCCTGGGGCGTGGCGGGCAGCAGCTCACGCGCGAGGATGGTGCCGCCAGCCGTCGCCGCGGGGAACACCGCCACGGCGACGAAAGGGATCGCCAGCAGGAAGTACGTGGGGACCGCGAAGCCCAGCACGCGCCAGCGCCGGGTGCCCATGAAGTGGCGGCGGTCGCGGACCAGGAGCAGACCACGGCGGTCGAAGGCGCTCGCGGTGAGCTCCACGCCCAGCAGCCACCCGCCCATCACGGCGGTCAGCACCGGTCCGATCATCCAGCCCACCAGCGGGATCAGTCCCAGCAGGAACGCGCCCACGGTCACCAGGAGGGAGACCAGCACGATCCCCACGGACTGGCGGATCGAGCGGACCAGCCCGGCGGCCAGGGACTCCTCCGGGGCCTCCGGCGCCCCGCCCAGCTCCTGTTCGACCAGCTCGGCGATCTTGTCGTAGATCGGCGCGCCCAGGCCCAGGGTGACCGTCGTGAACGCCACCACCATGACCAGGACCGCCCCGGCGAGCAGACCCACGGACAGGGCGCCGCGCAGCAGGCCCTGCCAGACGGTGTCCCACTCCCGGGCGAAGGGCGTCGCCCACGCCACCAGGTCCGTCAGGTTCACCGCCAACGTGACCAGCGCCGCCAGGAACAGCAGCGACGTGATCAGGGCGGGCAGCGCGCCCAACAGGAACAGGCGTGGTCTGCGGAGCACGATCGCCAGACCGCGCAGCAGAACGCCGAAACCACCGAAGACCTCACGTACGGGATTCACGGGCGAACACTAGCGCTCCCAGACCGACCGGTACCACCCAGGCCGTGCGAGCAGCTCCTCGTGGGTCCCCGACTGGAGCACCCGGCCGTCGCGGACCACGTAGACGCGGTCCACCCGGTCCAGGCCGGTGAGGTCATGGGTGATGAGCAGGGTGGAGAACCCCTCGGCGGCGTCGAGCAGGTCGGCCACCACCGCGTCGCGGGTGTCCGGGTCCAGGTGCGCGGTCGGCTCGTCCAGCACGAGCACGCGCGGTGCGGCGAGCACGGCCCGCGCCAGCGCCAGCCGCTGCCGCATCCCGCCGCTCAGCCCCGTGCCGTGCGAACCCACCTGGGTGTCCAGCCCCTTGGGCATCGCCTCGACCTCACCGGCCAGGCGCGCCCCACGGAGCGCCGCCCACAGTTCGTCGTCCCCGGCCTCCGGCCTGGCCAGCCGCAGGTTCTCCCGGAGCGTGGAGGCGAACACGTGCGGGTCCTGCGGAACCCCGGAGACCACACGGCGGACCTCGTCGGCCGGGTAGTCGGTGATGTCCACGCCGCCGATCTCCACGCGGCCGCCGTCCGGGTCCATGAAGCGCAGCAACACGGAGGCGAGCGTGCTCTTGCCCGCGCCGCTCGGGCCCACCACCGCCACCGTCGCCCCGGCGGGGATCTCCAGGTCCACCCCGTCCAGCGCCCACGGTTCCTCGGGGCCGTACCGCACGCGCAGGCCGCGCACCCGCACGGTGGCGTCGGCCGCCGGGTCGATCTCCCACCCCTCCCGCGTGGGCGGCGCGACCCCGGGCGGCGTGTCGAGGACACCGAGCAGCCGCTCGCCGCTGGCCCGGATCGAGCCCAGCCGCGCCGCGACGGCGGGCAGCGGGGCCACGATCTCGAAGGCGGCCAGCGTGGTCAGCACCAGCACCGCCAGCGCCGTCGGGCCGATCATCCCGTCGTCCACGGCCAGCACGCCCAGGAACAGGGCGCCCCACACGGTCAGCCCGGTGATCAGGGCGTTGGCCCCGGCGCTCAGTCCGAGGGTCGCGGCGTCGCGCCGGGCCACCCGCGTGAGCTCGGCGTCGGCCTCGTTCACCCGGGCCACCTGACGCTCCATCGCCCCGTAGGCGACCAGGTCCGGGGCGCCCTGGAGGGTGTCCACCAGGGTCGTGGAGAGGCCTCCGCGCGCCCGGGCCTCCCGCCGTCCCGGCCCGCGGCCCAGTGCGGCGGCGGCCAGCGGAACCGCGAGCCCGGCGAGCAGCAGCCCCGCCGCCAGCAGCAGGCCCCCGGGGACGTACACCACGGTCAGGACCAGCACCGTGGCACCACCGGTGACCACCGACACCAAGGGCGGCGTCAGCCCGCGCACCAGTAGGTCGAGGGTGGCCTCGGTGTCGTTGACCAGGCGCGACACCAGGTCGCCGGCGCGGAAGCGCCCGAACGGCTCGGTCCGGGCCAGCCGCTCGTACACCCGGACCCGCACCTCGGCCAGGGTTCGGAAAGCCGCGTCGTGGGTGACCAGGCGCTCCAGGTAGCGGGTCACGCCCTTGCTCACGCCCAGCGCCCGGGTGGCGACCACGGCGACGCTCAGCGCGGTGATGGAGGGGTGGTTGGCCGCGGTGGCCAGCATCCAGGCGGCCACGCCCAGCAGGGCCACGCCCGAACCGGTGGCGGCGGCGCCGAGCAGCACGCCCAGAGCGAACCGCGCGCTCCGGGGCCGGGCCAGTCCGATCATCCGGCGCAGGGGGTCCCGGCGCCGTTCCCGCTCTCCGACCTCCCGCGGGTCGGTGGCGGCGGTCGTCTCGGCGCTCATCGGCGGGCCTCCCGGGTCGGCAGCGGAAGCGCGGTGGTCCTGAGGTTCGCGCCGAGCGCGGACTCGGCCCACCCGGTGTCGTGGGCGACGATCACGGCGGTACGCCCCTCCAACAGGCGGGCCACCGCGGTGCGCACGGCCCCGGCGTTCTCGGGGTCCAGGTGCGCGGTGGGCTCGTCCAGCAGCACCAGCGGCGCGTCCCGGCACATCGCCCGGGCCAGGGCGATTCGCTGCCGCTGCCCGGCGGACAGGCGCGCGCCCCGTTCGCCCAGCCGGGTCCCGTACCCCTCGGGGAGGGCGGACACGAACGCGTCGGCCTCGGCCATCCGCGCCGCCTCCCGCACCCGGTCCATGTCGGCGTCGGGTGCGCCCAGCCGGATGTTGTCGGCGACGGACACGTCGAACAGGTAGGGGTGCTGGGGCACCCAGGCGACGCCCAGACGCCAGTCGTCGGCGGGCACCTCGTCCATCGGGGTCCACCGCCCGCCGGGAGCCCGCACGCTGATCCGCCCCTCCGTGGGTTCTCCGAGCCGCAGCAGGAGGGACAGCAGGGTGGTCTTGCCCGAGCCGCTGGGCCCGGTGAGCAGCAGGTGCTCACCGGAGCGGACGGTCAGGTCCAGCCCGGCCAGGGCGGGCACCTCACGGCCCGGGTAGAGCAGACCCACCCCCTCGAAGCGGATGTCACCCGAGGCGGCGGCTGCGGGGACCCCGGTCGGTGCCGGGGCCCGCCGCTCCTCGCCGTCGCCGACCCGACCACCCGTCCCGCGCTCGCGGTCGAGTTCGGTGAAGACCTGGTCGGCGGCGGCCACGCCCTCCATGCTCGCGTGGAACCGGGCGCCCACCTCTCGCAGCGGCAGGTAGGCCTCGGGCGCGAGGATCAGGACCAGGAGGGCGGTCTGGTAGTCCATGTGCCCGCCGAGCAGGCGCAGTCCCACCTCGACCGCGACCAGCGCGACCGCCAGGGTGGCCAGCAACTCCAGGGCGAAGGCCGACAGGAACGCGATCCGCAGCGTCCCCATGGTCGCGGCCCGGTGGTCGTCGCCGACCCTCCGGATGAGGGCGGCCTGCGCCTTGGCGCGGCGGAAGACCGCCAGGGTCGGCAGTCCCTCCACCACGTCGAGGAAGTGCCCGCCCAACCGGCTCAGCAGCCGCCACTGGCGCTCGGTGCGCTGCTGGGTGTGCATACCGATCAGCGCCATGAAGATCGGGATGAGCGGCAGGGTCACCAGGATGACGATCCCGGAGATCCAGTCCGCCCAGAACACGACCGCCAGCACCGCGAACGGCACGATGCAGGCCAGGACGAGTTGGGGCAGGTACCGGGAGAAGTACTCGTCGAGGGCGTCCAGGCCGCGGGTGGCGAGGGTGACGAGTTCCCCGGCCCGGGGCGAGCCGTCCTCCCGGTCGCCGCCCTCGGCCAGCCACACCCTGCCCGATCCGGTCACGTGGGAGACCAGTTGGCGCCGCAGCTGCGACTTCGTGCGTGCGGCGCTGTGCAGGGCGGACGCCTCGGCGAGATAGGACAGCAGGGCGCGGATGATCGCCACCGCGGCCACGGCGGCGATCATCCAGCCCAGTACGTCCATGCCCTCACCGGCCCACACCCCCGTGATGACCCGGGCCAGCAGCCAGGCCTGGGCGAGGATGAGGCCGGTGATCAGCACGCCGCTGACCACGGTGACGGCCAGGTGCGTCCGGACCGCGCCCGCGGTGCGCACCAGACGTGGGTCGAGCGGTTTCATGTGCGTGGAACCTCGTGGCGTCGGGGCCCGGCCGGAGCGGTGAGGCCGATGGGGCGGATGAGTCGGGGACGCGGGATTCTGTGCGGTCCGGACCAGTATCCAGGGAGGTCGCCGGTCGCGCCGTACCCCGCCCTCCGGGGCGATGCGGAGGGGGGAGGGTACGGCGCTGGGGAACGCGGCCGGTCAGGTGGCCCGTTCCGGTTCGTTCCCGGTCGGTGTGGTGATGGGGCCGCCGATCTGCTCGCCGGTGACCCGCTTGCGGAAGACCCAGTAGCTCCAGGACTGGTAGCCGATCACCAGCGGCAGGAACACCAGGGCCACCCACGACATCACGGTGAGCGTGTAGTCGGCGGACGAGGCGTTCTCGACGGTGAGGCTGAAGGCCGCGTCGGTGGTGGACGGGAGCACGTCCGGGAACAGCGACCCGAACAGCGCGGTCACTGCGGTCAGGATGGTCACCGCGGTGGCCAGGAACGACCAGCCCTCACGGCGGTACCAGGCCGCGACCACTCCGGCCACCAGGGCCAGGGCGGCGATCAGCACGAGCGGCAGCGTCCACGGCTTGCCGTAGGCCAACTGGGTCCACAGCAGGAACACGGCTCCCGCGGGCACGGCCACGCAGGCGGTGACCAGGGTGGCGCGGCGGGCGCGGACCCTCACCGGCCCGTCGGTCTTGAGGGTCAGGAACACGGCGCCGTGCAGGGTGAACAGCGACAGCGTCGTCAGCCCCCCGAGCAGGGCGTACGGGTTGAGCAGGTCCAGCAGGGACGCGGTGACGATGTGGTCGGAGTCCATCGCCACGCCCCGGACGATGTTCGCGAAGGCCACGCCCCACAGGAAGGCGGGGACGGAGCTGCCGAAGAAGATGGCCCGGTCCCACCAGTCCTGCCAGCGCGGGTCGTCGCGCTTGCCCCGGTACTCGAAGGCCACGCCGCGCAGGATGAGCGCGATGAGGATCAGGAACAGCGGTACGTAGAACCCGCTGAACAGGGACGCGTACCAGGCGGGGAAGGCGGCGAACATGGCGCCGCCCGCCGTGAGCAGCCACACCTCGTTGGCGTCCCAGACCGGGCCGATCGAGTTGATGGCGACCCGGCGGTCCACGGAGTTGCGCCTGCCCATGAAGGGCAGCAGGGTGCCCACTCCGAAGTCGAATCCCTCCAGGACGAAGTACCCGATCCACAGGACGGCGATGGCGACGAACCAGATGACGGCCAGTTCCATGGTCGTTGGCTCCTAGTAGCTGAAGTGGGGGATCTGGGACTCGTCCTCGTCGTTCTCCAGATCCGGGACGAGGTGTGCGGGGCCCTTCTTGACGTACTTCCACAGCAGGCCGACCTCGATGACGAACAGCAGCCCGTACACGGCGGTGAAGATCCCGAGGCTCATGGCCACCGTCCCGAGGCTGACCCCGGGGGAGACGCTGTTCGCGGTGAGGAGTTCACCGTGGACGGTCCAGGGCTGGCGGCCCATCTCGGTGAGCACCCAGCCGAAGATGTTGGCGAACAGGGCGGCGGGCAGGGCCGCGATCGCGGCGTAGTAGAACCACCGGGTCCTCGGCAGCCGCTTCCGTCCCCGGGTGAGCCACAGCCCCAGGGCGGCCACGGCCACGCCGAAGATCCCGAAGCCCATCATCAGCCGGAAGGCCCAGTACACGACGAACACGTTGGGGATGTAGTCCCCCGGCCCGTAGAACTCCTCGTAGGCCTCCTGGAGGTTGTTCATCCCGTGCACCTCGCCGTCGAAGTGTCCGGTGGCCAGGAAGCTCAGGATGTTGGGGACGCCGACGTCGATCGGGTTGTACCGCGCCTCGGTGTCGCCGACCGCGAACGTGGAGAAGGGCGCGCCCTCCTCGGTCTCCCACAGGGCCTCGGCGGCGGCGAGCTTCATGGGTTCGTACTCGGCGGCGAGCTTGGCCTGGTGGTCGCCGGAGACGAACGTGAGCGCACCGGCCATGAGGGTGAAGACCAGACCGACCTTCAGGGTGGAGCGGAAGAGCGCGAGGTCGCGCTTGGGCGGGGTGACACCGACCTCGCCGGTGTCGTCGTGCCGGGTGTGGCGCCACAGCTTGAAGGCGCTGACGGCCACCACGAAGAGCCCGGCGGTGACGAAGGCGGCCGAGACGGTGTGCAGGTACGTGGACCAGGCCTGGTCGTTGCTGAGCACGGCCCAGATGTCGTTCAGCTCGGCGCGGCCGTTCTCCGGGTTGACCTCGTAGCCGACGGGGCGGCGCATCCAGGCGTTGGCGGCCAGGATGAAGTACGCGGAGAGGTTGGTGCCGACGGCGACCACCCAGATGCAGGCCAGGTGGATGCCGCGCGGGAGCCGGTGCCAGCCGAAGATCCACAGGCCGATGAAGGTGGACTCCAGGAAGAAGGCCAGCAGGGCCTCCATCGCCAGAGGCGCCCCGAAGACGTCCCCGACGAAGCGCGAGTACTCGCTCCAGTTCATGCCGAACTGGAACTCCTGCACGATCCCGGTGACCACGCCCATGGCGAAGTTGATCAGGAACAGCTTCCCGAAGAACTGGGTGGCCTGGAGGTACTCGTGTCTTCCGGTGCGGTACCAGAAGGTCTGGAGCACGGCCACGATGAACGAGAGCCCGATCGTCAGGGGGACGAAGAGGAAGTGGTAGATCGTGGTGACGCCGAACTGCCACCTCGCAAGGTCTAGAGCTTCCATGCCCGCCTCTCAGTTACCGACCGCCGGTAGTACTACAAACTGTAGTGCTACTGCTTGTCGTACGTGGGTGGACCCCCCTGAGAGACAGGACACGTCAGGTCAGCGGGCGGGGTGACCCACCGGGACAGCCCCCGGGCAACACGACGGCGCGCCCCCGGTTCGGGGCGCGCCGTCGTGATCGCGTCTTCGTGGCCCTGGTGCGGAACGGGGTCAGGGCCGTCGTGTGGAGGAGGGGCTACCCCCGCAGCTCCAGCAGTCGTTCCATGTTGTCCACCTCGGACTGCTGGGCGTCGACCATCCCCTGGGCGAAGGTGGTGACCAGTTCCTCGTTGCCGAGCTCCACCTCGGCCTCGGCCATCTCGATCCCGCCGAGGTGGTGGGCGATCATCAGCTCCAGGAAGAGGATCTCGGCCTCCTCGCCCTCGGCGTCGGCGAGCCGCACCAGCTGCTCCTCCGTGGCCCACCCCGGCATGGTCCCGGGGACCTCGCCCTCACCACCGCCGTGGTCGTGGTCGGCCATCCAGGTCATCGGCGGTTCCGAGGCGCGGGCGTTGAGCCCCCAGGAACTCAGCCAGCCCTGCATGATCCCGATCTGCGCCTGCTGGGTCCGCGCCATGTCCGTGGCGATCGTGTGCAGCTCGACGTCGTCGGTGCGCTCCATGACGACCAGCGACATGTCCACGGCCTGGGCGTGGTGCGTGCTCATGTCACGCAGGAAGCCGGCGTCTGCGCTCGTGTCCAGCGGGTACGACGGACGGCCCATGAGGAACCCCCCGACCAGCGCGAGGGCGACCAACGTCACTGCCATCCAGAGCGGGACGGAGCGTCCGGGTGAGGTCGGCTGCGCGGAGTCGCCGCCCTCCTCCGAGTGCTCGTCGTGCTCGGCCGACCCGTCCTCGTACGACTCCTCGTCGGAACGGTCGGCGTCGCTCGCCGCCGCCCCGGTCACATGCCCCATCGGAACCACCCTGGTCAAATCGCACCACTCTGATGACAAAGTAGAGGATAGGAAAGTCCCATTCGACCACATCCAGCCCAGGAGACCCAGTGGCCAAGAAGACGAAGGCGGAGGAGCGTCGAGCTCGCGCCGCCGCCCTGCGGGAAGAGCAGCGTAAGAAGGAACGCCGCGCCAAGATCCTCAAGATCGCCGGGATCAGCGTAGCCTCCGCGGCGGTCCTGGGTCTGCTGGGAACCGCGGTCTTCATGGAGTTCCGCTCCCGCAACATCGCCGGTGTGCAGGAGTACGCCATCGACGAGTACAACCACGTCCCGGACGGCCAGCGCGTCGACTACGAACAGTCCCCGCCGGTCGGGGGCCAGCACTGGAACAGATGGCAGAACTGTGGTGTGTACACCGAACCGCTGATGCCGGAGTTCGCGGTCCACTCCCTGGAGCACGGCGCGGTCTGGATCACCTACGAACCGGACATCGCCGAGGAGGAGATCGAGGCGCTCCAGGGCTTCTACAACCCCGGCGACTACCTCGTCATCAGCCCCTACGAGGGTGACATGCCCGCGCCGATCGTCGCCTCCAGCTGGGGCCGCCAGATCACCGCCGAGAGCGCGGACGACGAGGACCTCGCCCGCTACGTCCAGTTCTACGAGCGCGGCCAGGACGTCCCCGAGCCCGGCGCCGCGTGCTCCGGCTCCATCTCGTTCACCGCGGCCGAGATCGAGGCCGAGATCGCCGAGGACGGCGCGGACGCCGAGTCCCTGGAGGGCGCGGACAGCGACGAGTCCGGCTCGGACGCGGAGAACGAGGACACCGACTCCGAGGGCACCGACGAGCCCAGCGAGGCACCCGAAGAGGGCGGAGAGTAGGGCCGAGGCGCCCCACCCACCCCCCGACACCTCCCCAGGACGCGAGAACGGGGCCGAAGGCGATCCTCCCGCCTCCGGCCCCACACGTGTCTCGGGGAACGGGCGCCGCTCGGGCGCGGTCACTGCCGGCTGTCGGCCCGCTCTTCCAGGTGCTCGGCGATCAGGTCGCTCAGCTCGCTCAGAGCCGGGGCGGGCGGACCGTAGGAGGGGGGCACGGACAGTTCGACGTAGGCCTCGCGCTCGACCGCCGTGTACACGGTGGGAGCGTCCTCGGGCTGGGGGAGCCACGCGACACCGTTGACCTCCTCCAGGATCGAGTCCAGTTCCAGGGAGGAGGGCCGGGGAACGCCGCACCGCAGGCCGATGGGCGGGTCGCCCCAGGCCGCCATGATCTCCGACTCGGGCTGGACCGTCGCGCGGTCGGCGCCGAGCAGGGTGTCCGGGAGGTCCGCGACCAGCGCCGCGCAGGCCTCGGCGGTCTGACCGTCCGTCTCGGGGGGTTGCATCTGCACGGTCTGGCCTCCGCAACCGGCCGTCACCAGGACGACGGCAAGGGCCGCTCCGAAGTAGCGCTTGGGCACGGGCAACCTCGCTCCGTCGACTCAGTCGACCTCAGATGTTGACGATGGGACAGGTAAGGGTACGGGCGATGCCGTCCAGACGCTGAATCCGGGCGACCACGAGGGAACCGAGGGCGTCCATGTCCTCCGCCCGCGCCTGCACGATCACATCGTAGGGACCGGTGACGTCGTTGGCCTGGTCGACCCCCGCGATCCCGCGCACACGCTCCGCGACCTCGGCGGCCTGGCCGACCTCGGTTTGGACCAGGATGTATGCCTGCACCATGTTGACTACTCCTTCGTGCCGGGCCGGGTGGGGTGCCGAGCGGACGCGACCCCGGCCGGAGGGGGCACAGCCGATGACGAACGGGTGACGAAAGTGGGGCCTGACCACGGGGTCTAGACCACTGCGCCGGAGCGTCACCGTACCCTGATCTGTGTGTTGAGCACCATTGGGGGTCTTGGCGAGTTCGCTCTGATCGAGCGCGTGACGGGCCAATTCCCCAGGACGGACGACGTAATCCTCGGACCCGGCGACGACGCCGCGGTCGTGGCCGCGCCCGACGGGCGCACGGTCGCGACCACGGACCTCCTCGTCGAGGGCCGCCACTTCCGGAGGGACTGGTCCACCGCCCGCGACGTCGGGCACCGCGCCGTGGCGCAGAACTACGCCGACGTCGCGGCCATGGGCGCGCGCCCCACCGGGCTGCTCATCGGCTTCGCCGCACCGGCCGAACTCCCGCTGGCCTGGGCCGAGGAGTTCACCGCCGGGGTGCGCGACGAGTGCGCCCGGGCCGGGGGAGCGGTGGTCGGCGGTGACACGGTGGGCTCGCCGACCCTGACCATCGCCGTCACCGCTCTCGGGGACCTGGAGGGCCGGGCCCCGGTCCGCCGCGACGGCGCCCGGGCGGGGGACGTGGTCGCCTACACCGGCCACCTCGGCCTGTCCGCCGCCGGTCTCGCCCTCCTGGAACGGGGCGTCGACGGACCGGCGGAGTGCCTGTCCGAGCACCGCAGACCCAGCCCGCCCTACGCCGCGGGTCCGGAGGCGGCCCGGCTCGGCGCGACCGCCATGCTCGACGTCAGCGACGGGCTCGTCCAGGACCTCGGGCACGTGTGCCGTCGCAGCGGGGTGGGAATCCTCCTTGACTCGGAGGCCTTGCGGCCCGAACCCGCACTCCTCGAAGCCGTCCGTGTACTCGGGGCTCCCACGGGGAAGGCTGTGGACGCCGCCCGTCGCCTGATGGTGGCCGGCGGTGAGGATCACGCTCTCGCCGCGGTCTTCCCACCCGAGGTCGTGCTCCCGGAGCACTGGCACCGCGTGGGCACCGTGGGCGAGGCACCTGAGGGGGGCGGCCGGGCCGCCGTCACGGTGGACGGGAACGTGGTCGAACGCGGTGGGTGGGATCATTTCCGGCGGGACTGAGCCCGTTTGGATTTGTCCTGTTTGGTGATCGCGCTAGGCTTTGCCATCGCGGTCAGCGTTGGCCTACGGACAGTGGTCCGGCCTCGCCGGGCCCGAACCCGCGGCGATCCACCCGAGGTGAGACCCCTGGTCGGCACGGCCGGCGGCCCAGGGTGAGCAAGGCCAGCGGAACAACGTCGGAGGGCGGCACATGGGGCGGCATGGCTAGGCGGCACGGCCACCGTCGTGGAGCCCACCGCAGCGAACCGGAGAACGCCGGGGCGCTGCGGCGGTTCGGAGGACTCCTCGAGAGCACGGTGCCCAAACGGGTCGAACCGCCGAGGCTGCTCAATGTGCTCGTGGTCTCCGGGGTGATACTCGGACTGCTCCTGTTCGGCTACAGCACCACACAGATCTACCTCCAGTTCGGCGGCCCTCCCGGCGCCACGGAGGCACCCGGACCCCAGGACGGCACCGAACCCACCCACGACGCCTCCCCGCGTCCGGACCGCGGCGGCGCCTCCTCCGGGGAGGGGAACACCGGGCCGCAGACCCAGGCGGGGTCGGAGCCCACGGCCGTCTCGTACCAGGTGCTGGAGGCGACGTCGGTCGGCTTCACCAGCAGGGTGACCGTCACGAACACCTCGCGGACCCGGCTCGACGCGTGGGAACTGGCCCTGGCCTTCGAGACCGCCGACGTCACCGAGGTGCACGACGCGGACTGGGAACCGCTGGAGGATGGCATCCTCGCACGCCAGTCCGGGACCGACGGCCACCTGGAGCCGGGTGAGTCGGTGACCCTGACCTTCGACGCGATCGGCGTCTCCCAGAGCCCGGTCCGGTGCTCCCTCAACGGCCACGTGTGCGACCTCTAGAGTCGTGACCCGGGTCGTCCGGTCGTCACACGAGTCACTCCAGCACCGGATGCGGACAGCACGAAGGCCCCCCGACCGAAGTCGGAGGGCCTTTCGAGAACCACGGGTGGGAGGGGACCCTAGCGGGTCACCTTGCCAGCCTTGATGCACGAGGTGCACGCGTTCACACGCTTGGGCGTGCCGCCCACGCGGGTGCGAACGGTCTGGATGTTGGGGTTCCAGCGGCGGCGGGTGCGACGGTGCGAGTGGGAAACACTGTTACCGAACCCTGGTCCCTTGCCGCAGACGTCGCAGACGGAAGCCACGGTAACTCCATTCAAGTGCTCGGGATCGCGCACGTCGCCGCACGCGAGAGGTCATCCGGCCAGAGGAGGCCGGGTGGGCAGGCTGGCGAGGACGCCAACCGGGGAAGAGTACACGAAGGACATGCCCGAAGGTGAAATCAGACCACTGGCGGGCGTCCGTACGCGCTACGGCGGGCAACGGCGCGACCGAGGCCTCACACACCCACCGGAGCATCGAGATCAGCCACGCGGGCATGGCGAAAACGCGATGAACTCTGACGAGTATACCCCGGTTGGAGGGGGCGGCTGCACCACTGCCGCCGGTACTACCAGTGCCGCCGCGCCGCGATCGCCACCGACACGGGCCGTCAGCGTACCGGTCGCCCCCGGTCGTCGCACCGGAGGTCTACGGTGACACTGACGGGCGACCCCACGAGGCAGGACGGGAACCACAGTGAGCACCTGGGACGAGCCGCTGCGCAAAGGACCGCTCGGCGGCAGGACGGCGAAGGCACTCGCCGACAAACTCGACCTCCACACCCTTGGCGATCTGCTGCGGTACTACCCGCGCCGCTACGACCGCCGGGGCGAACTCACCGACCTCGCGCTCCTGAGGGAGGGGGAGGACGTCACCGTGCAGGCCAAGGTCCTGGACGCCCGGCGGCGCACCATCCCCGCCCGCCAGGGCCGCCGCCGCATGGACATGATGGAGGCCACCGTCACGGACGGCACCGGGCGCCTCCACCTGACCTTCTTCAACCGCGGGTCACACCACCAGAACACCCTCGTCCCCGGACGGTTGGCCATGTTCTCCGGCCGGGTCTCCACCTTCAAGGGCCGCCGCCAGCTCGACCACCCCGAGTACGTGCTCCTGGACGACGAAGGTCTCGAAGGCGAGGCCGCCCGCGCGTACGCGAACGAGCTGATCCCCGTCTACCCGGCGGTCAAGGGGTTGGACTCCGCCACCATCGCCCGGTCCGTCGGGGTCGCCCTGGACTACGCCACCGACATCCCCGACCCCCTCCCGCCCGAACTGCGGTCCAGCAAGGGGCTCCTGGGCGTCCACAAGGCGCTGGAGCGGATCCACCGGCCCGCCGAGTGGTCCGAGGTCGGGGCCGCCAGGCGCCGACTGAAGTGGGACGAGGCCTTCGTGCTCCAGCTGGCCCTGGCCCAGCGCCGCCAGCAGGCCGAGGAACTGCCCGCCACACCGCGCCCCGGAGCGGACGGCGGACTCCTCGACGCCTTCGACGCCCAGCTCCCGTTCACGCTCACCGACGGCCAGAAGGAGGTCGGTGAACGCCTGGCCGAACGGCTCGACGCCACCCACCCCATGCACTGCCTCCTCCAGGGCGACGTCGGAGCGGGCAAGACCCTGGTGGCCCTGCGCGCGATGCTGCGGGTGGTGGACTCCGGCGGCCAGGCCGTCATGCTCGCCCCCACCGAGGTCCTGGCCCAACAGCACCACCGCTCCATCAGCACCATGCTCGGGGCGCTCGGCAGGGCCGGGCAGATCGACGGCGCCGACACCGCCACCCGTGTCGCCCTGCTCACCGGTTCCATGAACACCGCCGCACGCCGCGAGGCCCTGCTGGAGGCCGCCTCGGGGCAGGCGGGGATCGTCATCGGCACCCACGCCCTCCTCCAGGAGCACGTCTCCTTCGCCGACCTCGGCCTGGTGGTCGTGGACGAGCAGCACCGGTTCGGGGTGGAACAGCGCGACGCCCTGCGGGAGAAGGCCAGGGACGGCCGCCCGCACGTGCTGGTGATGACCGCCACACCGATCCCCAGGACCGTCGCGATGACGGTCTACGGCGACCTGGACGTGGTGGCACTCACCCAGCTTCCCCAGGGGCGCGCGCCGATCTCCACCCACGTCGTCCCCGCCCACGAGAAGCCGCACTTCCTCACCCGCGCCTGGGAACGCGTCCGCGAGGAGGTCGGCCAGGGCCGCCAGGCCTTCGTGGTCTGCCCCCGGATCGGGGACGGCACGGACGGTTCCGGGGACGAGGTCGAGCCCCCGCCCGAGGACGCACCCCCGGGCGCCCGGCCCCCGCTCGCGGTGCTGGACGTGCTCGCCCGCCTCAAGGAGGGCCCGCTGGCGGACGTACGGGTGGAGGCCCTGCACGGACGGATGGCCCCTGACGACAAGGACGCGGTGATGCGCCGCCTGACCTCGGGCCAGACCGACGTGGTGGTGTCCACCACCGTCATCGAGGTCGGCGTGGACGTGCCCAACGCCACGGTCATGGCGATCATGGACGCCGACCGGTTCGGGATCTCGCAGCTGCACCAGCTGCGCGGCCGGGTCGGTCGGGGCCAGCTGCCCGGGCTGTGCCTGCTGGTCACCGAGGCGGAGGAGGGCGGCCCCGCCCGCGAACGGCTGGCCGCCGTCGCCGCCACCACGGACGGGTTCGAGCTGTCCCGCGCCGACCTGGAGATGCGCCGTGAGGGCGACGTGCTCGGCGACGCCCAGTCCGGGGCGCGTTCGAGTCTTCGCATGCTCACTCTGGTCAAGGACGAGGAGCTGATCGGGGAGGCCCGCGAGGAGGCCAGCCGCCTGGTGGCCGAGGACCCGGGGCTGACCGCCCACAAACCGCTGGCCGACGCCCTGGCGGCGCTGCTCCCCGAGGAACGCGCGGAGTACCTGGACAAGACCTGAGCGGCTCCGAGGCGGCGCGAACCCGGGGGCCGCTGCGAGCCGGGGGTCCTCTCCCGTCTTCGACGCCTCCGTGAAGGTGCCGGTCCCGTTCCGGTACGCCGACCCGGTCGTCCGCAGGGGGCGCCGCCTGCGAGAAGCGGCGGGGTCCTTCCTCCTCAGCGGGTGCGCCGCCGCAGTGCGTGTGCACCCAGCGCGTGTGTGCACCCGGTTGTCCACAGGCGGAGGGGGCACCGCTGGCGTAGCGCGCCCGCCCGGTGTTGACTCGATATCGGGGGAGCCTCCGCCTCCGCCAGCCTCAGCGTGCCCGGGGGCGCACTACCGTGGGGGCCATGACCCGCATCATCGCCGGGGCGGCGGGCGGACGACGCATCTCCGCCCCCGACGGCCGCACCACCCGACCCACCAGCGACCGGGCCCGCGAGGCCCTGTTCGCCTCCGTCCAGTCCGACCTCGGCCCCCTCGACGGGCTCCGGGTGATGGACCTCTACGCGGGGTCCGGGGCGATCGGCCTGGAGGCCCTGTCCCGGGGGGCCGCGCACGCGCTGCTGGTGGAGGCCGACCGCAAGGCGGCCCGCGTGGTGAAGGAGAACATCGCCACACTGCGACTCCCCGGCGCTGAGCTGGCCGCGGACCGGGTCGAGCGGGTGCTGGCGCGCGGCAACCAGGCCGCTCCCTACGACCTCGTGGTGGCCGACCCGCCGTACGCGGTCACCGACGAGGAGGTCGCCTCGGTGCTGTCCGCACTGGTCGGGCACGGTTGGCTGGCCCCCTCCGCGATGCTCGTGGTGGAGCGGTCCAAGCGCGGCGCCGAACCCGAGTGGCCGCGTGGGATCGAGCGGGACCGCAGCCGCAAGTACGGCGAAGCGATCCTCTGGTACGCCCGCACCACCGGGTAGATATCGGGCATACACCACGTTTTCTGGCGCCGCACCGGGGAAGGTTCAGACGACCCGGTGGGGTGACTTCCGTGACGCCCGGGCCGGGTGTGAAAGCGGACACTGGAGACCGCTAAGTGGGAGTTGCCCGAAATGGGGCGGGGGTGAGCCCCTACGATCGCTGTACCCGTGAGTAGTACCTGAGAGGGGCGATCCACCGTGCGCCGAGCCGTCTGTCCGGGCTCCTTCGACCCGGTCACCCACGGACACATCGACATCATCGGGCGAGCCGCCAAGCAGTACGACGAGGTCATCGCCGCCGTACTCAACAACGTCAACAAGCGGGGGCTCTTCACCGTCCCCGAGAAGCTCGACATGCTCACCGAGGGCACGGCCGAGTTCGACAACGTCCGGGTCAGCGAGTTCGACGGACTCCTCGTCGACTTCTGCCGCGAGAACGGCATCGAGACCATCGTGCGCAGCCTGCGCTCGGTCAGCGACTTCGACTACGAACTCCAGATCGCGCAGATGAACTACCGGCTCTCCGGCGTGGAGACCGTCTTCATGACCGCCAACCCGCAGTACTCGTACCTGTCGTCCAGCCTGGTCCGCGAGATCGCCATGCACCGCGGCGACGTCTCCAGCCTGGTCACGCCGTACGTCCAGGGGCGCCTCAAGGAGAAGTACGCCGAACGCGCCCAGGAGTAGCCCCCTCCGCGAGCCCGATCCCGCCCCTCCGCGGGTGCCTTCGGGGGGCTGATTTGGGTGGTCGGCGACATGGTAGGTAGAATCTGGGTTTGACCATGGGCGTCGCCGGTCCTCGGCGTGCGCTCAGGCCGGTCAGCACCACCGCGACAGCCCGACGTGCACCACGTCGGCGGCCGCGAGCCCGGCACCCGGAACTCTCCTGAAAGCGCGATCACTCTGTCTCGTCTAGATGCCCGTGACCCGTACGTGGTCGACACCCGCCAGCTGGGCCGCCAGCCGGGGTCGATGCGTACCGTCAACCGAATCGTGACCGTCCCCGAGGCGCTCGAGACGGCGATGGCCAGCGTGCCCAAGGGCCAGGAGATCGAGCTGGACCTGCGCCTTGAGGCGGTGATGGAGGGTGTCCTCGTCACCGGGACCGTCAACGGTCGCCTCACGGCGGAGTGCTCCCGCTGCCTCGACCCCCTCTCCGAGGAGCTGGAGGCCGGGTTCCAGGAGATGTACCGCTACCCCGCCGACGACGACGTGAGCGTCCGAAGCGACGAGGACGCGGACGACGATGATGAGGACTACTATCTAGAGGGCGATCTGCTCGACCTCGAACCGGTGATCCGAGACGCCGTCGTGCTCGCGCTCCCGCTCTCACCGCTGTGCGGCCCGGACTGCCCCGGCCTGTGCGCCGAGTGCGGTGTCAAGCTCGCCGACGCCGGGCCCGACCACGGTCACGGCGACGGTGTCGACCCGCGTTGGGAGGCGCTCCGCGACATCGCGGAGAAGCCCGACCAGCAGTGAGTCCAGTGACCCGGTCGAGTGCGGTACCCAACGGGAACCGCCGACGACCGGGGCACACCCTCCCCGCCACAGCGCGCGGGGTGACCAGATAAGCGACCTCCCGCGACCGCGGGGGTGACCCAGGAGGATTGAAGTGGCCGTCCCGAAGCGGAAGATGTCGCGGAGCAACACCCGGACCCGCCGTTCCCAGTGGAAGGCGTCGCGCCCGGTGCTGGTCAACTGCCCGCGCTGCCGTGACCCGAAGCAGCCCCACATCGCGTGCCCGTCCTGCGGCACCTACAACAACCGCCAGGTCATCAACCCGGCCTAACCCGGACGTGCCAGGCTTCGGGCCGTGTGCCCGATCCCGTACTCCCGGACATCATCGGGGCGGAACCCTCTGAGGGCTCCGCCCCGAAGTGCTGTCCGGAAAGGGCCGTCCAGGGGGTCAGTGTCCCCAGGGCTTTGTAGAGTGATCTCGACGGACCGTGGGAAGACCATGATCCGTGGTGTCCGACACCGATCCCGGTCCCACAGGGGGCTCCCGAGATCGTGGTGGCCGCCGGGGGAGTTCGCGCTCCCGCGACGATCACCTCGTTTTCGAGCGTCCCGGACGGGTCGGGGGCACCCCCACCTCCGCGCGCCGTCCTCGGCGCGCCCAACAGGGAAGCGAACTCGCGTGGCTAGCCAACTCTCCGTCTCCGAGGCCAGGTCGTTCCACCGTGCGATCGGGGTCGAGGTGGACCCCAAGATCCTGCTCCGGGCCCTGACCCACCGCTCCTACGCGTACGAGAAGGGCGGCCTGCCCACCAACGAGCGCCTGGAGTTCCTCGGTGACTCCGTGCTCGGCCTGGTGGTCACCGACACCCTCTTCCGCAAGCACCCGGACCTGCCGGAGGGCCAGCTCGCCAAGCTGCGCGCCGCCGTCGTCAACATGAGGGCGCTGGCCGACGTCGCGCGCGGGCTGGGCATCGGCGAGTACATCCGGCTGGGCCGGGGCGAGGAGGGCACCGGGGGGCGCGACAAGTCGTCGATCCTCGCGGACACCCTGGAGGCCATCATCGGCGCGGTGTACCTGGACCGCGGTCTGGACACCGCCTCGGAGTTCGTGCACCGCCTCTTCGACCCGCTGATCGCCACCGCCTCCGGGCTGGGCGCCGGACTGGACTGGAAGACCTCCCTCCAGGAGCTCACCGCCGCCGAGATGCTCGGCGTGCCCGAGTACCACGTGGACGAGAGCGGCCCCGACCACCAGAAGACCTTCCGCGCCACCGTGCGGGTCGCCGGGGAGAGCTACGGCCTGGGTGAGGGGCGCAGCAAGAAGGAGGCCGAGCAGCAGGCCGCGGAGTCCGCGTGGAAGGCCATCCGGGCCCGCGCGGACCGCGCCGCCGAGCAGGCCAGGGGCGGATCCAGCGGCAACGGGCAGGGCTGAGCGGTGCCCGAACTCCCCGAGGTCGAGGTGGTCCGGCGCGGCCTGGCCGAACACGCGGTGGGGCGCCGGATCGGCGCCGTCGAGGTGCTGCACACGCGCTCGGTCCGCCGCCACGTGCCCGGCCCCGCCGACTTCGCGGCTCGGCTCGGGGGCCAGACCCCCACGGCGGTGCGCCGCCGCGGCAAGTACATGTGGCTGGTGCTGGACAGCGGCGACATGCTCCTGGCCCACCTGGGCATGAGCGGGCAGATGCTGGTGCAGCCGCAGGGCAAGCCGGACGAGAAGCACCTGCGGGTGCGCATTCCGTTGGACGACGGCAACGAGCTGCGCTTCGTCGACCAGCGCACCTTCGGCCACCTGCTGCTGGATCGGGAGGGTGAGCGCGCCGAGGTGCCGTCCTCGGTGGACCACATCGCCCTGGACCCGCTGGACGCCGAGTTCGTCCCGGAGGCGTTCGTCAGGGCGCTGCGGGCCAAGCGGACCGAGGTGAAGCGGGCGCTGCTGGACCAGTCGCTGATCAGCGGTGTGGGCAACATCTACGCCGATGAGGCGCTGTGGCGGGCCCGGCTGCACTGGTCCCGTTCCACGCGGGGACTGTCCAACGCCCAGGCGCTGGAGCTGCTCGGCCACGTCACCGAGGTGATGACCGAGGCCCTGGACGTCGGCGGGACCACGTTCGACGGGCTGTACGTCAACGTCAACGGTGAGAGCGGCTACTTCGAGCGGGGGCTCAACGCCTATGGGCGGCGGGACCGTCCGTGCGGCCGCTGCGGCACGCTGATCGTGCGCGAGGCGTTCATGAACCGCTCCTCGTTCAGCTGCCCGAGCTGCCAGCGGGCACGTTGACAGAAGCCTCGCCGATGCCCGGCACATGCGCCGGCCACTTCCGTTCGTACGTGCCCACACCGAGCCCGGATCGGCAGGCCACGGCGAGGTGAAGGGCTCGGACGTTCCGTTCGTCATGGTCTGCCTCTCCTCTCCACCGTGTGCGTGAGTGCCGCCTCCTCGCGTCTGACGCAGATGGTGACCAGAAGCAGTCCCACCGGTATTGCCGAGATGCTCGCCATGAGCGCGATACCGGGGTGGAACCAAGCGGGGAGGTCGGTGAACATGTCGCCGCCGAAGACGATCCCGCCCATCAAGATCGGTGTCAGCGCGATCCCGGCCCACATGACGACGAAGCTGAAGCCGGCGAGGATGCTCCAGATTCGGGCGCGCAGCGCGCCGGGGCCCTCGTACCGGACCGGTGCCAGCGCTCGATGCGCCACCAGTGGCCACCGGGTGACGAGAATGTCGTTGCTGTAGTCCGGGTCGTAGGTGGTGTGCCGGAACCGGACCTCGTGTCCGACGAGGCCGCGACCGCTGCCGGGCGTCGGCAAGGGACACGGGATCCGCCGGTGGAGGGTTCCATGGCCCGGGACATCGGCACTGATGATCAGTTCGTCGGCCCCTTGCACGTCTTGGCCGGGTGCATCCTCGATCCTGTCGTCGATCGTCCCGAGGGCGACATGTCCCACGGCGAGCTCACCCTCGCTCGGTGCCGGGCGCGGCTTCGGTGGTGGAGTGAACTCACTGACGATCGCTTTCCAGACGCGTCGGAGCAGGGCGGTTCGCGTCCAACGGCGGATGCGCGCCCTGGTATCCGGGGTCCTCGCACAGCGCGTCCGGTCCTCGGCTTCCCGGTTCAGGGCTCGAACCTCCGTTTCGAGTCTTCGCGGAGGAACGGCGATCCCGGCCCTGGTGTGACCGGCCCGCCTTCGCCTCCGAGCCGGACGCCGTCGAGCTTGTAGCCGTCGCGCCAGACATCTTCGTGCGCCTCGGTGAGGAAGACGACGGAGTTCGCGAGTCCCGGGTCGCGGAAGGCGTGGACCTGCCAGGTCGTGCCCGGCGTGAACTCGCCCAGCCAGGAGTCGTCGATGAGGTCGGCCAGCTCCGCGTCGTGCTTCTCGCCGTCGGCGCCCCGGTAGCGCACCGTGATGCCCTGCCTGCCCTCGGAGTCCTCAGTGTTGAGCACCACCCGCGCCGACCGTGGCGTCCGATCCAGTGCCGGGAGCGGCTGTCTCGTCTGTAGCCGCATTCCGAGGGCCGCGATCGCCGTGAAGACCACTGCTCCGACGCCAGGGACGGCGAACGCCCACTCGGGAAGGGTGTCCGGGCCGAGCCAGAAGACGTAGGGGATGCCCGCGGCCAGTGAGATGGTCATGGCGCTCCACCCGAACGCGGTGAGCGCTTCCCCCACCCACACCGCTGCGGGCTCACCTGCGCGGAGGCTGCGCCACGGGTCGATGGCGAGCCAGACGGTCATGACCAGCCCGAGCCCGAGTCCGAGCCACACCATCGTCAGCCGACCCCAGTCGCTCAGTGACAGCACCACCATGCCGCCGACGATGACGATGGAGCCGATCACGATGAGTGCGATGAGATGTTCGAGCCAGAACGGCACCTTGTCGTCCTCGCCGTAGACGACGGTGTGCTCGGAGGAGGTGATCTTGGCTCGCCTGCTCAACGCCTGTCCTTTCCGCGCCGCGAGCGCCGCTTCTTCCTGTCGGGCCAACCGGCAAAGCGCACGTCGTCGACTTCCTCGGGATCGAGCGTGTTGTGGAGAAACCGCATGCGGTCCCCGACGTGACGCTCGAACCCTTCCCCCTCGACATGCAATCGACGGCGCAGCGTTGCCCCGTTCGGGAGCTCGGCACTGATCCGGAGGTCGTACCAGGTCTTGTCCTCACCGCTGCCGGGATGCTCGATCGCCCGATCCAGTGTCCCCACGGTCACCCAGCCGTCGGCGAAGCAGGCTTCCTCGCGCCGCCGAGTGGCGATCAGGTCCGCGACGGTCCCGCACGCGGTCACGCCGATCGCGACGCCCCAGATCCACCAGTACGGGTCCGGGCGGTTGTTGTCAGTGGCACTGGACCAGACGGCCACCGCGATCGACGCGAACGATGCCAGGACGATGAGCGCGATGCCCACCAGGATCGTCGTCATGCCGACGGTCTCGACCTTCGACCAGCGCCGGATTCGTGCGCGCGTCTCGGGTGTGCGCGCCGCGGCCATCCATCCCCGGGTCTGCTCGTCGGTCGTGAACAGGGACCGCAGCGAGACGGTGATCTCACGTGTGATCACGGCGTGCTCCCTCCCGCTTTCCGGCGGAGTCTGCGGCGAGTCCTTTCGAGCTTCTTCGGCACGGGGACCGGTGTGACGATCACGTCGCCGTCACCATCCTGCGGCTCGGTGATGAGCATCCACGCGTGATCGGCGGTCGCGCCGGCGGTCGTGGAGACGGGGAGGTGGAGGAGGAAGTAGCCGCCCGCAGCCTCAGCACCGAACAACGTGCTTGAGGAGATCGGACCCGAGCCTGCGGGAGGCAAGCCCGCCCGCGCGAGCCACTGCTCGAACGCGGCGTGGATCCGCGCGGCCCGCTGGTCGTCGATGCGGTGGTCGAGGGCGATGTAGGTAGCCCAGCTCGCTTCACCGTCATAGTCGAGGGACGCCCGGTGGATCGAATGCGCGATCCCGCTCTCGAAGATCCGCTCGTTCTCGACACGCAGGTCCCGCAGAATGCTCAACCGAAGGACAAGCACGCAGACAGCGACGAGCAGCCACATGCCGACGCCGATCCACGCGAGCCACGGCACCCACCCGGGCCAGGAGTCGTGGCTCTCACCGTTGATCGTGATGTTCCAGCCCGCGCCCGTCGGATCCGCGACCGTCTGCTGGATCAGGAACCCGAGCCCGGCGAGGGCGAGCAGCACCCAGAACACCGGCGCGTAGACGAGTTCGACGCGGCGCGAATCCTCGCTGCCCGCCCATGCGGTCACTTCTTCGACCGACTCCGGCTGCGGGACGTCGTTAGGGCGGGCGATCCGCGGACACGGCGACGCCGGAACGCTCGCGCAGATCGCGGATGGATGACCGGAAGACGTGTCAACCCTCCTGCTCTGGTCCATGCTGCCTTCTTTCTCTTCCGGTCAGGGATCGCCACGACACGAATGGGGTCGTCTGTCGTACCGGCCGATTCGCATGTGCGGTGAGCCGGGATGCGACGTCCCTGCTCTCGTTTCCGCATTGTCCCATGTCTGGTGATACCGATCACATAGCTGGCTTTCGAGGAGCGACGTCCAGGCAGTACGGGAGCGGGTCATAGTTCTGGGGCGGGCTCGACGTCGACAGGGGAGTGGAGTCTGTCCTCGTGCAGCCAGAGTGGAAGTCGTCGGAGTCGGGCAGCAGGATGACCAGGCCTTCGCTGCTCTCGGCGGCGATGACGACCGGCTCGCTCTCGCCAGTCGACTGCTCATTCGGCTGGCGGTGCATGGACGTATCCGTCGTGTCGAGTCAGGCTGCTTCGAGCGGGGGCTCAACGCCTATGGGCGGCGGGACCGTCCGTGCGGCCGCTGTGGCACGCTGATCGTGCGCGAGGCGTTCATGAACCGCTCCTCGTGCAGCTGTCCGAGCTGCCAGCGGGTCCCTCGCGCTCGTCGCCTGAGTCCGGCGGACACCCGTTTCCAACGGCCGAAAATGAAGTGTTTCGTTCAATTTTCGGTGCTTTTGTGGTCTTGAGTGGCGTGTCGGTGAGCAAAGTATCGCCGTGAGGTAAGGGAGAGTTCGGGGCCGTGGGGAAAGAGGGAGAGCCGGTCCGCCTGACCGCGTGGGTGCGCGGCCGGGTCCAGGGAGTGGGTTTTCGCTGGTGGACGCGGGCTCGCGGGTTGGAGCTCGGGCTGAGCGGCGCCGCCACGAACCTGGACGACGGCCGGGTGGAGGTCGTCGCGGAGGGGCCACGGGAGTGCTGCGAGAGGCTTCTGGGGCACCTGAGAAGCGGCGAAACCCCGGGAAGAGTGGACTCCGTGGTGGAACGCTGGGCTTCGCCCGGGGGTTCCTTCGACGGTTTTGTCGAGCGTTGAGTATGCTGGAAGGGTAACGCGGTTCGAGCATCGACCGTGGGGCGGCGCGACCGGGTCTCAGAGGACGGGCGCCGCGACTCACGGGGACCACCGCGCAAGCCCTTGGAGGCCGTGCGTGCCGGCGTCACCGCCGGGGGTGGATCACGTTCTGACCGTGCGGTGCCACATGCCCAGGTGGTTTCGGCCTGGCGTGTGGTCGTTACGGACTGTTGTAATCCAATCTTGACCAGCGGCGCGCGGAGTGAGACTCTGGAAGGCACACCGCGCAACTTCCGCCCGTGGCGTCGGACCTGGGCAAACCGGGTCGACAGGTATACACGGGGACACGTATGCGCGCATCCAACTGGTCACTCAGTGTGGAGGACCCACATCATGGCGAAGGCTCTGTTTGGCCACGTCGGCGGCTCCGACCCTCGTATGGTCTCGGAGATGCGACGGCTTCAGAAGCGGGTACGCGACCTCGAGGACGAGATCAGCCGTCTTCAGGCGAAGAACGACCAGCTCAGCATGGCCGTCACCGACGTCGCCTCCAGCGCGACCGACCGCGAGCCCGCGCTCGCCTGACACCGTGACGTCGTCAGGGGCCGTCCGCGACGGCCTGGAGACGACACACGGAGGATGATCCACTGACGGGGACGCCGAAGCCATTTACTGGCGTCCCTGGCCGGATCACTCCGGACAGTCGAAGACTCGACACCCGGTCGACCCGTACCGGATGCGCTCCGGCGCCGAACGGGAACCCCGAAACCGCGCTCATTTTCCCTTCCCTTGCGGTTTCCTTTACCGTTGTACCCGGCGGGACATCACGCAACCCTCCGTGTTCACGGGACATCCCCCCTTTCCGACACCCCCCGGGCTCCAGTACCCGTCCGGGGTCACGGTGTCGCAGCTCATCGCCCCCGGGTGTCCCCAACACCGCACTTCAGGCCCGGCTTCATGGCACCCTTGGTGTCGGCCCCGTGGCGACCGCCCGTGGCGAGAACGGTGACCGTCGTGGGAGGCGCGGGTGTACCTGAAGAATCTGACGCTGCGCGGCTTCAAGTCGTTCGCGTCGGCCACCACCCTGCGCTTCGAACCCGGCATCACCTGTGTGGTGGGGCCCAACGGGTCCGGCAAGTCCAACGTCGTCGACGCCCTGTCCTGGGTGATGGGCGAGCAGGGCGCCAAGTCCCTGCGCGGCGGCAAGATGGAGGACGTCATCTTCGCGGGCACCTCCACCCGCCAGGCGCTGGGCCGTGCCGAGGTCAGCCTCACCATCGACAACAACGACGGCGCCCTGCCGATCGACTACACCGAGGTCACCATCAAGCGGACCATGTTCCGCAACGGCGGCTCGGAGTACGCGATCAACGGCGACACCTGCCGCCTTCTCGACATCCAGGACCTGCTCAGCGACTCCGGTATCGGCCGTGAGATGCACGTCATCGTCGGCCAGGGACAGCTGGACACCGTCCTGCACGCCGGGCCCGAGGAACGCCGCGCCCTCATCGAGGAGGCGGCGGGCATCCTCAAGCACCGCAAGCGCAAAGAGAAGGCGATCCGCAAGCTCAACGCGATGCAGGGCAACCTGGACCGCGTCACCGACCTCACCGCCGAGCTCCGCCGCCAGCTCAAGCCCCTGGGCCGCCAGGCCGAACTCGCGCGCAGGGCCGCCGTCATCCAGGCCGACCTCCGCGACGCCCGCCTGCGTCTGCTCGCGGACGACATCGTCACCCTCACCGACCAGCTGGCCAAGGAGGAAGCGGACGAGAAGGAGGTCCTCACGCGTCGCGGGGCCGCCGAGACCGCCCTCAACCAGGCCCAGGAGCGCGAGGCCGAGCTGGAGGAGCGGGCCACCGCAGCCGCCCCCGCCCTGGCCCGGGCCAGCGAGACCTACCACGCGCTGTCCCGCCTCACCGAACGCCTCGACGCCGTCCGGGGGCTGGCCACCGAACGCCACCAGAACCTCGTCGCGGTCCAGGGCGAGGTGGTCCAGCGCCGCGACCCCGAGGAACTGGAGATGGAGGCCGAGGAGGCCGCCGCCCAGGAGGAGGAGCTCCAGACCCGTTTGGAGGAGGCGCGCGAGGTCCTGGAGACCAGCGTCACGGAGAGATCCGCCGCCGAGGACGCCCTGCACCGTGAGGAACGGCGCCTGGAGGCCGCCTCCCGCGCCGCCGCAGAACGCCGCGAGGGCATCGTCCGGCTGGCCGCCCGGGTGGAGGGGCTGCGCGGACGGCTGACCTCCAACGAGGCCGAGATCACCCGTCTGGAGGAGGCCGCCCAGCAGGCCGCCGAGCGTGCCGCCACCGCCCAGAGCGAGTACGAGATGGCCGCCGAGGAGGCCGCCGGGCTCGACGAGGGTGACGCCGAACTCGACGACACCCAGGAGCGCTTCGCCCGCCAGCTGTCCGCCGTGGACGCCGAGCTCAACCAGCTGCGCGACACCGAGCGCTCCGCCGAGGGCGAGCGCGCCGCGCTGGCCGCCCGCAAGGAGGCCCTCGAACTGGGTCTGGCCCACAAGGACGGCGCCGGGACCCTCCTGGAGGCCGGGCTGCCCGGCATGCTCGGCAGCCTCGCCGCCCTCGTCCAGGTCGAACCGGGCCACGAGACCGCCGTCGCCGCCGCCTTCGGCGTGGCCGCGGGCGCGGTCGCCGTCAGCGACGAGGCCAGCGCCGCCGCGGCCCTGGAACTGCTCAAGTCCGAGGACGCCGGCCGGGCCGGGATCGTCGTCGCCCGCGCCGTCCCCTCCGCCGACCGTGCCAGCTGGCCGTCCCTGCCCGGGGGCGTTCGCTACGCCGCCGACGCCGTCACCGCACCGGAGCACCTTTCCGACGCGGTCGCCGCGCTCCTGGACCGGGTGGCGCTGGCCGCCGACACCCAGGAGGCCCGCGACCTGGTCTCCGCCCTTCCACAGGTACGCGCGGTCACCCCCGACGGTGACGTGTTCGCCGCCGCCATGGTGCACGGCGGCACCGCCGCCGCGCCCAGCCTCCTGGAGGTCCAGGCCGCGGTGGACGAGGCCGCCGAGAGCCTGGAGGCCGCCACCGAGGCGGCCAAGCGCGTCGCCGTGGAGCTGGAGGAGAAGAAGCGCGAGCGCGCCGAGATCGCGGAGGCCGCCGAGGAGGTCACCGCACGGCGACGCCAGGGCGACCGCAGGCGCAACGAGTCCGCCCAGCGGCTGGGCAAGCTGGGCGGACAGGCCCGCTCCGCCGAGGCCGAGTCCGAGCGCTACGCTGCCGCCGCAGCCAAGGCCGCCGCCTCGCGCGGTGAGGACGCCCAGAAGCTGGAGCGCCTGGAGGAGGAACTGGCGGAGGCCGAGGAGATCTCCGCCGCCGTCGAGGAGGAGGCGCCCGACGCCGACCACCGCGACGAGCTCTCCGCGCTGGCCTCCCGCGCCCGCGCCACCGAGATGGAGCGGCGGCTGGCCGTGCGCACCGCCGAGGAGCGGGCCCGTTCCATCGCGGGCCGCGCGGACGCGCTGCTGGCCCAGGCCGCCGAGGAGCGCCGGGCGGTGGAGCGCGAGGCCGAGCGGCGCCGCAACCGCGCCGCGCAGGCCACGGTCGCCCAGGCCGTGGTCGAGAGTGCCCGGCTGAGCCTGGAACGGATCGCCGTCTCCCTGGCCACCGCGGAGACCGAGCGCGTGGCCGCCGAGGCCGAACGCGAGGCCCGCGACGGCGAGCTGAAGACGGTGCGCGCCCGCGTCCGCGAGCTCTCCGTCGAGCTGGAGAAGCTGACCAGCTCCGCGCATAGTGGCGAGGTGGCCCGAGCGGAGCGCCGGATGCGTCTGGAGCAGCTGGAGACCAAGGCACTGGAGGAGCTGGGCGTGGACGTGCCCACCCTCATCGCGGAGTACGGTCCCCGGGTGCCGGTCCCCCCGGCGACCGACGCCGACGAGGACGCGGTGCCGCTGCCCTATGTCCGCGAGGTGCAGGCCAAGCGGCTCAAGGTCGCCGAGCGCCAGCTCAACCAGCTCGGGAAGATCAACCCGCTGGCGCTGGAGGAGTTCGCCGCCCTGGAGGAGCGGCACGCCTTCCTCAACGCGCAGCTGGAGGACCTCAAGAAGACCCGCCGGGATCTGATGGACATCGTCGCGGAGGTGGACGCCCGGGTGCAGGAGGTGTTCTCCTCGGCCTACCTGGACGTGGAGCGGGAGTTCGCGGCGATCTTCGGCCGTCTGTTCCCCGGCGGTGAGGGCCGTCTGGTGCTGACGGCTCCCGAGGACATGCTCACCACGGGCATCGAGGTGGAGGCCCGCCCGCCAGGCAAGAAGGTCAAGCGGCTGTCCCTGCTGTCCGGTGGCGAGCGCTCCCTGACCGCCGTGGCCTTCCTCGCCGCCATCTTCAAGGCCCGCCCGTCGCCTTTCTACGTGATGGACGAGGTCGAGGCGGCCCTGGACGACACCAACCTCCAGCGCCTGCTGGTGATCTTCGAGGAGCTGCGGGAGTCGTCGCAGCTGATCGTGATCACCCACCAGAAGCGCACCATGGAGGCGGCGGACGCCCTGTACGGCGTCACCATGCAGGGTGATGGAATCTCCCAGGTCATCAGCCAGAAGCTCGACCGCCCCGCCTGACGGGGTTCGGGTGACGGAGGTCACTGTCTCGCGTGTGCCCCGGTGCGGGCCCCGGGCGGGCCGGAGCCCTAGCCTGGCGGTTGCAGTGCCAGCACCAACCCCAACCTTCAGGTCGAAACGGACGCCGTGTTCTTCATCCCCCTCGTGCTGTGGGCCCGACAGCGGATGCGCCACTTCCCAGGCGCGGTCCGCGCCAGTGTGGCGGTCGGGGGTACCGGTGTCTTCACCATGATGCTGCTTCTGGGTACGTCGTACCGGGTGCAGCCGCCGCCGGGCGAGGAGGGCCGGGTGCGTTGTTCCCCAGTTGTGTGGGTGGGGCCCGCTCTGTGGGACGACCGACGCGACTGGGGCGAGGACATCGAGCAGATGATTCGGCAGGAGTGGGTGGACTCGTCCTGTTCGGAGCGGCAGAAGCGCCGCGCCGCCCTGTCGTTGGCGCTGGCCCTGCCTTCGAGCCTGTGCTTCGCCTACGCCCTCGTGAAACTCCCCAGGGCAAAGGACGGGGATTCCTAGCGGGCCTACGATGGGGAACGAGTGGCTGTACGCGTTCTACGGGCAGCGGAAAGTGCAGAGATGACCGTGGCGAGTATGGGTGAATTGTCTGTTTCTCAACAACTTGCAGATTTGGCGTCTTTCCGCTGACAAACGTGCAGGTCAGTGAGACTGCTCCCCGCGCACGCGGGGATGGCCCCACCGCGCGGATCGAGTGCCCCGTGTGCGACTTCTGCTCCCCGCGCACGCGGGGATGGCCCCTGGGTGGCGACCGGGTCGAGAGCGCGGGGCCGCTGCTCCCCGCGCACGCGGGGATGGCCCCGTGTTGTCCCGCGACCTCGACCGCCACGGACCCTGCTCCCCGCGCACGCGGGGATGGCCCCAGGCCGGTCCGGCGTTGGCGTCCTGGACGCAGCTGCTCCCCGCGCACGCGTGGATGGCCCCGTGGTCGGGCTGTTCGTGGCCACCGGGGTCCTCTGCTCCCCGCGCACGCGGGGATGGCCCCTCCTGGCCGTCCATCGGACCGCCGAACAACGTCTGCTCCCCGCGCACGCGGGGATGGCCCCAGGCGGGGGTTCTCCGCCGCGTCGTGGCGGATCTGCTCCCCGCGCACGCGGGGATGGACCCCACTTCGCCTTAAGCCGTGCACTCAGGTCGTTCTGCTCCCCGCGCACGCGGGGATGGACCCAAGGGGATGAGGCCGACGCCCACCACTTCCTACTGCTCCCCGCGCACGCGGGGATGGACCACTACCGCAAAATGGCGAACGCCGGAATGCGGGGGACTGAGCTGTACGGATCCTCCGATTCCGTCAGGCGGATCGTGGCAGGCTGGAAGATGACCACCGTGATTCCACGACTTCTCCACTGACCGCGCACAGCAAAGAAGGAACCACGACGTGAGCGTGATCGAATACGAGGCCAAGGTCCTGGATATCGACTCCGCAAAGGTGGCCCGGCTCATTCTCGACAAGGGTGGTGCTGACCTGGGTGAGGTGCTTCAGCGGCGCTACGTGTACGACATCGAGCCGGGGGACACGTCGCGGTGGGTGCGTCTGCGCGATACCGGGAACCAGGTCACGCTCACAGTGAAGGAGATCGACTCGGACGCCATCGGCGGTACTCGGGAGACCGAGACGGAGGTCGGTGACTTCGAGACCGCCAACGCGTTGTTGGGCAAGCTCGGTTACACACCCAAGGCCTACCAGGAGAACCGACGGCACAGCTTCACGCTGGATGGCGCCCAGTTGGAGATCGACTCCTGGCCGCAGATCCCCGCGTATCTGGAGATCGAAGCGGACAGCCGCGCCGAGGTGGTGCGGGTGGCCGCGCTGCTCGGCTTCGACGAGGCGGCCCTGACGGGGGAGAACACCACCAAGGTCTACGACCGTTACGGCATCGACTTGTCCGGCATCGCGGATCTGCGCTTCGATGCCTGAGAAGGGTTGATTGATGCCTTCGGCCTTCGTTCTGACGCTTGTCGGCCCGGGGCACCTCTCTACCCCCTGTGGAAGCACACCTGCTGCTGTGTCGAGGGGACTTCCCCAGACCCTGAGCGCCTCAGTGAGGTCCCCAGCGGCGGGGTGCCCGTCGAGATCATCCACGAGGCGGAACAGTCGAGGCGCGTGTGTTCGCGCGCGGCAACCAGGCTGAGACTGATTCCAGGACACCGGCAGGTCGCTGTGGCCCCGTGGAACGGCCTCGGGAGCACTGCGCGCATTTCGACACCAAACGCCCTGAATCCGCGTATACGTTCGACTACGGAAAGATAGCCCGAACGTCGAACAACCCGCCGAGGAGCTTCCCCGGATGAGTGAGAACACCCGGTTCGAGCGCGGACGCCCCGTCGTCCTGCGCGGCGGAACGGTGCTGCCGATGGACGACGCCCGCACCGTCCTGCCCGACACCGACGTGCTCGTGGTCGACGACCGCGTCGCGCGGGTCGGCCGCGACCTGGCCGTGCCCGACGGCGCCGCGGTCGTCGACGCCACCGACGGCATCGTCATGCCGGGAATGGTCGACACCCACCGCCACATGTGGCAGACCGCGATGCGCGGTTACGGGGCCGACTGGACCCTGACCCAGTACTTCGTCTGGTACTACCTGGAGGGCGGCAAGCTCTTCCGCCCCGAGGACGTGCACGCGGGCAACGCACTGGCCGGGGCCGAGGCCCTTGATGCCGGGGTGACCACGGTCGTGGACTGGTCGCACGGACTGAGCACGGTCGACCATGCCGACGCGGCCGTGGACGCCCTGAAATCGGTTCCGGGCCGGTACGTTCTGGCCTACGGCAACATCCAGGCCCAGCCCGGCGAGTGGGCCACCGACCCGGCCTTCCGTGACTTCGTACGCCGCCGCTTCGACGGCGACCGCGACATGCTCGACGTCCAGATCGCCTTCGACGTCACCGGCGACCCGGACTTCCCAGAGAAGCGCGCCTTCGAGGTGGCCCGCGAACTGGGGTTGCCGGTGACCACGCACGCGGGCGTGTGGGGCGCCACCGGCGACGACTCCATCAGGCTCATGCACGAGCACGGGTTCATGACACCGGAGACGGTGTACGTGCACGCCGCCTCGCTGTCCACCGACTCCTACCACCGCATCGCCGCGACCGGCGGCAGCGTCTCGGTCTCCACCGAGAGCGAGCAGAGCGCCGGGCAGGGCTACCCGCCCACCTGGAGGCTGCGCGAACACGGCATTCCGGTGTCGCTGTCGATGGATTCCAGCGCCTGGTGGAGCGGCGATCTGTTCTCGGCCATGCGCACCACCCTGGGCGCCGACCGTTCCCGCGAGCACCTGGAGGCGCACGCACGCGGGGAGACGGTCACGCACGCGTCCCTGCGCGCGGACCAGGTCGTGGAGTGGGCGACTCGCGGTGGCGCCGACGCGCTGGGCCGCGCCGACCTGGGTCGGGTGCGCCCCGGGGCCAAGGCCGACCTGGTGCTGATCAAGAACGAGCACTCCCCGGTCTCGTTCCCGCTGCTCAACCCCTACGGCCACGTGGTCTTTCAGGCTCAGCGCGGTGACGTGCACACGGTCCTGGTCGACGGCAGGGTCGTCAAGCACGAGCACCGCCTGGTCGGTGTCGACCTGGGCACGATCCGCCGGAACGTGGAGTCGACCCTGGACCACTTGCGGGGCGCACTCGGCGACGAGGAGTGGGTCAAGGGCATGAACCCCGACGTGCCTGAGCCCACCCTGCTCGACAATCCTTACTCCTACACCGACTACAAGAGCGCCTCCACCCACGGTGGTTGAGTTCGCGAGCCCGGTACGGGCAGTACCCGCTGGAGGTCCCGGCGGAGACTGCCCGTCCCGGCTCGGGGCGGTCTTGGTCGATCGCCGGAACCCCTGGGCGATCAGGGCCGGAGGGTCGGTGACGTCCTGCCTGAGGACGAGCGGAGGCCTCCAACCCACGAGCGCTTGAACCCACGCGGTGCGCGAAACACCATCCACTCACACTGCCCTGAGTGGAACGAATCACCCCAAGGGCTACGCGGTGAGCGGGGCCTGACCACGGCTCGGGTTATGGGCGGGTCTGCCGTAGAGGATTCCCGCCGCCCCACCTCACGTCGTAGAACGGTCATCGGCGCTCAGCTCCAGCCGGTTCTGCGGTGCAGGGCACACGTTGTCCCAGTCGACGCTTGTGAAGTCGCTGATTGCGGAACGGAGTAGCCGTAAGGATCCGGGGGCGGTAGAAAGAGCAAAGGAAGATCGCCACGACGATGGGTGAAATGTCTGTTTCTCAACAACTTGCAGATTTGGCGTCTTTCCGCTGACAAACGTGCAGGTCAATGAGACTGCTCCCCGCGCACGCGGGGATGGACCCTCGTGCCCCAGGAGGGCGCCGGTGGTGAGCCGCTGCTCCCCGCGCACGCGGGGATGGACCCGTAATCGACTCGGTGGGCGAGTGGTCGGCGCGCTGCTCCCCGCGTACGCGGGGATGGACCCTCGGACCCGACCGTCATCAGGTCGCGGAACGCCTGCTCCCCGCGCACGCGGGGATGGGCCCCACGGCGAGCCCCCGGCCGCCCTCAGCGATGTCTGCTCCCCGCGTTCACGGGGATGGGTGGGGCCCGACGTCTGCCGGGCCCCTTTCTCTTGGTGGCTTAGGTCAGGATGCCGATGTTGTGGGTGAGGGTCTGCCCCAGGATTTCCAGGGTGGTCAGGCCCAGGAGGAGCGCGGAGCTTAACGCGGTGGCGGGCCATCCCCACCAGGGGCGGGGCGCGCGGTGGCGACCTCGGGGGAGGGTCTCATTCGGTTCAGTCCGGGTCGTGGCGGCCTCCTGTGCCTTCCGTTCGCGCTGTTGGCGGGCGACGTGCACCCAGTGCGGGAGGGCTCCGTGCTCGAGCATGTAGGCCACTCGCGGATTGCCCTGCATCTGGCGCAGGAGACGTTCCTGACGGGCCTGGTGTGACTCGGACCAGGGCAGCCCCGTGTGGGCCCGTTCGATCTGGGGCGACTTCGCGCGAGGAGCCATTGCCGTAACCGGAACGACTGGGGACGGCACGGTCCGCTGCGGGTGTGCTGGGCGGGGGAAGCGGTGCCCTCGGGGTGCGGCCAGGACCGACCGGACCCCTGCGCTGACCTGATGACCGGTCATCGGGCACACCCGCCAGCGACCAGGGCAGGAAGGGTGAACTCGGCCCAGATTACGGTGCCCAGCCCCGCGCAGAAGGGGAAGTCCAGCACCGGCCGGAACCCCCACCGGGTGGCGAGGTGGTCAAGTAGGAGCAGGCCGCGTCCGCGTTCGGCGCGCTCCTGCTGCTGCCTGGTGCGCCTGCGCGGGACCTTCGGAACGGTGTCCGTGGTGGCGTTGGTGCGGGTGCCGTCGTCGATGATCGAGATCCGGACCGTTCCCGGTCGGGGCGTGTCCAGGGTTCGGACCACCCTGCCGTCGGGGTCCTGTCCGGAGCGTGAGTGTTCGCAGGCGTTGGCGAACATCTCGCTCACGCACAACACCATCTCCTCCTTCACCCCGGCGGGGAGAGAGGGCAGGCGGTGGAGGTCGGTGTCCAGGTCCGCGCGAACGTGCCTGGTGTGGGAGAGCTGTCCGGGGTAGACGCGGCACTCCCACCGGAGCTCGTCACTGGGTGGGCTGTTCGTGTGGTTGAGGGCAGGGGTGTGCGGCACAATGGCCATGTCGGCAATCGCTTTCTCTAAGCAGGTGGTTGTTGTCGACCTGCTCTGGGGGTGTTGGCTCACCCGCCAGAGCTTTTTCATGGGCTGGCTTCGGAACCTCTCAGGCAGCGGGCGGAGGCTCCGGATTGCTCCTGTGAACACCCAGGTGGCGGTGGGCGAGCAGCCGCAGGAGTTCGGTGCGGTTGGGAGCGGTGATCCGCTCGTAGGGGTCCCCCTCACCGGTCCACCCCAGGGGGCGGCGGGCCACGAAGGTCTCGTGGGGAACCTGGCCCTCCACGGTCATGTTCCAGTGCTTGTGCAGCAGGGTGCAGAGGACGTGTTCGGGGACCGGGAGCCCGGGATTGGAGTCCTTGTGTTTCGGGACTGTCCCCGCCACGGGCCTGTTGCCGGGGACCCGCGTGGGTGCGGGGTGGTCGTGGATGGCCTGGTCGATCAACCGGACCGCCAGTTCCCCATCGCTCTCCTCCCGCGCGATCCGTAGGGCTTCCAGGATGACCGGGATGCGGTTGCGCAGGGTGTGGTTGTGCCACACGTCCACCTGCGCGGGAGTCAGATGAGTGGGGGCGGCCAACGCGTCCTCTGCGGTCGCGAGCAGGTCCCTGGTGTCGATGTCCAGCATCACTGCCCTCCCTCGATCTGGGTCCATGGGTTGTGGGTGAGGTCGTAGGAGAGGTGGAACCAGACCTGTCGGAACTTCGGGTTGCCGTTGTCGCCCCACCGGTCCGCCAACGCGTTGACCAGCCCCAAACCGATGCCCTGGCCGCTCCCCAGGCCCGATTCCGGGTCGAGCGTGTTCAGGTCAGTCGCGGTGAACGGGCCTGGTTCGAGGGGGAGGCGGCTGCCCTGGTCCTGACAGGTGAGCGTCATCCCGGTCGCGCCCCGGTCGACGGTGAGTGAGTAGGTCTGGCCGTTCTCACTCGACAACGAGTGAGCGATCGCGTTGTTGGCCAACTCCGAGCCCAGCAGGGTGAACAGGAACCGGTACTCCGTGCTGCGTTCAGCTGCGCTGGTGTCCAGGAACGCGCGGACCAGGGGCATGAGACTGGGGAGTCCGGCGAAGGCGTACTTGCGTTTGCGGAATGGGGTGCCCACGGTGCGGGAGAAGTAGTGGGCGTGGAACGGCTTGATGAAGCTGGCGAGGGGGACCGTCGCCTCGCGGTGGGTCAGTTCTGGGGAGAACACGCTCACGTGGCCACCGCCAACCGTCGCAGCCCAGACAGGACGGCACACAGGACCTGCATGGGGGCGGACCCGATCGGCCTTCGGGGCGAGGGGATCAGCGGACCACGGGAACGAGCAGTGGTGCAGCGGGGGTTGGTGGGTACTCGGGTGAACCACCCAGGTCGAGGCGGCAGGCGGTCAGTGCTCATTTTCGTCCAGTTCTCTTGAGAGTGGTTGGTGATGCAAGGGTGTAAAAGGTGGGCGTCCCGCCGGGAAATGCGGTTCGGCTCCCGTGTGTGGCGGGAGATGAGGGTGATGGGTCAGCTGAGGTCGAGGACAACCTCGACGGTGGTCTGCTGGATGCGGTTGCCGTCCCAGGTCCAGGAGGGGGTCCAGGACAGGGCGAGGCGGTTGAGGACCGCCAGTCCGGAGGCACTTTCTCGGGGGTTGAGCTGCGGGTACTGCGGCCGGATGGTGTCTCGCGGTCCCTGATCAGTGACGTAGAGGTGGGGGAGTAGCGGTCGGGACTGGTCCAGGACGACGCGGACGGTTCCGCCGGGCAGGCCCGACCGGGAGTGCTGGTGGGAGTTGGTGACGAGGATGCGCGTGATGCGGGCCAGACGGGTGCCCTGAACGGGAAGCATGTTCCGACACCAGGCGGAAAGTGCTCGGTACTCGCGAGTGGGTCCGAGCAGGATTCCGTGACGCGCGGGCTCGGAGAATCGGAGCGCGCGGGGATAGCGCCCGACATGGGTGTTTGGTGTCCTGGAGGGGCTCTTGCTATCCCGCATCTGTCTCACCTCGGGTGTTTCGGGGTGGGTCTTGACCCCAGTCGGCTGCTCTCGAAATCGCCCACCGGGGTCTTTCGTGTCCTGGGGGTTCACCTTTGTCGTGGACAAGGGCGGGGTGCTCACAGGGGGCGCTCCATGGGCAGGGAACCCCGTGGGCAGGCACCCAACGCAGAAGCTCCACTTCTCCTCAGATGAGGAATCGATCTAGAGTCGCGCACCAAATCGGGTTCTGAAGATCTCGGCTGCCTGGCGATAACTTGACACAAGTGCTGGTCAGCGGTCTATGGAAACGGTGAAACTGTCGTTTCCGGTTTGATGGCTAGACTCTCTGTTGCATCCTGTAATACTCTGTTTCAGTGACGGTCGATGTGAAACAAAAGTGGATTCCCTTTGGTAAGGAGCTTCGAAAGCTCCGAGGTGGCAAGGGGTTGACGTTGGCTGAGGTGGGTGCACGTCTGGGTGTAAGCGGTCCTCAGATCGGTAACTTTGAAAGAGCTACTCGCATCCCAAATGGGGGGCAAGTGGACATACTCGACGGGCTGTATGAAACAGGCGGCCAGTTGCGTGAATTCTGGGAGGACACGCGGCGCCAGGGTCGAGTTCCTGATGAGTTCCGAAGCGCCTTGGCGATGGAGCGCAAGGCGACGCTCATTCGTGAGTACCAGTCGATCCTGTTTCCGGGCCTGATCCAAACGCCCGACTACGCTCGGACTCTGATCCGAGCCCGTCGCCCACAAGCTCCGGACGAGGAGGTTGAGGAGCTGGTTGCCGCTCGGATGGGTCGACTCGATGACCTCATGCAGCGGGGGGCTACGCTGTGGGTTGTGGTCGATGAGATGGTAGTCAGAAGGCCGATCGGTTCTGCGGAGATCCTCGGTGCTCAACTGGATCGAGTCACGACGCTGATCCAAAGCGGTGCGATTCGGCTTCAGGTCCTTCCTCTCGAAAACCACCCCGGGTTGTGTGCTCCCTACCGGGTCGTGGCGCTCAACGACCGGCGCAACGCTCTCTTCCTGGAGAACGCCCGAGGGGGCGAGATCGTTGACAAAGCGGACTTGGTGACTGAGATGTCGATGTTGTTCAGCGCGATGCAGGCTGAGGCGCTCACTACCCGTGGCACCCTTGAGTTGATTCAGGCCGTGAAGGGGCAGATCGCATGAGTGAATACCACAAGTCCAGTTACAGTGACGGGACTGGCGGCAACTGTGTAGAGGTCTCGGAAGGTCCCACCACCCACTTTCGAGACACCCAGAATCGCGACCGGGGTCACCTGGACGCTCCGGCTCCGGAGTGGGCGGCCTTGGTAGCAGCAGTTCGCGGCCAGTAGTACAACGCAGAACCGTCCCCGCTCAGGTGTGTTGAGCGGGGACGGTTCTGCGTTGTACTGGCTCAGGTTACCCCGGGGATGTCACGCGTAGCCAGGGCTATGGCCGGGGAGAAGCATTCGCATCAAGCGCCCCATCTGCCCCACGGCTGCTTGCGATCGACGGTCGTGGGCCCGTCTCTTTCTGGAGGAAGACCACGGGATGAGATCGTGGGATGTGGCGCTCGAGATGTCGAAGCTGTTGGGTGGGATGCGGGCCAGAGGGCCCTCCTCTGGCGTGAATGCGGCCTGATGAGGAAGAAAGCGGAGGATTCCGATGACGGACTGGCGCAAGTCTTCGTACAGCAATGGTGAAGGCGGGAACTGCGTGGAGGCTCGTGCCACGGATCGGGGCGCTGCCGTACGCGACACACAGAATCGCCACCTTGGGCACCTCAATGCGACCGCCACTGAGTGGAGGGCGTTTATGGCCGCCGTACGCCTCTAAGGCGAGGCGAACCGCAGCCCGCCAGCTTTGAAGTTCCGTACCAAGTGGATGAGATTCGAGAGAGCGAATGATGACCGATGGTTGGAAGAAGTCCACCTATAGCAACGGCACGGGCGGCGACTGTGTGGAGGCCTGTGCGACTGGGCAGGGTGCTGCGGTGCGGGATACCCAGCATCGCCATCTGAGCCAGCTCGACGCGTCCGCCGCTGAGTGGGAGGCGTTCGTGGCCGCCGTGCGCCTCTAAGACGAGGCAGACTCGCGTCGTACCGGCCGGGGGCAACAACCGCCGCGATCGGTCCACTAGCCCTGGTCGAGGCTTCCGATGAACCGGGACGCCTCGTCCTCGGTCATCCCGGTCTCCTGAGCCACCATCCGGACGGCGTCCGCCACACGGTCCTCCGCCACCAGCTCACGCACCCGGTCGGCCAGGCTCCCGTCCGGAGCGGGCGCCCACCGCCCCGCCTCGATGGCCTCAGAGAGATTCTTGGCCTCCAACAACCCCATGCCCGTGAGCTCCCGGATCCGCTTGATCGCCAGGATCTTGTTGTCAGTCCTCAGGAGACCCAGCACCTCCTCGTACCCTTCCCGGGTGAGCTCCGCGCGTACGGGCTCCGGCTCGGGATTGCGGAAGCGGTCGAAGAATCCGGCCATGGGTCGGTGGGTCCTTTCAGAGCGGGAGAAACGGGGCGATCCGTCCAGGTCCCGCAGTGTACGCCCGGCCGGTGCCCCGCCCGCACCCCGCACCCGCACACGGACGGGGCCGCCCCCCAAGGGAGACGGCCCCGCGACGTTCACCAGGCTGGATCAGCCCCGGTCGATGGTGATGACCGGGGAGGTCCAGGTCTCCCAGTGGTCCGGGTTCTCCGGGTCACCGAGCGCCTTCAGCGCCTTGGCCCGCAGACGGTAGTCACCGTCACGGACGTCGGTCACCCGGTTCCGCGAGTCCACCACGGTGCCGTCCCAGACATAACTGAAGAAGGCGGTGCTGGTGGCGCTGCGGTTGACGTGGTCGACACCGACCGCCAGGTTGCGGTCCGGGTGGACCGGGCGGCCGGTGCGCTCGTCGACGACGGTCATCTCCAGCCGGGTGACGTGGTGGTCGAAGTGCGCGATCACGTACGGCACGTCCGGCAGACCGTCCACCCAGTCCATCGAGAAGGTGGCGCCGTCCGGCTGGTTCCGGAAGGTACCGCCCCCACTGTCCGCGCACTCCAGACCGGTGAAGACCTCGCACTGGGAGATGCGGGTCAGCCACGGCAGCTCGTGCACGTTCCCGTTGGCGTCGGTGATCGGGGTCATCGCCTCGATCTCCTGGTAGTCGCCGTTGTAGGCGGCGTACGGAACACGGACGGTGCCGGTCTCCGCCGCGCCGCCGATCTCGGTGACCTCCACGTAGCCGCCGTAGACCATCTGCGCGTACTCACGTGCGGGCGGCGTGACGGTCACCTGGACCTCGGCGGACTCGCCGGGGCCCAGGGTCACCTTGTCCTCGCTGAGGTCGGCTTGGGCGTAGGCGTCGTTGAAGGACGGTGCGAAGGTGCTTCCGTGCGTGCCCAGCGCGGGAGCGTGGGCGATCTCGTAGGTGGCCTGCTCGTCCCCGCCGTTGGTGATGGTGACGGTCTCGGTCACGGGTCCCTCGGTGGCGCCCAGGGGCAGCTTCGCGGGGGACAGGCCCGTGGTGGTCAGGATCGAACCGGGGACGTCGAGCATGCCCGCGCCCTGGCGGTGGACGTTGTCCAGGGCACCCAGGTCCGGGTTGCCCCACCAGGCGGTGGGGTCGGCGGTGTTCTGGAGGACGTCGCGCACGTCGTGCGCGGCCAGGTCCGGACGGGCCTCCAACAGCAGGGCGACGCCGCCCGCGACGTGCGGGGACGACATCGAGGTGCCGCTGATGGTCGCGTAGCCGCCCTTGGCCATCGGGTACGTGGAGTTGATCAGACCGCCGGGGGCGCCCAGGTCCGGCTTGATGTCCAGGTCGGCCGACAAGCCGTAGGAGCTGAAGCTGCTGATCAGACCCCCGGTCGGGTTGGGGATCGTGGTCTCCTCGCCGGTCCAGGTGAGGGTGACGGACTCGCCGCCCTCCAGCAGCTCGCGCAGGTGCGCACCGGCCTCGTCGGAGACGCCCACGGAGAACGCGCCCTGGTCGACGATGCCGCCGCCCGCGAACATGCCGGGCAGGTTGTTGTGGATGACGACACCGGTGGCACCGGCGGCCAGCGCGGCGTCGTACTTCTCACCGAAGGTGCACTCGCCGCGCACCATGAGCGCGGTACGGCCCTCGGGGTCCCCCTCCAGCTCGTCGCCCGCGGCCAGACAGCCCCGTCCGACGTACACGAGTTCGTCGGTCTCGCCGGAGGTGGGCGGCAGGACGGCGTCGTCCATCTCCATGTAGGCGATGGTCTCGCCGCTCTGGGTGACCTCCGCGGCGTTGGCGCGGATGTGCGTGTTGTCGTAGGCGGCGACGCCGATGACGTCGGCTCCCAGGCCCGGGGCCCCGGCGGAGTACAGGCCGGAGGCGCCCTCGTTGCCGATGGAGGCCACGACCACCATGCCCTCGTCGACCAGATTGTCCGAGGCGACGGCGGTCGGGTACTGGGGCCACGTGTGGGCCGAGCCCACGCTCATGTTGAGCACGTCCATGTCGTCGGCCAGCGCCTGTTCCATGGCCGCGATCATGATGTCGGAGGTGGTGGAGCCGGTGCAGCCGAACACCTTGTAGGCGCCGAAGACGACGTCGGGCGCGACGCCCGTGACCTGGCCCTGGGCGCCGATGATGCCCGCGACGTGGGTGCCGTGGCCGTTGCAGTCCTGCGGGTCGTCGTCGGGGACGGGGTGGTTCCTCGCCGGGACGCTCGCGTTGAAGTCGTCGCCGACGAAGTCGTGTCCGGCGACCACGCGCTCGGACGGGAAGCCGCCCGGGCCGCCGAGGTCGGGGTGGGTGTAGTCGACGCCGGTGTCCATGACGGCCACGCGCAGGCCCTCACCGGACAGTCCGAGTTCGCTCTGGACGATGTCCGCGCCGGTCATGCCGAGGGCGGTGTCCATCTCGGGCGAGCTGTCGTCGAAGTCCGGGATCTCGTGGCGGACGACCGGGTGGATGGCGGCGACGCCGGGGATCTCCCGGGCCGTGCTCACCTGGGCGTCGTCCATCTCCACGGAGAGGCCGTTCCACAGTTCGCTGAAGGACAGCCGTTCGGTGTACTGGAGGCCGAACTCGTCGGCCTCGGAGCGGAACTCGGCCTGTTCGTCCTCGACGAGCGCTGAGGCCGTTCCCTCGGCGGTGGGCGGGCTCTCCAGTTCGATGAACCACAGGTCCTGGACCTGGTGGGTCAGTTCGCCGTTCTCCGCGGTGGGCGCCGGGTGGAGCGGTGCGAGTTCCGAGCCCTCGTCGGCGCCTGCCGGTGTGACCGCGACGAGTCCCGCGATCAGTGTCAGCCCGGCGATCGGTGCCAGGCGTGACAGGTTGCGTGCCACCTTGTCAACACATCCCTTCTCGTGCGCGCCTCAGGACACCGGGGGAACGGCGCACCCCGGGTGCGGAGGAACGCGCACGGGGGGATACGCCGCAGGTTGTCCGTGATCGGATAATCGGCGCGCATGGCAACGAGATCATTGCCTTGTGCGATAGAGGTGTCAATGTGCTGTGAGGATCAATATGGCCACACAATGGATTCATGTGGTTCAAGTTCCTCTGGAGCCTCATCTCCCAATAAAGAGGACATAAAGCTCTTGTGGGTCGAAAGGGCACCATAAATTCCGGTGGTCACACTCGGTCCCGAGTTCCGCTGCCCGCACGGTCCCACGAAAAGCCCAGGTGGGGGCGGTGCGCGCGCCCAAGCGGAGGTTGCTGAGGTGCAGCCGGAGTCCGGGAGTACCGCCGAGTAGAGTGAAGGGGTTGTGCCGCCCTCCGGCGGTGCGACGGGTGTCGAACGAGCGAAGTCCGGTCCCGCGGCCACCACGGCCCGCGCAATCCGGCGCTGCCCCGCAACTGTGATGCCCCGCGCGTGCGCGGGGACGAGCCAGGTCGCCTCCTCGGCACCGACGAACCCCGTCCTCGTGGGAAGGACCGGCCGTCCCCGACCGGGCCGTGCTCTTCCCCTGCTCACTGAAGGAGCACCGCACCGTGCGGATCGCCCGCCAACTCCCCATCGCACTCCTGGGCGCCACCCTCGCCCTCACCGCCTGCGGCACCACCGACCCCGAGTCCGAGTCCGAGCCGACGCAGGAGACCGAGACCGCCTCCGCCGAGTGCGGGGCCCCCGAGCCCGCGGCCGACCGCGCGACCGTCGGCGACGGGACCTTCCCCGTCACCGTGGCCGACATGGTCGGGGAGGTCACCGTCGACGCCGCCCCCGAGCGCATCGTCTCCCTCTCGCCGAGCAACACCGAGATGCTCTTCGCCATCGGCGCCGGCGACCAGGTCGAGGCGGTCGACGACTACTCCAACTACCCCGACGAGGCCCCCACCACGGACCTCAGCGGCTTCACGCCCAACGTCGAGGCGATCAGCGAGTACGACCCCGACCTGGTGATCCTCGCTGACAGCGCCGTCGACACCGCCGACCAGCTCGGCGCCGTCGACATCCCCACCCTGGTCCTGCCCGGCGCCGCCGACCTGGAGGACGTCTACGCCCAGATCCGCCTGCTCGGGGACGTCACCGGGAAGACCGAGGAGGCCGACACCGAGGCCGACCGGATCGAGGACGAGTTCAACGGGATCGTCGAGTCCGTCTGCGCCGAGATCGGTGACAGCGAGCTCACCTTCTACCAGGAGCTCGACGACACCCTCTTCTCCGCCACCTCCGGCACCTTCGCCGGCCAGATCTACGAGTCCTTCGGACTGGTGAACATCGCGGACCAGGCGGACGACGGCGAGAGCGGCGGCTACCCGCAGCTGTCCCCGGAGTTCGTGGTCGAGGAGGACCCCGACCTCATCTTCCTCTCCTACGGTGACGAGTCCGCCGTCGAGGCGGTGGAGGAACGTCCCGCCTACGACACCGTCTCCGCCGTCCGGACCGGCTCGGTCCACCTCCTCGACACCGACATCGCCTCCCGCTGGGGACCGCGCGTGGTCGACTTCGCCCAGTCCGTGGGCGACGCGGTCGTCGAGACCGCCCAGCAGTAGGTCCGGAGCCGCACGGGCCGCACGCCCGGGCGGACGGGGACGAGAGCGAGGAGAGCGGGACGTGAAGGGCTTCGGGGTTCCCCTGGGCTGGATGCTGGGCGGCGCGGTCGCCCTGTTCGCGGCCGGGGTCCTCGGCGTCGCGGCGGGGGCCGCCTCGATCTCCGCCGGCGACATCCTCCGCCACCTGCTCAGCCTCCTGCCGTTTGGGGCGGTCGAGACGCCGCTCACCGAACGGCAGGAGGCGCTCCTCATGGAACTGCGCCTGCCCCGGGTGGTGATGGGCGCCGTCGTCGGCGCCCTGCTGGCCACCGCGGGCGGCGCCTACCAGGGCGTCTTCCGCAACCCGCTCGCTGACCCCTTCCTCCTCGGCGCCGCGGCCGGGGCCGGGTTGGGCGCCACCATGGTCATGGTCTTCGGCCACGAGGTGCTCGCCGACCCGCGCGCCCTCGTCCCGGTGGCCGCCTTCGTCGGCGCGCTGGCCGGGGTGGCCGCCGCCTACCTGCTCGGCTCCACCGCCGGGGGAGGGGGCACCGCGGCCCTGGTCCTGGCCGGGGTGGCGGTCTCCTCGTTCCTCTCCGCCGCTCAGACCCTCGTCCAGCAGATGGGCGTGGACCAGCTCCAACGCATCTACGCCTGGCTACTGGGCGGACTCGGCCGGGGCGGCTGGGACGACGTCCGCCTCATCGCCCCGTACGCGATCGTCGGACTGCTCGTCCTGCTGCTCTCCGGCTACCTGCTGGACATGCTCGCCCTGGGCGACGACAAGGCGGTCAGCCTGGGCCTCAACCCCGTGGCCGTGCGGATGGTCGTGATCGCCGCCGCCTCCCTGGCCACCGCCGCCGCCGTGTCCGTGAGCGGGCTGATCGGGTTCGTCGGTATCGTCGTCCCGCACGTCGTGCGCCGCCTCGTGGGCTCCAACTACCGGGCGATCCTGCCCGTCACCGTGCTGATGGGCGGCGCCTTCCTCGTCCTGGTGGACATCGTGGCGCGCACCATCGTCGCTCCCGCCGAACTCCCCATCGGGGTGGTCACCGCCTTCCTCGGCGCCCCCTTCTTCGTCATCATCCTGCGCACCACCCGCCACCGTGGCACCTGAGGCGCCGAACACCCCCACCAGCATCGTTCCCGGCACGCCACCGGGGCGTGACGCGAACGCGTCGGACACTCTGGGAGACTGGTGAACGCTATGGACATCACCTTGCTCGTCAGCATCATCGTCGTCGTCGCCCTCCTGGTGGTTGGTGGGTTCTTCCTGGTCAGGGCCGGACGCTCGGTCAAGCCGGGTAAGGAAGAAGCCAAGCCCGAGGTCACCAGGGAAACCGGGGCCACCGCCCTCGAAGAGGACCGTGAGAAGGACGGGGGAGCGGCCCAGACGCCCCCCGCCCACGCGCCTCCGGCCGAGGAGGCGGCCGCCCCGGCCCCGGCCGAACCCACCGCCCCCGAGATCGAGACCCCGCCCCCGTCCGCCGGGCGCATGGTCCGCCTGCGCGCCCGCCTGGCCCGCTCACAGAGCTCCTTCGGCCAGGGGCTGCTCAGCCTGCTCTCCTCCAAGAACCTGGACGAGGACACCTGGGAGGAGATCGAGGACACCCTCATCACCGCCGACATCGGTGTCGCCTCGGCCACCCAGATCGTGGAGAACCTGCGCACCCGCGTCAAGGTGCTCGGCACCCGCGAGACCGACGAGGTCCGCGCCCTGCTCCGCGAGGAACTCCTCAAGCAGATCAACACCGACGCCGACCGCGCCGTGCGCACCGAACCCCACGGCGACCGCCCGGCGGTCATCATGATCGTGGGCGTCAACGGCACCGGCAAGACCACCACCACCGGCAAGCTCGCCCGCGTCCTGGTCGGTGACGGCCGCAGCGTCGTGCTCGGAGCCGCCGACACCTTCCGCGCCGCCGCCACCGAACAGCTCCAGACCTGGGGCAGCCGGGTCGGCGCGCCGGTCGTGCGCAAGGAGGAGGGCGCCGACCCCGCCAGCGTGGCCTTCGACGCCGTCGCCCGCGGCATCGACGACGGCGCGGACACCGTGATCATCGACACCGCCGGGCGCCTGCACACCAAGACCGGCCTGATGGACGAGCTGGGCAAGGTCAAGCGCGTGGTGGAGAAGAAGTCCCGGGTCGACGAGGTCCTGCTCGTCCTGGACGCCACCACCGGCCAGAACGGACTGCGCCAGGCGCGCGTGTTCGCCGAGGTCGTCAACGTCACCGGCATCGCCCTGACCAAGCTCGACGGCACCGCCAAGGGCGGCATCATCGTCCAGGTCCAGCGAGAGCTGGGAGTCCCCGTCAAGCTCGTCGGACTCGGCGAGGGCCCCGACGACCTCGCTCCCTTCGACCCCGAGGTCTTCGTGGACGCCATCCTCGGCTGACCCGGGGGCACCACGAGCACCAGACGGCCGGACACCCGTGACACGGGGGTCCGGCCGTTCGTCGTTCGTCCTCCGAGCACGGCTTGTTCATGACGGCTTAACACTCCGAGCCGCCCTTTTACGCCTCCGCAACACGTCGGGTCCGGTCGGGAAACACCCGGGCCGGAAGGTGGTCGCCGTGGCCAGCGCATCGGGCCCGAAGACGCGCTCGCTGACCGCCGCATCTCACGACCATCCCCCGTCCGTGCAACGGAGGCGACGAAATGATTGACTCAGGCAACACCGCGTGGCTGCTGATGAGCGCCGCGCTGGTGATGCTCATGACCCCGGGCCTGGCCTTCTTCTACGGAGGCATGTCGCGGGCCAAGAGCGTCCTCAACATGATGCTGATGAGCTTCGGCAGCATCGCCATCATCAGCGTCCTGTGGGTCCTGGTGGGCCACTCACTGACCTACGCGCCCGGCCACGGCGCCCTGGAGATGTTCGTCGGAGGCTTCGACTACGTCGGCCTCAGCAGCATCATGACCGAGGTCGAGCCGATGGACGGCACCGACGGCGGCTACCCGCTGCTCGTCGACGCGGGCTTCCAGCTGATGTTCGCGGTCATCACCGTGGCCCTGATCAGCGGCGCCATCGCCGACCGCGCCAAGTTCGGCGCCTGGCTGCTGTTCGCCCCGATCTGGGCGCTCCTCGTGTACTTCCCCGTGGCCCACTGGGTCTGGGGCGGCGGCTGGATCGCCAGCATGCACGAGTTCACCGGCCTGCCCGAGGTCATCGACTTCGCGGGCGGCACCGCGGTGCACATCAACGCCGGGGCCGCGGCCCTGGCCCTGGTCCTCGTCCTCGGCCGCCGCAAGGGCTTCGGCTCCGAGTCGATGCGCCCGCACAACCTGCCGTTCGTCCTGCTCGGCGCGGCCCTGCTGTGGTTCGGCTGGTTCGGCTTCAACGGCGGCTCCGCCTACGCGGCCAACGAGCAGGCCGCCCTGGCCCTGGTCAACACCCAGGTCGCCACCGCCGCCGCGACCGCCGCCTGGATGCTGGTCGAGCGCCTCCGTTACGGCAAGGTCAGCGCCCTGGGCTTCGCCTCCGGCGCCATCGCAGGGCTCGTCGCCATCACGCCCTCCGCGGCCAACGTCACCCCGGTCGGCGCGATCATCGTCGGCGCCCTGTCCGGCGCGATCTGCGCCTACGCCATCAGCTGGAAGTTCCGCTTCAAGTACGACGACGCCCTGGACGTCGTGGGCATCCACATGGTCGGCGGCATCGTCGGCTGCCTCGCCCTCGGGTTCATCGCCTCCGCCGCCGTCCCCGGCGGCGGGGACGCGGGCCTGTTCTTCGGTGGTGGCCTCGGCCTCCTCGCGGCGCAGGCGATCTCCGTGATCGGCGTCATGGTCTACACCTTCATCGTCACGTGGGTCATCGCCAAGGTCATCGACCTGCTCATCGGCTTCCGTATCGCCGAGGAGGTCGAGACCAACGGCCTGGACCACGAGCTCCACGCGGAGTCGGCCTACGCCTTCGACGAGCTCGACGAGCTGGAGGAAACGACGGCCTCCTCGCCGACGCCTCCGGGCGAGGAGGCTGCCTCACCGCGGGTCGGGTCCTAGCTCTCAACGTCGAGGCGACCGGTCCCGGTCCACCGGCACGGTGGGGCGGACAGAGGGGCCGACGGGGGATTTCTCCCCGTCGGCCCCGTTGGCGTTGTGGCTGTTCCGCCCGCCCAGCAGCCGCGGATTCCGATGATTTGTGCGTGTTCATGGAGTGGTGTTGGCAGTGGCGCGTGCTCGCGTTCGATACCCTTTCTGGGCGGTGCGGCGGCCAACCCGGTCTCGGGGGAACGGCGAAGGGCGCCGGGATGGGCCGACCCACGGGGCCCACCGGACGCGACCGGCCAGGTCCGCCCGCGTCACCACGTCGCGGAGAGGCAGGGCGGGAAGACGCCCGGGACCCTCCCACGACCTTTTCTTCACGCGCATTCGGATCAGCACCCCACAGGTCGGGGTCAGGAGGCAAGATGGCGCCGGTTACGCACAACAGGGGTCGCGGACGCGGACGGCTCGCCCTCGCCGCGGTGGGCACGATCACCGCGCTGGGACTGGCCGGATGCGGCTTCGGCGGCGACGAAGACGAGCCCGCTCCCGCCGAGGAGACGGCCGAGCCGGTCGACGCCGCGCCCCTGCTGGAGCAGGCCCTGGCGGACCTGGCCGACTACCCGGCGCTCACGGCGGACGGGCAGGTCGCCCACACCGTGGGCGGGGACATCCAGGAGACCACCGTGACCGTCGCCGACGGCGGCGCGACCAGCGGCACCGTCCGCGCCAACGGGGTCGAGGCGGAGATGATCGCCGCCGACAGCAAGATCTTCCTGCGCGCCGGTGAGGAGTTCTGGCTCGACAAGAACGTCTTCGGACCCGACAGCGACCAGTTCGACGGCGCCTGGGTGCGCTCCTCCACCGCGCAGGCGGGCATCAACCCGCAGAACACGCTGGCCCCGCCCGCGCTCGCGGCCATTCTGGAGGAGATCGGTCTGGAGGGCGACGAGGCCGTCGAGGAGACCCTCGACGACACCCGCGCCTACAAGGTCGACCTCAACGGCGAACGCAACCAGCTGTGGATCGACGCCGAGACCAACCAGGTGCTGCGCGTCGAGGTCGAGGAACTCGTCCCCGAGGGCGGTGAGAACGGGCCGCAGGTCCGCCTGGACATCGCCCAGGCCGACGAGGCCGCCGCCGAGGAGCTCTACGACAACCTGACCACCGTCACCGAGGAGGAGCTCACCGGCTCACGTGACGCGCGCGTCGAGGTGAGCTGGGACGGCCAGCCCGAGATGGAGTGCGTCGACGGTCCGCACTGCACCTGGTCCGGCACCGTCCGCGACGCCGGCGCCTCGGGCAGCGGCACGGTCCTGGTCCGCATGGACGTCACCTTCACCCAGGACCAGATCGGTGACGAGGAGTGCTCCGACAGCGGCTCCCTGGAGGCGGGCGGCTCGCTCGCCCTCTCCTGTGACGCCAACTACAACATCGTCACCTCCGAGCCCAAGACCTACGAGGACATCCAGGGCGAGGCCCGGTTGTCCACCCGCGGACTGAGCGGCGGCCAGCAGGAGGAGATGCTCGCCGCCCTGGCCGAGCAGCGCGAGGCCACCCTCGCGGGCGACGCCGAGGAGAGCGAGGGCGCCGAGGAGTCCGAGGGCGCCGAGGCGCAGGAGACCGAGGGCGAGTAGCCCCGACCCCACAGGCCCGAACCCGACCCGTGCGCGGGTCCGGGTGCCGGGGAGGCGGGAACCGGGCGGGGGCGCGTCCCCCGCCCTTCCGTGCCGGGGGTCGTCCCGGCCGGACCTGGGCTTCGTGCCCGGTGACGGCGGGGCGGTAGGCTAGGAAGTCAAACCCGACGACGAAGGACTGGCCAAACTCGTGTTCGAGACGCTTTCCGACCGGCTGACATCGGTCTTCTCCTCGCTGCGCGGCAAGGGGCGGCTGTCCGAGGAGGACATCAACGCGACCGCGCGCGAGATCCGTCTCGCGCTGCTTGAGGCGGACGTGGCGCTGCCCGTGGTCCGCGAGTTCATCTCGCGGATCAAGGAACGCGCTCGCGGTGAGGAGGTCTCCAAGGCCCTCAACCCCGCCCAGCAGGTCATCAGGATCGTCAACGAGGAACTGGTCGAGATCCTCGGTGGCGAGACCCGGCAGATCCGCTTCGGCAAGACGCCGCCCACCGTGATCATGCTCGCGGGTCTCCAGGGCGCCGGTAAGACCACCCTCGCGGGCAAGCTCGCCAAGTGGCTCGCCGCCGACCGCAACACCCCGCTGCTGGTCGCCGCCGACCTCCAGCGCCCCAACGCCGTCACCCAGCTCCAGGTGGTCGGTGAGCGTGCGGGCACCCCCGTGTTCGCTCCCGAGCCCGGCAACGGCGTGGGGAACCCCGTCGACGTGGCCCGCGAGTCCATCGAGCACGCGCGGCGCAACAACCACAACGTCGTCATCATCGACACCGCGGGTCGCCTCGGTGTGGACACCGAGATGATGCAGCAGGCCGCGGACATCCGCGACGCGGTCAACCCCGACGAGATCCTCTTCGTCGTCGACGCCATGATCGGTCAGGACGCGGTCAACACCGCCCAGGCCTTCCTGGACGGGGTCGGCTACGACGCGGTCGCGCTCACCAAGCTCGACGGTGACGCCCGCGGCGGTGCGGCCCTGTCCATCCGGCACCTCACCGGCCGCCCGATCATGTTCGCCTCCACCGGCGAGAAGCTCGAGGACTTCGACCTCTTCCACCCGGACCGGATGGCCTCGCGCATCCTGGACATGGGTGACGTCCTCACCCTCATCGAACAGGCCCAGCGCACGTTCGACGAGGCCGAGGTCGAGAAGATGGCCTCGACCATGGCCTCGGACGACGACTTCACGCTGGACGACTTCCTCCAGCAGATGTCGATGGTCCGCAAGCTCGGCCCGATCGGCAACCTGCTCGGCATGATGCCCGGCATGGGACAGATGCGCGAGCAGATCGACGGCATCGACGACAAGGACCTGGACCGCATCCAGGCGATCATCCAGTCGATGACCCCCGGCGAGCGCGCCAACCCGAAGATGATCAACGGCTCCCGCCGTCTGCGCATCGCCAACGGTTCCGGCACGCAGGTGAGCGACGTCAACGGCCTGGTCACCCGCTTCTTCGAGGCGCAGAAGATGATGCGCAAGATGAAGAGCGGTGGCGGCATGCCGGGGATGCCCGGCATGCCCGGCATGGGCGGCGGCGGCAACAAGAAGAAGGCCAAGGCCCAGGCCAAGAAGGCGAAGAAGGGCAAGCAGCGCAGCGGCAACCCCATGAAGGCCCGCCAGCAGGAGGCCGACCGCGCCGCCGAGCGCAAGCGGCGCCAGGAGGAGGGCGGCCAGGAGATGCCGCAGCTGCCCCCGGGTCTCGGCGGCGGTGGCGGCGACCAGCCCACCCTCCCGCCCGGTTTCGGCGGCCCGAACATGCCGGACCTGTCCAACTTCAAGCTGCCGAAGAAGTAGCTGGTAGGGCACGGCGACAGTGACACCCGCCACGGCCCGCCCGGGGACTCCCCGGGCGGGCCGCGGTCGTTCTCGAACCGGGCCGCGCGCGCGGCGGTGTCCTGTCCAAGGAACACGTCCGCGTCTGGCACAATGAGTAGTCGACTAACGGTGGCCGGGTCAGCCCTCTAACTAACCCGCCGCCCACGTCCTGCCTCGACGGGTTCCACAACCCCACGTGGGTCGCCCATCAGGCGCTAACACCGTTATACGGGAGAAGACCACTCCAGTGGCTGTCAAACTGAAGCTCAAGCGTATGGGCAAGATCCGTACGCCCCAGTACCGTGTCATCGTCGCCGACGCCCGCAACAAGCGTGACGGCAAGGCGATCGAGGAGATCGGCAAGTACCACCCCAAGGAGCACCCGAGCCTCATCGAGGTCGACTCCGAGCGGGCCCAGTACTGGCTGTCCGTCGGCGCCCAGCCGACCGACGCGGTGAAGGTCCTCCTGCGCAAGACCGGTGACTGGCAGAAGTTCAAGGGCCTGGCCGCTCCGGCGCCGCTCCAGGTCGCCGAGGCCAAGGACCCCGAGGCTCAGGACGCCGCCTTCCAGGCCGCGCTGAAGGAGCTCGTCCTTCCCGGTCAGGAGAAGAAGACCAAGAAGGCCGAGAAGAAGACGGACAAGGCGGCCGACAAGCCCGCCGAGGCCGCCGAGGCTGAGAAGAAGTCCGAGGGCGAGGCCTAATCGTGCTGGAAGAGGCGCTTGAGCACCTCGTGAAGGGGATCGTCACGAACTCCGATGACGTCCAGGTGAGAGCCAAGCGGCTCCGCAAGGGCAAGGTTCTGGAGGTCCGGGTCCACCCGGACGACCTCGGCAAGGTCATCGGTCGCAACGGCCGGACCGCCAAGGCACTGCGGACCGTCGTCGGCTCCCTCGCTGGCGGCCGGTACGTCCGCGTGGACCTGTTGGACCTGAACGAAGTGCGCTGACGCGCCTCTGGGGGCGCCGACCGCTGACGGTCGGCGCCCCGCACTCGTGCCCGGGGACCGTGTGAACGGCCCCGGGCACGGTCTTCCCCGGGGTGGCTCCCCGCCCGGGGACACCGAGGGGGACCCGGACGCCGGGACGCCTCGTGTGACATCCGGGGATCGAGGAACAACCAAAGGAAAGCACTGCTCATGCGACTCGTGGTGGGCCGGATCGGCCGCGCGCACGGTATCCGCGGCGACGTCGCCGTCGACGTGCGCACCGACGACCCCGACGCCCGGTTCACCGTCGGCGCCGTCCTCCAGACGGACCCGGCCTCGACCGGTCCGCTCAAGGTGGCCTCGACGCGCCGCCACAGCGGCAGGCTGCTCATCCGCTTCGAGGGCATGGCCGACCGCGACGCCGCCGAGACGCTGCGCGGCACCCTCCTCACCGTGGACTCCGAGGACATCGCCCCCCTGGACGACCCCGACGAGTTCCACGACCACGAACTCATCGGCCTGACCGCCGTCACCACCGAGGGCGCGACCGTGGGTGAGGTCGAGGACGTCCTCCACCACGCGCAGGACGTGCTGGTCATCACCGCCGAGACCGGCGGGCACGAGATCCTGGTGCCGTTCGTCGCCGCCCTGGTCCCCGAGGTCGACGTCGCGGGCGGGCGGATCGTGCTCGACCCGCCGCCCGGCCTGCTCGACCTCCAGAACACCGACTGAACGAGTACGCAGTGCGCATCGACATCATCAGCATCTTCCCCGACTACTTCGCTCCGCTCGAGCTCTCGCTGATCGGTAAGGCGCGCGAGGCGGGCCTGCTCGACGTGCGCGTCCACGACCTGCGCGACTGGACCCACGACCGGCACAACACCGTGGACGACACCCCCTACGGCGGCGGTCCCGGCATGGTCATGAAGCCCGAGCCGTGGGGTGAGGCACTCGACGAGGTCGTGGCGGGGCGGCCGACGCGGCTGGTCCTGCCCACCCCGAGCGGACGCCCCTTCACCCAGGCCGACGCCGAGCGGCTCGCGGGCGAGGAGAACCTGGTGTTCGGCTGCGGGCGGTACGAGGGCATCGACTCCAGGGTCGCGGCGGACGCCGCCGAGCGGATGCCGGTCGAGGAGATCAGCATCGGTGACTACGTCCTCAACGGGGGTGAGTCGGCCACGCTGGTGATGGTGGAGGCCATCACCCGGCTGCTGCCCGGCGTGCTCGGCAACCGGGAGTCTCACGTCCAGGACTCCTTCGCCTCCGGTGGCATGGAACACCTGGTGGAGGGGCCGGTGTACACCAAGCCCGGCACGTGGCGGGGCCAGGAGGTTCCGCCGGTGCTGCTCTCCGGCAACCACGGGGCGGTGGACCGCTGGCGCCGTGACCAGGCGCTGCGCAAGACCGCCCGCAACCGGCCCGACCTGGTCGCGGCCACCCCGGCCGAGGCCCTCGACAAGCGGGACCGCGAGGTCCTTGCCGAGGAACGGACCGCACCGAGCTCGTAGAGTGTGGTGAACGGCCGGTTCGGGACGGCCGGGATCATGTGGCAAACTGGGTGAGTTCCCCCCTGGTGACCCCAAGGCATCCGCATGCCGGCGGTACGACGTCGGCCTCTGTGTCGGTCACCGGGTGGTTCCACAGTTCAGACCCAACAGGGCCTCGCCCGCGCACCCCCTCCCCGGAGCAGCCGGGGGGCAGGACGCGGCGCGCTATCGATGAGGATTCGCGAGATGCACACCGCCATTCAGGAGCTTGAGAAGGCTCAGCTTCGCACCGACATTCCGGACTTCCGTCCCGGTGACACCCTCAACGTCCACGTCCGCGTGACCGAGGGCACCCGTACCCGTGTCCAGGTCTTCAAGGGCGTCGTCATCCGCCGTCAGGGCTCGGGCAACCGCGAGACCTTCACCATCCGCAAGGTGAGCTACGGCGTGGGCGTGGAGCGTACGTTCCCCATCCACACGCCGGCCGTCGAGAAGTACGAGGTCGTCGCCCGCGGTCGCGTGCGTCGCGCCAAGCTGTACTACCTGCGCGACCTGCGCGGCAAGGCCGCCCGCATCCGCGAGCGCCGCGAGCCCGTCAACAAGTAGGCCCTGGCTGATCCGGCCGGAACCATGCCGCCCCGCCGGGCGGCAGGATAGGCTTTCGGCCGATGAGCAAAGACGAGAGGGACCTCGGCTCGGACGCGGTCCCGGACGAGGATTCCGCCCGGCCCGGCCCGGAGGAGCGCAGCTCCGCCACTGGCTCCCAGACGCATGAGCGCCTGGGAGCCAGTGGTGTATCCGACGCCGCTGGTCAGGGGCCGGAGGAGAGAGCTGACGCCGACATGAGCCAGTCCCAGAGCAGTGCGAAGAAGGGGTCGTTCTGGAAGGAACTCCCCATCCTGATCGTGATCGCCCTCGTGCTGGCGTTCGTGATCAGGACCTGGGTGATGCAGGCGTTCTACATCCCCTCTTCGTCCATGGAGAACACCCTGCTCGTGGGTGACCGGGTCCTGGTGAACAAGGTCGTCTACCAGGTCCGCGACATCGAGCGCGGAGAGGTGATCGTGTTCAACGGCGACGGGTCGTGGGACGATCCGACCGTCGTGCAGCCCCCGGAGTCGACCAACCCGATCAGCCGCGGCTTCACGTGGGTGCAGCAGCAACTCGGAGCGGCGCCCACGGGCAAGGAGTACATCAAGCGGGTCATCGGTCTGCCGGGTGACACCGTGGAGTGCTGCGACGAACAGAACCGGATCCTGGTCAACGGTGTTCCCCTGGAAGAGGACGACTACCTGTACCCGGGCAGCGTGGGGAGCCACACCGAGTTCGGCCCCATCGAGGTGCCGGAGGGGTACCTGTGGCTGATGGGCGACCACCGGGCCATCTCCTACGACTCCCGCATGAACCAGAACAACCCCGGGGGCGGGGCCGTCCCGGTCGACCACGTCGTCGGACGGGCCTTCGTCATCATCTGGCCGTTCAGCCAGGCCGGCGGGCTCGGCGTCCCGCAGACCTTCGACGAGCTGGACGGATCCGAGGACTGAGCCGGTGACCCGGCCGGCCGAACGATTTCTGGGTATCGTCGCAGGTCATGGCGGTGCTTTCGGGTCACGTGACCGATCCGTCGAAGGAATTCCGCTCGACGGGGCACAAAAGCCCGTTCCGTGACGCATGATGGAACTCGGATCGTATCGGCGTTCCCCGAACGCGTGGGGCCGTCTCCGGCGGGTACCAGCCGGGTGGCGGAGGTGTTGCCACGTCAGGGGGACCGGCACATCATGACCGGAGAGTGCTGACGAAAGCGAGCGCGCACATGAGTTCTGAGGACCTGGAGAAGTACGAGGCCGAGATGGAGCTCCAGCTCTATCGCGAGTACCGCGACGTCGTCGGCCTGTTCGGCTACGTGGTGGAGACCGAACGGCGTTTCTACCTCACCAACCACGTGGACCTCCAGCCCCGCTCGACGGAGAACGGGGAGATGTACTTCGAGGTCGTGATGGAGGACGCCTGGGTCTGGGACATGTACCGCCCGGCCCGGTTCGTGCGCAACGTGCGCGTGGTGACGTTCAAGGACGTGAACGTCGAGGAGATCACCAAGTCCGACCTGGAGATGCCCCCGGCGGACGGTGGCGGTCCCGGGGAGTAGCCGTCCCGCGGCGTCCCCCTCCCTCCCTCTCCGTGGAGCGGGTTATCCACAGGAGAAACTGACCCCTGGCGTGCCCGGCCCCGATCACCGACCGTGGTTACGGGAGGTGGTCGCCGGTGGATCGGTGGGCCGAGTACCGAAGGAAAGTGGGACGCCGCGGCGAGGAGCTCGCCGCGGCCTACCTCGAACGGGCCGGGATGCGGGTGCTCGCCCGCAACTGGCGGGCCCCGGGTGGCGCCGGGGAGATCGACATCGTGGCCCGGGACGGGCCCTTCCTGGTGGTCGCCGAGGTCAAGACCCGCGGTTCGCTGCGGTACGGCCATCCGGTGGAGGCCATCACCGAGAGCAAACGCCGCCGACTGCGGGGGCTGGGCCGGTCCTGGGCCCTTCTGCACCGCTGCCCGCCCCGGCCGCTGCGGATCGACGGGGTCTGCCTGCTGGTCTCGGGCGGGCGCGTGTTCGTCTCCCACGAACGGGGGATGGGCTGATGTCGCTCGCCCTCACACACTGCGTGACGCTGCTGGGCGTCCAGGGGCACATCGTCGAGGTGGAGGTGCACCTGGGCGGCGGAGAGCCCGGGGTCACCCTGGTGGGGCTGCCGGACGCCGCCCTCCGGGAGGCCCGGGACCGGATCCGCGCCGCGGTGGCCAACAGCTCCGAGACCTGGCCCAGCGGACAGATCACCATCAGTCTGTCCCCGGCCAGCCTGCCCAAGTCCGGCAGCCTCTTCGACCTGGCCATCGCCGGTGCGGTGCTGGCCGCAGCCGGTGAGGTGCCGCTGGACCGGCTGGCCGGGACCGTGCTCATCGCCGAACTCGGCCTGGACGGTCGGGCCCGCCCGGTGCGCGGGGTACTGCCCGCCATGGTGTCCGCGGCCGAGCAGGGCTTCACCCGGTTCGTGGTGGCCGCGGGCAACCTGGCGGAGGCCCGGCTGGTATCGGACGTGACGGTCGTGGCCGTGGCCGACCTCGCCGAACTGTGCGGCTGGCTGCGCGGGGAGGAGGAGCCGGAACCGCCCGCCGAGAGGCCCGCACCGGTCGTCGCCCCGGACCACGGCGGCCCCGACCTCGCTGACGTGCTCGGTCAGCCGGTGGCCCGTCGGGCGGTGGAGATCGCCGCCGCCGGAGGGCACAACCTGATGATGTTGGGCCCACCGGGAACAGGCAAGAGTCTGCTGGCGGAACGCCTGCCCACGGTGCTGCCCACGCTCTCTCCCACCGAGGCGCTGGAGGCCACGGCGATCCACTCGGTGGCCGGGCTGCTCCCGCCCGGCGCACCGCTGGTCACCGTGCCTCCCTTCGCCGCCCCGCACCACACCTCCAGCCGCGCCTCGATCATCGGGGGCGGTCACGGCAACCCGCAGCCGGGCTGGGTGTCCAAGGCACACCACGGCATCCTGTTCGTGGACGAGGCCCCGCAGTTCGGCCGTGGGGTGCTGGACTCGCTGCGCGAACCCCTGGAGCGCGGTGAGGTGGTGATCGCCCGCTCCACCTCCACGGTGGCCTTCCCCGCCCGTTTCCAGCTGGTCATGGCCGCCAACCCGTGCCCCTGTGCCAAACCCGGCAGCCTCTGCGCCTGTCCGTCCGGTGAGCGGCGGCGGTATTTCTCCCGGCTGTCCGGCCCGCTGTTGGACCGGATCGACCTCAAGGTGGAACTCCAACCGGTGGCACGGGCCGAACTCCTCGCGGACCGGGCCTTCGCCGAGTCCTCCGCGACCGTGGCCGCCCGGGTCGTGCAGGCCCGGACCCGGGCCAGGGAGCGGCTGGCGGACACCCCCTGGAGCACCAACGCGGCCATCCCCGGGGCCAGGCTGCGGCGGGACTTCCCGGTGGAACCGGCGGCCCTACGTGTGCTCGGACGCGCGATGGACGCCGGACAGATCAGTGCGCGAGGGGTCGACCGCGCCCTGAGGGTGGCCTGGACCCTGGCCGACCTCGCGGGCCGGGAGCGCCCCACGGAGGAGGAGACCGCCTACGCCTACGCACTCTGGGCCGGAAGGGCGTGGTGACGTGACCGACGAGGCACGCGCACGCGTCGGTCTGACGGCGGTGGCGCCACCCGGCCACCGCTGGCTGGGGCCGTTGGTGAACGAGCTCGGGGCCGCGACCGTCTGGGCCGCACTGCTGTCGGGGGAGCCGCCCCCGGGCCGCCCACCGCCGTCGGAGCAGGCGGTTCGGAGTTGGCGGGGCTGGTCGGAGCGGGCCCGAAGGGTGGACCCGGACCGGCTGCTGGACGCCTCGGCGGAGGCGGGGGTCCGGTTCGTCGCCCCGGGGGACCCCGAGTGGCCGGGGCGGCTCGACGAGCTGCCCGTCTGCTACGGGCTCTGGGTGCGGGGTATGGGGGACCTGCGCAACCTCTGCCTGCGGTCGGTGTCGGTCGTGGGCGCGCGCTCCGCGACCTCCTACGGGCTGCACGTGGCCGCCGAGTTCTCCTGCGAACTGGCGGACCGCTCCTTCTCTGTGGTCTCCGGGGGCGCCTACGGGGTGGACGGCGCCGCGCACCGGGCGGCCCTCACCACGGGGAGCACCGTGGTGGTCCTGGCCTGCGGGCTGGACACGGACTACCCGCGCGGTCACGCGGGGCTGTTCGCGGACGTGGCGCGCACGGGGGTGCTGGTCAGTGAGTGGCCGGTGGGCCGGACCCCGCGGACCCCGGACTTCCTGGTGCGCAACCGGCTGATCGCCGCGCTCACCCCCGGCACGGTGGTGGTGGAGGCGGGTGCCCGGAGCGGGGCCCTGAACACCGCCTCCCACGCCACCGACCTCCACCGGGTGCTGATGGCCGTCCCGGGTCCGGTGACCTCGCCGATGTCGGTGGGCTGTCACCGTCTGCTCCGCGAGGGCCGGGCCAGCTGCGTGACCCGCGCGGACGACGTGGTCGAGCTGGTCGTGCCCCTGGGCGAGGCCGCCCCCGAAGGGGCGGGTCCCCTGGTGCCCGCCGCCGAGCTGGACCGGGAGACCGCCCGGGTGCTCTCCGCCGTGACCCGTCGTGGCGTGGGCACCGCCGTGGTGGCCTCGAACAGCACCGGGAACCTGGAGCACACGATCCGGGCGCTGGGCATGCTGGCGGCGGCCGGCCTGGTGGAACGCTGCGAGGCCGGCTGGCGGCTCCCGGAGCGCCGCCGTCCGAAGAGGGATGCCCACCGTGCCCGCTCAGCCCCCGGCTGACATCCTCGGGGCCTCCCGGTCCCCTGGTGGAGGGACGGGAGGGCGTCACGGGCCTCGGACGCTGGCCTGCGGAGAATTACCGGTACGGGGTCCCAGGGCTGGTAAAACACGCTGTAGCTGATGTGTAACTGCGGTTGGACAGAGTGGTGGGTGTCGATTATTCGACGCGCTGTCAAACCTTGGACGAAGAAAGGAGTGAGATCGTATGTCTATCGAGTCCGGTCACCTCTCGGCAAGCCTCGGCGACCTTCCGGTCGAGGAATTCAGTTCGAGTGGCGAGGGTGTCGTCGGCTTCGGCTCCAACCAGCCCGGTGGTATCGAGTCGCTCGGTTCCACGCTGGCCATGATGGAGATCGGCGCCTCCGGCGGTGGCGAGTGCTGCAGCTGCTGCAGCTGCTGCCCCTGCTGCTGCTGCAGCTGATCCAGTGACCAGACCGGTCGCCCCACTGGCTCCATCGGGGTGGTGACCGGTTCGGTTGCCTGGGACTGGGGTCGGCGGGCCGATCGGACCACGGTTCACGATCGGCCCGTCGGCGTCGCTCCGGAAGGTGCGGGAACCGGCCCCCGCGCCCGCGTCGCCCCTCGGAAGCCGGTCCCCTTTCCCGGATCGCTTCCAGGCGTGAATGTATTCGGATGCAAACCCGCTGTAGGTGCGGTGTAAGCAGCGGCCGGGATGATGGTGCAGCGCCGCAGCACAAAGGCTTCGGTGCTTCGTCCAAAAGTGAGGGAGGAGGTTCCCATGTCGATGAAGGCTGACCAGATCTCCGCTGGTCTCGGAGACCTTCCGGTCGAGGAATTCAGCACCAGCAGTGAGGGTGTTCTCGGCTTCGGTTCGGACCAGCCCGGTGGTATCGAGTCGCTCGGTTCCACGCTGGCCATGATGGAGATCGGCGCGTCTGGCAGTGGCGGCGGCTGCTGCAGCTGCTGTAGCTGCTGCCCCTGCTGCTGCTGCAGCTGATCCGGCGGGGCGGTCCCGGTGCGGGCTTCCGTGCCGGGGTCGTCCCCTCGCAACAGTGAGAGAGAAGAGAAGGGCGCGGATGCGACCGAAACTCCGGCCAGATGTCTACTACGTCCCGACCGCCGACGGGGCCTTCATCATCGACAGCGCACGGTCAGTGACACTGCGTGGTGGAGCGATCTATCAGTGGGTGGAACTGCTCGCGCCGAGCCTGGACGGTTCCGTGCCGCTCGAGGACCTGACCTCTGGGTTGTCGCCCGCCCACCAGAAGATGGCCCTCGACCTGGTGGGGCTGCTCGAACGCAACGGATTCGTCCGCGACGTCAGCGACGACCTGCCGCACACGCTGACCGAGACGGAGCTCAAGCGCTACCAGGCGGAGATCGCCTACGTCGACTTCCGGTGCGACTCCGGCCCGGCGCGGTTCCAGACCTGGCGCGGCACCCGCATGGTCGTCGTGGGCAACGCCCCGCTCGCCGACTCCGCCGCGCGCGCCGCCTGGCACCTGGGCTGTAGCCGTGTGGAGGTCGTCGACCCCTCCGACGACGCCGACGCCCGCGCCGCGCGCGCCGCCGACCTCGCCGCGCTGCGGGAGGAGGACCCCGCCCTCGAACTCGTCGAGACCCCGGCCGCCGACCTCGCCGCGAGCGTGTCCGCCGCCGACTTCGTGGTCGTGCTGACCGAGGACCCGGCGCTCATCGACACCGTGGCGGAGGCCTGCACGGCTCCGCTCCTGCCGGTCCTGGTGACCCGTGACTCGGCGTGGGTGGGACCGATCCCGGGCGGTGCGGCCGGTTGGGCCGACGCCAAGGCGCGCCTGACCGACACCGGCACCCTCCCCGCCGGACCCTCGACCTGGTTGCGCGGACCCGCCGTGGGCGTGCCCGCCAACACCGCGCTGTTCGCGGCCTTCCGCGCCGTGACGGGCGCCTACCCCGCGCCGGTCTCCGGTGAGGTGGAGCGCATCGACCTGGAGACCCTGGAGTCCCAGACCGGTCGCGTGCTGCCGGTGGGCGCGGCACCGGCCCCCGTCAGTGAGGACCCGCGGGCGACGATCGACAGCGAGGCGTTCTCCCACGCCGCCGCCGAACTGTTCGACCCGCTCACCGGCCCGCTCCTCGAGATCGAGGAGCACCCGGAGCAGCTGCCGCTGCGCGTCGCCGTGGCCCGCCTGGTGAAGGGCGGCCAGACCACCGACGTCCTCGGTGTGGCCGACGCCTTCGTGGAGGCCCGGCACGGCGCCACCCTGGCCGCCCTCGGCCGCCTGGCCGCCGCCCATCCGGCGAGCGGACCGGCCCGGGACCTCGTCAGCGGTGAGACCGGTCCCGTGGTCAAGCCGGTGGACATCACCGACGCCCACGTCCCCGGTATCGGAGCCGCGCTCGACCGTGAGTCCGCGCTCTCCCAGGCGGTGCTGGACTACGCCGCGGAGCGGGCCGTGCCCGTCCCCGAACGGGCTCCGCTGATCGGCCGGGACGACCTCCCCGAACCCGTCGGCGAGCAGCTGCGCCGACTGGAACTGCTCGCGCAGTCGGGGGTCCGCCTCTTCCAGCTGGACGCCGAGCTGCCGACGGTCCTGGCCGCCTCCGACGCCGGGGCGTTGACGCGCGCCTCCGGCCCGGACCTGGCCTCCGCCGCCTCGCTGGCCGTCATCCGCGCCACGACTGCCGTGCAGTGCGGTGAGAACCCCGTCACGACGCCGCCACGACCGGAACGCGTGCCCGAACCCGAGGGTTCGGCGGCCCCGCTGACCGGACACCTGCTGACGTCCGAGGGCGCGGTCAAGCTGTTGGCCGCGCGCGGGCACCGGCTCGGGGTCGTGGAACTGGACGGCGAGCCCGCTCTGCGGACGGCGACGCCGCACCTGGTCAGGGTGGTGGAGCTGTGACCGAGTCGTTGACGGCCGCCCCCACCGTGGTGGGAACCGGTGTCCTGGCCGAGGCCCTCAGGGCCGTGGTCCCGCCGGAGTACACGGTGGTGGTCGGTGAGGACGGTGTCCTGCCGGAGATCCCTGCCGGGAGCGGGCCGGTGCTGCCGGTGCTCGCGCGCCGGGACCGGCTCTACGTCGGGCCGGTGGTGCGTGAGGACCGCCCCGGGTGCCCCGAGTGCCTGGAGTCGCGTCTGCTGTTGGCCCGGGAGTTCCCGGAGCCGATGGCCGAGATCGACCGCCGCGATCCGGAGCGGCTCCGAAGGTGGGCGCCGCCCGCGCTGACCCACCTGCACGCGGAGTTCGCGGCCGAGGTCGCTGGCAGGCTGGTCGAGCTGGACCGGGACCAGGACACCGCCGAGCGGCGGTCGGTCATGGTCGTCCGGCTGATCGGCCTCGGTGTGCGCCGCGCGGTGCTCCTGCCCGACCCGCTGTGCGCCGTGTGCGGTGCGCTGCCCGAGGACAGCCCCGAGGACACGGAGACACTCGTTCCGAGCACCTCGCTGTCCCACAAGCCGGGTTCGATGCGGACCAAGTCCCTTGTGGACGACGAGTCCTTCCTTCCCACCTATGTGGACCGGGACGTCGGCCTCGTACGCACCCTCTTCAAGTACGGCGGCGGCGTGTTCCCGAACATGACCGCGCCGCTGGGTCTGCGGAACTCGACCGACATCGAGCAGGGCATCGGCCGTACCCCCTCCTACCGGGAGTCGGGAACCGCGGCCGTGGCCGAGGCGGTCGAGCGCTGGGGCGGGATGAGCCCGTCGGGACACCGCAGTGTGGTCACGGGTGCCTACAAGGACCTCCCCGAGGCCCTCGACCTGCGACGGCTCGGCCTGCACGACGAGCACCGCTACGACGAGGAGGGCTTCCCGTGCCAGCGGTGGACCGAGGAGTCGGAGCTGGACTGGGTCTGGGGCAGGTCCCTCACCCATGACAGGCCGGTCCTCGTGCCGGAGACCTACGCCTACTACCGCACCCGGCTGGTGCGCCCGGACCGTCCCCGGTTCCTGTACGAGGTGTCCAACGGCTGCGCCGTCGGCGGTTCCATGCCGGAGACGATCCTGCACGGGCTGATGGAGGTCATCGAGCGCGACGCGTTCCTGATGACCTGGTACTCGCGCCGCACCCCGGCCGAGATCGACCTCAGCACGGCCAAGGGAACCACCGTGCCGCTCCTGCTTGAGCGCATCGAGCGGCTGACCGGGTACACGGCGCACGCCTGGGACACCACCACCGAGCACGGCATCCCCAGCGTGTGGGTGGGCGTCGTCGACGAGCAGGAGCGCGACGGTTACGCCCGCTTCCTGTGCGCGGCGGCCTCGCACTTCGACATGGAGGACGCGGTGGCGGCCGGGCTCCTGGAGCTGGCCCCGATCATCGCCCAGCACCAGGACGAGCCCGACGACGTGCAGGACCTCGCCCGGCGTATGGTCGACGACCCCGACCTGTGCACCTCGATGCTGCACCACAGCCAGCTCAACGGCAGGCCGGAGGCCCAGGACCGGTTGGCGTTCCTGTTCGACGGGCCCAAGCGGGAGATGGCCGAGCCCGACCCGAGGCTGCACACCGACGGGCCCACCGACCTGGAGGCGCTGCTCAACGACACCGTCGAGCGTCTGCGGCAGCACGGCCTGGAGGTGCTGGTGGTCGACCAGACCACCCCCGAGCACCGGGCGGGCGGTCTGTTCTGCGTGAAGGTGATCGTTCCGGGGATGCTGCCGATGACCTTCGGCAACAGGTTCCGCCGTGTGCGCGGACTCGACCGGGTGTTCGCGGCGGCGGCGAAGGAGGGCTTCGACGACGTGAACCCCGACCCGCACCCGTTCCCATGACGGACACGCACCCGAACCCGTCGGCGGTTCCCGTGACCGACGACGATGACGCGACCCTGGTGCGGGAGTACCTGTACGACGTGCACTACCGGTGGCAGGCGATCCACGCGGAGGGGCAGGGCGGGCTCGACGACCCCGCCCGCCCCCCGCTGTTCACCCTCCCCGCCGAGCCACGGCGCAGGTTCCCGCTTCCCACTGGGCCGCGGCACCGGATCGGTCCGCTCGGGGCCGCGCTCCGGGACGAGCACACGCGTCCCGGAGCCGGCCCCGGCGGGTCCGGCCCCGACCACGGTTCGGACCTGGAACGACTGGGCGAGCTGCTGTTCTACGGCTACGGCTTCTCCCGCATGGACATCGGCCCGCAGGTGGAGTGGCCGTGGCACCGCACGGTGGCCTCGGCGCGCTGCTTCTACCCGGTCGAGCTGTCGGTGTGGTCGGACGCCGCGCCGGGCGGCGTCCACCGCTACGACCCGGCTCACCACGAACTCTCCGAGCTGCGCGACGACGTCGGCCTGTCCGACCTGGCCGCCGCCGCAGCCGCGGAACTCGACGGCGCCCGGACCGTGCTGGTCGTCACGGCCCGCCTGGGCAAGACCGCCTTCCGGTACCGGAACTACGCCTACCGGCTGGTCACCCAGGAGGCGGGGCTCGTCCTCGGCAACCTCCAGGTGGTGGCCTCGGCCCTGGGCCTGGGCGGGCACGCGCGGCTCCGGTTCCTCGACGAGGCCGTCGCCCGGCTGCTCGCGCTGCCGGACGACGACTCGGAGTCGGTCCTGGCGCTCCTGCCCCTGTGGGACGGCGCGCAGGCTCCGACCGCACCCGGTCACCGCACGGCCGCTCCGGTGCCGCCGAGACGGACCGTGGTCCCGGTGGCGGGCGGCAACGGCATCGAACCGGCGCTCAGCTACCGGACCCTCGCCGTGGAACGGGCCTCGCGACTGCACGACCCGGCGGAGCTGGAGCCGGTGAAGGCGCCCGTCAGCACCCCGCTGGTCGGAGCGGAAGCCGCAGTGCCGGGGGCGGACCCCGACCTGCCGCTGGCACCGCTGCGGCGGGTGAGCGGCACGGACACGGGGGCGGCGGTGGTCCGCCGCGACTCCGGGCCGGACGTGTTCCTGCCCGCCGCGAAGCCGGTGCCCTTGGGGGTCGTGGCCGACCTCCTGCTCGACGCGGTCCGACCGACCGCCGACGACCTCTGGCACGAGACGGCCCCGCCCGAGGTGGGGGTGCACGTGATCGCCGGTGCGGTCACCGACCTGCCGCAGGGCCACTACCGGCTCGTGGACGGCGCGCTGCGCACCGTGAGCCACGGAGACCTGCGTCCCCCCTTCCAGGCCATGGACGTGTGGCGGACGGAGATCAACGCGCGGACCGCGCCGCTGATGGTGGCCGTCACCGCCGACACCGAGCGCCTGCTCGAACACCACCCGAGGCGTGCCTTCCGCGCGACCCAGCTGCTCACCGGAGTGGTGGCGCAGCGGGTCTCCCTGGCCGCGGCCGCGCATGGTCTGTCCGCTCGGGTGACCAACAGCTACGACGCCGACGAGTGCGCCCGCCTGCTGGGCCTCGACGGCGAACGGGAGATTCCGGTGTTTCTTCTGGTCTTGGGCGAGCCCAACGCGCCCTGGCACCTGGGGACGAGGGTGCGGCCTTGATCGTTGCACGCGTAGCGGGGCTGCCCAGCGCCAGCGCGCGGGTCGGTGAACTGCCCGACACCGCCCGCCGCCTCGGTGAACTCGACGCCCTCCGGGGCGACCTGACCCGCAGGGGCGAGGAGCTGGCGGACCTGATCCACGCGGCGGTGGGCGGCTGCGAGGACCGCGCCGTACGCCGCGCGCTGCTGGCCTGCCGCCGGGCCGTCCACAACGGCCGGGCGCCCAAGGCGTTGTCGGAGGCGGCGACGGCCCGGTTGTCCGGACCGGCGCGCGAACTCCACGCGCGGTTGGTCTTCGACCACGAGGCGCTGGACCGGGGCTGGGAGGAGGCCCGCGAGGCCTACCGCGCCGAGACGTCGGCGGCCGAACAGCGGCTGGCCGACCTCGTCCGGGACGAAAACTTCCGCCGCGCCCTGGCGATGGCCAGCGACGCCCTGTACCCCGACGTCGAGGCCTGGCTCTCCGGCCCGGCGAGTGCCCCCGAACACCTCAACACCCGCCGACGGGTGGTCAACTACGTCCTGCGGACCGCGCTGAAGACCAGCCCCTTCTCCACCCTGACCACCGCCGGACCGCTGCCCGACGGCGACGGTGCCGGACCGGAGGGCGGGGCCGCGGAGACCGTCCAGGTCCAGGAGCCGGACCGGCTCTCCCGGCACCTGGAACTCAACGCCGAGGTCGAGTTCCAGCTGGAGCGGCTGCTGGTCACCGGGCGCGGGCCGCTGTTCCTGCGGACCAATCCGACCCTGACCGTCCTGGGCGAGCGCGCCATGGTCGTGCACGCTGACGGGCGCTGCGTGGGTGTGCCCGCCCGCCCATGGCTGCTCGCGCTCGCCCGGCGGGCCGAGGACGGCGCCTCCCCGGCCGACCTCGCCGGGTTCCTCACCTCCGAGTTCGGCGCGGCCGCAGCCGAGGCCGAGTCGATGCTCGGCCAACTGGTCAAGGCCGGTCTCCTCCAGAGCGACCTCGGCGTGCCCGACCAGGCCCGGGACCGTCTGACCGACGTGGCCGACCGCCTCGGCCTGCCGGAGGCCTCCCCGGTGAGACGGGTCGGCGAAGCCGCGGGCGAGGTCGAGGCCGCCGACACACCGGCTGACCGGTGGCTCTCCCTGGGACGTCTGCGCTCGACAGTCGGCGAGGCGCTGACCGAGGCCGGGGGCGACCCCTCCCTGATCCCGGGCAAGTACCTCTGTTACGAGGACGTGCTGCCCGGCTGGACCACCGCGCCCCGCACCCCGGACTGGTCGGCGTTCGACCGCGACCTGCACCGCGTCCGGCGCCTGGTGTCGGTGTTCGACGGGGCCCTGCCCGGCCGCCTGGCCATCGCGGAGCTGCTCGGACGCCGCTTCGGGACCACCGCCCGTGTGGGCCTGATGGAGGCCTGGCTGGCCTGGAACGAGGCCGCTCCGGCGAACGCCTCGGAGGGTGCCCCCGACACGGTCGTCCTCCACGCGCTGCGCGACAACCCCTTCCACCTGACCGACACCGGGGTGCCACGCGTCGAGGAGCTGCGCCGGTTCCAGACCGGGCTGCTCGGACTCCTCTCCCCGCCGGACGGCACTGATCCCGCCTTCGACGCGGACACCGGCGCCCTGGACCGGCTGCTGGACGCCGGTCCCGACTGGCTGCCCCAGGACCACCCCACCACCCTGTTCCTCCAGCCCCTGGCGGACGGGTCCCTCGCGTTCAACGCGTCCGCTCCCGGCCACGAGACCGCGGGCTCCCGGGTGCGCCGCTGGTCCGAGCCGCCCGTCCCGTACGAGGACCGGGGCGGGGACGGGCCACTCCTGGTCGAGGTGGCGGGCCTGTTCCGCAGCTCCCTCAACCGGGTGGCGCCCCACGCCTCCCACGAGTTGGTCTGGCCCGGGTGCGTCCCCTCCCGGCCTCCGGAACGGCGGGTCCGCCCGGCGGACCTGGAGATCCGGCTGGACCCGGCCGGTGTCCCGACGCTGTGGTGGCGTCCTGCCGACCGCCCGGTGGAGCTCGTCCACCGGGGGACCATGGGCCGGTTCTGGTTCCCACCCGTGTTGCGCTTCCTCCTCGACCTGACCACCCCCATGTCCGAGGCGTGGGCGCTGGTGGGGCGGGCCCGCGCGCTGTACGTCAACCCGAAACCGTCCGAGGTGTCGGTCCTGCCGCGCCTGCGGGTCGGCGGGGTCCTCATGGAACGCCGGAGCTGGATCGTGCCCCGCGCGGAGCTGGACCTGGGCGAGGGGGACGACTTCGAGCGGTTCACCCGTGTGCGCCGCCGGGTCCGGGACCTGGGGCTGCCCGACGTCGTCTTCGCGCGGGCCGCCGACGTCGTCGACACCACCGAACGGGTCATGGAGAAGGCCAAGGACCGCAAGCCGCGCCCGCTGGACCTGTGCTCCTGGTGGGGGGTCGAGGAGCTGGCCCGGCTGTCCAAGGGGCGGGACCTGCTGCTGTTCCAGGAGGCCGCGCCGGACGTGTTCGGCTCCGGCCGGGTCGTGGAGTACGCCGTCGAACTACCGGGGGAGCGCCGATGAGCTGGATCACGGCCCACTGCTACTACCACCAGGACCCGGCGGTGGTGATCACCTCCGTCGTCGCGCCGACCGTGCGGGCGCTGGGGGACAGGGCGCCGCACTGGTTCTACGTCCGCTACTGGACCGGCGGACCGCACGTCAGGTTCCGCCTGTGGGTGCCGGGCCCCGACGACCGCGAGACCGCGCGCGAGGAGGTCCGGAGCCGGTTCGAGGACCTGGTCCGACAGCGGCCCTCACGCGTCGAGGCGGATCCGGCCGACTTCCAGCGGCTCGCCGACCTGATCGGCAACCCCGGCGACGAGGCCGGGGCCGACATCCTCCCGGACAACACCCTCACCTGGGAGTCGTACCGGCCCGAGACGGAGCTGTACGGCGGCCCCGCCGCCATGGAGCACGTCGAGGAGTTCTTCACCGCGTCCAGCCGCGACGCCCTGGCGTACGTCGGCACCCCCACCGACCCGGTGGCCCGCGCCGTGTGGTGCATGGCCAGCGGGCTGGCGACGGTCGGCGACGCGGACTGGGTCAACCGGTTCGTGGACCACATGGTCGGCCGTTGGATCGGTGAGCAGATCGGTGCCCAGTGGCAGCGGGTCGTCGACCAGTCCTGGCAGCGGTCCGGGGACCGCGTCCGCCATCTCGTCCGGCACGCCCTGACCGCCTCGCCCGGTGGCGGCGAGGGGGAGTGGCTCGGGGCCTGCCAGCGGCTCCAGGAGGGACTGGCCGACGTGGAGGCGCGGGGCCTGCTGGAGTCGGCCGAGGGCACCGCGCCCGACGGGCTCGCCCACCTGGACCGGGGGATGGCGACCCTGTCCGCGCTGCACATGCACAACAACCGTCTCGGGGTCCACATGGAACGGGAAGCACTGGTGATGGAACTGCTCAGGCTGGCCCTGGCCGACACCGTGTCGGTGGGGTCGTGACGGCCGCCAGGCGGCTCCGGGTCGCCTACCACGACGCCGACCCCGCGCCCCTGCTGAGGGCCGGGGTACGCCCCCTGCTCGCCGAACTGGCGGCCGAGGGCCTGCCCGCGTACTGGGCGCGGCACTGGCGCCGGGGTCCGCACCTGCGGATCGTCGTGGACGCCGACGACGCCGCCTGGGAGGGGATCGTACGCCCCGCGGCACGACGCCACCTGGAGGCGGCCCTGGCCGCCCACCCCTCCACCACGGTGATCGACCCGGCAACCCTCCGTGAGACCTACCGGCTGCTCGCCGAGCGCGAACGGGAGTACGGGCCGCTGGAGCCGCAGCAGCCCGACAACACGGTCGAGGAGGAGCCGCACGACCCCCGGCTGCACGTGCTCGGCACCCACGACGCCGTCGCGCTGTTCGAGGGGTTCCACCAGCGCACCAGTGACGCGGCGCTCACCATGGCCGTGGGCGAGGGCCCCTCGCTCAGCACCCACGTCGTCGACCTCATGCTGATCATGGCCCAGGAGGTGGGCGGCTACCTCGAACGCGGATTCGTCTCCTACCGCTCCCACGCCGAGGCGCACATCATGGGCAGCCCCGACCCCCGGGCCGTCCGCGCTCTGTTCGACGAACGCTCCGCCAGGCTGCGCGACCCCCTCGTCCAGAGGGTGCGGGCGCACGCCGAAGGGGCCACCGCCCACCTGGACGAACTCACCGTCTCCGTGGGCCGCGAACTCGTGCGGGCCGCCGACGACGCCCGGCCCCTGCTCGCCGACGGCCGACTCGACCTCGACGGTCCGATCGCGAACGGCGGGGGAGCCGAGGGCGGCGACGCCACGGAGGAACAGACCCGCCACAGCGACTTCCACCGGACCCTGCGCGGTTCCGGCGACTTCGAGCGGACCCTGCGCGAGGCCCCCTGGTTCCTCCGCTACCGGGTGGCGCTCAACCTCCTGTACCTGCACCTGGCGCGCATCGGCGTCCGCCCGGTGGACCGTTTCCTGTACTGCCACGTCGTCGCCGACGCGGTGGAGCAGGCCTGTGGGGTCGACGCCGTGGCGATGGTGGCCTCGGGCGCGACCGAACTCGTAGAAGGGCACTCATGAGCACGGCCGAGCGCACGACCGCGACCGACGCCGACCGGGACACCGTCCTGGCGTACCTGGCCGACCGCGAACTGCCCCAGGTGTCGGGGGCGTACCAGCTGTACCCGACGAGGGCCGGGCGGCCCGGGGTGGCCGAGCACGCCCTGCCCCGCCCCGGTCACGGCCCCGACGGGCCCGTCGACCGCATCTCCCGCATGCTGGCCACCGGCAACGGACTCGCCCGGCACCGGTTCCTGACCGTCTCGGGAGCACGGGCGTTCCTGCCCACCGGCGCCCCCGGATGGGGGTTCGACGAGCAGCACGTGATGACCACCCTGCTGCGCCTGGTCGCCAGCGGCGGCGCGGCCTACCCGGTGGACCTCTGGCTGCTCTCGGGCGGGGAGTCCGGACTGCCGGTCGGCGCGCACCGCTACAACCCGGTGCACCACGGGCTGACCCAGGTCACCACCGAGGACCCCCGGCCGCGTCTGGCGCGGGCCCTGGGCGGTGCGGTCTCCGACCTCACCATCGTGCTGACGACCCGGCTGGAGCGCACCACGGGCCGGTACGGCAAGTTCGCTCACCGGCTGCACCTGCTGGACACCGGCCACACGCTGGCGCAGCTGCTGATCGCGGGGCGCAGTCTGGACTGGGAGTGCACACCCCGGCTGGCGTTCGTCGACGACGAGATCGAGCACATCCTGGACCTGGGCGACGAGACCGAGATCGCCTTCGCGGTGGTCACGGTCGGCCCGACCAGCACGGTGACGCCCGCCAGCGACCCGGCGCCCGTCCGGATCCCGCCGGTCCCGGACCGCTACCCGCAGGACGTCCTGCGCGCGGCCCGCCGCTCCGAGCCCGGGCCGGAGCTGGAGTTCGGCGAGATCACCATGCCCCGCGACCCGGACCGCGCGATGCAGCGCCGCCGCAGCCCGGTCGGCGGGTTCGTGGCTCCGCCGCCCTCCGCAGAGGACCTGGCGCCCGTGGCCGAGGCGGTCGACTCCGTGCTGGGCCCGCTGGGCGGGCACGGCAGGCTGGTCCCGCCCAAGGACCCGAGGGTGGCCACCCGGATCGGGGCCCCGGGACACCGGCTCAACCTGTCGCTGGCGGGCGTGGTCGTTCCGGTCCTGGAACTGCCCGAACTGGTGCGGAAGCACGGCCCCGGCGCCTTCCGGGTGGGGGCCGTGGCGGTCGGCGTCTCACTCCAGGCGGCGGCCCTGGTCGCGGCCGACCGCGGTTTCGGGACCTTCCCGCTGTGCGCCTACGACGGCCCGGGGATCGAGGCCAACCTGGAGCTGCCCGAGGCGTCCACGATGTGCGTGGCGCCGATCGGTGTGGCCGCGCACGTCGGAGCCTCACTGGAGGTGCCGCTGTAGGCTTCCGAGAACGGCCCGGTCCCGGTGGTGGGGGATGCCGACGGGACCGGGCGCACGTGGGGCCGGTCCGGTCGAGAGGTTCTCGACCGGACCGGCCCTCGCACGTCGGAGTAGGGCGAAGGGGTTCGCGGACGCGTACCGGTCGAGGCTGCGCCGCCACCGACGAAGCGTCCGGAAAGAGACGCCCTAGACACCCTCGAAGAGGGAACGCACCTGCTCCCGGGTCCTGGGCCGCAGCGGCTCGGACCAGGCCCGCCACGTCTGCTCGGTCAGCTCCTCGGCGGTGGTGTCCAGGCCCAGCTCCTCGAACTCCGTGGGGAAACCCCAACGGCGCAGGAGGTCGGTCAGCGCGTCCGCGACCTCGGCCGGGGTCACGGACGTCCCCGTGAGACCCAGTGCGCGGCCACCGAGGTCGGCGAGCCGGTCGGCGTGCCCGGCCAGCTTGTCGCCGTCGACCACCATCCGCGCCCACCGGGTCAGCAGGACCCCGAGGGCCGGACCCTTGCGCAGTCCCTGCGCGGTGAGCGTGTTGGTCGGGTACCAGACCCAGAACGAGTGCAGGTGGCGGCCGATCTGGTGCAGCGTGAACGTACTGACGCTGGCGGCCAGCGCGATGGTGCCGCGCGCCTCCAGGTCGTCGCCGTCGGCCAGGGCCCGTTCGGCGGCCGGGATGACCGCCCTGATCTGACCGATCGCGACCTCGTCGGGCAGGGCCGTGGTCGGCGGGTCCGACACCATGGGGACCAGGAGGCGGGCGACCGTTTCGAGCGCGCCCTCGGCGGTCAGCGCGGGCGGCAGGGACGTGTGCAGCATCGGGTCGATCACCGCGACCCTGGGGAACAGGGACCAGTGGACCAGGAAGCGGCGGTCCGTGCCGTCGGCCAGGCTCGCCTTGGCGTTCACCTCGCTGCCGGTCGCCGCCGTGGTCGGTACCGCCACCACGGGCAGGCCGCCCCGCGTGACGGGCTCGGGCATGACGAACCCGCCGCCGGGCTTCCAGCCGGTGAGGAGACCGGGCAGCGCCACCGCCGCGGCGGCCGCCTTGGCCAGGTCCATCACCGTTCCGCCGCCGATCGCGCAGACGGAGCGCACACCCTCCGCGCGCAGGCGGTTGGCCAGGTCCTCGGCCTCCTGCCGGGTGGGCGTGGAGGCGGCGCGGCGGACGATCACCTCGGGGGCGAGCCGTTCCAGCAGCTGGGCGACGCCGGGGACGGCCGTCGCCGCGTGGTCGTCGACCACGACCGCGACCGGTCGGCCGGTCCGTTCGATCTCCAGCGGCACGTCGCGCAGACGGCCGGCGCCGAAGTCGACCCTGGTGGGTACCCACCAGTGGGGGTTGATGGTGGAGCCCGCTTCGGTCATCGTGACCTCACCGCCTTCAACGCGCCGGCCAGCCGGGCCGCGATCTCGTCCACTTCGGCGTCGGTGACGACGAGCGGGGGGAACAGGAGCAGGCAACGGCGGCTCAGGTGCACCAGGAGCCCGTTGCGCTGGCACAGGTGGCTGATCATCGCCATGTCCATGGGGGACAGGGGCTCGCGGCTCACCGGGTCCCGGACCAGTTCGACGGCCAGGGCCAGGCCCTCGCCGCGCACCTCACCGACGATGTCCAGTTCGAGGAGCGCGTCCAGGTGCTGCCGCAACCGGGCCCCGGCCTTCGCGGAGCGCTCCACCAGGTTCTCGTCCTCCATGACGTCGAGCGTGGCGAGGGCGGCGGCGCAGGCGGCGGGGTTGCCGGACTGGGTCTCCCCGTGGGTGAGATAGGTCCCCGAGGCCTCGTAGGCCTCGTACACCTCGGCGGGGAAGAGCGTGGCGGCCAGTGGGAGGTACCCGCTGTTGATGCCCTTGGACAGGGTGACCACGTCGGGTCGGACGCCGGTGTGCTCGCTCGCGAACATCCTCCCGGTGCGTCCGAACCCCGTGGCCACCTCGTCGACGATCAGGTGGGCGCCCATGCGCCTGGTGGCTGCGGCGACCTCCTCAAGGAAGCCGTCCGGCGGCATGAGCACACCGCCCGAGCACAGGATGGGTTCGACGATGACCGCCGCCACCTGGTCTCCCTCGGTTCGCTCCAGTTCGGCCAGGGCCTCGCGGCAGGTCCGCTCGTCGGGGCCCAGCCCGCGTTCGGCGGCGAAGGGGTCCGGGTAGGGGAGCAGCCGGTTCCACCGGCGGTCCACCCCGTACTCCTCCTGGTCGAGGTCCTCTCCGGTCAGGGCCATGGCGCCGATTCCCGTGCCGTGCCAGGAGTGGGCGTCGAACGAGACCACCAGGCGGCGCTCGGGCTGCCCCACCAGGCTGCGGTACCGGCGCAGCACCTTGACGGCCGTCTCGTTGGCGGAGGACCCGGAGGAGGAGAAGTAGACGCGTTCGAAGTCGCCGGGCGCGATCTCCAGCAGCCGGGCGGCGAGGTCCCGGGCCGTGTCGTGGCCGTAGCGGAACAGCGTGCCGTAGGAGAACCGGCGCAGCTGCTCGGTGACGGCGTCGACGATCCTCGGGTGGTTCCAACCGCAGGTCACGTTCCACAGGCCTGACGTGGCGGACAGGTAGCTGTTCCCCGCCTCGTCCCGGACCCGGACCCCCTCACCCTCCACGAGGGTGGTCCCGCCTCGCTCGAACATGGACATCGAGGTCATCGGAAGCCACAGGGGCGAGGCTCCCGAAGATCCCGGTGGAGCGGGGGGTCGCCCGTCAGAGTTCATCTCGCTCTTTCTTGGCAGGCTTCAGTCGACGCTGGACCCAGCATGCGGTAAGTCACTTACACCTCGATTACTGTCCAGTTGCGCCGAACAGGTCTTTCGACCTACTTTCATCACGTGCTGAAGGTGACCGCCGGCAATGATTTGCCACGTAAAGTAGTGATAAAGCTGGCCCGTTCCGGACGCACGGAGATGGGTAGAGCACTTCCCGAACAGGAGGCGACGTGATTGAGTTCGGGATTCTGGGTCCACTGGTCATTTATCGGGACGGAGTTCCGGTTGTGCTCAGGGCCCCCATGTTGCGCCGTCTGTTGGCCGTACTGCTGAGTCAGGGCGGGCACCGGCTCTCGCTGGACGAACTGGCGGAAGCTCTCTGGGAAGGGGCGCCTCCGGACGGGGCCCGGAGCACCCTACAGGTGTACGTTCACCGGCTGAGGAAGGTGCTGGACGACAGCGGCCGTCTGGTTAGGGACGGTCCGGGTTACCGCATGGTTTTGTGTAGCGCGGAGGTTGACGCGAAGAGGTTCGAGACGACCGTCGCCCTCGCCCGCAGGGCGCGCGGTCGCAGTGATCTCCAGCAGGCCTCCGAAATGTACTGCCACGCGATGGCGCTGTGGAGGGGAAGACCCTATTCGGATATTCCCAACAGCGGAGTGGTGGCGAACGAGATTCGGCGTCTGGAGGAACTCAGGCTGTTGACCAACCAGGAACGGATCGAGATCGATCTGGACCGGGGACACCACGCCCGTCTGGTCCCCGAGCTGACCGAGCTCACCACCGCCCACCCGTACCGGGAGAGGCTGCTCGCCCTGTTGATGCTCGCGCTGTACAGATCGGGCCGACAGGCCGAGGCACTGGGGATCTACCGGGGAACCCGCCTCCGGCTCGCCCAGGAGCTCGGAGTGGAACCCACCATGCCCCTGCGACGACTCCACGAGGCGATCCTGCGGGCCGACGGCCAGCTCCTGCGCATCACCGCCGACGAGCTGGACACGCAGTGGGAACCGAGCGCCGCCTAGGCGGGTCCCTTCGGAGGGGTGTCCCGGACCACCTCCGATTACGGACCTGACCGGCCACACACCATGACGCGACGGGGCACGGGTCCGACTCCGCGACGGACTCCGTGGCCCGGTCGCGGTCGAGCTCGGGCCCGGGAACGCGAACCCGTGCGGCCCGAGGCCCCCAAGGGGTACCGCCGCCCGGGCCTGGGTACGGTTCGACCATGGCCAGAACGTACAGTGACGCCCTGTTTGCCGACGGCCCGCTCCTCTTCGTCTCCGGACAGACCCCGGTGGCTCCCGACGGTGACGTCGCGGGAGACGCGGGCGGACAGACCCGGCAGATCTTCCGCAACATGGAGGCCGTCCTTGCCAGGCACGGAGCCGACCTGACGCACGTGGTGAAGCTGACCTACTACCTCCGGCACATCACCGACCTCGACGAGTTCCGCTCCGCGCTCCTGGACTCCCTGCCCGGAGAGCACCGGCCCGCGGCCACGCTGGTCGAGGTGAGCGGACTGGTGGACCCGCGCTTCCACGTGGAGATCGACGCCGTCGCCTGCCTGCCCCGGGAGCGCGCTTGACCGCCCCCGAACCCGCCGCCGTGCTCCTGGAGCGCTTCGCCGCGCACCTGTCCGGCGAACTGGGCCGGTCCCCGCACACCGTGCGCGGCTACCTCGCCGACCTCACCTCCCTCGTCGAGGACCTCGACGCGCGCGGCCGCACCCCGGCAGACCTCGACGTCCCCCTGGTCCGTGCCTGGCTCTCCCGTGCCCGCGCGGCCGGGGCCAGCCGGTCCACCATCGCCAGACGGGTGGCGGCGGTCCGCGCCCTCACCCGCTACCTGCACCGCGAGGGGATCCTGGCCACCGACCCGGGCCCCCGTCTTTCCACCCCACGCCAACAGCGCGGCCTCCCCACGGTCCTGGACGAGGAGCAGGCCGCGACCGCCCTGGAGGGCCCCACCCCGACGACCCCGGTGGAACTGCGCCGCCACGCGGTGGTGGAACTGCTCTACGCCACGGGCATCCGGGTCGCCGAGCTCTGCGCCCTGGACATCACCGACCTCGACCGCTCCCGCGACACCGTCCGGGTCCTGGGCAAGGGCGACAAGGAGCGCACGGTTCCGGTGGGAGCCCCGGCCCTGGACGCCGTCGACGCCTGGACCGCCCGGGGCCGTCCGGAGTTCGCCTCAGGGGCGCCCGTCGGAGCCCTCTTCCTCGGGGCCCGGGGCGGACGCCTGGGTGTCCGCCAGGCCCGCGAGGACGTCCACGCCCACCTGCGCGCCGCCGGGGTGGACTCCGGTCCGCACGGACTGCGGCACAGCGCCGCCACCCACCTCCTCAACGGCGGAGCCGATCTGCGCAGCGTCCAGGAGTTCCTCGGCCACTCCAGCCCGCGCAGCACGCAGATCTACACCCACGTCTCCGTGGAGCGCCTGCGCTCCGCCTATCAGCAGGCCCACCCCCGCGCCTGACTCCGCCGGGCACCGACCCGGCGAAGGGGCACGGCCCTGTCTCCGTGGAGCGTCTGCGCTCCGCCTATCAGCAGGCGCATCCCCGCGCCTGGTCCTGCCGGGCACCGGTCCGGCGAAGGGGTGCGGCCCCTCTCCCGCAGCAGCCACCCCCAGCGCCCGAGCGGACGGGGACCCACCTCTGCCCGCCGCGGCCCCTGCCCGCGGCGGCCCGGACGGGGGCCGGGTCCGCGCCTCGTGACGGTCTCCGGGCACGCGGTGCCGGTGGCCGGTCCGGGACGGCCGGGACCGGCGGGCACTCGTCCCCCGGACCGGGACGTCGGCCCGGCCGCTCGTCGTGTCCGACCCGATCGGCGCCGTGCTGTACAGGGGGAGGAGGCGCACCTCCCCGCGCCCCAGGAGGCTCAGCGGGTCCAGGTAGGCGGAGCCACGGATCAGGCCCCAGTGGAGGCAGTGGCGGTCGGGGCAGTGCCGGGGCTCGGTGGACAGGGTTCCCAGGGGCCGGTCGCCCACCGGGTCGCCCCGGGCGACGGAGGCGTCCACCGGTTGGTAGGTGGTGCGCAGGTCCCCGTGGGAGACGCTCACCACTCCCACGCCCGCGATCCGACCGGCGAAGTGGACCCGCCCCGGACCCGCCGGGTGGATCGACTCCCCAGGCTCGGCGGCCAGGTCCACGCCCCGGTGGCCGGGCAGCCAGGGTTGTTCGGGCGGGTCGAACCCCCGCAGGACCTCGGCCGGGGGGTCCACCGGCCAACGCCACGAGGACACGGCGAAGGTCGTGGGAGCCGTGGTGCGGTGCGAGAGGACCGGAAGGAACAGGAGCGAGAGCGACAGCAGGAGGTGCCAGACACGGCGAGGGCTCATGCCTCCAGCGTGCGCCACGGGGCCGGACTCCGCCACCGCCGATCCGGATCTGTGGACAACCCGTTCCGAGACCCGTCCGCACTCCCCAACGGCCTCCCCGGAACCGCCCGTGGCGGAGCTCCGCTCACCCACTGATCTGCCTGGGCACGGAGCTGTTCCGGGGTGTGTCCCACGGAGGATAGAATCATCCGTGGTCCGCTGGACCAACCAACAATACGCACGCCCACACGCCTCCTCAGGGAGGGGTCGCACCCACGGTCCACACCGTTTCGGCGGGGTGGCGGTACGGCCGGGGCGTCAGGATCAACCGACGGCGGAGCACTCCTCCGCCACCGCAAGGAGGACCAGGTCATGGCCACAGTCGTGACGATTCGCCAGCTCCTGGAGAGCGGCGTCCACTTCGGGCACCAGACCCGTCGCTGGAACCCCAAGATGAAGCGCTTCATCTTCACTGAGCGCAACGGCATCTACATCATCGACCTCCAGAAGTCGCTGGCGTACATCGACCGCGCCTACGAGTTCGTCAAGCAGACGGTCGCCCACGGTGGCACCATCCTGTTCGTCGGCACGAAGAAGCAGGCGCAGGAGGCCATCGACGAGCAGGCTCGCCGCGTCGGCATGCCGTTCGTCAACCAGCGCTGGCTGGGCGGCATGCTCACCAACTTCTCCACCGTGCACAAGCGGCTCCAGCGCCTCAAGGAGCTGGAGGAGATCGACTTCGACGACGTCGCCGGCTCCGCCCTCACCAAGAAGGAGCTGCTCAACCTTCGCCGTGAGAAGGACAAGCTGGAGCGCACCCTCGGTGGTATCCGCGACATGTCCCGCGTGCCCAGCGCCGTGTGGATCGTGGACACCAAGAAGGAGCACATCGCGATCAGCGAGGCTCGCAAGCTGAACATCCCGGTCGTCGCCATCCTCGACACCAACTGCGACCCGGACGAGGTCGACTACCCGATCCCGGGTAACGACGACGCCATCCGCAGCGTCAGTCTCCTCACCCGCGTCGTCGCCGACGCCGTCGCCGACGGTCTCCTGGTCCGCTCCGGTGCCTCCGGCGCGACCGAGGAGAAGGCCGCCGAGGAGCCCCTGGCCGAGTGGGAGCGCGAGCTCCTCGAGGGCAAGAGCGAGACGGCTGCCGCCGAGGCCGCCGCCGAGCAGGCCCCCGCCGAGACCCCGACCGTCGCTCCGGCCGACGAGGTCGCCGCCGAGGCTCCGGCCGAGGCCACCTCCGAGGACTCCCCGGTGGACGCCCCCGAGCAGGCCCCCGCCGAGGCTCCGGTCGAGACCCCCGCCGAGGACAAGACCGCCGAGTAGTCAGCGGCCCCTTCCGGGGACACCGTTTCCCGCGCGCCGCCTCGCCCTTCCGGGCGGGGCGGCCCGCGCGGTGCTCACCCGGGTCGCTCCACTTCCAGATCAGACTTCACTCAAGGGAATCCGAGAACAGTCATGGCGAACTTCACCGCCGCGGACGTCAAGAAGCTGCGCGACGCGACCGGCGCCGGCATGATGGACTGCAAGAAGGCCCTGACCGAGGCCGACGGCGACTACGACAAGGCCGTCGAGGCCCTGCGCATCAAGGGCGCCAAGTCCGTCGACAAGCGCGCGGACCGCACCGCCGCCCAGGGCATGGTCGTCCTCAAGCAGGAGAGCGAGGGTAAGGCCACCCTCATCGAGCTCAACTGCGAGACCGACTTCGTCGCCAAGAACGCCGGCTTCATCGAGCTCGCCAACGAGGTCGCCGACTTCGTCGCCGCCCAGGACGGCGACGACATCGCCGCCATCGCCGCCGCCGAGATCGAGCCGGGCAAGAGCCTCCAGGCCTACATCGAGGGCAAGAGCGCGATCATCGGCGAGAAGCTCGAGTTCCGCCGCATCGCCAAGTTCGACGGCGCCTACGTCGCGAGCTACCTGCACAAGTCCGACCCGGACCTGCCCCCGAGCATGGGCGTCCTGGTCGAGCTGGACAAGCAGGACGAAGAGGTCGGCAAGGACCTCGCCCAGCAGATCGCCGCGCTGGCGCCGCAGTACGTCAGCAAGGACGAGGTCCCCGCCGAGGTCGTCGCCAACGAGCGCCGCATCGCCGAGGAGACCACCCGCGAGGAGGGCAAGCCCGAGCAGGCGATCCCGAAGATCGTGGAGGGCCGCCTCAACGGTTACTTCAAGGACGTGACGCTGCTAGGCCAGCCGTTCGTCAAGGAGAACAAGAAGACGGTCCAGAAGATCGTCGACGAGGCCGGAGTCACCGTCAAGCGTTTCGTGCGCTTCAAGGTCGGCCAGGCCTAGGGAGTTGTTCGGTGGATCGTTCCGAGAAGGCGTCCACCGCACACACCCTGGGGTTTTGACATGATGGAGGTGCCGGGGAGACTTCTCTCCCCGGCACCTTTTGGTGGATATGGGCGGATTTGGGGCGTCGTGAGCCCCCGCCGCCCGCAGCAGGAGCACTCGGGGGACCCTGTGCCACTCGGGGAGAACAAGGGAGGCCGCAGGCCGTGTCGGAGAACGAAGCGATGACCACCGAACCCGCCATGCACGATTCCGGTTGGAAACGTGTGATGCTCAAGCTGTCGGGGGAGGCTTTCGCGGGCGGTGGCGGTCTCGGCATCGAGCCCGAGGTCGTCCAGTACGTGGCGGAGTCCATCGCCGAAGCCGTCTCCGAGGGCATCCAGGTCGCCGTCGTCGTCGGCGGCGGCAACATGTTCCGCGGCGCGCAGCTCACCGAGGGCGGGATCGAGCGCGGTCGCGCCGACTACATGGGGATGCTCGGCACCGTCATCAACTGCCTCGCCCTCCAGGACTTCCTGGAGCGCCTGGGCGTGGACACCCGCGTACAGACCGCGATCCACATGAGCCAGGTCGCCGAGGCCTACATTCCGCGTCGCGCCATCCGCCACCTGGAGAAGGGCCGCGTGGTCATCTTCGGTGCCGGTCTCGGTGCGCCGTTCTTCTCCACCGACACCACCGCCGCTCAGCGCGCGCTGGAGATCGGTGCCCAGGCGGTCCTCAAGGGCACCCAGGTCGACGGGGTCTACGACTCCGACCCGCAGCGCAACCCGGACGCGGTCAAGTTCGACAAGCTCAACTACAACGAGGTCCTCACCCGCGGCCTCAAGGTCATGGACGCCACGGCCGTCAGCCTGTGCATGGACAACGGGCTGCCCATCGTCGTGTTCGACCTCATGAGCCAGGGCAACATCCTGCGCGCCGTCCGCGGTGAGAAGATCGGCACCATCGTCGGCCCCGTCTCCGCCTAGAGAGCGGACGGTCCGGCCGCGACCCCAAGCCACGAACACCCAGCCGAGAACCCGGGAGCGCCACAATGACCGAAGAAACCCTCCTTGAGGCCGAGGAGAAGATGGAGAAGGCCGTGGTCGTCGCGAAGGAGGACTTCGCCACGATCCGGACCGGCCGCCCCACCCCGGCCACCTTCAACAAGATCACCGTCGACTACTACGGTGCCCGCACGCCGATCAACCAGCTGGCGTCCTTCTCGGTTCCCGAGCCGCGGATGGTCGTCATCTCCCCGTTCGACGTGAACTCGCGCACCGACATCATCAACGCGATCCGCAACAGCGACCTCGGCGTCAACCCCTCCGACGACGGCCAGGTCATCCGCGTGGTGTTCCCGGACCTGTCCGAGGAGCGCCGCAAGGAGTACGTGAAGGTCGCGCGCACCAAGGCCGAGGACAGCAAGATCTCGATCCGCAACGTGCGCCGTCGCGCCAAGGACAGCTTCGAGAAGGCGGTCAAGGCCGGTGACCTCGGTGAGGACGAGGCGCACCGCGCCCAGGCCGAGCTGGACGAGCTCTCCCAGAAGTACGTCGCCGCCATCGACGAGCTGTTGAAGCACAAGGAATCTGATCTTCTCGAGGTTTAGCCGGTGAGCACACCTTCCAAGGGTTCCGGAGGCGATGACCACTCACCGGAGCACAGACCCGACGACATTCCCCCGTCCGGGGCGGACGACCCCTCCTCGGACACGGCCGCCGGGCAGCGCTTCGTGCTGCACAAACCGGGGGGCGGACCGGTCAGGACCGGTCGCAACCTCCCGGTGGCCATCGCCAGCGGGTGCGCCCTGGGCGCGCTCGTCTTCTTCTCGGTCTTCCCCTGGCCGCAGCTGTTCACGATCATCACCTCGCTCGGGGTGCTGATCGGCCTGCGCGAGCTCAACCGGGCCTTCGGCGGCAAGGGCATGACCCTGGCCGTGGCCCCGTTGGCCGTGGGCGGCGTGGCCATGCAGGCCGGAGCCTACTTCGGCGGCGCGGACTGGCTGGTGGGCATCGCCGCCCTCACGGCGATCTCCTGCCTGGTCTGGCGGCTGAGAGGAGGAGCGGAGGGGTTCGTCGCCGACGCGTCGGCGAACCTGTTCGTCCTGGTGTACCTGCCGTTCCTGCTGGCCACGTGGATGCTGCTCATCGCGCATCCCGAGGACGGGCAGTACCGGCTCGTGGTGTTCATCGTGGTGACGATCTCCAGCGACATCGGCGGGTACTTCGCCGGGATCCTGCTGGGTCGGCACAAGATGGCCCCGGTGATCAGCCCGAACAAGACCTGGGAGGGTTTCGGCGGCTCCGTGGTGGGCTGCGCGGTGGCGGGCGCGCTGTGCGTGACCCTGATGCTGGGCGGCCCCTGGTGGGTCGGCGTGGTCCTCGGCCTGGCCGTGGTGCTGGCCGCCACGGTCGGCGACCTCATCGAGTCGCTCTTCAAGCGCGACCTCGGGGTCAAGGACATGGGCCGGTTCATGCCGGGCCACGGCGGACTGATGGACCGTATCGACTCGCTGCTCATCGCGGGTCCCGTGGTCTGGATCGTGCTGAGTCTGCTCCTGCCGTAGACGACGGGTCGGGCCCCCGACCTCGTGGCACCCAGCGATCGACTGGGCGCGACGAGACCGGGGGCCTTCGTCGTGCCCGGGGATGCCGGAGCGGGTCGGGGTGGATACGCTCGACGGGTGGATGAACCTCTGATCGAACGCATGCGCGAGTACGGTGAGACGATCTTCGCCGAGATGACGCGCCTGGCCGTGGAGACCGAGTCCGTTAACCTCGGACAGGGTTTCCCCGACACCGACGGGCCGCGCTCCCTCCTGGAGGGGGCCTCCCGCAACATCATGGCGGGGGTGAACCAGTACCCGCCGGGACCGGGCCGCCCGGAGCTGCGCCAGGCGGTGAGCCGCTACCGTTCCCGCCACTACGGCCTGGAGTTCGACCCGGACACCGAGGTGTACGTGACCGTCGGCGCGACCGCGGGGATCGCCGCGTCCATGCTGGCCTTGGTGGAGCCCGGGGACGAGGTGATCGTCTTCGAGCCGATGTACGACTCCTACCCGGCGACCATCTCACTCGCCGGAGGGGTGCGCCGCCCCGTCACGCTGCGCTGCGACCCGGAGAGCGGACGCTTCACCTTCGACCCGGCCGAGCTCCGGGCGGCGGTGACCCCGCGGACCCGGCTGATCATGGTGAACTCCCCGCACAACCCCACCGGGACGGTCTTCACACCCGCCGAGCTGGAGGTGATCGCCGGGGTGTGCCGCGAGCACGACCTGATCGCGGTCACCGACGAGGTGTACGAGTTCCTCACCTTCGACGACCGCGAGCACGTGCCGCTGGCCACGCTTCCGGGCATGCGCGAGCGGACCCTGTCGATCTCCTCGGTGGGCAAGACGTTCGCCGTCACCGCGTGGAAGACCGGCTGGGTCACGGGCCCGGAACCCCTGGTGCGCGCGGTGCGCACGGTCAACCAGTTCCTCACCTTCTCCGCCAACGGCGCGCTCCAGCTGGCCATCGCCGACGCCCTGGACAACGAGGGGGAGTGGATCGAGCAGCAGCGGCTCGGGCTCCAGAACAAGCGGGACCGGCTCGCGGAGGGTCTGACCCGGGCGGGGTTCGAAGTGAACGTCTGCGAGGGCACCTACTTCCTGATGACGGACATCCGTCCGCTCGGATTCCTGGACGGCGTGGACGTCGCCCGGGCCCTACCCCGTCAGGCTGGGGTTGCGGCGGTCCCCGCCAAGGTGTTCTACGACCGCGAGGACGAGGGGCGGCACCTGCTGCGCTTCGCCTTCTGCAAGAAGGACGAGGTGCTGGACGAGGCGGTCCGCCGACTGGCCTCCTGGCACGGGTGGGTGAACTGAGTCCGGTCAGTCGGGCCCGCGTGAGACCGGGCTGGCCGAGGGCAGGGGGTCGAGGCCCCCGGCCAGCCGCGCGCTGAGGCGTCGGCGTCGGGCAGGCCAGGGGCCCAGCACCCGGGCGAGTTCCCCGCAGGTCTCCACGAGTTCGCCCAGGTGGGGGCGTCCCCGAACCGCTCGGCGCGGTCGAGGGTCCAGGGCTCGTGGTCGGCCGCGTGCCGGTTGCCCGCGTCCGCCAGCGCGACGACGGCGCCCGTGGCCGCCTGCGGGTCGTGGGCGCACCGGCCGCGAGGACGGGTGGTGGCCCCAGGAGCCGCGGCCCGCCCGGGCGGTTCTCAGGGCGCGGGGGTTCTCCGTCTCGTGTCCCGGGAGTCCATGAGGTCGATGAGGCGCTCCTCGGCGTTCGGGCCCGGACTGACGCGGGGCAGGCGCCACATGAGCGCGGCTCCGCCGAGCCACCAGGCCAGGACCATGCCCCACTCGTTGGGCCAGCTCAGCGCCGCGGGCATGCCGGGCAGGTAGAGCAGGAAAAGGCCGAACGCCAGGACGAAGGCGGTGACGCCCACCGGGGTGCCCGCGCGGACCCTGAACGGCCGCTCCATCTCCGGTTCACGGCGACGCAGTACCAGGAAGCACACGATCACCATCAGGTAGGCGATCACGATGTTGAGGCCGCCCGCGTTGACCAGCCACACCAGCATCGGGCGGCCGAAGAGCGGGGCCAGGACCGAGAGCGCGCCGATGAACAGCACCGCGTTGGCGGGGGTCCGGAAGCGCGGGTGGAGCTCACCGAACCACGAGGGGAGCATCCTCGAACGGGCCATCGCGTAGATGAGGCGGCTGCCACCGATGAGGAAGGCGTTCCAGCTGGTGAGCAGACCGGCCACACCGCCCAGGACCAGGAGGTTGCCCATGGCGGCGCTGTCCCACATGGCGGCCATGGAGTCGGCCGAGGCGAGCTCGGAGCCCAGGAGGTCCGAGGAGGGCAGCCCGGCGCCGGCGGTCAGCATCACCATCACGTACCAGGCGGTGGCGCAGAAGACCGAGACCACCAGGAGTGATCCGACCAGACGATAGGGCAGCCTGATCTCCGAGGCCGACTGCGGGATGACGTCGAAGCCCACGAACAGGAACGGGACCGCGACCAGCACCACGAACATCCCGGACACCCCGCCGGTGAACAGGGGCTCCATGTTCGCGGAGGACCCGCCCACGAAGGCGCCGGTGAGCATCGCCGCGCCTGCCGCCAGCAGGAACAGGACGGTGACGCCCTGGAAGACACTGGCAGGGCGGATCCCGACGTAGTTGAGCGCCGTCATGGCCACGGCGCTCAGGACGCCGATGGCCACCAGGCTGGCGTGGACGTCGTATCCGGCGATCGTCCACAGGTGGCCGACCTCGATGTTCGGGAACAGGTAGACGAGGGTCTGCGGGACGGCGACCGCCTCGAAGGCGACCACCGAGACGTAGCCCAGCACCATGGCCCACGAGGCGACGAAGGCGCCCTTGGGGCCGATGGCGCGCATGGCGTAGTGGTGTTCTCCGCCCGCGTGCGGCATGGCGGAGACCAGCTCGGCGTAGGTGAGGCCGACGAAGGCCATCACGACGCCGCCGATGACGAAGGCGAGGGCGGCGCCACCGCTGCCAGCCGCGTCGACGAAGTCGCCGGTGAGGACGATCCAGCCGAAGCCGATCATCGCTCCGAAGGCCAGGGCCAGGACGTCGGTCCTTCCCAGGACCTTGACGAAACCCGGACTTGTGTTGGACATGGAGGGGGCTCCCAACGGGTCGTGCCTGTGTCGGGGGACACACGTGTGGGGGACAAGAGAACACGCGGGCGCCCCGAGGAGAAGTGCCGTGCTGGCCAGGTGCGCTGCCGGGGTTGTACAGAGTGGCTGGTGGTGGGTTGACGGGATCTTTGGTGCTCGTGGGTGTGGGGAGGGGGCCGGTTTCCAGTAGAACCGGAATCCGGGGCGAGCGAAAGCCCCGGGGCGTCGCCTGTGGACAACTCCCCGGGGCCGGGTTCGGGTCAGCGCTCCGGTTCGAACCAGACGGCGGCCAGCGGCGGCAGCGTGATCTCGGCGGAGAACGGCTGACCGTGCCATTCCTGGGCCTGGGTCTCGACGGACGTCGGCGCCTCGTGGCCGGAACCCCCGAAGCGCGGGTCGTCGGAGTTGAGCACCGACGTCCAGCGGCCCTCGGAGGGCAGGCCCACCCGCCAGTTCGGGCGGGGCACGGGCGAGAAGTTCACCGCGCACGCGAGCACCGAGCCGTCCTCGCCGTGGCGCAGGTAGCTGAGCGTGTTGCCCTGGCGGTCACCCCCGTCGAGCCAGCGGAACCCGGCCGGGTCGGTGTCCAGCGACCACAGCGCCGGACGCGGTCGATAGGCCTTGTTGAGTGCCCTGACCAGCCTCTGGGCCCCCGCGTGGTGCTCGAACTGGAGCAGCCACCACGGCACGCCCTCCTCGTGCGACCACTCGTCCCCCTGGGCGATCTCGCCGCCCATGAAGAGCAGTTGCTTGCCCGGGTGCGACCACATGAACGACAGCAGCGCCCGCAGCGTCGCGGCGCGCTGCCACTCGTCACCGGGCGGCTTGTTGAAGAGCGCCTGCTTGCCGTGCACGACCTCGTCGTGGGACAGCGGCAGCACGTAGTTCTCGCTGTACGCGTAGACCATCGAGAACGTGATGTCGTCGTGGTGGTACTCGCGGTGGATCGGCTCCTTCTTCACGTACTCCAGGGAGTCGTGCATCCAGCCCATGTTCCACTTCAGCCCGAACCCGAGACCGCCCATGTCCACCGGCTGGGTCACCCCCGTGTACGCGGTGGACTCCTCCGCGATCATCGCCACGTTCGGGTTGCGCCGGTAGACGGTGGTGTTGAGCTCCTTGAGGAAGTCGATCGCCTCCAGGTTCTCCCGGCCGCCGAAGGCGTTGGGCTCCCACTGCCCGGAGTCCCGCGAGTAGTCGAGGTAGATCATCGAGGCCACGGCGTCCACCCGGAGGCCGTCGATATGGAACTCCTCCAGCCAGTACAGGGCGTTGGCGACGAGGAAGTTGCGCACCTCGGTGCGTCCGTAGTTGAAGATGAGGGTTCCCCAGTCGGGGTGCTCCCCGCGCCGCGGGTCCGGGTGCTCGTACAGGGCCGTCCCGTCGAACCGGGCCAGCGCCCACTCGTCCTTGGGGAAGTGCGCGGGCACCCAGTCCAGGAGAACCCCGACCCCGGCCCGGTGCAGGGAGTCCACCAGGTGCCGGAACTCGTCCGGGCTGCCGAATCGCGGCGTCGGCGCGTAGTACGACGTGACCTGGTAGCCCCAAGAACCGTCGAAGGGGTGCCCCGCCACCGGCAGGAACTCCACATGGGTGAAGCCGAGGTCGACGACGTACTCCACCAGCTGCTCGGCCAGCTCCCGGTAGCCCAGGCCGGGCCGCCAGGAGCCCAGGTGCACCTCGTAGACGCTCATCGGCGAGCGGTGCGGCTCCGCGCCCTTGCGCTCGGCCATCCACTGCTCGTCGGACCACACGTGCTCGGAGGTGGTGACCACCGACGCCGTGGCCGGGGGCACCTGGGTGCGCCGCGCCATGGGGTCGGCCTTGTCCCGCCAGTGTCCGTCGGAGCCCAGGACCTGGAACTTGTACAGGTCGCCGTCGCCCATGCCGGGCACGAACAGCTCCCACACGCCGTTGGCGCCCAGGCTGCGCATGGGGTGCGCGATCCCGCTCCAGTAGTTGAAGTCACCGATCACCCGCACGCCGCGGGCGTCGGGCGCCCAGACCGCGAAGCGCGTGCCGGGGATCTCTCCCATGGGGCTCTCGACGGTGGTCGTGTGCGCACCGAGCGCCCGCCACAGCTCCTCGTGCCGACCCTCACCGATCAGGTGCAGGTCGAGTTCGCCCAGGGTGGGCCCCACCCGGTGGGCGTCGGCCTGCACCAGTTCGGGGCCGCCCTCCTCGTAGCGCACGGCGATCCGGTAGTCGGCGGTGCGGGCGGGAAGCCGGGCTGTGAAGACGCCCCGGTGGCGGTGGGTGAGCCCGATCCTGGTGTTGTCCGGCAGGACGGCGTCCACCTCGACCGCTCCGGGGCGCAGGACCCGCAGGTCACGGTCGTGCAGGCCGAGGACGGAGTGCGGGTCGTGGTGCCAGCCGTCCACGACCCGGTCCAGCTCGGCGGCCAGCTCCGAGGAGATCCCGGCGGGCTTGCGGGGCCGCTTGGCTGCGGGCTTCTTCGCTGCGGTCCCGGCGGCGGTCCCCGCCCCCGGCCTGCTCGCGGCCCTCTTGACGGTGGCGGCCTTGGACGCGGCGTTCCCGGCGGCGGTGCTCTTGGCGGCGGCCTGCTTCGGCGTCGCCTTCCGCTCCGCCGTCTCCTTGGACGCGGACTCCTTCTTCGCGGCCGGCGCCTTCGCCTTCGTGCCCTTGGACCCCGTACCTTTCGCCGCCGTGCTCCCGGCGGCGGCCTTCTTCGGCGCCTCCTTCGGCTGCTCGTCGGCTGTCGCGGACTTCCTGGTCGTGCGCGGTGACAATTCGACTCCGTGATGACTCGTGGTGGTCGGATGGCGGGAGGCGGTGAAGCGGTGGGCCGGAACGGCGAACGGGGCGGCCGCCGTTCGTGAACGGCGGCCGCCCCTGGGAATCAGCCGGGCACCCGTGGCGCCCCGGCGGCAGTGGCGATGGACTCCAGTGGGACCCGGAGCCAGTTGGGCCGGTTGCGGGCCTCGTACAGGACCTCGTAGACGGCCTTGTCGAACTCGAAGGCCCGCAGCACGGTGAGGTGCTTGTCCGGATCGGCGCCGCCCCCGTCGGCGTAGCCCCGGCAGAAGGCCTCCCGGTTGCGCCGCGCCCAGTCACGCGCGGCCCACGCGAGGTCGGGGTCGTCGTCCTGTTCGACCAGCAGGAACCCGGCCGCGTAGTCGAAGGAGCGCAGCATCCCGGCCACGTCCCGCAACGGACTGGACAACCGTTGGCGTTCGCGCACAGGCACGGTCGGCTCGCCCTCGAAGTCCAGCAGCACCCACCCGGACTCGGGCCGGATGACCTGCCCCAGGTGGTAGTCGCCGTGGACGCGCTGGATCGGCAGCGGCTGGTCCAACCGTGCGAGGTCGGCGTAGGCCTCCATCACCCGGGGCGCGTGCTCGGCCAGTTCGGGAACCTCCGCGCTGGCCATGGCCAGGCGTTCCACCATGGTGTCGGCGAGCTCGCTCGCCGCGCTCGGCGACAGCACGTCGGTGGGCAGCGCCGTGGCCAGGGAACTGTGCACCTTGGCGGTGGTGTGCCCCAGTCGTGCGGACTCCTCACTGAAGTCGGCGTCCGCACCGTCGAGCAGCGTGCGGACGTTGGCCGTGGCCATCACCCATCCATCCTGGGCGTCCGGGACGAAGGTCTGGAGCAGGGCGAGCGTGGTCGGTGCCGAGTGGCCGGACAGGTCCGCCTCGATCCACCCGCACGGGCGCGCCACATACGGCGAGCCCGACAACGCCACGTTCAGCTCCAGATCCGGGTTACGTCCCGGCCAGAGTCTCCGGAAGGTCTTGAGGACGTAGTCCCGCCCGTACACCAGCGAGGTGTTGGACTGCTCGCCGGTGAGCAGACGCCCCGGACCGAGGGCCTCCACGGTGGTTCCAGGCAGGGTACGGAAGCGCACCCGGCCGCGCCGGTCCCTGTCGCCGCCGCCGGTGAACCGTTCCAGCAGCAGCGCGGTGAGCTGCGGGTCGTGCGCGGCGTCGTACACCACGCGGGGACGGCTGCCCGAGACCTGGCACACGCCGATGGCCGCGCGGGCCAGGTCGGGAGGCAGGGACCGGGGCGGTCGGGAGCCGAGCAGCACCTGGTAGCGGGAGCTGAGGCCGCGCTGCCCCGCCTGCACGACGAGAACGTTCAGATCAGGTCCGCCGGGACCGGCCGAGACCAGGGTGTACCTGCTCTCGATCCGGACCCGCTGGATCGGTATCCCCTTGCCGGAGAACCATCGTTGCCGGGGAAGCCAGACCGCCAGGAGTTCTTCTAGCTGCGACATCTCAGTAAGGACCGTGTCCCTTCCCGCCACCGTCCCCGGGTCGGGAGCCGGACACTGTGGTGGACGTGCGGTGGCCGGTGTCGAAGGCGTCCCGGGCGCTGACCCCGGCCGAGGGCAGGCCGTAGGTTGCGGCGCCCTCGCGGGTCTCGGAACCCGGCTCGGCGGTGCGCTCGGCCGGGAGCTGGAACCAGTAGAAGCCGTGGCCGGGGAGGGTGAGCAGGTACGGAAGCTCACCGATCTCGGGGAAGCTCACCCCGCCCACGCACTCGACGGGCCTGACCCCCGCGTAGCGGGAGAGGTCCAGCTCCACGGGCTGCGGGTGCCGGGACAGGTTGTTCACGCACAGCATGCGGTCGTCGCCGTGCTCCCGGATGAACGCCAGCACGCTGGGGTTGGTGGCGTTCAGCTCGGTGAACTCCCCGGTGCCGAACACGGGGTGGCGCTTGCGGATCTGGATCATCCGGCGCGTCCAGTTCAGCAGCGATCCCGGGTTCTCGCGCTGGGACTCCACGTTGATCGCCTGGTAGCCGTAGACCGGGTCCATGATCAGCGGGAGGTACAGGCGGGCGGGGTCGCCCCGGGAGAACCCGGCGTTGCGGTCGGAGTTCCACTGCATGGGCGTGCGGACGGCGTCGCGGTCGCCCAACCAGATGTTGTCGCCCATCCCGATCTCGTCGCCGTAGTACAGGACCGGCGATCCGGGCAGGGACAGCAGCAGCGCGGTGAACAGCTCGATCTGGTTGCGGTCGTTGTCCAGGAGGGGAGCGAGCCGCCGGCGGATCCCCACGTTCGCGCGCATGCGGGGTTCCTTGGCGTACTCGGAGTACATGTAGTCGCGCTCCTCGTCGGTGACCATCTCCAGGGTCAGCTCGTCGTGGTTGCGCAGGAAGATCGCCCACTGGCAGTTGCGGGGGATCTCGGGGGTCTGGGCGAGGATCTCCGAGATCGGGAACCGCTGCTCCTGCCGCACCGCCATGAACATGCGCGGCATCAGCGGGAAGTGGAAGTTCATGTGGCACTCGTCGCCGCCGGACTCGAAGTCGCCGAAGTAGTCGACGACCTCCGACGGCCACTGGTTGGCCTCGCTCAGCAGCACCCGGTCCGGGTACAGGCGGTCCACCTCGGCGCGCACCCGCTTGAGGAACTCGTGGGTCTCCTTGAGGTTCTCGCAGTTGGTGCCCTCGCGCTCGTACAGGTACGGCACGGCGTCCAGGCGGAACCCGTCGATGCCCAGGTCCAGCCAGTAGCGCAGGACCTCCAGGATCGCCTCCTGCACCGCCGGGTTCTCGAAGTTGAGGTCCGGCTGGTGGGAGAAGAAGCGGTGCCAGTAGTACTGGCCGCGCACCTCGTCGTAGGTCCAGTTGGAGGTCTCGGTGTCGACGAAGATGATCCGCGCCTCGTCGTAGAGGTCGTCGGTGTCCGACCACACGTAGAAGTCGCCGTAGGGGCCGTCGGGGTCCTCCCGCGAGGCCCTGAACCACGGGTGCTGGTCGCTCGTGTGGTTCATGACCAGGTCGGTGATGACCCGGATGCCGCGGCGGTGCGCCTCGTCCAGGAGCTCCACGAAGTCGGCTGTGTTGCCGAACTCGGGGAGGATCTTGAAGTAGTCCGAGATGTCGTACCCGCCGTCACGCAGCGGAGACTCGTACATCGGCAGCAGCCAGACGCAGTCGATGCCCAGCCACTGGAGGTAGTCCAGCTTCCGCACGAGCCCGGTGAGGTCACCGGTGCCGTCGCCGTTGGAGTCGAAGAACCCGCGAGCGAGTACCTCGTAGAAGACGGCGTGCTTGAACCAGTGGGGATCACTGGTGCCGCCGGTGGACATGAGCGGGCCGGTGGCGGCCCCGGTGGCCGGGGCGAGCGGACCGTGTTCGGCGTGCTCGTGGGCGACGGGTCCGGGCTCGTCGTTGCTCATCTACTGCTCCCCACCAAGAATGTTCGACGTCGGATCAACAGGCTTTTCGCACGATGGAGGGGACGGCACCCGGTTCGGGTGGCCGCCCGCCTCGCCAGGGCCCGTCATCTGCCGTGGACGGTGAACACGTGCGCGGGTCCGGTCGCGGGGTCAAGGCGGACGTAGTTGTTCGCCCGCCAGGTGTAGGCGCGTCCGGTCAGCTCGTCGGTCACCCTGAGGTCCTCCTCCCACGTGCGGCCGATCGACGGCAGGTCCAGGTGCACCGTTGCCTCGCGGGCGTGGTGCGGGTCGAGGTTGACGACGGCGATCACGACGTCGTCGGGCTCACCGGGGGCGCCGGGCCGGTGCTTGGAGAAACACACCAGTTCGGGCCGGTCCACGTGGTGGAAGCGCAGGTTCCGCAGCTCGCGCAGGGCGGGGTGGGTCCGGCGCAGCACGTTCAGCCGGGTGATCAGCGGGGCGATGGTGTCCCCGGAGGCGTCGGCGGCGGCCCAGTCGCGGGGACGGTACTGGAACTTCTCCGAGTCCAGGTACTCCTCGCTGCCCGGGGCGGCGGGGGTGTTCTCGCACAGCTCGAAGCCCGAGTAGACACCCCAGGTGGGGGAGAGCAGGGCGGCGAGGACCGCGCGGACCTCGAAGGCGGGGCGCCCGCCCTCCTGGAGGTAGGCGTTGAGGATGTCCGGGGTGTTGGTGAACAGGTTCGGGCGCAGGTAGTGCGCGGTCTCCCGGCTGAGCTCGGTGAGGTAGTCGGTGAGCTCGTCCTTGCCGTTGCGCCAGGTGAAGTAGGTGTACGACTGGTGGAAACCCACTTTGGCCAGGGTGCGCATCATGGCGGGGCGGGTGAAGGCCTCGGCGAGGAAGAGCACGTCCGGGTCGCGCCTGGCGACGTCGGCGAGCAGCCGCTCCCAGAAGGCGACGGGTTTGGTGTGCGGGTTGTCGACGCGGAAGATCCGCACGCCGTGGTCGATCCAGTGCCGGACCACGCGCAGGCACTCCTTGTAGAGGCCCTCGAAGTCGTGGTCGAAGCAGAGCGGATAGATGTCCTGGTACTTCTTCGGCGGGTTCTCGGCGTAGGCGATGGACCCGTCCGCGCGTGTGCTGAACCACTCGGGGTGCTCGGTCACCCAGGGGTGGTCGGGGGAGCACTGGAGGGCCAGGTCGAGGGCGATCTCCAGGTCGTGCTCGCGGGCCTCTGCCACGAAGGCGTCGAAGTCGGCGAGGGTGCCGAGGTCGGGGTGGACGGCGTCGTGGCCGCCGTCGGCGGAACCGATCGCCCACACCGATCCGGGGTCGCCCGGTCCGGGCCGGAGGGTGTTGTTGCGGCCCTTGCGGTGGGCCTCGCCGACGGGGTGGATCGGCGGCAGGTAGACGACGTCGAAGCCCATGTCGGCGATGGCGGGCAGGCGCTTGGCGGCGGTGGCGAAGGTGCCGGAGACCTCCCTGCCGGGCCCGGCGTCGACCTGCGCGCCCTCCGAGCGGGGGAAGAACTCGTACCAGGAGCCGAAGAGGGCGCGTTCGCGGTGGACGGTCACCTTGGTGCGCTTGGAACGGGTGACGAGTTCGCGCAGGGGGGCGCGCTCCATCCTCGCGAGGACCTCGCCGGTGACGGCGGCCCCGAAGCGCTCCATGGGGGAACGGGAGGTGTCGCGCAGTACTTTGGCGGCGGCGGTCAGGGCGGGTGTGCGGGGGGTGCGCCGGCCGGCGCGTGCCAGGAGGCGCGCGCCCTCCTCCAGGACCAGTTCGGTGTCGGTGCCCAGGGGGAGCTTCACCCGCGCCACGTGGAGCCAGGTGGTGAACGGGTCGGTCCACGACTCGACCGAGAACGACCAGTGCCCCTCGCTGGGCAGGCTGATCTCGGCCTCGTACCGGTCGGTTCCGCGGTCCCGCTCGCGCATGGGGACCAGCGCCTCCCGGCGGCCCTTGGGGGAGTGGAGGACCACGCCCGCGGCGAGGGAGTCGTGGCCCTCACGGATGACGGTGGCGGACACGGTGAAACGCTCACCGGGAACGGCTTTCACGGGGCCGAGCTCGTTGTCTGGAGAGATGTCGAGGATGGGCAGTCGTCCGATCACTGGCTACACCGTAATTGTCGTGGTTCGGGCGTTATGGGATGGCACGGACAAGTGTCCGTGCGTAAATAACCGGGAGTTCATCCATGGAAATACGGAGTTAACGAAAGCTCGGATCGGAAACTGTCCGGATTGCGGCTTCGGTGCCCTCCGCTGTCTATCGTCGGCCCTCTAGTGGGGTTTGGCAGAGTGGCGAGGCCGCAGAATTAATGTGATCCTCGTCACTCTAGGCGAGGGCGCCAAGACCTGGTATTTGCCGCGTTTCACCTTGGCGAACCTCGCAATGCGGGCATAGGTCACCAAGCGATTCAGGTGTCTCTGTGGTTGTTTTCGTATTCCGCTTCATGAAAATTCGGAAAAATCAGGTCGCATGTTGGCGAAGAGGCTGGGATGGGTAGGGCTGTTCAAATACTCGGATGGGCGGGAGAGCTGGATTCCGGGCATCCCCGCGAGTCCGATCAGTCCCTCGGGAAACGTTCGCCCCGTATTCGGGTGTCCTGTCACTCGCCGATCCGGTATCGGCGGTCGATCCGTCCTGGCGTCAGCAAAAGGTTCGATGGTTTACAGACGATCCATCCGGACTCGCGCGGCATGCACGATCTGCACGGCTTTGCCGTGGTTTGAGGAAGGTTTTCGCTAACACGCCTGATTTGACGGACTTCCCTTTGCATGCCGGCTGCGAGTGTGGGCGTCGCAGTGTTCGTGTCGCGTGGCGCGCGGACAGCACACGGCCGTAGGGGGGCGACGTGACGGAGTCGAACCGGGGTGGTGCGTTCCTGGATCCGTTCCTGGAGGCGTTCCGGGGGTTCCTGAAGCACGACCAGCCGCAGGACCGGCGTGAGGCGCTGCTCAGGCTGTCCGGGCTCGGGGTCGTCGCCGGGCTGTTGTCAGCGGCCCTGGTCATGCCCTGGGTGGGCGGTGTCGGACTGGTCGCCCGTGACGCGGCGGCCGGGTTCATGTCCCTGCCCGGTGACCTGGACGTACCCAGCCTGTCCTCCCGCGTCCTGCTCACCGCCGACGACGGAACCCCCTTCGCCGAGGTCTCCGAACGCGAACGCCGCGTGGTGGGCCTCGACGACATCAGCCCGTGGGTGGGCACGGCCCTCATGGCCATCGAGGACGACCGTTTCTACGAACACAAGGGCCTGGACCTGCGCGGCGTGATCCGCGCCGCCGCGCGCACCGCCCAGGGCGACACGCAGGGCGGTTCGACCATCACCCAGCAGTACGTGAAGAACCTCCTCATCGAGACCGCGGACACGGAGGAGGACGTCGAGGGCGCCAGCGCGCAGAACCTGGGCCGCAAGCTCACCGAACTGCGCTACGCCATCGACGTCGAGGAACGTCTCACCAAGGACGAGATCCTGGAGGGGTACCTGAACCTGTCCTACTTCGGTGGAGGCGCGCACGGTGTCGAGATCGCCGCGCAGCGCTACTTCTCGATCCCCGCCGCGGACCTCGACCCCGGGCAGGCGGCCATGCTGGCCGGTCTGGTGCGCGCTCCCTCGTTCTACGACCCGCTGAACAACCCCGAGGGCGCGCTCGAACGCCGCAACGTCGTGCTGGACCGCATGGTGGCCACCGACGTGCTCGACGCCAAGGAGGCCGAGGCCCACAAGGAGCGGGGGCTGGGCATCGACTCCACGCCGCGCGGAGGCAGTTGCGCGGAGAGCGACTACCCGTTCTTCTGCGACTACACCATGCGCTGGCTGCGGAACTCGGACCTGATCGGCGGCACCGCCGAAGAGCGCGAACAGCGCATCGTCCAGGGCGGGCTGACCGTGCGGACGACACTCGACGCGGCCGCGCAGGACGCCGCGGAGAAGGCCATCGAAAAGCGCGTCCCGCACAAGGACTCCACCAAGTTCGCGGCCCAGGCGATGATCGAACCCGGCTCCGGCCGGGTGCGCGCCCTGGCCCAGAACCTGAAGTACGGGTTCGACGACGAGGCGGTGGGCACGACCTCCCTCAACCTCGCCGTGGACCAGGCCGACGGCGGCTCCTCTGGTTACCAGGCCGGGTCCACCTTCAAGACGTACACGCTGGCCGCGGCGCTGGAGAAGGGCCTGGGCTACGGGACCAGCTTCTCCTCGCCCAAGAGCATGTCCGTCAGCGGGATGTCCGGCTGTGACGGCACCAGGATGTCCGCGTGGAACGTGCGCAACGCCGGTGAGAGCGACGACGGCAGCCACAACATGATCAGCGCGACCAAGGGGTCGGTGAACACCTACTTCGCCCAGCTCCAGAAGCGCGTGGGCCTGTGCGAGACCTCGGAGATGGCGGAGAAAGCCGGGGTGCACCGTGCGGACGGCGGAGACCTCGGGGTGTGGAGCTCGTTCACCCTGGGCGACCAGGAGGTGTCCCCGCTGAATGTGGCCGCCTCCTACGCGACCTTCGCCGCACGCGGTGAGTACTGCGAGCCCCGCCCGGTGCGCTCGGTGACCGAGGAGGGCACCGGCGAGCAGCTCAAGACCACCTCCGAGTGCGAGCGGACGGTCAAGCAGGACGCCGCCGACGGAGTGAACCACCTGCTCCAGCAGACCTTCGACGGGGGCACCGCCAAGGGACTGGACATCGGCCGGCCGGCCGCGGGCAAGACCGGCACCACGGACGGGGCCGCCTACGCCTGGTTCGCCGGGTACACCCCGAACCTCGCCTCCGCCGTGGTTGTGGGTGACGTGCGCGGCGGCGAGCAGAACCCGCTCCAGAGCGTGACGATCGGCGGCCGCTACTACGGGATCGTCTACGGCGGCACCCTGCCCGGTCCGATCTGGCAGGAGAGCATGCGCGGCGCCACCGATCACCTGCCCTCCGACAGTTTCGCGGGCTCGCCCGGCAGCTTCGGGGACCCGAAGACGGAACCGGCGGAGCAGAGGGGCGACGACAGCGACGACGACGGCGACGACGGCGACGAGGAGGCCTAGGGGCGTCCGGGGGTCCGCGCCCCGGTCCGGTGGTCGTGCGGGAACGGCGATCACTCGACCGGGGCGCGGACCCGTGTGGCGGGCCCCGCCGTCATCGTGTTCTCACAATCCGTGGTTGGGGATCTTGACAGGTCTAGACCACCCTTGCTTAGGTGACGTCACCCCCTGCGGCGCGCGGTCGGACGCAGCGCCGCACCCTAGGAGTGTGATCACGTGATCCGACGTCTCCTGAGTCAGCTCGCCGCGCTGGGCGCGATCGCGGCTGTGCTCGTTACCCTCCCCGCGACGGTCGCGCAGGCCGCCACCTGCGCGACCGCCTGGAGCTCCTCCGCCGTCTACACCGGCGGCGGCCAGGTCTCCTTCGAAGGCCGCAACTACACCGCCAAGTGGTGGACGCAGAACGAACGTCCCGGCGCCTCGGACGTCTGGTCCGACCAGGGTCCCTGCGGCACCGACGGAGGCGGGGAGCAGCCCGGCCCCAGTGACTTCGTGGTCAGCGAGGCCCAGTTCAACCAGATGTTCCCGAACCGGAACCCCTTCTACACCTACGCCGGCCTCACCGCCGCCCTGAGCTCGTACCCGGGCTTCACCAACACGGGAAGCGTCGAGGTGCAGCGGCGGGAGGCGGCCGCGTTCCTCGCCAACGTCAGCCACGAGACCGGTGGACTGGTGCACATCAAGGAGACCAACGAGGCCAACTACCCGCACTACTGCGACTGGAGCCAGCCCTTCGGCTGCCCGGCCGGACAGTCCGCCTACTACGGCAAGGGCCCGATCCAGCTGAGCTGGAACTACAACTACAAGGCCGCCGGTGACGCCCTCGGCATCGACCTGCTGAACAACCCCTACCTGGTCGAGCAGGACGCCGCGATCGCCTGGCGGACCGGCCTCTGGTTCTGGAACACCCAGCCCGGCGCCGGAACGATGTCGGGGCACACCGCCATCGTCGACGGTCACGGCTTCGGCGAGTCGATCCGCTCCATCAACGGCTCGATCGAGTGCAACGGCGGCAACCCGGGACAGGTGCAGAGCCGTATCAACACGTTCACGCACTTCACCCAGATCCTCGGCACCACCACGGGGTCGAACCTGAGCTGCTGATTCCCGGGTGCGTCCAGGCACCCGTGACGGCACCCCGAGCGGGGGTGCGACCGGCGACCACCGTCGGGCGCGCCCCCGCTCCGGCGTTCCCGGACCCTCCGCGGCCTGTCCGGCGCCGGTGCGTTCGCGTCCCACAGGAGGGAAGGTCTTCACCACTCGTCACGTTTGCCCCATAATGGAGGCAATCCGACAGGGGAGCGCGTGAGCGCTGAGAGTGCGGCACCCGGCCGCAGACCCTTACACACCTGATCTGGGTCATGCCAGCGAAGGAAGTCATAGGAAACCGCCACCGAGGCGTGCGCGTGCGCGCGCCCGGCTGGCGCTCTTGGCCACATGGGCCCTCGTCACCCCGACGAAGGGACATCAACCACCATGAGTACCGAAAGCGGCCGTGAGACCGGTCCCGGAACCGCCGCCCGGCCCACGGGCACCGTCCAGGAGGTCCTGGCGAAGTTCCGGAGCTGGCGCACCGTCGACATCGTCGTGGCCGCAGTGATCGGCGTCGCGGTCGGCGTCGTCTTCTGGCTGTGGAACATCGTCTGGTCGGTCACCACACCGCTGTTCGTCGCCTTCCCGCCCGGGCAGGCCGTCGTCTACGGCATGTGGCTGATCTCCGGCGTGCTCGGCGGCCTCATCATCCGCAAGCCCGGCGCGGCCCTGCTCACCTCGATCGCGGCCGCCTCCGTCTCGGCCGTGCTGGGCACCCAGTGGGGGATCATGGTCGTCCTCGACGGCGCCCTCCAGGGGCTGCTGCCCGAGCTGGTCTTCCTCGCCTTCGCCTACCGGCGCTGGAACATGGGCGTGGCCGTGCTCGCCGCCGCCGTCGCCGGGCTCTCCCCGGCCATCCGGGACAACATCGCCTACAACGTCACCTGGCCGATCGAGTACCAGCTCACCTACGGGGTGATCGTGGTCCTCAGTGCGGCTGCCATCGCGGGCGTGGGCGCCCGGCTGCTCACCACCGCGCTGGCCCGGGCCGGTGCGCTGGCCCCCTTCCCCTCGGCCAGGGGCTGACCCGTGACCCGACCCGACACAGGCGGTGCGCGCGTCGAACTCTCCGGCTGGGGATGGCGGCACTCGGGCCGCGACGACCACGCCCTGCGCGGGGTGGACCTGACCGTCGAACCGGGGGAGAGGGTCCTGCTGCTCGGCGCCTCGGGTGCGGGCAAGTCGACCCTGCTGCACTCCCTGGCCGGGCTCACCGGTGAGGACGGCGCCATCAGCGGCGAGCAGGAGGGATCGCTGCTCGTGGACGGCGCGCCCGCCGACCGCGGCCGGGGCGGCGTCGGGCTGGTGAGCCAGGACCCCGAGACCCAGCTCGTGATGGCCCGCGCCGGGGACGACGTCGCGTTCGGACTGGAGAACCTGGGGGTGGAGCCCGGACTCATCTGGCCGCGGGTCGAGCGCTCCCTGGCGGAGGTCGGCTTCCCCTACGGACTCCGGCACTCCACGGGCGCGCTCTCCGGCGGCGAGAAGCAGCGCCTGGTGATCGCCGGTGCGCTGGCCATGCGGCCGCGCCTGCTGCTCCTGGACGAACCCACCGCCAACCTCGACCCGGCCGGTGCCGTGCTCGTGCGCGACCTGCTCTCCCGCCTGCTCGGCGAGACCCGGGCCACCCTCGTGCTGGTCGAACACCGGGTGGCGGACGTCGTGGACCTGGTGGACCGGGTGGTGGTGGTCGAACCCGGCGGGGGAGTGATCGCGGACGGAACCCCGGCACGGGTGTTCGCCGAACACGGTCGCTCCCTGGCCGAACAGGGCGTGTGGATCCCCGGCAACGAGCCCGCCCCCGAACTCGCGCCCGGCCCCGGCGGCGGACCGCTGGTGGAGACCGTGGACGTCACCGCACGCACCCCCTTCCAGGTGGGTGTGCGCGCCGCGCCCCGGCGCGCGGTGCTCGACGACGTGAACCTCACCCTGTGCGCGGGGACCGCGACCGCCCTGACCGGCCCCAACGGGGCTGGCAAGTCCACACTCCTGACCATGCTGGCCGGGCTGTCCCGCCCGCACCGGGGACAGGTGCTGCCGCGCGGTCCGCTGGCCGAGGCGGACCGGCGTCCTCTGGTGCGCTGGCCGGCACGCCGTCTGGCCCGCCACGTGGGCACGGTGTTCCAGCACGCCGAGGACCAGTTCGTCACCGCCACGGTCCGCGACGAACTCCGTTTCGCGCCGCTGCGGGCCGGGATGGGCGAGACCGAGACCGACGCCTGGGTGGGTGAGCTGATGGAACGGCTGCGGCTGACCCGGTTGGCCGAGGTGCACCCCTACACGCTCTCCGGCGGAGAGAAGCGGCGCCTCTCGGTGGCGACCGCGCTCAGCTCCGGCCCCTCACACGCCCCGGACCTGCTGGTCCTGGACGAACCCACCTTCGGCCAGGACACCCGCACCTGGACGGAGCTGGTGGAGCTGCTCGGCGTCCTGCGCGCCGAGGGGCGGGCCGTGGTCATGGCCACCCACGACGAACTCCTCCTGCGCCGTCTGACGGACGTGGAGGTGCGGGTGGCCGACGGGCGCGCGGCACCCCTGGAGACGGCCGCCGCGGCGGGAGAGGGGGGCGTGTGAGTTCCCAGCACACGCACCGATCCATGGGAGGGGACACCCTCACCCTGGACGTGCCCGAGGGCGGCGGTGCCCGCTACTGGCTCACCGGCCTGAACCCGGCCGCCAAGCTCCTGGCGGCGCTGGCGATCGGGATCGGACTGATCCCGGCGGTGGACGCCGTCACCGGAGGAGTCGTGCTGCTCGCGGTACTGCTCACGGTGCCGTTCAGCGGGGTGGACCGGCGCACACTGCTGATCCTGGGCGGACCGTTCCTGCTCATGGGTCTCAGCAGCGGTGCGGTCAACTACCTGTACGGCGAGCACGGCCTGGAGGGCGCCGTGGGCGCGGCGGTGCGCCTGCTGACCATCGCCCTGCCCGGGCTGCTCGCCGCGATCAGCAGCGACCCCACGGAGATGTCCGACGGCCTCGTGCAGCGCCTCCGGGTGCCCGAACGGCCCGCGATGGGCGTGCTCGCCGCGCTGCGGCTCATCCCGCTGCTCGCCGACCAGTGGCGGACCATCACCCTGGCCCGTCGGGCACGGGGTCTGGAGGCCGGGCGCAACCCGCTGCGGATCGTCTCGCTGTTCTTCGGGCGGCTCTTCGCGCTGCTTGTGCGGTCCATCCGGACCGGGACGCTGCTGGCCACCGCGATGGACGCGCGGGCCTTCGGCACCGGAACGCGCACGCACGCGCGGTACAGCCGCTGGCGGGCGGCCGACACCCTCCTCCTGGTGGGCACCGCCGTGCTGCTGGTTTCCGCCTACACCGTGTCGGCCCGCCTGGGGACCCTGGTGCTGCTCTTCCGCTGACACGGGTGGTTAGGTAAGCAGCGGACACTGACGTCGAAGCGAAGCAGGTGGAGAACGTGAGCGAGTTCGTGCGCGTCGAGGCCGACCCGGAGAACCCCGGTGTGGCCGTCATCCGGATCGATCGTCCCAAGGCGCTGAACGCGCTGAACGGCACGGTCACCCGGGAGATCGCGGAGGCGGCCGCCGCCGTGTCCGCGGACCCCTCCGTGCGCGCGGTGGTGCTCTACGGCGGTGAGCGGGCGTTCGTGGCCGGGGCCGACATCAAGGAGATGGCCGACCTCACCCACGCCCGCATGTTGGAGTACTCGCGGTCACTCCAGAACGCCCTGACCGCGGTGGCCCGCATCCCCAAGCCCGTGGTCGCGGCGATCAGCGGCTACGCGCTGGGCGGCGGCTGCGAGCTGGCGCTGTGCGCCGACTTCCGGGTGGCGGGAACCAAGGCCAGGCTCGGCCAGCCCGAGATCCAGCTGGGCGTCATCCCGGGCGCGGGCGGGACCCAGCGGCTGCCGCGCCTGATCGGCCCGTCCCGGGCGAAGGACCTGGTGTTCAGCGGCCGCCACGTGCGGGCCGAGGAGGCCGGGGAGATCGGTCTCGTGGACGCGGTCGTCCCCGACGAGGAGGTCTACTCGGCCGCCGTGGCCCTGGTCGCCAAGTACGTGGACGGTCCCGCCGTGGCTCTGGCCGCCGCTAAGGAGTCGATCGACCGGGGGCTGGAGACCGATCTGGACACCGGTCTGGAGATCGAGCGCCTGCACTTCTCCGGCCTGTTCTCCACGGAGGACCAGAAAGCCGGGATGAAGAGCTTCGTCGAGCAGGGGCCGGGCAAGGCCACCTTCGTCGGCCGCTGAATCCCCCGGTCGTGACCGGGCCCCGGGCCCCCGTGACGGCCGATGGGGCGTTCGCGCAGTTCGGGGCGGGTAGTGTCGGGGCGTCCACCTCGGTGTCCCGCCTCGGACCTGCGCGAGGTCCGGTGGAACTCCGCCGCCGCTCCGATTCATTGTCGTGTCGCCTGGCGACACGGGACCCAGGGAAGACGTCCGGAACCGGCCAGCCGGGACGGGGGACGGGGAACCGCCCGCGTGGTTTTTCCGTCATACTCGTCAATGGTCGTCCGAGGACGGACGGTTCGCTCGGAGTCCCCGGTGGCGCGTGTGGCGCCCACACCCTCCGGCGGAACCGAACAGACCGCAGGGCCCCTCGGAGGGGCCACACAAGCCAATGTTGACCCATCCCCCCGGCCGATAAGCTGGACGTGGTGGTATGTGGTCTTTTGAGGGGATGAGTTCTCGATGGCAATGTCGGCAGGTTTCCCCACGGGTGAAGAGCTGCCGGAGCGCATCGGCCACTACGTCATCCGCCGCCGCATCGGCGCCGGCGGGATGGGTGTGGTGTACCAGGCCGAGGATCCCCGGACCGACCAGTTCGTCGCGGTGAAGGTCCTCAAGCCCGAGGTCGCCGGTGACCACATCGCACGCGCCCGGCTCGCCCGCGAGGTCGAGACGATGCGCCGCGTGCAGAGCCCCAACGTGGCCGAGGTCATCGACGCGGACACCCAGGCCGAGCTGCCCTGGGTGGTCACCGAGTACATCCCCGGGCCCACCCTGGACGCCACCGTCACCGACCACGGCCCCCTGCGCGGCCGCGCTCTGACCCGCTTCGTCACCGGCATGGCCCGGGCGATCAAGGACATCCACGCGGTGGACGTGATCCACCGCGACCTCAAGCCCGGCAATGTGATCATCTCCAACGGCGAGCCGATCGTCATCGACTTCGGCATCGCGCACGCCGTGGACGGCGCCAAGCTGACCCAGACCGGCACGTTCGTCGGCACGCCCAGCTACCTGTCACCCGAGGTCATCGAGGGTACGGACCTGGGGCCCGCCACCGACGTGCACGCCTGGGGCGGCACCGTCGCCTTCGCCTCGACCGGCCGCCCGCCCTATGGCGCCGGTTCGTTCGAGGTCATCTTCTTCCGCATCCTCAACGGTGAGATCGACATGGACGGGATGCACGAGGCGCTTCGCCCGCTCGTCAACCGCGCGGTCTCACGCGACATGTCGGCCCGACCCACCGCCGCCGAGCTGATGGTCGAGACGGGTCGCCTCAACCTCGACCTGCCCTGGACCGAGCCGGCCGGCGGCATGCCTCCCACCGGGCAGACCGGCAGCCACACCATGCACGCCCCCACCCCGACGCAGAACCCGGCCGCCTCGGGCGGCCACGGAGGCGGTTCGGGCTTCGGCGGTGCGGCTGCGGCCGGTGCCGCGGGGGCGGCGCTCGGCGGTGCCGCCGGATACCTCGCGGGCCGGGCCACCGACGGCTGGGGCCCCGCGCACACCCGGGGCGGCAACCCCACCAACACCGCGAGCGCGTGGGCCAGCCCCTCCGCGCCGCAGACCAGCCACGCGCGGTCCGGCGGCTGGAACGACGACGCCACGGACGACCTCAGCGGTGGTCGGCCCGCCAACACGGCTTCGGGCTGGAACTCTGACGACGAGGCCACCAACGACCTCAACGCGGCGCGTTCCACGGGCTGGGGCACGGACGCGGAGGCCACGGACGACCTCGGCGGCGGGCGCGCGGCCGCCACGGGGTGGGGTGAGCCGGACGAGGCCACCGACGACCTGTCCCACCTGCCCGGCACCGAGCGGATCACCCCGGGGTCGTCCCACGATCTCGACGACCCGCAGGGCACCGAGCGCATCCAGCCCGGTCAGGGCGACGCGCACGGCACCCAGCGCTTCGAGCCGGGTGAGCTGGCGCGCAGGGACGACGCGCACGGCACCCAGCGCTTCGAGCCGGGAGAGGTGGCGCGCAGGGACGACCCCGCCGGGACCATGATGATGGGCCAGGCGGAGATCGCCCGTCAGCAGGCTCAGCCGGACGCGGCTCCCCAGACCCAGTTCTTCAACTCCCCGCTGGACCCCAACGCCTTCCAGGACATCCTGACGCCGGTCGGCCAGCAGGGCCGGGCCAACAGCACGCAGGAGTTCGGCGAGGAGGAGTTCGAGGAGCGCGGCGGCCTGCTCGGACGGTTCCGGCGCGGGCGCGGTGACAAGTTCGGCGACTACTTCCGGGGCGACGGCCACGGGGACGAGTACGACGAGCACGAGGACGACGAGTACTACGACGAGTACTGGCGGATGCACCCGCTGGTGCTCGTCCCGATCATGGTCTCGCTGGCGGGTGTGGCCCTGTGGTTCCCGTGGATCGGCATCATCCTGGGCATCGTGGTGATCGCCGGTCTGGGCGCGCTGGACGTGGTCAAGTCCGAGCACGCGCGGCGGCTCCAGACGCGCGGGCCGCGCAACTCCGACAGCATGGTCGTGGCGCTCAGCTTCCCGTGGGCGTTCGGCCGCATGGCGCTGCGCACGGTCGGGTTCGGCCTGATCTACCTGCTGGGCGGCATCCTGGTCGGGATGGTCTACGCGAGGATCATGGACGCACCGGGGGAGGGCGCCAACTACACCGGGGCCTTCGCGGTGTTCGTGATGATCCTGCTGAGCTACCTCATGCCCAGTGGGCGTGAGGCTCGTCACCAGGCGGTGTGGCTGGTGGAGCGGGCGAGGTTCAGCAACCTCTACGTGTACGTGGGAGTGGTGGTCGCCATCCTGCTGTTCACCATGCTGATCCTCTCCATCGGGCTGACCTCGGCGCCGATCTGGACCACGGGCCCGCTCAGCGGCCCCTCCGACTGGTTCGGCTAGACGAAGAGCCACCGAGGACGCTCCTTCTCCCGCCGGGAGGGGGAGCGTCCGTCGTTCGGCGGCGGTGTGCCCGCCAACGGCGTGGAACCGGTCACTAAGGTGGGTGTGGGGACTCCGCGTCCCGACCGGTCGGCACTGGTGAACGCCGTCCAGTGGGCCCGGCGACGGTTGCCGGACGGGTTCTGGTTAGGGTTTCCTAAGTCGAACGTGGGGGCGCGGGTTGGCCTTCAAGCTACTAGCGAGTAACATCACTGGTATGAGCACACGGGCGGGTCGGATGTAGACGTGTACACCGGACCCGCCGTCGGATGACCGAACGGCATTCGGCATTGTTGGCAGTAACGGGGCGCGCCAGCGCCCACCCGCCTGACGGCGGATATGGGAGTGCAGGGAGGTCGGCCACCGGCCATGAATATTGTCGTTTTGGTCAAGCAGGTCCCGGACACGGCGACCGAACGGAAGCTCAACGCCGATGACAAGACGCTGGACCGCGCAGCGTCCGACGGTGTCATCAACGAGCTCGACGAGTACGCCATCGAAGAGGCGCTCCTCCTCAAGGAGAAGCACGGTGGCGAGGTCACCATCCTGACGATGGGTCCGGACCAGGCCACGGACTCGATCCGCAAGGCCCTGTCCATGGGCGCCGACAAGGCCGTCTTCGTCAACGACGAGGCGCTGCACGGCTCCGACTCGATCCAGACCGCCTACGCGCTCGCGCAGGCCCTGGGCACCCTTGAGTTCGACCTGGTCGTCCTCGGCTCGGAGTCCACCGACGCCCGCACCGGTGTCGTCGGTGCCGCGCTCGCCGAGTACCTCGGCCTGCCCCAGCTCACGCTGGCCGGCAAGGTCGACGTCGACGGCGGCGCCATCAAGATCCAGCGTCAGACCGACTACGGCTACGACGTCGTCGAGGCTCAGCTCCCGGCGGTCGTCTCCGTCGTGGAGAAGATCAACGAGCCGCGCTACCCGTCCTTCAAGCTGATCATGCAGGCGAAGAAGAAGCCGGTCGACAAGAAGTCCGCGGCCGACGCGGGCATCGACACCGGCAAGGTCGGTCTGGCCAACGCCACCACCGAGACCGTCGACTTCGCCGCCGCGCCGCCACGCGCCGCGGGCACGATCGTCAAGGACGAGGGCGACGGCGGCACCAAGGCCGCCGACTTCCTCGCCGAGAAGAAGTTCGTGTAGGTCAGGCGAGAGACTCAGGAAGGTTCAAGGATTATGGCTGAGGTCCTCGTCCTCGTCGACCACGTCGACGGACAGGTCAAGAAGGTCACCACCGAGCTGCTGACCGCTGCGCGCCGCATCGGCGAGCCCGCCGCGGTGTGGGTCGGCGAAGGTGCGGAGTCGGGCCGGGCCGCGCTGGCCGAGTTCGGCGCCGAGAAGGTCTACGTGGCTCCGGCCGAGGTGAACGACTACGTCGTCGCGCCCAAGGCCGAGCTGCTCGCCAAGCTCGCGCAGGAGAAGGGCGCCGCCGCCATCCTCGTCTCGGCCACCGCCGAGAACAAGGAGATCGCCGGTCGTACCGCCGTGAAGCTGGGCTCCGGTGTGCTCACCGACGTCGTCGACGTCACCGCCGAGGTCGTCACTGAGCACAGCATCTTCGGTGGCGCCACCGTCACCCACGCCCGCGTCACCACCGGTGTCCCGGTCGTCGCGGTCCGCCCGAACTCCGTCGTGCCGGAGGCCGCCGCTGGCGCCGCCGCCGAGGAGGCCGTGACGGTCGAGATCTCCGACGCCGCGAAGACCGCCAAGGTCGTCGAGCGCGTCGTCCAGGAGAAGGGTGCGCGCCCCGAGCTCGCCGAGGCCGCCATCGTGGTCTCCGGTGGTCGCGGTGTGGGTTCGGACGACTTCAGCGTCGTCGAGAGCCTGGCCGACTCCCTCGGTGCCGCCGTCGGTGCCTCGCGCGCCGTCGTCGACTCCGGCTGGTACCCGAACCAGTTCCAGGTCGGCCAGACCGGTAAGACGGTCAGCCCGAACCTGTACGTCGCCCTGGGCATCTCCGGCGCGATCCAGCACCGGGCGGGTATGCAGACCTCGAAGAACATCGTCGCGGTCAACAAGGACCCCGAGGCGCCGATCTTCGAGCTCGCCGACTTCGGCGTCGTGGGTGACCTGCACAAGGTCGCCCCGCAGCTGACCGAAGAGATCAACAAGCGCAAGTAGAACGAGCGCTTCGCTGATTCGAGCCGACGCCCGGCCGGAGGAGACTCCGGCCGGGCGTCGGCTTTCGTTGTGTGAGTTCTTCGGCCTCGTCGCGGGTGATGCTCGTGCTGGGCGCGCAACCGGCGGCGATCACGGCCAGGGCGGCGGCGAGCGCCACCCGCCACGGTCCTTCGATGGATGTGCGCATGAGGGTCCCTGGTTCGTGCTCGGGAGAGGTGTCCCTGTAGATGCCGACGGGGTCGGGATCGTTCGCTGACGGGTCGTGTGTCCGGCCCGGAACACGGGAACGCGCAGGTGGTTTGCGGTATATGAAAGGTTTGGTGTGGTTTTCGGAGGAAGTGTCCGGGTAGGTCCCGCGCACGACGACCTGAGGAGGCTCGCTCATGCGGACGACGGTGCGGGCGGGACGGCGCAAGGTGGAGGTCCGCCACTCCGACAAGTCGCTCTTCGGGCCCGACGGGGCGACCAAGGCCGACCTGGCCGACTACTACGCGCGGATCGCACCGCTGATGCTGCCGCTCATCAAGGGGCGCCCCGTGGCGCTGGAGCGGTACGTCGACGGGATCGAGTCGCCGGGCTTCCTCGTGCAGCACCCGGCCCACCCCAAGTGGGTCCGCACGCTCTGGACCGCCACCGGGCGGATGATGGAGTGCCACGAGGCGGCCACCCTCGTCTGGTGCGCGGACCAGGACGCCATCACCCTCCACTCGTGGTCCTCACGCACGCCCCGGCTGGGGGTGCCCGACCGGATGGTGATCGACCTCGACCCCGTGGAGGACGGGGAGGAGGCCTTCGACTCCTGCCGTGACGCCGCGTGGAACGTACGCGAGGTGCTGTCCGAACTCGGCCTGGCCTCCTACGTGATGACCACCGGTTCCCGGGGGCTGCACGTCCACTCGCCGCTGCGGCCCGAGGTGGAGGACATGGAGGTGCGCAGACTCGCCAAGGCGGTCGCCGACCGGGTGGCGGCGCGGGCGCCCGACGAGTGGACCACCCGGGTGCGCAAGGCGGCCCGGCACGGCCGGATGTTCGTGGACTACCTGCGCAACGGGACCGGGCAGCTCGCGGTGGCGCCCTACTCGGTCCGCCCCCGCCCGGGAGCTCCGGTGGCAACCCCGGTGACCTGGGAGGAGCTGGACCAGCTCAGCACGTCGAGGGACTTCACGATCGAGATGGAACGCGAGGAGTGCCCGTTCTCCGGGATGCGCAGGCACGCGAGGTCGCCGCGCCGGGCGCTGGCCCAGCTGGACCGGGACGAGGGGCGCGCGGTGCCCAGCCCCCGCACCGGCCAGAGCGAGGGATAGGTCGGGTTCCGGCCGGGATCGGAGCGTGGATCGTCACTCTCAGTGAAGGTCGTTGAGGGCTGGTTTCTGGTGGATTTATGGGGTCTGACCTGCGATGGGGCTTCTGTGGTGGGATGGGTCGAGCTGGTCAGGCATTCAGGACGTTCGCCTCTGATTCCGGAGCGTGATCACGGGCAGGAGTGTGGGTGAGTCCTGCCCAATCCCCCGCGAAAGGCCCTGACATGCTCCTCGCCGTTGACGAGCCCACCTTCCGCAAGTCCTCGTACAGCACCACCGCGAAGGAGTGCGTGGAGGTCGCCGACGTGCGTGCCCGTGCCGTCGTCCGTGACACGCGGAACCCGGGCCTCGGGATCCTGGCCTTCCCCCACACGGAGTGGGCGGCCCTGCTCGGCGCGCTGGGCAGACCCGGGCTCAGCGTTTGCGCAGGACGATCAGGAGGTTCCACGTGACGACCTCCCGCAGCAGCGGCACGTGGACGATCGGCTTGATCCACGTGGGCAGGTAGCGCGGCCGCAGGTCCACGACGTCCACGTCGGTGCGGCCCCGCACCCAGCGGATCATCTCCTTGGCGTGCGCCGCGTACATGGTGCGCCCGAAGTCGTTCTTGGGCCGTCGCCCGTTCCGGCGCGTGAACCTCTCGGCCGCGTACGAACCGCCCAGGTAGTGCCAGGGCGAGGTCTCGTGCCCGCCCCAGGGCGACAGCCAGAGTGTGTACGACAGGTACACCAGCCCGCCGGGCCGGGTCACGCGCACCATCTCGTCGGCCATCCGCGTTCGGTCGGGCACGTGCTCCAGCACGTTGGAGGAGAAGCACACGTCCACCGTGTCGGTGTGCAGGGGCAGGTCGAGCGCGCTGCCCTGCACGGCGTTGGCGTCGGCCTCGCGTCCGTGCAGGGTCATCTCGTGCGCGTCCGAGTCCACGCAGAGGCAGCGGGCGCCCTCGGCGCGCAGCGCGTCGGCGAAGTAGCCCGGTCCGCCGCCCACGTCGAGGACGAGCCTGTTGTCCAGGGGCGTGTAGGAGCGGAGTTGATCGACGGTGTCGCGAGCGAGCATCCCGTAGAAGAACGCCGGGTCGCTCTGCTCCTTGCGGAAGGCGGAGAACAGGCGGACGGAGCGGGCCAGGGTGGCGCGGAACGGGGTGGTCATGCCCCGACCTCGACGTAGTGGCGCAGGTGGCGCCAGTGGTCCCCGCCCCAGTACTCGTCGGAGGCGGCGATCCGGTGGGGCAGGAGTTCGCGGATCCGCTCGGTGCTCAGGGTGTGCATCCTCATGGGCGCCGGGTAGCGCAGCACCACCCGCTGGGCCAGGGCCACGAGTGGCCAGGGCGCGTACCGGAAGACCAGGCCCTTGAAGGTGCGCCGCTCGGACTCGGGCACGCCGACGACCAGGGCCCCGCCGGGCCGGACCACGCGGGCGAACTCCCGGAGGTAGCCCTCGGCCAGGTCCGTGGGCAGGTGCTGGAGGACGAGGTCGGTGTAGACGAGGTCGAAGGAGTCGTCCTCGAACAGGGAGAGGTCGGGCCGCTCGTTCAGGACGAACTCGATCCGTCCCCCGGAGCGGTCCAGGCGGCGTGCCTCGTCGAGCATGGGCGCGGAGATGTCCACGCCGACGACCTGCCGGAAGTGTGCCGCCAGGGCGTTGGAGAGCCGCCCGGCACCGCAGCCGAAGTCGAGGACGCGACCGCGTTCGGGCGCCAGTCCCAGTTCGTCGAGGCGGCTGACCGCCGGGTCGATCTCGGCGCGGCCGGAGGCGAGGAACTCGTCGTCGTCCCACCCGCCGCCGCGCTTGTCGGGATCGACGCAGACCGCCCACAGCGGCTCGGTGGAACCCAGCCGGGTCCAGTCTCGGCGGACCTGTTCGAGCCCCACCGGCATCACCTCCACGGCACTGGTGACCACCCCCAGGAACTGGAGCTTGTTCCTGTTCTGGGTTCGCGGTCCATCGGGACCTGCGACAACGGTCAGGGAAGAAAGTGGAACGTGTTGTATTCTGGCACCCATTTTCCGGGTTGGCCAACCTACGGCGGGGAGAGTACCCATGGCGCCTGATTCCCCCACGGAGCGCGGCGGGGCGGCCCCCAGCGTACGCAGGGCGGCGGAGCAGCCGGAGGAGGACCCCGCCTACGGCGACGTGCTGGGCGAGAGCCTGGCGGGGTTGCGGCGCCTCCGGAGTGACCGGATCCTCCAGGCCGGACTGCTGATCGTGCTGGCGGCGCTGGCCCTGAAGGTGTACGTCCTCAGCGAGTCGTACTTCGTGGAGGACGACTTCCTGTTCTTCGCTGCCGCGCACGCCCAGGACCTGTCGCCCGAGTACCTGCTGGAGCTGCACAAGGGCCACTTCATGCCGGGGGCCCTGTTCCTGGTGTACGTGCAGACCGCCTTCGCGCCGTTCCACTGGGCGTCGGCGGCGGGCACCATGCTGGTCGTGCAGGCGGTGGCGGTCCTGGCCTGCCTCCGCCTGCTGTGGGAGCTCTTCGGCCGCAGGTGGGCGCTGCTCGTCCCGCTGACGGTGTACGCGCTGGCGCCGCTGACGGTCCCGGTACTGGGCTGGTGGTCGGCTGCGCTCAACGCGGTGCCCTTCCAGCTGGCGATCGTACTGGCCCTGCTGTGGACGGTGCGCTACCTGCGCACCGGCAACGTCCTGTTCTCCTGGTGGGCCGTGGGCGCCGTGGCGTTCGGGATGCTGTTCTCGGTCAAGGCGCTCTTCCTGCCTTCGCTGGTGTTCGTGGTGGCGGTGGCCTTCCTGTACCCGGGCCACCTGGTGGAGGCGGTGCGCCAGGCCTTCCGGCGCCACCGCGGACACTGGCTGGCGATGGCGGGGATCAGCGTCGGCTACCTCGTCCTGTACCTGGCCCGGCAGCGGGCCTCCACGAGTGGCGAGGGCGCGTCGGTGCCCGAGTCCGAGGTGGTGGCGCAGCTGGTGCGGCGGATGCTGGGTGAGGTGTTCCCGACCGGCGCCCTGGGCGGGCCCTTCGAGTGGGGGCCGGTCACCCCGGCGGGCGGGCTGGTGGACCCGCTCGGCCCGGTGCTGGTCGGCGCGTGGGCCGTCCTCGTGGTGATCGTGCTGGTGAGCCTGTGGGTGCGGCGCACCTCCTGGCGGGCCTGGGCGATCCTGGCGGGGTACCTGGTGTTCGTGGACGCCGTGCCCACGGCCGTCGCCCGGGGCGGTGCCTACGGGGAAGTGGGTTCCGATCCCCGCTACGTCGCGGACGCGGCACTGGTGTTCGCCCTGGTGCTGGCCCTGGCCTTCCTCGCCACCAAGGAGGAGCGCGCCCGCGAGTGGGTGGAGCGCGGGCGGCGCCCGATCCAGCTGCTGCGGCCCTCGCGGAGCGTGTGGGCGGCGGCCGTCGCGGTCACGCTGGTCTACGCGGGTTCGGCCTCGTACTCCACGTACACCTACGCCGGGACGCTGAGCGGGGACCGCCAGCGCGAGTACCTGGCCAACGTGCGGGCCTCCCTGGAGGACGTGCCCAGGGGAGCGGGCCTGTACAGCCGGGCCGTTCCCGACGACATCGTCCTGGAGTGGAACGGACCGCGCAGGCTCAGCTCCTACGTGCTGTCCCCGTTGGCGGACCGCGAGGTGGCCGGGCGGATGTACGCGCCGGAGGAGTCCGACAGCGCCCACGTCTTCGACGACGAGGGGCACCTGGTGGAGGCCGCGCCGACCGCGCGGGCCAACGCGTTCCGCCCCTCGGAGGGCGAGGAGTGCATGGCGAGCTGGGACGGACTGATGTCCTGGAGCGTGTGGGAGGTCGGCGGTATCGAGCAGGTGGCGACCATCGGCTACACGTCGGAGGAGGACGCCGATCTGCTGGTGGTCGTGGGTGAGGAGGAGGTGGAGACCGAGCTCCCCGCCGCCCCCGACGGCGGGTTCTGGTACGTGCCGGTGAGCGAGCGGGACACCACGTTCACGCTGTTCACCGACGCCGGGAGGACCTGCGTCACCTGGGCCTCGCTCGGCCAGCTGTTCCCGGCCAGCCAGGTCGCGGAGGAGGACGCGGAGGCCGAGGAGGGCGCCGAGGCGGTCGGGACCGAGGACGACCGGGGCTGAGCGTCTCAGCGCCTCCCGGTGAAGAACCGCCGGGACCAGCGCCGGCTGGGTTCCTCCACCAGGTGGTAGGTGAGCTTGCCCATCAGCACGCTGCCGATGAGCACCGGGATGATGTCCAGCCAGAACGACCCGGTGAAGATCTCCTGCCCCGTGAAGTCGCGCCACAGGTACAGCACGACGAACTGCCACAGGAACACCCCGTAGCTGATCGGCGCGAAGAACACCATGACGGGGTGGCGCATCAGTCCGTCGAGCCAGGCCCCCTCGCTCCAGGTGGAGAGCGAGCGCAGGCGGCGGCGCGGCCCCTCGGGGGCGGGCGGTGCCAGGGCGACCGGGGCGACGACGAAGAAGGCGAAGCCGATGCTGGTGGTCGACTCGATCACGGACACCCACAGGTTGCCGGGCTCGAAGAACCGTCCTCCGGCGGCGGGCGTGGACTCCAGCACGTAGAACGCGGCGGCGACCGCCCAGCACAGTCCCGGCGACGTGCCCACGGTCCGGCAGAACCGGCGCACCGGGCCGTCGGGGCCGCTCTCCCGCCAGGCCCACTCCGAGAGGGTGGCCAGCGCCATCCCGACCGCGAACATCCCCATGCAGCGTGGCAGCCAGGAGTGCATCAGCTCGCGCGGCTCCGGGAAGTACTGCGGGACCAGGGCCAGGTACGACAGCAGCGTGACGACCACCAGACCGCCGATGAGCCTGCGGCCGCGCGCGTCCACGGTCGTGCCGCCCTTGGCCCACAGGCCGAGGAAGACCGCGAGGAGCGGGAGCGTCAGGTAGAAGGCCACCTCGACCGACAGGCTCCACATCTGGCCGAGCCCCTCGGGCCCCGGCCCGGCCCAGTGCGGGCTGGTGTTGAAGGGGAAGGTCAGCGTGAGCACCTCGACCCAGTGCCGGACCGATCCCAGGTGCTCTCCCGCGTACAGGGCGAGGGCCACCGCGGCCACCACCCAGTAGGCGGGGAAGACGCGCATGACGCGTCGCCACAGGTAGGCGCGGGTGTTCGGCCCCCGCGTGCCGTCCAGCGCGGCCCGGGCCCAGGGGCGGTAGAGGAGCACCCCGGACAGGGCGAAGAACAGCGGCACCGCCAGGGCCGAGGCGCTGAGGAGAGCCCCCACCGGCCCGGGGGCCAGGGCGTCCCCGGTCTCCGTGGACACGTGGACCACCAGGACCATGAGGCAGGCCAGCCCGCGAACCCCGTCGAGTGCGTGGTGCCGACCGCTCACCTGCGGCAGCAGGAGCGCGGGGTCCGCGGTGGTGGTTCGGGCGTTGCCGGAGGTGGGGTCCTCGGGCGCGGAGGAAGTGGGCGCCATGGGGCCTTCCAGAACGGGAGGGAGCCGAAACGCGTTCTACTAGAACGTGTTATAAAAATTCAGACACGCCCAGGTGACGTCGTTCACTACTGGGCAGTACTCTACCCGGAACTGAACCTAGTTCCAGATCTGGACTCTCATCCGCCCAGGAGGGCACATGCGCCGTACCGTTGCGGTTGTTCTCATCGCGCTGGGGGTCTTCTGTCTCGCCCTGGCACCCATGATGCGCACGTGGATGTCCAGCTCCCTGATGAAGACTCCGCTGGACTACTACAACCCCACCGTCAACGTCGGAGAGGTCACCTACTTCAACATCGAGGACGTCGAGCTCGTCGAGGACGCCGACGTGGAGGCGCACTCGACCATCCGTGCCGACGTGGCCTCCAGCACTGACGACGTGGTGGTGTGGGACCAGTTCACGTGGATCAAGGACGCCGACACCGACTTCGGTATCAGCTCCACGAACCGCCGCGCCGGGCACGACCGCGTCACCGGTGAACTCGTCGACTGCTGCGACGCCATGATCAACGACTCCTCCGTCAAGCAGACCGGGCAGGGGTGGAAGCTCCCCTTCCTCACCGAGCAGCGTGACTACGACTTCTTCGAGACCACCGTCGAAGAGGTCGTCCCCATGGAATTCGAGGGCGTCGAGGAGGTCGACGGCGTCGAGGCCTACAAGTTCGTCCAGACCGTCGAGCCCACCGTCATCGACGAACGCGAGATCCCGCGCTCGGTCGCCGGGCTGGAGGGCGACGGCGACGTGGTCGGCGACGAGACCTTCTCCATCGTCCGGACCTACTGGATCGAGCCGGTCAGCGGTTCCCCCATCGACATGAGCGAGGAGCACCACCGCGTCGTCGTCGTCGACGGCGAGGAGGTCCTCACCCTGCTCAGCGGCGAGCTCCGGTTCGACGACGCCACCCGCGCCGCCGCGATCGACAACACCACGCAGGCCCGCACCGTCCTGCCGTTGCTGCACACCACGCTGCCCATCGGCGCGCTGGTGCTCGGCGCCGGGTTCGTCGGCATCGCGGTCGTCCTGCTGGTCACCGGCCGACGCACCGAGAACCACGGCTGACACCCCCGCGCACACGAGGAACGTCGACCCCCCACCCAGGGGCGCCCCCACGCCGCCGCCGACCCCCACGCCGCAGACGGCCCCGCACCGTGACGGCCGCTCCCGCGGCCGCACCGCTGGAACCCACGGCCGGACCGCCCACCCCCCTCGCGGGCGGTCCGGCCGCCACACTCGTCGCGATCACCAGGAGGGGCGCGCATGCACCGGACCGGCGCCCTCGTCCGGGCGTGCCGCCCGCGCCAGTGGGTGAAGAACCTCCTGGTGTTCGCCGCACCGGCCACCGCCGGAACGCTCGGCGACCCCCGCACCCTGCTGCTGTGCGCGGCCTCCTTCGGACTCTTCTGCCTGGCGGCCAGCGGCACCTACCTGCTCAACGACGTCCGCGACGCGGAGCGCGACCGCGAACACCCGCGCAAACGGAGCCGACCGGTCGCCTCGGGCGACCTTCCCGTCCCGCTCGCCCTGTCCGTCGGAGTGGTGTTCGTGACCGCCGCCCCGCTGGCCTCCCTGACCCTGGGCAGCGCACCGTTCACCCTCGTGCTGCTCGGATACGTGCTGCTCACCCTGGCCTACACGCTCAGGCTCAAGGAGGTCGTCGTCTGCGACCTCGTGGCGGTCGCCTCCTGCCACATGCTGCGCGCCATGGCGGGCGGCTTCGTGGTCGGGGTGCCGCTGACCTCGTGGTTCGTCATCGTGGTCGCGCTTGCCGCGCTGCTCGTGGTGGTCGGCAAACGCGAGGCGGAACTGCGCGCCACCGCCCCGGTCCTGCCGACCGGTGGACCGAACACCCACGCGGGGGAGGAGGCCACGGCGCACCCCACCCGCACGGCGCTGCTGGGCTACACCCCCGGTTACCTGTCCCAGATGCGCATCATGGCCTCCGGCGCCATGATCGTCACCTACTGCCTCTGGGCGCTGGAGCAGGGCGGCGGACCGCAGTCCGTGTTCCACGCGGTCAGTATCGTTCCGTTCATCATGTTCGTGCTCCGCTACAACCTTCTCGTGGACCGGGGCGCGGGCGAGGAACCCGAGGAGATCGCGCTGCGGGACCGCCCGCTCCAGCTCGTCCTCGCCTCGCTCGCCCTCCTGGTCGGACTGGGGATCCACCTGTGAGCCGCCCGACGCTCCTCACCGGCTGGGGCCGCACCGCACCCACCGCCGCCCGCGTGGTGCGCCCGCGCACCGCCGAACAGGCCGCCCGTATGCTCGCCGAGGCGGGCCCGCGCGGCGTCCTGGCCCGGGGGCTGGGCCGCTCCTACGGGGATGCCGCCCAGGTCGCGGGCGGGACCGTTCTGGACTGCACCGAACTCACCGGGCCGCCGCGCCTGGACCCCGTGCGAGAGGAGCTCACCGCGCCCGCCGGGACCAGCCTGGGGCGGATCGTCGAGCACCTGCTGCGCCACGGGTACTTCCTGCCCGTCACCCCCGGGACCAGGCACGTCACGCTCGGAGGGGCGATCGCCGCCGACGTGCACGGCAAGAACCACCACGTGGACTCGTCGCTGGGCGCGCACCTGCGCTCCCTGACCCTGCTCACGCCCACGGGCGGGGTGCTCCGGCTCGGCCCCGAAGGGCCCGACCCCGACCTATTCTGGGCCACCGTGGGCGGGATGGGCCTGACCGGGGTGATCACCGAGGCCACCCTCGGAGTGCTCCCGGTGGAGACCGCCTACGCCCGTGTGGACACCGACCGCACTCCGGACCTCGACTCCACCCTGGATCTCATGGCCCGTGCGGACCGCACCCACCGGTACGCGGTGTGCTGGGTCGACCTCCTGGCCCGGGGCGCCTCCCTCGGACGCGGCGTTCTGACCCGCGCCGACCACGCCCTCCGCGCCGACCTGCCCGCACCCCAGCGCCGCGACCCCCTGCGGCACCGGACCGGACCCACGCTGGCCGCGCCGCCCTGGGCCCCGCCTGGGCTGCTCAACCGGTGGACGGTGGGCGCCTTCAACAGCGCCCACCACCGCGCCGCGCCCCTGCGGGAGCGGGGCCGGGCCCGGTCCCTCGCCGGGTTCTTCCACCCGCTGGACGCCGTGTCGGGATGGAACCGGATGTACGGTCCGCGGGGGCTCGTCCAGTACCAGTTCGTCGTCCCCTTCGGAGAGGAGAACACCCTGCGTGCCGTGGCCGAAGGGCTGTCCCGGGCGGGGGCGCCGTCGTTCCTGGCTGTCCTCAAGAGGATGGGCGCACCCACCCCCGGGCCGCTGTCCTTCCCGCGCCCCGGCTGGTCCCTGGCCGTGGACCTGCCCGCCGGTCTCCCCGGACTGGCGCGTCTGCTGGACGGGTTCGACCAGCGCGTCCTGGCGGCGGGCGGGCGCGTGTACCTGGCCAAGGACAGCAGGGCCGGACCGGAGACCGTGCACGCCATGTACCCGGCCATCCCCGGTTGGCGGGCCACGCGTGCCCGCGTGGACCCGGACGGCGTACTCGTCTCTGACCTCGCCCGGCGCCTGCGCCTCGTCTGAACACGCCCACACGAACCACGAACCGTCCCGGAAGGACCCGACCATGCGTGACTCGCTGGGAAGCGTGCGTACCGTCCTGTTGCTCGGAGGACGCAGCGAGATCGGCCTGGCCGTCGTCGAACGGCTGGTCCGCGAGGGCGCCCGCGAGGTGGTGCTCGCCGCCCGGGGCGGGGTCGCCGAACCGCCGGGTGTGTTCGGCGCCCTGGACGCCACCACGCACTCACTGGAGTTCGACGCCGAGGCCTCCGGCACCCACGCCGCGACCGTGGCCGCCGCAGTGGAGCTGGTGGGCGACCTGGACGTGGTGGTGGACGCCTTCGGCGTGCTGGGCGACCAGGCCGCCTACGAGGCCGACCCGCTCTCCGCCGCCCGCGCCGCCGCCGTGAACTACACCGGCCACGTGTCCGTGGGCCTGTCCGTCGCCGCCCGACTGCGCGAACAGGGCCACGGAGCCCTCGTGGTGCTGTCGTCCGTGGCCGCGGTCCGGGTGCGCCGGGCCAACTTCGTGTACGGGTCCGCCAAGGCCGGGCTCGACGGGTTCGCTCAGGGGCTGGCCGACTCCCTGCACGGTTCGGGCGCCCGGGTCCTGGTGGTCCGGCCGGGGTACGTGGCCACCCGGATGTCGCGGCACGTGGACCCGGCGCCGTTCCCCGCCACCCCGGCCCAGGTGGCCGAGGCGGTGTCCCGGGGGCTGCGCGGCAACGCCACCACGGTGTGGGCTCCGCGCGTGCTCCGGCCGCTGTTCACCGGCATGCGGCTGGTGCCGCGCCCCCTGTGGCGCCGCCTCGGGCGCTAGGAGTCGCCGGAGGGTGGGCCGGGGCGGTCAGGCGGTCCCGGTGCGGCGGCCCAGGTAGGCCGCGATGATCCGGCGCAGTTCCGCACCGTCCTCGGCGGGGTCGAACTCCTCGTTGTCGCTGATCAGATACCCGGCGTCGGTGAGCGCCACGATCCAGCGCGCCGCGCGGTGGGGGTCCACGGCCGCCTCGAAGACCCCGGAGCCCCGACCGGCCCCGATGATTCCGGCGAGAGCGGCCCGGGTGCCCTCGTCCTTGGCCACGACCGTGGCGCCGAACTCCGGATCACGCTGGGCCAGTTGGATCATGGCGGCGGCCAGACCGGGGGCGATCGGGTCGCCCAGGTCCGCCGTGAGGAGGTCGAGGACCTCGTCCAGCGCCCGGGCGGGGTCGGTGCGGTCGATCCGTTCCAGGCGGGTGGTGACCGCGGCGAGGTCGTCGGTGACGATCGCCAGGAACACGGTGCGCTTGTCCGGGAAGTAGTGGAACAGGGTGCCCGAGCCCACACCCGCCCGCTTGCAGATCGCCGCCGTGGTGGCGCCGTCGTAGCCGCGTTCGGCGAACACCTCGGCCGCCGCACCGAGGATCGAGGCCCGGCGAGCCGCGTGCTTCTCGGGGTTGACCGTCCGCATGAGCGGCGTCTCCGTTCGTTCGGGGGTGTTGGGTCCTGGGCACAGTCAATCGCCTCATTGTTGTAGTGGTTACTCTACTAATGACGTACGCTGACCGCATGAACAGTCCACGAGGGCCGGTGGCGGCCGGGCGGCGAGCACTGGGCCCCGACCTGGCCCGGGGCGTGATGCTGCTGTGCATCGCCCTGGCCAACTCCCACTACTTCGTGCGCGGCGACGCCCACCTCGCGGGATTCCCGCTCGACGGCGGCTCCGTGGACCGGGCGGTCGCCTGGGTGATCGCCACCTTCGTGGACGGCCGAGCCTTCCCCATGTTCGGCCTGCTCTTCGGCTACGGCGTCGCCCTCCTGGTCGGCCGCAACACCGACGCGGGCCGCCCCGCCACCCGCGGGCTGCTGTGGCGGCGCGCGGCCGTGCTGGTCGTGGTCGGCGTGGTGGACGGGTTCCTGTTCTACGCCGGGGACATCCTCGCCATGTACGGCGTCCTGCTCCTGCTCGGATCCTTCGCCGTCTTCTGGCGCGACCGCTGGCTCTTGGCCGTGGCCGCCTTGTTCTTCCTGGTCACGTCCCTGCCGGACGCGGGTGTCTACGGTACGGAGGGGCCGGACCCCGTGCTCCTGCCCCCGGACCCGGTCACGATGCTCACCGATCGCGCGGCTGCGGTGGCGCTGGTGTCGCTGGTCGGCCCGATCGGTTTCGCGGCCCCCTTCCTGGTCGGCCTCTGGGCCGGGCGCCGCAGGATGCTGGAGCGCGGGGGACGGCACCGGGGACTCCTGGTCACCACGGCGGTGGTGGGGCCGGTGATCGCCGTGCTCGGCGCGCAGCCGCTGGCCCTGGCGGTCGCGGGCGCGGTCCCGGTGCCACCGGTGCAGGACCAGGCGGTCCTGGGCGCCCTGCACGGCGCGAGCGGGGTCGCGGGCGGGTTCGGCTACGCGGCGCTCATCGCGCTCTTGGCGCTACGGATCGAGCGCCGCCCGGCCCCCGGTCCGGTGGTGACCGCCCTGGCCTCGGCCGGGCAGCGCTCCATGACCGGCTACCTCGCGCAGTCGCCGGTGTGGGCGGTGGTGTTCACGCCGTTCCTCCTCGACCTGTCCGGCACCCTCAGCGTGACGTCGACCGCCCTGCTGGCCACCGGGGTGTGGCTGGCCACCGTCGTCCTGGCCGACTCGATGCGTCGGGCAGGACGACGGGGTCCCTTCGAGACCCTGGTGCGGCGGGTGACCTACGGCCCGGAGCCGGGGGCCGAGCCCAAGGCCGGTCAGGGGGCGGAGCTCGGAGGCGTCTGACCGTCCGGGCCGGTCCGCCCCGGTGTGAGGTCGGGCCGGGTGCTGGGCAGGAACATCGCGGGCACCATCGCGGCGGCGGTCAGGCCGGTCATCCACGCGAAGGTGGCCTGGAAGGCGGTCTCGGGCCGCGCGGTGTCGGCGAGCAGCGACGCCAGCAGCAGGGCCAGCACTGCGGTGCCGATGGCCGCGCCCAGCCGCTGGGTGACGTTCAGGGCGCTGCTGGCCCTGGGCACCCGGTCCGAGGGCAGACCCCGGTAGGCGGTGGCCAGCATCGGCACCATCGCCGCTCCCAGCCCCAGCCCCCGCACGAACATCGCGGCGGCCAGCAGGGCCGGGGAGGTGTCCGGCCCCGCGAGGACGAAGGGGGCGGTGGCGGCCGCGCCCACGAAGAGGCCGCCCACCACCAGGTAGCGCGGACCGACGTTGTCCGTCACCGACCCCATGAACAGGTTCACCAGGGCCACCCCGGCGGCCATCGGCGCCATGAGCAGCCCCGCGGTCATCGCGGAGGTGCCCTGGACCTGCTGGAAGAAGAGCGGGAGCAGGAACATGCCCGCCCACACGCAGATCCCGAACACGAACATGAGCAGGGCCCCCAACCGGAACAGCAGGTTCCGGAACAGGCGGAGGTCGATCACGGGTGGCGGCCCGCCCGGCCTCTCGCGCAGCGCGTGCACGACGAAGCCGACGATCAGCAGCAGGCCGACGCCGGCGAACAGCGGGGCCGGACGGGAGCTTCCCAGCACTGACAGTCCGTAGAGCAGGGTCGCGATACCAGGGGAGAGCAGGAGCAGGCCGACCACGTCGAGCCGTTCGGTGGCGCGGGGGGTGCCCCTGGGCACCCCGCGCACGGCCAGGGCGATCGCGAGCAGGATGAACGGCACGGAGATCACGAAGATCCACCGCCACCCCAGCGTGTCCAGGACGATCCCGCCCAGCACCGGGCCGAGCGCGGGCGCCAGCTGGATGGGCACGCTGATCAGGCCGATGGCCCGGCCGAGCCGCTGCGGACCGGCCGCCTGCACGAGGATCGTCATGACGAGAGGCAGGACCATGCCGCTGCCCAGCCCGGTGAACACGCGGAAGACGATCAGACTCTCGATGGACCACGCGGCGGAGCACAGCAGAGACCCCACCCCGAAGAGCACGAGGGCGGTGATCCACGTGGCCCGCTGGCCGTAGCGGTCGATCGCCCAGCCGGTCACCGGGATCACGGCGGCGGTGGAGAACAGGTAGGCGCTGGCCACCCACTGCGCCGTGGACACGGGGGCGTCCAGCTCGCGGGAGAGGTGGTCCACGGCGACGTTGACGATCGTGGTGTCGAGAAGGGCGGCCATCGAGCCGACCAGCAGGACGGCGGCCAGCTTGATGAGCGGTCGATCGAGCCGGTGGGGCGCGGAGGGGCCCGGGCCGGGCGGCTTCGGGGGGTCGGCGGACACAGCTGAGGAGTGGGGGTCGTGCTTCGCCATACCAGGTAAACTACACGGTGCAGTTTCGCCGGGACCTGGGTGCCTCCCGGTCGACGAGGGACGAGCACGGAGGACGAGGGATGACCGACACGTGCGGAGACGGGCGGGATCGCCGGTCGGCGGTCAAACGCGAGGCCATCACGGAGGCCGCGCTGCGCGTGTTCCTCAGGGAGGGCTACGCGCGGGCCAGCGTCGACGCCATCGCCGCGGACGCCGGGGTCTCCAAGCGCACCATCTACAACCACTTCGAGGACAAGCAGCGGCTGTTCCTCACGATCGTCACCCAGAGCAGCGCCGTCCTGGCGGCCGACCACGCCGAGGCCACCGCCCGCCATCTGGGGCGGGCCGGTGACGCCAGGACCGCGCTCGTCGGGTTCGAGGACGAGTGGCTGTCCCCGCAGGGCCGCCGGGCCGACCACACGGCCCTGGTCCGGCTGCTGATCGGTGAGGCGACCCACTTCCCCGAGGCGGCGCGCGCCTGGTCCGACAGCGGTTCGGAACTGGTGGTGCGGGCCCTGGCCGCGCACCTGCGCGCCCTGGCCGACCGCGGGCTGCTGGAGATCGCCCCGAAGGGGGAGGAGGCCGCGGCCGGGCACTACCTGGCCCTGGTACGCGGCCCCGCCAACAGCAGGTCGTTCTTCGGCGCGCTCCCGCTGCCGGAGGAGGAGCGGATCGCCATGGTCCGCTCCGGAGTGGACGCCTTCCTACGCATCCACGGCCCGGCCCCGGGCCGGTAGGGGTGGAGGGCGCGGGCCGCCCCCACCGGCCCGGCGGCGGCGATCAGCGCTCGGTCGGCTCGGGGGCGGTGCTCGCGGTCTCGGGTGCGGCGTTCGCGGTCTCGGGGGCGCGGGGCGCCGGGGCCACCGCCTGCCCGGGCGCGGGGACCTTGGCTCCGGTCGCCCCCACGTCACGCGTCAGCATGTCGTGCGGGACCGGGCAGCCCTTGGGGAACGTGCCGATGCGGTCCGGCTCGTAGCCTTCGGGGTAGCTGCGGATGTTGGGGCTCATCCGGGCCCAGCGCTGCTCCTTGCGGGGCCTCATCCGCCGCACGATCCTCGCACGCAGCCGCAGGGCGAGGTCCCCGCCCTTGCGCCAGAACGCCGAGGGCTCCGGGTAGTCGAAGGCCTTGATCAGCGGCGGGTCCAGGAGGCCCCGGGTGAAGGGGCGCACCAGCGGGCGCTGCCAGGCAGGGTAGAAGTCGACCATCAGGTCGAGGGTGGCGTCCGAGACCGCGCGCCCGCCCTTGGTGAAGGCGAAGTGCTCCGCCTCGTAGGAGTCCATCAGCTGGCGGAACTCGGCGTAGGTCTCGGGGATGTCCTTGATCCCCATGTGCCGACCGAGCTTGCGGTAGTAGTTCGTGCTGGCCGCGATCTCGTGGTCGCTCAGGCGGCGCCACCCGTAGCCGTAGTCGTTCAGCCAGCGCACCGGCATGACGACGAAGGTGCTCAGCACGTACCGGTAGTCGTCGTTGCTGATGTCGTACGAGCGGTGCATCTGGTTCATCCGGCGCAGCGCGTCGCGGCCCCGGCCCGGGCCGAACCCGTGCTCCATGATGTCGTTCAGGATGAGCGCGGTGTCGTCGTAGCGGTGCTGGGTGCGCTCGGTGAACTCGTGGGTGTCCCCGAGCAGCTGGCCGATGGACGGGACCGCGTAGGTGCGGTACAGGGCCAGGCCCAGTGCCTGCTCCAGGTCCCAGGGGAACTCCAACGTGCCCAGGATCCGCACGATCCGCTCACAGTCGGCCTCCGCGTCCAGGCCGCGGATCTCGTCGCGCCAATGGAAACGCTGCATGGAACTCCACCTTCGTCCTGGACCGCCCGGGGTGTGCCCCGGTTTCCTCCGAACGCCGCCGCCAAGGGCGTGGCGCGCGCCCCGCACTTTACCTGGAACCTACAGGTGTACAAGGGAAGGGGCGACCCTTCCACCTCCGACACCCCGTGCGGCGCGTCCGGCCGCACGAAGGAGGGGCGGGTGGAGCGGAATCCCCCGATCCCCGCTCAACCCGCCCCTCGGCGGCCGGTCGCTACCGCGCGACCGGCCAGGGTCACGCCGCGACCTGCTCCGACACCCGGTTCATCAGGGTCAGCAGCACCTGCTTGGCGGACTCGCGCACACGGGCGTCGCACAACGTCACCGGGATGTCCGGGTTCAGGCTCAGCGCCTCACGGACCTCGTCCGGCTCGTACTGGTGGGCTCCGTCGAAACAGTTCACCGCGACCACGAACGGCACCCCGCGCCGCTCGAAGAAGTCGACCGCCGCGAAACAGGTCTCCAGACGGCGGGTGTCGGCGATGACGACGGCGCCCAGCGCACCCTCGGACAGCTCCTCCCACATGAACCAGAAGCGCTCCTGGCCCGGTGTGCCGAACAGGTACAGCACCAGGGACGGGCTGATGGTGATGCGGCCGAAGTCCAGCGCCACCGTGGTGGTGGTCTTGGACTCCACACCGGAGAGGTCGTCGATGCCGTAACTGGCCTCGGTCATCATCTCTTCGGTGCTGAGCGGAGCGATCTCGCTGACCGCGCCGACCAGGGTGGTCTTCCCGGCGCCGAAACCGCCGGCGACCAGGATCTTGAGTGCGGAGGGGACGGGGGCCTCGGGGCCCGGGTCAGAGTCTCTGGATGCCATCGAGAACCGCCTGGAGTACGTCCCGGCTCACCGGGCTCTTAGCTGTGTAGGGGGCGCGGGCCAGAGCCAGCCCGCGGTTGAGCAGGTCACTGAGCAGGACCTTGACGACGGCCACCGGGATGTCCAGGTGGGCGGACACCTCGGCCACCGACAGGGGACGACGGCACAGCTCCAGGATGCGGAGCTGCTCCGGTTCGAGCGCCATCTCGTCGACCTCGGCCCTCTTGGCCGCGATCACCACGCTGATCATGTCCAGCTGGACGGCGTCGGCGTGGTCACGGCCCTGCGCGATCACGTACGGCCGGACCAGCGGTCCGGCCTCCTCGCTGTCGGGCGCCGCTTCCTCGCCGAAGCCCCCGACGGCGTCGCGGTGCGGCAGACCGTGCTGGGTGTCACCAGGATCGAACTCGTCGTGCGCTTGCATACGGACCCCTATCGCGTGGCTTCCCCGGACGCCTCGTCGGCATCCCCGTGGCGGGGAGCGGTCTCGAGGTAACGGCCCACCTGGTCGACCAGGACGTTCATCTCGTAGGCGATGAGACCGACGTCGGCGCTCTCCTCGGCCAGGACGGCCAGACAGGCGCCGCGACCCGCGCCCGTGACGAAGAGGTAGGCGCTCTCCATCTCGACGACGGTCTGGAGGACCTCGCCGCCGCCGAAGTGACGGCCGGTGCCCCGGGCCAGGCTCTGGAACGCGGAGGCGACCGCGGACAGGTGCTCGGCGTCCTCCTTGACCAGTTCCTTGGAGCGGCCGATCAGCAGGCCGTCAGCGGAGAGGACGATCGCGTGGCGCGAACCCACGGCGCGGTCGAGCAACTCGTCCAGGAGCCAGTCGATGTCCTTCTTGCCCGCGGCGCTTCCGCTGCCGCGCTCAGCGCTTTCGGTACTCGTCACGGTTACGCGTCCTTGTCGGTGTCGTTGGTGTTCTGCTTGCTCTCGCGCCGTCCACGGTCCGTTCCCTGCTGGAACGCGGACATGTTCCGGCGCAGGCGCGCCAGCCGTTCGGTGCCCTCCAGGTTGGACTCGGCGGAGGCGCCACCGGAGTTGGGTCCGAAGGTCCCCGACTCGGTGGGTTCGGTCGCCAGCTGCGGCGCCAGGTTCTCCTGCGGCCGACGCTTGGGCAGCGCGGGCCGGTCTCCGCCCGCCTCGACGGTCTCGGGCTCCTCAGAGTTCTCAGGTGCCTCGGCGGGGGGTGCGGCCGTCTCGGACGGCGCGCTCGCCTCGGGTGAGGAGGTTTCCCCGGTCGGGGCCTCCTGGGGGGCGTCCGGCACCGCGCTGATACGGGGGTTGCGGGTGGGCAGGACGGGGCGGGACTCGTCCTGCCTGACGGGGGCACTGAGCAGGTCGCTCTCCGCCGACTCCGGGGCGGTGGAGCCGGCCGGACCCTCCGGCTCCTCCACGCTCGGGGAGGTGGAGACCGAGGTCAGTACGGGCTTGCCGGGCCGGGCGGACCGGCCCGCCTCCAGAGCGACCTCGGGGGTGCGGTCGACGATCTCGCGCACCTCCCAGATGTCGCCGGGCTCCTCCGAGGAGGGCAGCGGCGTGCGGTCGCCCGAGATGAGCTCCTGCGGCAGCAGCACGATCGCCTGGACACCGCCGTACGGCGACGGGCGCAGGTGCACCCTGATCCCGTGGCGGTGCGCCAGGTGCGAGACCACGAACAGGCCGAGGCGCATCTTCTCGTTGAGACGCATGACGTCGAACTCGGGCGGGTCCGCCAGCAGGGCGTTGGTCGAGGTGAACTCGGCTTCGGTCATGCCCAGACCGCGGTCCTCGATCTCGATCGTCACACCGTTGGGCACGTCGTCGCTGCTCAGGCGCACCTGGGTGTGCGGAGGAGAGAACATGGCGGCGTTGTCGACCAGCTCGGCGACCAGGTGGATGACGTCCGCGACCGCGGGACCGTTGAGGTTCACGCGGGCGATGCGCTCACGCTTGACCCGCGTGTAGTCGCCGGACTCCGAGATCGCGCCGCGCAGGACGTCGATCAGCGGCATCGGGCGGTGCCAGGTACGGCCAGGCGCCTCGCCACCGAGGATCAGCAGGTTCTCGGCGTTTCGGCGGGAGCGGGTGGCCAGGTGGTCCAGCTTGAACAGCTGGGCGAGCTGGTCCGGGTCCTCCTGCTCGCGCTCCATCTTGTCCAGGAGCCGGAGCTGGCGGTGCACCAGCGTCTGGCTGCGGTGGGCGATGTTGAGGAAGACGCGGTTGACGCCGTGGCGCAGTTCGGTCTGCTGGACGGCCTCCTCGACGGCGGCCCGCTGGGCGGTGTTGAACGACTTGGCGACGTCACCGATCTCGTCGTCCTCCGTGCGCAGTTCGGGCAGGGAGGAGACGATGTCCACGCGCTCGCCTCGGTGCAGGCGGCCCATGATCTCGGGCAGCTTGTTCTCGGCCAGGTCCTGGGACTCCTCGCGCAGGGTGAGCAGCCGCGAGGTGAGGTTCCGGGAGGAGCGTCGGGCCAGGGTGAACGCGACCAGGATGACGGCGGCGACACCGAGGCTGCCGCCGACCGCGAGCATCACCGCGCTGTTGGCGTCGTCGCGGGTCACCTCGGCGGCGTACAGCGACTCCTCCGCGCCCAGCTCGGTGAGCTCGGTGATCACGTGCAGGTACGCGGCGTCCCACTCGGACTCGGAGACCGGCATGGAGAGGTCGTCGACCGTCTCCGGGACGAGGGTGACGGGGTCGGTGACCGTGGTGGTCTCGACCTGGCGGTCGGTGATCCGCTCCGAGAGCCGGTTGAGGGTGGCGTACTCGGGGCTCTCCCGAACGGCCTCGTACCGCTCCAGCAGACCGTCGCCCGCGAGGTAGGGGGCGTTGGCGTCCAGGAGGGCCTCGAAGGCGCCCATCATCCTGGTGAACTCTCGCTGGTCCTCGACGGTGAGGTCGCCGGTGGCGAAGGCGCGGGCGAGCTGGGCGTCGGCCTGCGCGGCCACGTCCACGGTGCGGAAGAGGTAGATGGCGGTGAAGCCGGGGCTGACCGCGTCCCCCTCGTTGCCCTCGCGGCCCTGGCTGTCGAAGCTGTCGGCGCCGTGCAGGACGAGTTCGTTGTAGTAGTCCAGGACGTCGGCGCGGGAGGCGTCACCGTCGTCGACGCTCGTACGGACGTCGCCGATCTCCTGGTACATGTCGTACAGCATCTCGATGTGCATGCCGCCCTCGCCGGGAGCGAGGTCGGCGAAGCCCATCAGGTCGTCCAGTACGGCACCGAGCGAATCGTCGGTGGCCTGGCGGCTCTGCTCCAGCCGCTGCGCCAGTTCGGCGTCGTCGGGGTCCTCGATGTAGGCGATCGTGGCCGAGCGCTCGGACATCGCGGAGACGAGGCCGACGGCCGCGGGGGTGACGAGGTCGTCGGTGGCCTTGGAGCGGATCAGCTGGTAGACAGCGTCGCCGCCGAGGACGATGGTGAGGATCAACCACAGTGCGAACAGCGCGGTGGTGGGGATCATGACCATGGCGCGAATACGGGCGGCGATGGTCCGCCCACGTTTCTTCGGTACTGCCTGCACGGTTCTCCTGTCGATCCGCGTCAAAGTCTTCTCAGGCACTGTCGGAGCCGGGCGGTCGCCTGGCCGCGTCCTGCGGGCCGGCGTGCGCGGACCTCCCGTCGTGTGGTCCGCGCTCGTCCCTCCAGGGGGTGGGCTCGCCGGAGAGTAACCACATGCGGGGGTTTTCGGCGTTGGGGATCGTATCTCGCCCGAGAAACGGCGGATTATCCGGGTGGTGCAGGCAGTCTGCCATGAAGTAGTGAATTGTTCACACAAGGCCTCGTATGACGCTCGCGAACCACCAGATGGGTGATCAAGGCGCTCACCCTGGGACGAACTTCACATGGGGCTCCGGGGTGTGGAGCGGGGGAGCGCGTTCGGGTCCGAGGGGGCACTCGCAGAGTGATATCACGGTTCCCTCCCCACACGGGCGCGGCCCGTACTAGCCTGGCGCCCCGGGAACGAGCAAGGGGAACGCACACGCCATGGGGCAACCGTTCGGCGGAGGTCAGGCCGCCATCGAGGTGGCGGTCGCCGCCATTCCGCTGTTGATGGTCACCGCATCCGCCCTCTACCTGCGCGGACAGCACCGGAGGTACGGGCGCCTGGTGGGCTGGCCCGGACAGCTCACCCTCGCGGCACTGCTCACCGGGCTCGGTCTGGCCGTCTACGCCGTCTGGCCGCTGCCCGCCTCCGCGGACGGGCTGTGCGCCGTCGAACCCGCCACCGCGCCGCCCCTGACCGTGCGCGACGCGGCGCTGGCCCTGGCGGTCTTCCTGCCGGTCGGCCTGCTGGCCCGCGCCCGGTTCCGCCGGGGCCCGCTCACCACACTCGCCCTCGGTGCCGCCCTGGCCCTCGCGGTGACCCTGGTCCGCGCCACCGGGGTCCTCGGCCTGTATCCGTGCGCCTACGACACCGTCGCGTTCGAGACGGCCGGGATCGGCGTCGCCGCGACCCTGCTGGGCTGGCTGTCGGCCCGGTGGGTGCCGGTGGTGTGGCCCTATGGTCCGCACCGGTCCTGGCCCGCCGCCGTTCCGGACCGGGTCGCCCCCGACCTCGGCCGAAGGATGCTCGGCACCCTGCTGGACCTGGGTCTGTGGTGGTTCGGCGCGGCCACGTTCGTCGCCCTGGTCGGCGCCAGCGGCGGGGTTCGCCCCGGCGCACGGGACGATGTCCTCGCCGGCGCCCTCCTGGCCCTGGCCGTGGTCTTCGCCCTGGTCATGCCGCTGCTGCGCCGCGACCGGAGCACCCCGGGGGCGGCGGCGGTCCGTCTGGCCCTCACCGAGTGGCAACGGCCCCGACCGGCCCCCCGGCTGCGCGTCCTGGCGCGCACGGCGCTGCTGCACGCACCGGTCGTCGCGCTGATCGCCCTCGGCCTGCCGTGGTTCTCCCTCGCCGTCGTCGCGCTGCACGCGAGTACCGCGGTGGTCCGCCCGGACGGCGCGGGCCTGGCCGACCTCGTCTGCCGCGTGCGGGTCCGCACCCGGTCCAGTCTCAACGGCGAACTGCCCGGACGCCTGGTCCGCTACGCCCCTCCCCGGGAGGAGACTCCCGCCCCGGTGTGAGCGCCTAGTTCTCCCCCCAGTGGAGATAGCCCAGGAACAGGCCGATGAGCACCAGCACCAGCCCGAGCCCCCCGAACATGCCGCGGACCCAGTGGCTCAGCCAGGGCGCGGAGACGATCCGGGCCCGCTCGGGGGACTCCGGGTCGTAGGAGACGGTGACGATCTCCCCGGCACGGGAGGCCATCCACCCGGTGTTCTCGTGCTCCGCGTGGACCTCCCTGCCGTCCTCGGTCTGGAACTGCACGATCATCCGGGAGGCCACCGACGTCTCGTGGTAGCCGATCACCCTCCCCTTGGCGCGCACGCCGTTGCGGACCAGGAGCAGTTCGGTGCGGGTGTCCCTGGTGACCATCCACAGCAGGACGGCACCGACGATCACGGGCAGCAGAGGGTACAGGTCGACCATGGCGGGGGATCCTCTCCGGGGTTCTTCTTCAGGATGTCAGCGCGGGGAGGCGGGGGAGCCGATGAGTCCGTCGGCCATGTGCGCCAGGGTGGTGTGGATCTCCTCGACGGGACGCTCTGGCTGGAGGGTACGCCAGTCGAGGGCCACGGTCACCACCATGCCGAACAGTGCCGATCCCGCAAGGGCCGTGTCCAGGTCCGGTCGCGTCAGGCCGCGTTCCACCATGGCGTCGAGCTGCCCGGTGATGACGCCGATGGCCTCGGTGCGGATCTGTCGGATGGTCGCGTACCAGGCCCGGTTGGTGCGCCAGGCCTCGGCCATCAGCAGCCGGGCCAGTGCCTCGTGGGTGCTGATGAACACCACGCCCGCGCGCAGCACCGTCGCCAGGGCCTCCCGGGGTTCGACCTGCCGCTCGGGGGCGGGGACCGAGGCGCGCAGTGTGTCGGCCAGCCGGGTGATGCCCCACTCCATCAGGGCCGCGTACAGCTCGTTCTTGCCAGCGAAGTTGTAGTAGACAGTGCCCTTGGCGACTCCGGCGCGCTCGGCGATCTCGTCGACCGTGGTCGAGCCGTATCCCTGTTCGGAGATCAGCGTGACCGCCGCCTCGAACAGCTTCCGCCGGGTGGCCTCACGGCGCCCGCTGCGGGGCCTGTCTGCTTCGGTCACGTTCATCGGTTTCCTATCTTTTTGCATCTCCGCTTCGCTTCGATGCGTGTTCGGTGCCTTTGCAGAGGAACCTTCGGCGCCTGCGGTGTGATGGCTCGTTCCTCGCAATCCCACCTCCACCACCTCCAGAACCCTCTCCGGCACTCTCACCTTTTTGGGCCTCCGCTTCGCTTTGGCCCGGGGTTCGGTGCCTTTGCAGAGGAACCTTCGGCGCCTTCGGTGTGATGGCTCGTTCCTCGCAATCCCACCTCCACCACCTCCAGAACCCTCTCCGGCACCGAACGGGCACCCCCTTGTGGTCAAGCTTCGCAGGCGGACCCTCGGCTTGTGGCTGAGGCGGGCGCTCGGCACTCAACCGGGGTTGAGGCTCCCGTTCGGTTCTTCGGAAGTGACCGAAGTGGGGCGGACCGGCTTCCTCCTGTCGCTGAGGTGCGCGGGCAGGGTTCTCGGCCTGTGGTTGAGGTTGGCGGATGGGCCTTTTGCCAGGTGACGGTTGGTGGACGGGGGCATCCTGGGTCCGAGGTGAGCGAGTGGGCCTCACACCTGGGGTCGAGGCTCCCGTTCGGTTCTTCGGTGGTGGCTGAGATGGACCGGGCGGGACCTCGTGGGCCGGGGGCGCCCGTGGTGGGCGCCCCCGGATGTCAGATCTTCAGCGCCGGATAGAGCGTGGACATCGTCCACACCCGCTTGCTGTTCACCGCCCTCCAGGTGAGCAGCAGGGGCACCACGAGCCACAGGGCCATCACCCCGAAGGCCTGCGCGACCAGCATCATGTCCCCGCCGCCGATCAGATGGCGCATGGCGGTCACTGCCCAGTGCAGGGGCAGGTACGGACCGATCGCCTGGAAGAACGTCGGACTCGTCTCGATCGGGTAGGTACCGCCCGCCGACGTCAGCTGGAGGACCAGCAGCGCCAGCGCGACGACCCGGCCCGCCGCGTTGAACCTCACGTTCAGGTACTGGACGGTCGTGGTGAAGGCGGCCGAGGTGAGCGCCAGGAAGGCGAGCATCAGCGGCCAGTTCTGGGCCTGCAACCCCAGGGTCAGGTGCAGGACGGTCATCATGACCGCCACCTGCGCCCAGCCGAGCAGCAGCGGCACGACACGTCCGGACAGCGCCACCCGCCAGGACGGTGCGGAGGAGGCCAGGGCCCGGGTGGACAGCGCGGGCAGGACCATGAACACCACCATGGCGCCCACCCACAGGGACAGGGGCACGAAGAACGGGGCGAAGCCCGTGCCGTAGTTGGGCGCCTCGTTGTCCACCTCGCTGTCCAGACGGACCGGCTCGCTCATCATGTCGGTGGCGCTGACCCGGCCGTCGTCGGAGTAGGTGGGGATCTCGTCCGTGCCGTCGGACAGCCCCTCGGCGAGTTCGTCCGAACCCGAGGCCAGGTCACCCAGGCCCTCGTGGAGGTCTCCGGCGCCGCCGCTGAGCTGCCCCAGCCCGCTGTTCAGCTCCCCGGCGCCCGTGGAGGCCTCGGAGAGTCCGTCGCGGAGCGTGCGCGAACCCTCGGCCAGGTCCTCCAGACCCTCGGCGAGCTCGTCGGCCCTGGCCCTCGCGTCCTTGGCGTCCTCGGCCATGGTGGGCAGGTCCTCGGACAGGGTCGCGGCCTTCTCGCTGAGCGCGGCGGCCTCGGCGGCGGTCGCGTTGATGTCCTCGCGGTTGTCGTTGACGTAACCGGCCACCGACAGCGCGGTGTCCATGGCCTCCTGGAGGTCGGTGAGCAGCGCGTGCAGGTCGGGCTGCTCCTCTTCGAGCTCGGGGTGGTCCCGGAGGTAGGTGGACAGGCGGCCGTCCACCTCACTCAGGGCGGTGACGTCGATCTCCTGAGGCAGGTCCTCCAGGGCCTCGGACACCCCGGCGGAGACCTTCGCGGCCTCCCCGGCGCGCTGCTGGATGTCGGGGATGTCCTCCTCCAGCTGCGGCAGCCACTCGTCGGCCAGGTCGTCGAGCTTGTCGACCTGGTCGGAGACCTGGGTGGAGGCGCTCGTGGCACCGGAGGCGAGGGTCCTGGAGCCCTCGTGGAGCTCCCCGATACCCCCGCTGAGCGTGCCGGCCCCCTCGTGGGCGCCGTCGATGCCCTCGGAGAGTTCACCGGATCCGCTCTCGGCGTCTCCGGCGCCGGTGGCGATCTCCCCGGCGCCGTCGGCCGCCTCCTCCGTCTTGCCGTGGATCTCGTTGAAGCCCAGGAAGATCTGGTCCAGGTAGTCGCTGATGGCCGAGGAGGCCGCCGCCGCGCGGATCTCGTTGAAGGCGCTGCCCGCGAGCTGGCGTACGACGTAGCTGTTGGAGTCGTTGTAGTTGGCGACCAACAGCGCGGGGACCGGGTCCTCGCGGTCCCGCGAGGGCGAGGTGAGGGCCTCACTGAAGTACGTGGGGATGGTGAGGGTGACGTAGTAGGTGCCGTCCTCCAGCCCCTGGGAGGCGTCGGCGGCGTCCACCAGGTGCCAGTCGAGGTCGCCCCGCTCCAGGAGGGTGTCGCTGAGCTCCTCGCCCGCGTTGACCTCCTCGTCGTCGACCTCGGCGCCCTCGTCCTCGTTCACCAGGGCTACCGGCAGGTGCTCCATCCGGTCGAAGGGGTCCCAGAACGACCACAGGTACATGCCGGAGTACAGCAGGGGGATGAGCATGAGCGCGGCCAGCGCCGCTGTGGGCAGCGGTGACCGCAGGAAGGACCGCATGGTGAGCAGCCCGAGCCTGGGCACCGACATGAACCGGTAGACCGGCGCGTCGTCGTTCTTCCCGGCGCCCTCCTTCTTCCTGTCACGAACGCCCACGGTGCCTGCCCCCCTTCGGAGCGGGTCCGTCCCCGGACGGTGAGCCCGCGCCGGGAGCGTCCGTCACGGGGTCCTCGTGGTCGAGCAGTCGGTCGATCCCGATCACTTCCTCGGTCGGTGCCTTCTCGGAGTCCTCTCCGGCGGCCGGGTCCCCGTCCTCCGCGCCGTCGCCCTGCCTGATCAGGAGGGGGCCCTGGGTGTCGGGTCCGGCCACGGCGTCGAGTTCCTGGGCGTCGGCGCAGGTGGCGATGACGGTGAGTCCCTCGTCGGTGAGGTTCCTCAGGGACCGCCACATGTCGGCCTGGTGTTCGCGGCTGAGGCCGCCGTCCACGTTGTCGACCACGAGCAGGCGCGGTTCGTAGACCAGCGCGAGCGCGACACCGAGGCGCCGCCGCTCCAGCATGGAGAGCTCCTTGACCATCGTGCGGCGGTCCAGGTCGGCCAGGTCGGCCGCCTCCATCGCCTGGTCGGTCACGGACCGCGCCGCGGGGCGCATGCGCAGCAGGCGGGCCTCGGAGAGGTGTTCGCTCACCCGCAGGCGGTCGTCGAGGGCGTTGACGTCGTCCATCAGCCCGAGCGAGCTGATCCGCCGTACCCTCCGTGCCTGCTCGGGCAGCGAGTATCCGTCGACGTGCAGGCTGCCCGCGGTCGGCCTCATCCGGCCGGACAGGGTGAGCAGCAGCGCGCTGCGTCCGCCCCCGGAGTCCGCCTGGAAGACGGTGAGCGTTCCGGGCCGGGCGGTGAAGTCGACCCCCGTGTAGACGGGTCCCTCTCGGGTGGTGAGTGTGACGCCCTCGGCGTGCACACGAGCTCCGGTGGCCCGACGCATTCTTGCGACCTCCCCTTTTTTGAACTGACCAGTCAGTACAAATTCACGGCTCCACGGTACTGCTCCGGGGCGGCGCTCCCGAGCGTTCGGGTCTGTGTCCTCGCGCACAACGCGACGCACCACGGGCGGGAGGATCGGCGCGCGAAAAATGAGGGGTGCTGGCCCCGGGTTCGAAGTCAGGTACGTTGATACGTAATTACGTAGAAATGGCGATCTCAGGGAGACCAGCATGCGCGGCATCCTCACGAACCTCGGCGGACCCCTGCTGGTGGTGTACTTCGCCTACGCCGCCGTGGCGATCGCCTTCGATCTCCCCTTGGAGCCGCTGCTGCCCCTGCTCCTCCTCGCCGGGGTGTTCCTCGTCGGCCCGCGACTGTGGACCCGGAAGCCCTCCGAACAGGCCGTGCGGGACGCCACCGTCGAGGTGGCCCCGCCGGTCACCGGTGAGTGGGTGGGACTCAACAGTCCGGCGGACAGGGTGCCCAGCCACGGCACCCACCAGTACGGCCAGACCTACGCGATCGACGTCTACGTGGACGAGGGCAGACCCCCGGGCCGCAACTACTGGTGGCCGCTCTCGCGCCGCCCCGACGACGGCTATCCCGCCTTCGACCAGCCGCTCCTCGCGGTCGCCGACGCCACCGTCGTGCGCGTGCGCGACGGCCAACGTGACCACCGCAGCCGCGACACCTGGCCCGCGCTGCCCTACATGTTCCTCGAAGGGATCGTCCGGAGCCTCGGAGGTGCGCGCCGGGTGATCGGCAACCACGTCGTCCTGGACCTCGGCGACGGTGTGTACGCCGCCTACGCACACCTGAGGAGGGGGTCAGCCGAGGTCCGCGAGGGCGACCGGGTCACCGTCGGAGAGCGGATCGGGCGGTGCGGCAACTCGGGAAACTCCAGCGAGCCCCACCTGCACTTCCAGCTCATGGACCACCCCGACCCCCACCGGGCAGTCGGCGTCCCCTTCCGTTGGACCGGGGTCGGAGTCCCTGCCGCGGGGCAGTCCTTCACCGGCCTAGACTGCGCCTGAGAGCCCGGACGGGGAGCGGACGAGGAACCGAGGAACACACGTGAGCGACGTCGCGCAGCGGGCGGCCCAGGCCCTGGACGACCCGGAGAACTGGCCGAGCGACCCCAAGGAGGCGGTGGCCCGGCAGCGCCTGCTGGCCGACCGGGTCCGCACGGAGGCACTCGACCCGGACTCGGTGCGCTACGTGGCGGGCCTCGACGTCAGCTACGGAGTGGGTGACAAGGAGCTCGCGGCCGCCGCCGTGGTCCTGGACGCCCGCACTCTGGAGGTGGTGGACACCTCCCTGGTCGCCGACACCCCGTCCTTCCCCTACATCTCCGGACTGTTCGCCTTCCGGGAGCTGCCCCCCGTGCTCCGCGCCATCGAGGGCCTGTCCGTCACCCCGGACGTGTTCGTCTGCGACGGCTTCGGCCTCGCCCACCCGCGCCGCTTCGGGATCGCCAGCCACCTGGGGGTCCTCATCGACGCTCCGGTGGTCGGCTCCGCCAAGTCCGTGCTCTACGGCCGCAACTCCATGCCGGGGGAAGAGCGCGGCTCGTGGACGCCCATGGTCGCCGGCCGCTCCGAACTGGTCGAGGACACCGAGACCCTCGCCGCGGAGGGAGGCGAGGTCATCGGCCGCGTCCTGCGCACCCGCGCCCGGACCAAGCCCGTCTACGTCTCCGTGGGCCACCGCGTGGACCTGGAGGGCTCCGCCGACCTCATCCTGCGCGTGTCCCCCAAGTACCGCGTCCCCGAACCCATCCGGCACGCTGACCGCCTCTGCGGCCAGTACCGCAAGGAACACGTGGCCGCCCAGGGAGGGACCGCCGAACCCGCCTAGGGCGGACCGGCCCCGGACACGCGGAAGGGGAGGGGCCCGAAGACCCCTCCCCTTCACGGAGGTCCCGTAAGGGGACCCGTGTCGTCTACCAGCCGTTCTCCACGGGGCGGCCCTCGTTGTACCCGGCGGCGCTCTGCACGCCGACCACGGCGCGCTCGTGGAACTCCGCCAGCGAGGTGGCGCCCGCGTACGTCATGGAGCTGCGCACACCGGCGATGATCTGGTCGATCAGGTCCTCGACACCGGGACGCTCGGCGTCCAGGTACATGCGGCCGGTCGAGATGCCCTCCTCGAACAGCGCCTTGCGGGCCCGCTCGAACGGGGAGTCCTCGGACGTGCGCAGACGCACCGCACGCGCCGAGGCCATTCCGAAGCTCTCCTTGTACTGGCGCCCCTGGGCGTCACGCATGACGTCGCCGGGCGACTCGTAGGTACCGGCGAACCAGGAACCCACCATCACGTTGGAGGCACCGGCGGCCAGGGCCAGGGCGACGTCACGCGGGTGGCGCACCCCTCCGTCCGCCCACACGTGCCTGCCCAGCTCACGGGCGGCGGCCGCGCACTCCAGCACGGCGGAGAACTGCGGACGGCCGACGGCGGTCATCATCCGGGTGGTGCACATCGCGCCCGGACCCACGCCGACCTTGACGATGTCGGCCCCGGCCTCGATGAGGTCCCGGGTGCCCTGCGCGGTCACGATGTTGCCCGCGACGATCGGCACGTTCGGCGACAGCGCGCGGACCTTGCGGATCGCGGAGATCATCTTCTCCTGGTGGCCGTGCGCGGTGTCGATCACCAGGGTGTCCACCCCGGCCTCGAGCAGCTCGGCGGCCTTACCGGACACGTCGCCGTTGATGCCCACCGCGGCCGCGATGCGCAGCCGGTTCCGGTCGTCCACGGCGGGCCGGTACAGGGTGGAGCGCAGCGCGCCGGTGCGGCTGAGCACGCCCACCAGGGCACCGTTCCCGTCGACGACCGGGGCCAGACGGTGCCGGTTCTCGTGGAGTATCCCGAACGCGGCCTGCGGCTCGGTGCCCTCGGGGATGGTCAGCAACTCGGCGGACATCACGTCGTGCAGTTGGGCGAACCGGTCGGCTCCCGCGCAGTCCGCCTCGGTGACCACGCCGACCGGGCGGCGCGCGTCGTCGACCACGATGACGGCGTTGTGCGCCCGCTTGGGCAGCAGGTTGAGCGCCTCACCGACGGTACTGGTGGGGTTCAGGGTGATGGCGGTGTCGTAGACCAGGTCGCGCTGCTTGGTCCACGCGATGACGTCGGAGACCACCTCGAAGGGGATGTCCTGCGGGATGACGGCGATACCGCCCCGACGGGCGACCGTCTCGGCCATCCTGCGGCCCGCCACGGCGGTCATGTTCGCGACGACCAGCGGCATGGTGGTGCCGGTGCCGTCAGGGGAGGACAGGTCGACGCTCAGCCGGGAACCCACGGCGCTGCGGCCCGGGACCATGAAGACGTCGCTGTAGGTCAGGTCCTGGCTGGGAACCTGGTCGTTGAGAAAACGCAATGCCTCTACCTCGGTCAAGACCGAAGGGGGTGGACCACTCCGCCCGACTGCGCGCGGGCGGCACCCTGTTGATCCCCCTCTTACCTGTCAAGTATGCCGTCACCGATTAGGTTGGGGGTACCCCCGTCTGGCATGATGACTCGATTCCCGCCTCAACCCGGTCCTCGCCCCTGCCCTCGAACGGTGCCGATTCCTCCGCGCCGTAGGCGTTCACGGGTTTAACAGGGCCCTCCAGGAGAACCCCGCATGTCGCGTTTCACGCTCGCGCAAGTCAAGGAAGAGACCTACAAGGCGAAGGACGCCTGGTGGACGGTCTTCCTGGTCGATCCGCTCGCGGGTCGCATGGTGGTGTGGACGGCGAACCGGACCAACATCACACCGAACCAGCTCACCCTGGGCGCGGGCGTGCTGGGCCTGCTGTCCGCGATCTGCTTCGCCGCGCCGATCTGGGCCGGTCCCCTGGGCTGGGCCTGGCTGCTCGCCGGTGCCCTGCTGTTCCACCTGAGCTTCGTCCTGGACTGCATGGACGGCAAGATCGCCCGCCTGAAGGGCACCGGATCGGTCTTCGGGAGCTGGGTCGACTTCGTCTTCGACCGCATCCGCTTCTTCGGCTGCGTGATGGCCCTGCTGATCGGCCAGTGGCTGGTGACGGGGCAGGCCGCCTACCTGATCGTCGCGCCGGTGGTGGTCTTCTTCGACCTGCTGCGCTACCTCAACGGTTCGCAGGTCGCCAAGACCCGCAAGACCATGAAGCAGGCGCTCGCCGTGGCCTCGGGGGACACCGAGCGGCTGCGTGACGAGGCCACCAACCCCGACGTGTCCGACCCCGAGGACGACGAGGTGTCGGAGACCCCGGGCAACGCGGACGCTCCGGCTCCCCGCGGCCTCTACCCCCGGGTGCGCAACGCGCTGCTGAAGCACCGGGTGCGCCCGCACCTGTTCAGCGGCATCGAGTTCGAGATGTTCGTGTGCGTGGTGGCGCCCGTGACCGTCCTGGTCGCCTTCTTCACGCCGCTGAACAGCCTGATCATCCCGGTGGCGGTCTTCTCCTGCCTGGCGCTGGGCTTCTTCGAGGTGGTGCTGGTGGCCCGCCTGTGGAAGGAGTCCCGCCGCTTCGAGGCGCGCCGCCGTGAGCTGGCCGCCGTGACCCCGGCGAGCGCGGGCGGCAGCTGAGCCCGACCCGGAGCCGGGTGCCCGAACGAGGGAGGGGGCGCTTCCGCGAGATGCGGAAGGCGCCCCCTCTTCCCGTCTGCGGGCGTGTCGGTCCGTCCGTCTAGGCGGACGCACGCTCCTTCTCGGCCGTCCGCTTCCTCGCGTCGGCCTCCTTCCTGGCCAGTCCCTTGTCGTCCTGGCGCAGGAACCAGGTGGGTTGTGGTTCGACCGCCCACCGCATGCACGCGCGCACCCACGGGGTGCACAGCAGGAGGGTGAGCCCCAGGCCCAGCGACAGTGTGGTGGCCAGGGCCACCGGGCCGGACATCAGGTCGTACCAGGGGGTGTTCTTGAGCAGGATCAGGAACACCGAGTGGCCCAGGTACACGTAGAGCGTGTAGGCGCCCAGCGACGTGTACCAGGTCTCCCTCTTGGGCGTGAGCGCCAGGACCGCGATGGTCATGACCAGGGCGATGGCCATGAAGGCCAGCCGGAGACCGATGCTCGGCATCAGCGGGTCGATGTCGCGGTCGGTGAGGCTCTCCTTCCAGAAGAGCCAGTCCCTGCTCAGGCGGTCCGAGACCGGCACGGCCAGGACGGCGGTGACGCCCAGCACCAGCACGGAGCCGATCCGCACCCAGAGCCGGTCCAGGTGGGCGAAGTGCTCTCGGCGCAGGCTCAGCCCCAGCACGAAGAACGGCAGGAAGCTGAGCACCCGGCCGATCGAGAGGGTGCTGCCCAGGTCCGCCGTGGTGGCGAACAGGGAGATGACCACGGCGATCGCCACGGGCCAGCGCAGCCGCTGCCAGACCGGCACGGTGAGGCGCCACAGGAACAGGGCGACCAGGAACCACAGGGTCCAGGTCGGCTTGAGCACGGACAGGGTGTCCGGGAGTCCGCCCCGCTCGACCGTGTAGATCGCCTGGTGAATGGTCCAGAAGACGAGGTAGGGGACGGCCAGCGTCAGGACCAGCTTCTCCACCCGCATCGACGAGGAGTCGAAGGACCGGGAGAGATAGCCGCTGATCATGATGAACGCGGGCATGTGGAAGAAGTAGATCCAGTAGTAGAGGGCACTGGCGGGCCCGTAGTCGGAGAGCGGCTCGATCGCGTGGCCGACGACGACCAGGGCGATGAGGATGAACTTGGCGTTGTCGAGTCGGGCGTCACGGCCCGGCGGTCGCGCTGCCGTCGGGGCCTGGGCTCCCGGGGCCGGGGCGGCGGCGCCGTCCCCGTTCTCCGCGGACTGGGGTGCCGGACTGGTCGTGGATGAGGCCACTAGGGACTCCGAGATCACTGATTTCTGGGGCTTGGTATGTCGGTCCCGCGACCCTCCGTGCGGGATTGGGGTCGACCTTCGGTCAGGGGCAGTGGTCCGATGGCGTGGTGCCGCGTGGCGCGCGAGGGGGGCACCGGCGAATCCGTTGCGCAAACACAGTTCCGTTACCTTACTGAGACATACTGCGGTATGCCAGTAGTTCGCACAAATCAGGTAAAAGTTCCCGGAGGCGTGCCGGGGTCCGAGGAACCGGGACCCGCGAGGGCGCGCGCACCCGTGGACACGGGTGTGGGATGGCTTACCGTGTGCAGACCCTAACCCATGGGCACCACCGAGGGGCACCAAGGCACACCGCGGCACGAACGTGTCGGTGTGAACCGGCGACGGACACGCCGATAGGCTGCCCCCAGGCGGCAGAACCCCCAGTCAAACTGTCACTGCCCGCCAGTCGAGAACGAAGAAGGCGGTGGAAACCGTGCCGCACGCGGTGGACCCCAACCGTGCAGCCCAGCACGGAAGCGTGGTCATGCGACTCCTAGACGAGCTGTTCCCGCTCGTCGAGGGGGTCTACGTCGACCTCCACAAGAACCCGGAGCTCTCCCACTCCGAACAGCGCACCGCCAGCGTCGTCGCGGAATGGCTGAACCGAACCGGCTACGAGGTCCACCGGGGCGTCGGCGGCACCGGTGTGGTCGGCATCCTCCGCAACGGCCCCGGCCCCACGGTGATGCTGCGCGCGGACATGGACGCCCTCCCCCTGGAGGAGAAGACCGGTCTGCCCTACGCCAGCACGGCCAGGGCCGAGGGCCCCGACGGCGCCGAGGTACCCGTCATGCACGCCTGCGGCCACGACGCCCACACCGCCTGCCTGATCGGCGTCGCCGACCTGCTCTCGGAGACCCGCGAGGAGTGGGCCGGGACCATCATGATCGTGGCGCAGCCCGGCGAGGAGAGCCTCGACGGCGCCCAGGGGATGATCGACGACGGCCTCTACGACCGCTTCGGCCGCCCGGACGTCATCCTCGGCCAGCACCTGGGCCCGCAGCCCGCCGGGCTCATCTCCCACCGGGCCGGGATCATCCTCGGCGCGGCCAGCGCCTACCGGGTGCGGATCTTCGGCGAGGGCGGCCACGCCTCCCAGCCGCACACCACCGTGGACCCGGTCCTCATCGCCGCCAACATCGTCACCCGCCTCCAGGGCGTGGTGTCCCGCGAGATCAGCCCCAGTGAGATGGCGGTGCTCACCGTCGGCAGGATCCAGGCGGGCACCAAGGCCAACATCATCCCCGACGAGGCCTACCTGGAGATCAGCACCCGGGCGCTCAACGAGAACGTCTCGGACCAGCTGGAGCAGGCCATCGAGCGCATCGTGCGCGCCGAGGCGGCCGCCTCGGGCGCCAGCCGCGAGCCCGAGGTCGAGCGCTTCCAGAGCAGCGGGGTCACCCACAACGACCCGGCCAGCACCGCCGACGTCGCCGCGGCCCACCACGCCTACTTCGGCGGCGACTACGTCATCCACCTGCCGGACCCCTCCCCGGCGACCGAGGACTTCTGCCGCTTCGGGCTGCCCGAGGACCCGCAGCCCATCCCGTACGTGTTCTGGTTCGTCGGCGCCACACCGCACGACGTGTGGGACAGCGCCCCCGGCGACACGCCCTACGAGAAGATGGGCAACGTCCCGAGCAACCACTCGCCGTACTTCTCACCCGACCGCGAACCCACCCTGCGGGCCGGGCTCGCCGCGCTCACCATCGCGGCGCTGTCCTACGTGGGCAGCGACAACCCCAACCCGGCCGCCCTGGCGCCGGCTCCCTCCGCCGCCCCCGTGGGTTCGGCCTTCCCGGGTCCGGCGCCTACCGACACGGCGGACCCGCGCGGCAACACCGACCCCGGTGGCCACTCGGCGCGCACCGCGACCCCCTCGGAGGGGCCCGCGAACTCCTTCGACCCACTCTCCGACCCGCTGACCGGACCGCGCCCGGCGGAGCCCAGCTTCTCGGACGAGGCCAACGACGCCTACGACAGCGCCTTCCTGGCCGCCTCCTCCGCCTGGCCGGAGGAGCCCGGCAAGTCCACCCACGACACCGACATGCAGTCGGTGATGGGCCGCCAGGACCAGGAGATCCGCGACGAGTGGCGCAGCGAGAAGGCCGAGGAATCGACCCTGTCCACCGACATGGCCGCGATCATGGACGAGGACGAGGTCCCCGCACCGCCGCCGGGCCCGCCCGCCGGACCGGCCTTCGGGGGACCGCCGCCGATGGGCAGCGCCCACTCCGCGCCACCGCCCCCCGGCCCGGACGACGACCTGCCCGACGCCCAGTACCGGCTCTGACCGCACGTGGGGGCAAGCCTCTGGCGATGGGGTGACCCCCGCGTCCGCCGCTCCCTGCGCCACCACCGGGAGACACCCCTCCTGGTGGGCTGCGTCGCCGTCACGGTCCTCGCCGTCGTGGGGGCGGTCAGCCGGGCACTGTCCGGCGACCCCAACGAGCCACTGCTGCTCCTGAGCATCCCCCTGCTGGTGTTCTTCGTGCGCGGTCAGCTCTACGCCAGACAGAGGGTCAACGGCGTACGCATCACCGAAGCGCAGTTCCCGGAGGCGTACCGGATGGTCGCCGACGCCGCCCGCTCCTTCGGGATGAGCCAGGTGCCGGAGGCCTACATCGTCCTGGGCAACGGCACCATCAACGCGTTCGCCTCCGGGCACGGCTTCCGCCGCTACGTGGCCGTCCACAGCGACCTGTTCGAGGTGGGCCACCGACTCGGCGACCCCGACGCGCTGCGGTTCGTGATCGGCCACGAGGTGGGCCACATCGCCGCCGGGCACACCTCGTTCTGGCGCCAGTTCGCGGTCTCCATCGCCCAGGTGATCCCCGGCGTGGGCAGCACCCTGGGCCGGGCACAGGAGTACACCGCCGACAACCACGCCTACGAGTTCTGCCCGGAGGGCGTACCGGGCATCCGGGTACTGGCCGCGGGCAAGTACCTGTACCCGGCCGTGGACTTCGACGACATCGCCGCGCGCGCCCACACCGACACCGGGTTCTTCGTGATGCTGGTCAACCTCCTCTCCAGCCACCCGGTGAACACGTTCCGCTTCGCCGCGTTGGCCGACCGGACCACACCGGGGCGGGTGCTGTAGCTGTGTTTTCTTGGGCCTCCGCTTCGCTTTGGCCCGGGTTCGGTGCCTTTGCAGAGGAACCTTCGGTGTCTTCGGTGTGATGGCTCGTTCCTCGCAATCCCACCTCCACCACCTCCAGAACCCTCTCCGGCACCGAACGAAAGCACCCCCCTTGTGGCTGGGGTGTACGGGCGGGGCTCACGCCTGTGGCTGAGGTGCCCCGGTTGGCCCTCTGCATGTGGCTGGGACGGTCCCGTCACGGGAAGCCCTGGTGGCTGGGGCTCGTGTTTCCGGCTGAGGCGCCCGGTTAGCGTCGCGCCTACTGGTGTCCCAGGCGGTGGCTCAGTTGGGCGGGCAGCGGCTCGTGGCGCACGTAGTCCCGGGTGAACACCCCGGTGCCGTGCGAGACGGAACGCAACTCCACGGCGTAGCGCACGATCTCCAGCTCCGGGACCTCCGCCCGGACCACCACCCGGCCGCCGGGTGCGGCCTCAGTGCCCACCACGCGACCGCGCCGGGCGGACAGATCGCTCAGGACGGCGCCCAGGTGGGCGTCGTCGACCTCCACGGTCACCGTGTCCACCGGCTCCAGGACCGCCAGCCTCGCTGACGCGGCGGCGTCCCTCAGCGCGAGCCTCCCGGCCTTCTGGAAGGCCGCGTCGGAGGAGTCCACCGAGTGCGCCTTGCCGTCGTGGAGCGTCACTCGCAGATCCACCAACGGGTGCCCGCCGCCCACGCCCTCGGCCATCTGCGCACGGACGCCCTTCTCCACCGAGGGCACGTACTGGCGGGGGACCACACCGCCCACGATCTGGTCCACGAACTCCAGCCCCGCGCCGGGCTCCAGCGGTTCCACCCTGATCCGACACACGCCGAACTCGCCGTGCCCGCCGCTCTGCTTGACGTTGCGGCCGGTTCCCTGGACGGGGACGGTGAAGGTCTCCCGCAGCGGGATCAGGACGTCCTCAGTCTCCACACGAACGCCGTAGTGGTGTTCGAGCCGGTCCAGGGAGGCGTCCAGGTGGGCCTCGCCCAGGCACCACAGGACCATCTGGTGGGTCTCCGGGTTCACCCGCACCCGGAGCGAGGGGTCCTCGGCCAGGAGCCGGGCCACCGACTGGGACAGCTTGTCCTCGTCGGAGGCGGAGGCCGGGTGGATCGCCACCGGCATGGTGGGCTCGGGGAAGTGCCAGGGCGACACCCGGAGCGGCAGTTCTGGCGCGGAGACCGTGTCGCCCGTCCGGGCCTCGGGCAGCTTCGACACCAGGCACAGGTCACCGGCGATCACCTCGCCCACCGGTCGCGCCCTCGCGCCGAGCGGGACCGAGAGCGACCCCAGCCGCTCGTCGTCCCCGGAGCGGTCCAGCTCCACCGGGTCGTGCGGTCCGGTGCGCACACCGTGGCCGTGCAGGTGGGCCTCGGTGTCGGGCCGCAGCGTCCCGGAGAACACCCGGACGAGGCTGACGCGGCCCACGTAGGGATCGCTGGTGGTGGTCAGTACCTCGGCCACGAGCGGGCCGTCCGGGTCACACGACAACCCCTCCACCGGCCGGCCGTCCGGGCGGGTCACCGACGGGAACGGGCGCCGGGTCGGGTCCGGGCAGGAGAGCGGGAGCTCGCGCAGGAGCTCCCGCACGCCCACACCGTGGGTGGGGCTGAGCGCCAGCACGGGGTGGAAACCGCCCGCCGCCACCGCTTGCTTGAGGTCGGCGATGAGCAGGTCCGGGTCGAGTTCCCCGCCCTCCATGTAGCGCTCCATGAGGGCCTCGTCCTCGCTCTCGGTGATGACCTCCTCGATGAGGGTCTCCCGCAGCGGGCCCGCCTGTGCACGCAGCCAGTCGGGGGTCGCGCACGGGACGGGCTCGGAGCCCGGGCCGCCTCTCTCCGAGTAGTCGTGGTACCGCTCCGAGACGAGCCCCCAGAGCCCCACCAGGGTGCGCTGGTCCCCGGAACCCCGCATGGCGGGCACGTACGCCGGGTGCACACCGGGGCCGAACGCCTCCTGGCAGCGCGCCACCACCGCGTCGAAGTCGGCGCGCGGATGGTCGATCTTGGTGACGGCCACCGCGCGCGGCATGCCCACGGCAGCGCACTCCTCCCACAGCATGCGGGTGCGCCCGTCGACGCCGTCCATGGCCGAGATGACGAACAGGGCGGCGTCGGCGCCGCGCAGCCCGGCGCGCATCGCACCGACGAAGTCGGCGTAACCGGGGGTGTCCAGCAGGTTGACCTTGACGTCGCCCACCATGACCGGGTTGACGGTCAGGTGCACCGACCTCCTCTGGCGGACCTCGACCTCGTCGTGGTCGCTGACGGTCGTGCCCTCCTCCACGTTGCCGGGGCGCCTGATCTCCCCGGCGGCGAGGAGCAGCGCCTCGACCAGACTCGTCTTGCCCGCGCCGGTGGGCCCCACCAGAGCGACGTTGCGGATGTCCTGGGGCCTGGCGGCCCCGGGTACGGCTTCGGTTCGATCAACCATCCTCGTCTACCCAGCCCTTCCGGGTCCGGTCGGTGGTCGGACAGGACCACCGCTTGAGTGACCTGCGACACTCTCCACGGTCGCTCCTCACGGCCCCGACCACAAGGGGTACGCCGGTCGACTTCCGTCATGGGCGCTTGTGTGGCTCTATGACCCGGGTCGTTCTTCTAGGCTGTGCCCGTGCCATGGTCGGAGAGTCTCCCTCAATTCAGTCTCGCCGGGACCCTTCTGACGGTCCTGCTGCTGTTCTTCGCGGCGTTCGGTGAACCCCTGCTCGGACGGCGCGCGTTCGCGTGGCTGTCGCGCCGTGAGAACGGCGACGAGCGCGCCCTCGGGCTGCTGTACGCGGTCACGATGGCGATCCACGTGCTGTGGGGCCTGCTGGTCCTCGTGGTGCTGCTGCTCTCGCCCAACCTGAACCTGGTGGACCTGGGTCTGCGTACCCCGGACGCCTTCGGGCCCATCGTGGGCGCCGCGATCGGCGGCACCATCGCGCTGGCCGCCTTCTGGGTGCTGGTCAACGGCCTGCCCACCCGGGACCGCCTGCCGATCCCGTCCCGGCGTTCCCGGCGCGGAGCCGAGGCCGAGGGCGGGCGTCGGGGCCGCAAGGCGCACCGGGGACGCCGGAGCGCCCCCAAGCCCATGACCCTGCCGCAGCCGGGCCACAGGCAGTACCTGCTGCTGCCGCGCACCGGTCGCGAGAGGGCGCTGGCCGCCGGGATGGCGGTCACCGGTGGCGTGTTCGGCGAACTCCTCTACCGGGGCCTGTTCATCACCCTGGTCGCCAGCATGGACGTCCCGCTGTGGATCGCGGCGGTGCTGTCCGTCGTGCTCTTCTCGCTGGCCCACGCCTACCAGGGCTGGTGGGGGCTGCTCAGTGCGGGCTTCTCCGGCACCCTGTTCACCGTGCTGTACCTGGGCACCGGCAGCCTGGTCGTCCCGGTGCTGGTGCACGTCGCGCTGAACCTGCGCTCGGTGGTCTTCCCCCCGGCCTCGGAGCGGGAGGCCGCGGAGGAGTCCCTGCGCCTCGACGACTACTACGACGACGAGTACGAGGACGAGTACGCCGACGACTACGCGGACGACGAGTACGGTCGCACGGGCGAGTTCGAGGCGGTCGACCAGGAGGCGGAGCCGGTGGGTCAGGAGCCCGCCGACGCCCAGGCGCCGCCGCGCGGCCTCCCGCCCCAGGGGCCTCCGGAACAGGGTCCGCCGGTGACCGGCGGGCAGCACGCGGGTACGCCCCCCTACGGTTCGGTGCCGCCGCACGCGAACCCCCACCCGTATCCGCCGCAGCCGCCTCACCCGCAGGGTCCGCCTCCCGGGTACGGTCAGGGGCGCCCGCAGGGCCCGCCGCCTCCCCAGGGGCCGCCTCCCATGGGGCACCCGCAGGGGCCGCCGCCTGGCTACCCTCCCGGCCAGGGCCAGCCCCAGCAGAGGCCGTTCCCGCCGGGTCCCTCACACCAGGCACCGCCACACCAGCCACCGCCGCCCCAGGGGTTCACGGGCCACCACCCGGGCCACGGCGCCGGGGCCGACACACTGGGGCCGCACTCCCCATACCGGGACTGATCGTGCACGATGGAGTGGTGTCCGACGCCATTGACCACTCCATCGCCCAGCCCCAGGAGAACCGTTTCTGGTTGACCACCTCGGACGGGGTGGGGATCGACGCCGTGCTGCTGCGCGCCGCCGCGCCCCGAACCACCGTGGTGGTCCTCGCCAACGGCTTCACCGGGACCTACCGGAGCCCCCACACACGCGCCGTCGCCCAGGGCCTGCTGTCCGTCGGCGACGTGATGACCTTCGACTTCCGCGGCCACCACGGGTCCGGCGGACGCAGCACCGTGGGCGACGCGGAGATCCACGACCTCGAAGCGGTCGTGGGCCGCCTGCGCGCACTCGGGTACACCCACATCGCCACCTTGGGCTTCTCCATGGGCGCCGCCGTCGCCATCCGGCACGCCGCCATCTTCGGCGGGGTCAGCGCCGTGGTGTCCGTGAGCGCCCCCAGCCGCTGGTACTACCGGGGGACCCGCTCCATGCGCCTGCTCACCTTCGGAGTGGGCCGCAGCTTCGGCCGCGCCTTCCTGCGGCGCTTCCGCAAGGTCCGCGTCACCGACCAGCGCTGGAACCCCACCCCGGCCGAGCCACGGGAGGTCGCCGGGGAGGTCGCGCCGGTCCCGCTCCTGGTCGTGCACGGCGACACCGACAGCTACTTCCCCGTCTCGCACGCCGCCTCCATCCACGATGCGGCGCGCGAGCCCAAGGACCTGTGGATCATCCCGGGCATGGGCCACGCGGAAAGGGCGGTCACTCCCCAGCTCGTGGACCGCCTGCGCGTCTGGCTGGGGGAGCGGCTGCCCCAGCCGGAACAGCCGGGCTAGGGGACCGGAGGGGAAGGACGAGCCGTGTCGACAGTCCGCCACGGCTCCATTAGAAAGGACGGATGATCCGATCTCGTTCCTCCTCGGCCGGGAGCGGTGCCCCCGCCCCCAACGGTGACGACCTTCCCGGGCTCCGGGGGCGGGGCTTCGGCCTCCTGATCATGGCCACCGCCGTCAGCCTGTGCGGGTTCGCCGCCGTCCTCCCCCTCGTGCCCCTGTGGGCCAGCCGGGGCGGGGCGGGCGAGTTCGGCGCGGGCGGCACCACCGCGGTCTTCATGCTCACCACCGTCCTCACCCAGCTGGCCATGCCGTGGCTCCTCGACCACGCGGGTGGGTACCGGTGGACCTTCCCCGTGGGCTCCCTGATCATGGGCCTGCCCATGCCGCTGTTCGCCCTCACCACCGATCTCGGCCCGCTGCTGGCGATCTCCGCGGTGCGCGGCGTCGGCTTCGGGATGGTGACCGTGGCCGGGACTGCGCTCGCCGCCCGGCTGGTGGCGAGGGAACAGGTCGGCAGGGCCACCGGCTACTACGGCCTGGCTGTCGGCCTGCCGCAGATCGTGATCCTGCCAGGCGGGGTGGCGCTGGCGCTCAGCCTCGGGTTCGACACCGCCTTCTGGCTCACCGGGATCTGCGGCGTGGTGGCGGCGGTGCTCGCCTCCGGCATCTGGTTCGCGGACGGTGGCCGCAACCGGGCCGCGCTGCGCGGAGCGGGACACGACGAAGTCGGCACGGAGGACGCCTCGGCCTCCCCGCGCGGCCTGGCGCTGATGGTCGCCCTCGCGGCGCCGCTGGTGATCATGCTGGCGGTGTCCTCGGCCGCCAGCGGCGTGGTCACCTTCCTGGCGATCCCGTTCGAACGGGCGGCCTGGCTGGTCGGCTCGCTGTTGGCCGCCTACGCGATCGGCGTCGTCGCGGGGAGATGGACCGCCGGTGTCCTGTACGACCGCCACCGGCGCACCGTCCTGCTGATGCCGGGAACGCTCGCGGCGGCCGCGGGCGCGGGCCTGCTCACCGCCGGGCTGTGGGCCAACGGCGACGGGACGCCCGGTGTGGGCGTGTCCCTGCTGGTGCTCGGCGGCTCGGCGCTGTTCGGTCTCGGGTTCGGCGCCGTCCAGAACGAGACCGTCACAGTGATGCTGGGCCGCGCCGGGCCGACCGGGTACGGCCGGGCCAGCGCGGCCTGGAACATCGGGTTCGACGCGGGCACCGGGGTCGGGGCGGTCGGTCTCGGCCTGCTCATCCAGCTCACCGGGTACGGCCCCGCGTTCGCGGTGGTCGCCGTGGCCCTGGTCGCGGTCCTGCCGCTCGCACGGGCCCGGGCGCCGCGCCGGAGGATCAGTACGAGCTGATGTGCACGTGGTCGTAGTGGTTCTGGGTCAGGTCGCCCCGGTCGTTCATCCAGGTCCACTGGCGTGACGTCGACTGCCAGATCTGCTGTTCCCAGATGATGTACTTGATGCCCAGGCGGTCGGCGTTGGCGATGCCGTAGTCGGAGATCTGCTGGCCGAGGGCCTTGTTCTCGGCTGAGGGCGCGGCGCCGTTCGCGCTCATCATGAAGTCGCAGGCCGTACCGGTGCCGTGGTCGTCGTTGCTCGGACGCCAGCAGCCGACCGGGTAGGGCGCGCCGAACTGCATGATGACCTCGTCGCGGATGGCCGCCATCCGGGGCGTGGTCTGGTCCCAGCCACCGCCGCGCGCGCTGTCGGGGATCGACCCGTTGCCGGGGTTCTCCGGGGCCTCGGGGACCTGCTCGGCCTCGTACTCCTCGATGCGCTTGGTGACCTCCTCGCGCTGCTCCTCCAGCTCGTCGATCAGCTCGGAGGCCTCGGACATCTCGTCCTGGAGCTGGCCGGTGAGCTCGGCCTGCTCGTCGCGGAGCGAAATGAGCTCGGCGATCTGCTCGGCCTGGCTCTGGCCCAGGTAGTCGACGGTCGCGGCGTCCGCGAACATGTCCTCGGGCTGGCTGGAGAACACGATCTGGAAGGTCGGGTCGAAACCGTCGCCCTTGTACTGGGCGGCGGCGATGGCCGACACCCCGCCGCGGGACTTCTCCAGGCGCTCGTCGAGCTCCTCCAGGTCCGCCTCGGCGGTCTCCACGCGGTCCTTGATCTCGGTGTACTGGAGCAGCTCGCCGTCGTAGGTCTCCTCCAGCTCCTCGGCCCGCTGGTTCAGCTCGTCGATGTCGACGTCGTCGTCCGGGTCGGCGTGGGCCGCACCGGGCAGGCCGACGAGGACGAGTGCGGTCATGGCGGCGACGGACGCCGTGAACCGGCCGCGACGAGAGGCGTTACGAGGAGTGGATGTCATTTCTGCTCCGTGGATGATCCGAGAGCATCCGCTGCGCCGGGGGGACGGCTACGCCGTCACGGGAGGGAGTTGCTCAGCGGACCATACGAGGTCTCGGTGATACGTGCACAGTGAGTTGACTCGCGTTGCTGTGGGGGTTGAGCGGGGGTCTGTCCAGAAGATACCCGGAGCGGGTGACCACCCCGAACGCCCGGTAGCGCGTGGGGGGTCAGCCGCCGAACGCGCTGGGCAGGCGGACGGCGGTCGAGGGTGCGGGCTTCTCCGAGGGCAGGAACCAGTCCGAGCGGCGGATGTCGCGCAGGGCCCGCTTGCGGGTCTCGGCGTCCAGCCGGTCGATGTAGAGCATGCCGTCCAGGTGGTCGGTCTCGTGCTGGAGGCACTGCGCCATCAGACCGGTTCCCTCGACGGTGACCGGCTCGTTGCGGAGGTCGACGCCCCGGACCACGGCCCGCTGGGCCCGGCGGCTCTGGTACCAGAGCCGGGGGATCGACAGGCAGCCCTCGTCGCAGTCCTGGAGTTCCTCGGAGAGCTCGACGATCTCGGGGTTGATCACGTATCCGGTGCGGCCCTCGACGTCGTAGCTGAACACGCGGGAGCCGACCCCGATCTGGGTGGCGGCCACCCCGGCGCGCCCGGGGGCGTCGACGGTGTCGAGAAGGTCGCGGACCAGCTTCTCCGTGCGCTGGTCGAAGGTGGTCACGGGTGCGGTCCGGGTCACGAGGACGGGGTCGCCGAAGCGGACGATGGGGCGCATGGTCATGCCCCCAGATTAGTTGCCCGGTCCGGTGGGCCGACCGGCCCGGGTCAGGTGGCCAGACCCGGCCGCAGGGACTCGTCCAGGACCATCTCGATGTAGTCGAGGGCGGCACGGCGGCGGGCCAGGGCGCTCTCGTACAGGGAGGGCGCCTGGGCGCCGCGCCGGACGCGCAGGCACTCGTTGACGATGCGCTGCCAGCGTTCGGGGAAGGCGTGCAGGGCGTACAGGCCCGCGCCGGACTTGGAGGTGATCTCACCGGTCCTGAGGGTGAAGTGCAGCCGGCTGACGCTCAGCACGCTCCAGGAGGGGGCCAGTGACCCGAGGACGGCCAGGCCGCGCGGGGTGACCAGGCGTCCGGCCTTCTCCCGCCAGCGGCTCCAGTGCTCGTCGAGGGAGCCGAGGGACCAGGTGCGCAGGCTCTCCGGCTCGTCCCACACGTCCAGTTCGGAGGGGTGCGGGCCGCGTACGGTGACTCCCCGCTCGGCGAGGACGTGCCAGGTCACCGGGTTGACGTCGACGGCGGCGCGGTCACGGAAGCGGCCGTTGGTGACGGAGGGGACGGGTCCGCAGGCCGACGGATCGAGGTTGAGCTCGTCCCAGGTGACGTGGATGCCGTTGAACTGGGGGCGGGGGACCTCGCCGCGCGTGCGCGCGTGCGCGCGGCGCAGGGCGTCCAGGTCCTCCCGCTCGGCGCGGCGGCCGGTGACGATGACGAAGTCGACGTCGCTCGTGTGCGGGCGGAAGTCGCCGAGGGCGACCGAACCGGTCAGGTAGAGGCCCTGGACCAGGCCAGGGGCCTCCTGGTCGGCATTGGCGAGGAAAGCCTGGGTCAGCGTCTGCACCCGAGGGTGGACGGCCATGCTCAACTCCAGTCTGGGACGGTTCGGTGGTCTTCGGTGGTGTTGTCCGTGTGGCGGGGCGGGCGGCCCCGTCGCGCTGTGGGGAGGCCCCTCCGGCTCGTGCCGGGTGGGACAGCGGGACGTTGGTGGGACCCGAGGTCCCTGCCCATGTGGTTCCCAGTGTGCTGCCGGTGCGGGGGTATCGCAAGTGATCACGCCGGACTCGCACCCTGTCTCCCCACGTCAAGTGGTGTGTGGTTCTGCCGTAGTGGGGGAGTGCGCACCCTTGACAACAGGCGTTCCAGTGTGGCAACGGAGGGGCGTCTCGGAGGAGTGGACGGGAGGCCGGGTCCCCCTTCCTCGGCGCGTTCGAGAACGTGCGCATTCAGTGGCACGTGCATACGGTCCGTGCATTCGCCTCGGTCGTTTATTCGCGTCGGATTTCTCTGGAGAGGTCGGGAGAATTCTTCGGGCGGCGAGCCCCTGGGGTAGCAAAGAATCGGAACCCGGTTCCCGTAGGCGTCGTGCGGCCTTCACTTGTCGGGATATTTGCGTGTTACGGGAGGTCAGTGGTGTTACTTCGAAAGCCCCCGAGATTCACGGAAGTGCCGCGCCGCCAGTCGGAGACGCACGCCACTCTCAGTAGAAGTGGACACGCCGACGTTCGTGGTGGATTGTTATGATTCACCAAGACTTCCCCAGGTGATAACCATCACAGCCATTGTCTGCTGTTTTCCTCCGCGTAACACTGGGGTGCTTTCCGGAAATCCCACGTGCCTACGCTCAGTGGACCATGGCAGACGCCTCAGCGATCCCAAGGAGCCGATCATGGTCCCCACGATGGTTCTCGTAGCCGACGACTCCCGAGACGCCCACCGACGAGAGGCCCTGTGCGGCTTGGCCGAGGCCGTGGCGGCGCGCGGCGAGGCGCCCGTATCGGCGGCCTTCGGCAGCCCGGACGAGGTCAGGGCCGCGGTCCACGCCGTCCGTGGCCCCAAGGTGGTGGTGCCGGCCTTCGTCGCGGGGGGCGACGTCGCCAGCGCCCACCTGCTCACCCGCCTGGACCTCGGCCGCATGGAGGACTCCTGCCACACCCCGCCACTGGGAGCGGTCCCGTCCATCGTCGCCGACCTCGCCGGGCGGCTCGCGGACTCCGGCCGCAGGCCCGACGACGGCGTGGTCCTGGCGGCCGACGGCACCACCGGCACCGAGGAACGGCAGGTGGTCATGGACGTGGCCCGGATGCTGAGCCGACGCCTCTCCTCCCCGGTCCAGGTCGGCTACCTGCGCACCTGGGCGCCGTCCGTCATCGACGCCGTCGAACGGCTGCGCCGCGACGGCCGGGACCAGGTCGCGGTGGCCGCCTGGAGACTGGTCGACGGACCGGACTTCGACCTCCTCCGCCGACTCGACACCACCGCGATCACCGCGCCGCTGTGGCCGTCCGAACTGGTCGTGGACACGCTCCTCGCCCAGCACCGGGCCGCCAAGGGGCGCCTCACCTGACCTGCCGGGCCGGTGCCCCTCGCGGCGGCACCACCACGAACAGCCACGACGCCGTTACCAGCGCCGCGAGGATGGGTATGTGCCTCAGGGGCGGGAACTCCTCGCACCCGCGACGCGGTGCCCGCCGTCGCCTCGACGCCCTCGCGGCGCGGCGACGGCGCGGGCCACAGCCCCGAGGCACCCGAACGTCGACCCGGTGCGCGGTCCCTCCACGGCGGGCACCGGCGTGAGCGAACCGAAGGTGGATGTATGAACGACGGAACAGCGCAGTTCGTCGACGCCCGACAGCGTCGTCGTCTGGAGAGGCGCTTCGGGGGACACGTCACCGAGTGGCTGGCGGAACTGCCCGCGATCGTCGAGAAGCTGTCCTCCGAGTGGCGGCTCTCCGTCGAGGGCCCCGCCCCGCACGGGCGCACGTCCGTCGTCCTCTACGTGCGCAGAGCGGACGGCGGTGAGGGAGTCCTCAAACTCTCCCCGGACAGCGGGCTCTCCGTCTCCGAGGCCGACCTCCTGCGCATGTGGGCGCCCTCCCGACGCGTACCCGACGTGTGGGGTGTGGACGCCGACCGAGGCGCCTTCCTGATGGAACGGGTCGAGGGCGACACCGTGGCCGCCACCGGCGTGGTCCCGTCCATGGAGACCATCGGCGGCCTCATCGCCGAACTCCACAGCGTTGAGGTCAGTCCGGCCGAACGCATGGAACTGCGGCCGCTCAGCGCCCGGGTGCAGTTCGTGTTCGAGATGTGGGGACGCGAACGCGAGGAGGGCGCCGCGGCCGACACCGTCCCGGCCGCCGCGATGCACCGGGGTGCGGCCAAGGCCCGCGACCTGGCCCACGGTGACGTCGACGTTGTCCCGCTCCACGGCGACCTGCACCCCGGCAACGTCATCGACGGCGGCGAACGCGGCCTGGTGGTCCTCGACCCCCGCGCCTGCCTGGGCGACGGTGCCGCCGACGCGGTCGACTGGGCGGTGTGGAGGGCCGCCGACGTCGCCGAGGTGGAACGCCGTGTGGACACGCTCTCCCGGACGATGTCCGTGGACCCCGACCGGATGATGGAGTGGGTGCGCGCCTTCGCCCCGTGCTTCGCGGTGGCCAAGGCCAACCGCGGGCAGACCGACTCGGTGGAGTTCGACCTGATGATGGACCTGTGCGGAGCGGTCACCCAGTGAGGCTCAGCGCTCCCTCTCGAAGCGGTAGCCGCGCCCGGCCTCGGTGATGAGGTGGCGCGGGTGTGAGGGGTCGGGTTCGAGCTTGCGGCGCAGCTGGGCCAGGTAGACGCGCAGGTAGTTGGTCTCGTTCTGGTAGTTGGGCCCCCACACGTCGTGCAGGAGCTGGCGCTGGCTGACCAGCTGTCCGGCGTTTCGGGCCAGCAGCTCCAGGATGTGCCACTCCGTGGGCGTGAGCCGCACCTCCTCGCCGTCCCGGGTCACGCGCTTGGCTCCCAGGTCCACGTCGAAGGAGTCGGTGTGGACCACCGGGGCCTCCTCCGCCTGGACCGCGCGGCGCTCGGCGGCCCGCATCCGGGCCAGCAGCTCGTCCATCCCGAACGGCTTGGTGACGTAGTCGTCCGCGCCCAGGTCCAGGCAGCGCACCTTCTCCCCGGCGGAGTGCCGGGCCGAGAGCACGATGATCGGCACCTGCGACCAGCCGCGCAGCCGCTGGATGACCTCCACACCCTCCATGTCCGGCAGCCCCAGGTCCAGGAGCACCACGTGAGGGTGGCGCTCCGAGGCCAGGCGCAGCGCGCTCTCACCGTCCGGGGCGGTGTCCACGTCGTAGCCGCGCGCCCTCAGGTTGATCCGCATCGCCCGGATGATCTGCACGTCGTCGTCGACGACCAGGACCCGCATGCCGCTCCTCACTTGTCCGCCTCGTCCACCGCACGCAGGGTGAACACCATGGTCAGTCCGCCACCCGGGGTGTCCTCGGGAGCCAGGGTGCCGTGCATCGCCTCAACGAAACCACGCGCCACAGCCAGGCCGAGCCCCACACCGGTTCCCTGGGGTGCGTCCCCCAGCCGCTGGAAGGCCTCGAACATCCGCTGTTTGGCCTCGTCGGAGACGCCCGGCCCCCGGTCCACCACCCGCAGCTGGACGCTGTCGCCGTGCGCGCTCGCCGCCACCAGCACCGGGGTACGCGGATCGGGGTTGTACCGCACCGCGTTGGTGACCACGTTGGCCACGGCCCGGTCCAGCAGCCCCGCGTCCACGCGCACCCGGGGCAGACCGTCCGGGACGTCCACCACCACCGCGTCGCCCGGCACCCCCAGCAGCGTCGCCGGGATCACCTCCTCCAGCGCCACCGGTCGCAGTTGCGGCCGCACGCTGTCGGTCTGCACCCGGCTCATGTCCAACAGGTTCCCGATGAGCCGGTTCAGCCGGTCCGCCGACTCCTCGACCGTCTCCAGCAGTTCCGCGCGGTCCTCCTCCGAGAGCTGGATGTCGGTGGCGCGCAGGCTGGACACGCTCGCCTTGATGGAGGTGAGCGGTGTGCGGAGATCGTGCGAGACCGCCGCCAGCAGCGCCGTGCGGATGCGGTTGCCCGCGACCTGGCCACGCGCCTCGGCGGCGTCCCAGGCCAGCCGCTGGTGCTCCAACGCGATCCCCACGTGCGTGGCGAAGGCCTCCATCACCCCGCGGTCGGCGGCGGGCAGCACCCGTCCGCGCAACGCCAGCGCCACGGAGTCGGAGACCGCCACCAGGGCGTCCGCCTCGTCGGGGGCCTCGCACGCCGGAGCGCCCACACTGTGCACGGGGTACCAGCGGCCGTCGTCCAGGCGTTCCAACAGGGTCGCGGAGCGCTGCCCGAAGGTCTCCCTGATCCGCCGCAGCAGCGCCTGGAGCGGTTCGTTCCCGGACAGCACGCTCGCCGCCAGCAGGGCGACCGCGTCCGCCTCGGCGCGGGCTCGCAGGGCCTGAGACGACCGCCGGGCGGCCATCTCCACCATGGTGGCCACCAACCCGCCCACCAGGATGAACGCCGTCATCGACAGGAAGTTGTCCAGGGAGACCGAGGGTCTGCCGTGCAGGGGTGAGAGCAGCACCGTGAGCAGGACGGCGCTCCACAGCGCCGAGGCCAGAGCCGGGCGCAGACCGCCCACGGCCGCGGTGGCGACGGTGATCAGCAACAGGAACAGCGGGTCCGCGGCCGGACCCACTTCGGAGAACACGGGCAGCGCCAGCACCAGCGTGACGAACGGGGGTGCCATCAGGGACAGCGTCCACCCCCACAGCCGCCGGTGCTCGTTCAGGCCGCGCCCCGGCGGGGGCAGCGGCCAGTGCCCCCGGCCCACCTCCTCGTGCGTGACGATGTGCACGTCGATGTCGCCGGACTCCCGGGCCACGATCGTGCCCACGCCGGGGCCGAACACGTACTGCCAGGGCCGCCTGCGCGATGATCCGAGGACGATCTGCGTGGCGTGGGCGCCGCGCGCGAACTCCAGCAGCGCCGAGGGCACGTCGGCGCCGACCACCTGGTGGTAGGTGCCGCCCAGCTCCGCCAGGAGGTGCCGTTGCCGCAGCAGCTCTCCGGTGGGGCGTTCACCGATCCCGCTCGGCGGCACCACGTGCACCGCGAGCAGGTGGCTCGGCTGGGGGCGCCCGCCGCGCGAGCGGGCCGCCACCCGGGCGGCGCGGCGGATGAGGGTCTCGCCCTCGGGCCCGCCGGTCAGGGCCACCACGACTCGCTCGCGGGCCTCCCAGGTGTCGCGGATCTCGTGCTCGCCCAGGTAGTGGCTGAGGCCCTCCTCGACCCGGTCGGCGGTCCAGAGCAGGGCGAGTTCGCGCAGGGCCGCGAGGTTCCCCTCGCGGTAGTAGTCGGCCAGCGCGGCGTCCACCCGCTCGGCGGGGTGCAGGTCGCCGTGGGCCATCCGGCGGCGCAGCTCCTGCGGGGTGGCGTCGACCAGCTCGATCTCGGCCGCGGCGCGCACCACCCGGTCCGGGACGGTGTACTCGGGCCGGACCCCGGTGATCTGGTGGACGACGTCGTACAGCGAGTCCAGGTGGTGGACGCCCACGGTGGACAGGACGTCGATCCCCGCGGCCAGGAGTTCCTCCACGTCCTGCCAGCGGGTGGGGTTGGGGGACCCGGGCTCGTTGGGCCGGGCGAGGTCGTCCACCAGGACCAGCCGGGGCGCGCGGGTGATCACCGCTGCGGTGTCCACGGCGCCGGTGGGCAGCGGAGGGACGGTCTCCAGGCCCTCCAGCAGCGCGGAGGTCTTGGCGCGGCGGTGGGTGTGGACCGCGCCGACCACGACGTCGGTCCCGCGTTCGGCCCGGCGTCTGGCCTCGGCCAGCGCGTGGTGTGTGCTCCCGACCCCGGGGGCCGAGCCCAGGTGGATACGGAGTGTTCCTTTCACGTGTCCCATTGTGGGTGCGCGAGGACGCGGACGCCTTCGTCGGGGGTGATCCCGACGACGGAAGGTGACCGAAAGAGGACGCGGGGAGATTCTTCACGTCCGGTGTCCGGTAGAACTTGAAGGGCCCGATTTCTACAGATCAGACCACGAGGTAACCCCATGGGACAGCCCCCGCCCCCGAACGGCCCGCAGGGCCCCTACCCCGGCCAGCAGCCCCCTCAGGGCCCGCCGCCCGGGTACGGCCAGCAGCCGCCGCAGGGGCCGCCGCCCGGGTACGGCCAGCCGCCGCAGGGTCCTCCTGGCCAGTTCCCCCCGCAGGGCCCGCCGCCCGGATACGGACAGCAGCCGCCCCAGGGGCCGCCCGCGGGTTTCGGTCAGCAACCTCCGCAGGGTCCTCCCGGCCAGTTCCCCCCGTACGGCGCCCCCGGGCAGTACCCGCCCGGCCACGGCCCGCAGGGTGCTCCCAAGAAGAAGACCGGTCTGATCGTCGGCGCGGCGGTCGGCGCCGTGGTGCTCGTCGCGGCCATCGGCGGGGTCCTGATCGCGGTCAACTCCAGTTCGGTGTACACGTCCATGCCAGACAACTGCGCCGACGCCTTCGACAGCGACGTCCTGAGCCCCGTCTTCGAGGGGTCCGTCCCCTCGCTGTCCGGTGAGTTCGACCCGGAGTCCAACAGCATCGGCGACTCGTACGGCACCCTGTCGTGCTCGGGTGAGGCGAACGGTGTCAGCGTCGAGGTCTACGCGGAGCTGTTCGACCCCGAGGACGGGGTGGCCCTCCAGGAGGTGGAAGAGGTCTTCACCGAGGAGGAGGTGACCGAGGACTTCCTGGACGAGCCCGCCGAACCCGGCGAGATCTCGGACATGGACCCCGGGTACGGCACAACGGGGCAGGTTCTGTGGAACTACACGTCGGTCGGTGACCAGGGTGTCGCGGTGGCCACGACCGCTGAGGGCGGCGGTGACACCTACGGCTTCGCCATGGGCGCGTTCGTCACGGACAACATCGCGGGCGGCATCGTGGTCAGCGACACCGAGAACGCTCGTGAGGTGCAGGACCTGTTCAACTCCGTCGAGTCGGTCAGCGGCGACCTCGCCCGCCAGTTCAAGCGGTCGGCCGAGAAGTAGGCGGTCGGCTCCGACCCCGCACGGGACGGGTGCGGGGGCGGAGCGCGCCGTTCCGGAGTGGCCGGGAGCGGACAGACGGCGCCCGTGAGCGGGTGCGCGGGGCCGGTGCCGGGTAGAAGTGAGGGGGTTACGCACCCCCTTCCGAAGACACCTGTCTTCCAGTGACACGGATCACGAGGCACTTCCATGGGACAGCCCCCGCCCCCGCACGGTCCCTACGGCGTACCGGGCTCCCACGGCTCGCCCGGCCCCTTCCCCGGGACGCCCGGGCAGCCTCCGTTCCCGGGGCAGCCGGGGCAGCCTCCGTTCCCGGGGCAGCCCGGTCAGCAGCCGTTCCCGGGCCACCCGGGCCACCCGGGGCAGCCGGGGCAGGCGTGGCAGCCTCCGTTTCCGGGCCACCCGGGGCAGCCTCCGTTTCCGGGGCAGCCCGGTCAGCAGCCGTTCCCGGGCCACCCGGGCCCACCCGGCCAACCGCCGTCGGGGCCCCGGCCCACCGGTCCCGGCCATCCCCGACCGGGCGGGGGACCCCGTCGGAGGTGGGGGCCGATCCTGGGCGGCATCGGCACGGTCGCCCTGCTCCTGGTGTCCACGGGGGTGGTGGTGGCGTCCTTCTCCGGAGGCAGCGGCCCCTACGCCTCCCTGCCGGGGTGCGGGACCGTGCTGCCGCGCGAGATCACCGACGAGATCCCCGGCGTCCGGAGCCCGAGGGCGACCGGGCAGTACCGGGACCTCCAGGGCGGACGCGAAGACGCCGGGGGAGGGGACCCCGAGGTACTCGGTCTCCTGTCCTGCCAGGTGAGCGACCGCGACGACCGCGAACCGCTGTGGCTCACCGTCTGGTTGTTCGAACCCCACCCGCAGGACGCGCAGGCCGCCCGCGAACTCAACGAGTTCGTCGTCGAACTGGTGCAGGAACGTCGTCTGACCTGGGAGGACGGCGGCGCCTTCGACGAGGAACCGGGCCGGGACGTGCTCGACTGGCGCGAGACCAGGGTCGGGGACGCGGGGACCGTCGCGATCCTGGAGGACTCGGGCAGCGCCGACCGGGCCGCCCTGGCCAACTTCGACTTCGTCACTGCCAACCTTCGCGTCTGGGGCGGCCACAACCTCTACGGCCACTACGACGAGGCGGAGACGCTCGACTACGTGGAGCGGCTCTCCGAGCAGCTGTACCGGCAGGTCTCCCGGGAGGCGGAACCGGCCACCTGACCGCGCGGCCGGGCGCGGACCCTCTCGGAGTCCGCGCCCCCTTCTCCCCCCCCCGCCGACCGCTCAGGCCTCCGGAATGAGCTTGCCCGGATTGAGCACGCCCTCCGGGTCCAGCGCCGACTTCACCGCGCGCAGCACCTCGCCGCCCAGCGGGCCGAGTTCCGCCTCCATCCACGGACGGTGGTCGGTGCCCACGGCGTGGTGGTGCGTGATGGTGCCGCCGTTGGCCACGATCGCGTCCGAGGCCGCCCGCTTGGCACGGTCCCAGCGCGTGGCGGGGTCCTCGCCCGCCCCCGTGGCCACGGTGAAGTAGAGGGAGGCGCCGGTGGCGTAGGTGTGCGAGACGTGGCACTGCACCACGGCCCCGCTCTCGTCGTCGTCCAGGGCACCGGTCAGGGCGCCCACCACGGCTGTATACAGGGGCAGCAGGTCGCTCCAGGACGCGGCGGTCTCCAGGGTCTCCGCCAGGATCCCCGCCGACAGCAGGGTGTCGCGCAGGTACGGCGCGTGGAAGCGGGTCTCGCGCCAGTGCGCCACCGGGTCCGGGCCGAGCGGGGTGCCGCCCGCGGCCTCCATGACCTCCCGGACCACGGCCGCGCGCGCCTCGACCTCGGCGTCGCCGCCCTCGAAGCCCAGCACGGCCTGGCAGCCGGGGACGGCCTCGCGCCCTCCGAGGGCCGCGTTCACGAAGGTCTCGGTCTCGTCGGACAGCCGCGCCATGGTGGGCCGGGTGTCCGACTGGGCGAGCGTGCGCAGCGCGTCCACCCCGGTGGCGTAGTCGGGGAAGGACCAGGCCTCGTCCAGGACCCGCTTCGGCCTCGGACGGACGCGGAGGGCCACCTCGGTGATCACGCCCAGCGTGCCCTCCGAACCCACGAACAGACGGCGCAGGTCGGGTCCGGCGGCGGAGGCCGGGGCGCCGCCGGCGTCCAGGGTGCCGCGCGGGGTGGCGACCCGCAGGCCCACCACCATGTCCTCGAACCGCCCGTACCCGGCGGAGGCCTGCCCGCTGGAGCGCGTGGCGGCGTATCCGCCGATGGTCGCGTACTCGTAGCTCTGCGGCACGTGCCCGAGGGTGAGCCCGTGCTCGGCCAGCATCGCTTCGGCGTGCGGGGTGCGCACCCCCGCGCCGAGGACTGCGGTCAGGGACGCGGCGTCCAGGGAGACCAGCCGGTTCAGGCGGCGCAGGTCGAGGGTGACGACCGCGCGGAAGCCGCCGTCGAGGGGGGAGACCCCGCCCACCACGCTGGTGCCGCCGCCGAAGGGCACCACGGCCACGCGTTCGGCCGAGCAGAGCGCCAGGACCCGCTCCACCTCGTCGTGGTCGGCGGGGTAGAGCACGGCGTCGGGGGCGGGGGCACGCCCGGCTCGGCGGGCGAGCAGGTCCGGGGTGCTCTTGCCGCCCGCGTGGACCAGGCGGGCGGCGTCGTCCACGATGACGTGCTCGGCCCCGAGGACCTCGGTGAACCTCGCGGTCAGCGGGCCGTCCAGGCGGGAGGCGGGCAGTTCCACGTCCTCCGCGGCCACCGGGGGCATGTCCCTGGTTTCGGCGCGCAACACCTGGGAGACGAGTTCGCGCAGCCCGGGTTCGAGCTCCTTGGCCTTGGCGGGGTCGCCCCAGGCGTACCAGTTCATGTCCGGAGCGGTGTCGACGGTGTCGGCGAGGCTGACTGGGGCGTGTTCAGTGCGAGCATCGTGGGTCATGCTCTACAGTTTTACACATGGCGTCAAAACGTAACGTAGAGGACGACATCCTCGACGCGGCCCGTGCCTGCGTCGAGGCCTTCGGCGTCCGCCGCACCACCCTGACGGACGTGGCCCGGCGCGCGGGCGTCAGCCGGCCCACCGTCTACCGGCGCTGGCCCGACGTGACCGCCCTGGTCGCGGACCTGCTCACCCGCGAGCTCCGGCGCATCCTCGTCGCCGAGGAGGTGGGTGCCCGCGTGACCGACAGGACGGGCGGCACGGAGAGCATCCGCGCGCAACTGGTCCGGCACGCGGCCAGGGTCGCCCGCGCGATGCTCGCCCACCCGCTGGTCACCCGCATCGTGGACACCGAACCCGAACTCCTGGCCACCTACACCTTCCACCGGCTCGGCAGCAGCCACCTGGCCGCGCTCGAACTCCTCGAACCGGTCGTCGCCGAGGGGCAGTCCGACGGCTCGGTGCGCGGGGGAGACCCCGCCGTCCTCGCCCACCTGTTCATGGTCACCGTGCAGAACACCGTGACCTCCCACCGCCTCCTTGCCGAAGTCCTCGACCACGACGGTCTGGTCGAGGAACTGTCCACGATGCTGGACGGCTACCTGAGGCCCTGACCCACCGTTCACGGCCCCTGCTCCCCGGCCCACCTCATCGGAAAGGACGCCCCGATGCGTCAGCAGCAGCACACCCGGTCCGCATCCCTGAACGCCGCCCGGCGCGCCGCCGACCTCGCCGAGCTGGAGGCGCGTCCCGAGGTGGACGTCCTGGTGGTCGGCGGGGGAGTCACCGGCGCGGGAGTGGCCCTGGACGCCGCCTCGCGCGGCCTGTCCACAGTGCTCGTCGAACGCGAGGACCTGGCGTTCGGCACCAGCCGCTGGAGCTCCAAACTGGTCCACGGAGGGCTGCGCTACCTCGCCAAGGGGCAGGTCGGCATCGCCTACGAGAGCGCCCGCGAACGCGATGTCCTCATGCGCGTCACCGCGCCCCACCTGGTCCGACCCATGCCCATGGTGGTGCCCGTCTTCCGGGGGTCCGGCCTGGCCCGCCCCCTGTTCGTCCGCGCGGGGATGGGACTGGGCGACCTCCTGCGCGTACTTTCGGGGACCCCGTCCTCGGTGCTGCGCGCCCCCCGCCTCCTGAACGCCCGCCAGACCACCCGCCTCCTGCCCGGGGTGCGGACGGAGGGGCTGCTCGGCGGCATCCTGTCCTTCGACGGCCAGCTGGTCGACGACGCACGCCTGGTCGTGGGCATCGCCCGCACCGCCGCCCGTGAGGGCGCCCGGATCATCACCCGTTGCTCCGCCGAGAGCGTCAGCGCGGACGGGGTGGTCCTGCGTGACGAGCTCACCGACCGGATCATCCCGGTCCGGGCGCGCGGGGTGGTGAACGCGACCGGTGTGCACGCCGACGCCCTCGACCCCGGCATCCGGCTCAGCCCCAGCAGGGGAACCCACCTGGTCCTGGACGGGGCGAGCCTCGGCCACCCGACGGCCGCGCTCACCGTCCCGCTTGAGGGGAGCGTGAGCCGGTTCGTGTTCGCGCTGCCCCAGCCCGACGGCCGGGTCTTCGCCGGGCTCACCGACGAACCCGTGGACGGCCCCGCCGCCCGGGTCCCCGAGGTCCCCGAGGAGGACGTGGACTTCCTGCTCGCCCAGTTCAACCGGGTCCTGAGGACCAGGTTGACCAGGTCGGACGTCATCGGTTCCTTCGCGGGGCTGCGGCCGCTGCTCCAGGGCGACGACACCAGCGCCAACCTCTCCCGCGAGCACTCCGTTTCGGTCGCGCCCAACGGGACGGTGACGGTGGTCGGCGGCAAGCTCACCACCTACCGCGCGATGGCGGAGGAGACCGTCGACGCGCTCGTGGCGGCGCACCGTCTCCCCGCGAGCGCCTGCCGCACCCGCGCGGTCCCGCTCGTGGGCGCCGCGTCCCACGAGGAGCTCGACGCGTTGGACGCTCCGCGCCACCTGGTGGCCCGGTACGGAACCGAGGCACTCGACGTGATCGCCGAGGCCGGAGGGGATCCGGCGGCGCTGATACCCGTCGCCCGTGGCATCACCCCCGCCGAGCTGCGCTTCGGCGTGCGACACGAGGGAGCTCTGAACGTCGGGGACCTGCTGGAACGCCGCAGCAGGCTGGCCCTTGTCGACAGCGACCGGGAGCGCGCGGAGGGCGCGGCCAAGGCGGCGCTGGCCCGGGCGGAGTGAGAAAAAGGGAACGGATGCGGCGAATTCGGGAACTCACCACACCCGGCTCCCCTGTTCCGCGACGATGTGATCGCGTAAGGTCATACCGGTTCGAGCCCTCCCCCTCCCCCCTCGGACACTCCCGCAGCCGCCCCCGTTCCGGCGCGCCCGTCCACTGAGCCGCCCCGCCGAAGGAGTCAGTCATGCCCACGCTCGTTGCCGTGCCCACCCTCATCAGGAACGAGGACGGTGTTCTCGCGAGGGTCCCGGACGAGTACCGGCACTACTTCAACGGGCGTGTCCCGGTCCCGTTCACCAAACGGCGCTGGGAGTTCGCGGGTGAGCCCGTCAGCGTGCCCATGGTCCGCGCCTTCCTGGACACCTGCGCCGCCGGTCGGGACTCGGACTACCAGTACGTCCTCACCCTGCTCGGCGCCGAGCTCGCCACCAACGCGATCCGGCACAGCAGGTCGGGGGAGCCGGGCCAGAGCTTCGTGATCCGGGTGGACCGGGGGCCGAACGGGCTGACGGTCACGTGCAGGGACAACGGGACCCCCGTCAACGTGCTGAGAGACGAGGGGGGTCAGCTGTTCGCGTCGCCCCCCGAGGAACGCCTCACCGCCGAGGACGGTCGGGGGCTGGCGCTGATCGACAGCTTCGCCACCACGTGGGGGGACAACGGGCACCCCAGTATCCGCAAGGTCTGGTTCCACCTGGCCTACGACATGACCGGGAGCTCCTGGCCCGCCGCCTGACCTGGCGCGGAGGGGGAGCTGGTCTTGTCAGTCGGGGTGACGCGTGCCACTATTTCCTACTTGTAGGTAGCTTGTGGCGCAGGTCACTGATTCGTGCCGTTCCGGTGCGCCCCGGTCACGCGACCACCCCGACCGTCCCCCCGCCGCCCCCAGCGGCCCTTCCCCCAAGGTGCCCCCCATGGACTCCGCGCTCACGACGATCGGCCTGCCGGTCGCCCTCTGCATCATCATGCTCGGCCTGGGACTCTCCCTGACCGTCCGGGACTTCACCCGACTGCTCTCCATGCCCTGGACCATCGTCCTGGTCCTGGGCTGCCAGATCCTCCTGCTGCCGCTCTTCTGCTTCGGTCTGGTCCTGGTGTTCGTCACCCGCTTCGACCTCTCGCCCCTGCTGGCGGTGGGCATGATGATGATGGCCGCGTCCCCGGGCGGCACCACGGCGAGCCTGTACAGCTACCTGTTCAAGGGCAACGTCGCGCTCAACATCTCGCTGACCGCGATCAACTCGCTCACCGCGCTGGTGACGCTGCCGCTGATCACCGGGTTCTCGCTCGGCTACTTCACCGAGGGCGGGTCCATCGGTCTCCAGACCGACAAGATGGTCCAGGTCTTCGCGGTCATCCTCGTCCCGGTCGCCGTCGGCATGCTCATCCGCGCGAAGCTGACCACCTTCGCGGAGCGCATGGAGAAGCCGGTCAAGCTCGGTTCCGTCCTCGTGCTGGTCGCGGTCATCGTCGGGGCCATCGCCGCCGAGTGGGCCAACCTGCCGGAGTACATCCTCTCGGTCGGCCTGATGGTCCTGGTCTTCAACGTGGTCAGCCTCGCGACCGGCTACTGGGCGCCCCGCCTGGTGGGCACCGAGCGCCCCGAGGCCGTCGCCTCCTGCATGGAGATCGGCCTGCACAACACCACGCTGTCGCTCACCATCGCCGTGACCGTCCTGAACAGCACCGAGATCGCCATCCCCTCGGCGGTGTACGGCGTGCTGATGTTCTTCACCGCGGCGGTCGCCGGAGCCCTGCTCAACCGTCGCGGCGCGCGCGAGGACCGGGCCGGGGCCCGGGTCTCCTGACCCCGCAAGCCCACCGCGGCGTTCGCCCCGACCCGCCCGCGGGCCCCAGGCGACCCAGGCGGCGGCGGCTCAGGCGCGGCGGCTCAGGTAGGCCAGGACCGCCCGCACCCTGCGGTGACCGCTGTCCGTGGGCGCCAGGTCGAGCTTGTGGAAGATGTTGCCGATGTGTTTGTGGACCGCGTTCGTGGTGACCACCAGCCGCGCCGCGATCTCGCCGTTGTCGTGCCCCTCCGCCATGAGGGCCAGGACCTCGCGCTCCCGGGCGGTCAGGGTCTCCAGCGGGTCCCGCCTGCGGGTGGTGAGCAGCTGCCGCACGACGGCCGGGTCCATCACGGTGCCGCCCCCGGCGACCCGGTCCAGGGCCTCCACGAACTCGCTCACCCGGCCCACCCGGTCCTTGAGCAGGTAGCCCACCCCGCCCTGGCCGTCGGAGAGCAGCTCGCCCGCGTAGTCGCGCTCGACGTACTGGGACAGCACCAGGACGGGCAGCCCCGGGTGGGCGGCGCGAGCCGCGATGGCGGCGTGGATGCCCTCGTCGCGGAAGCTCGGTGGCAGGCGCACGTCCACCAGAGCGAGGTCGGGGCGGTGCCGGTCCACGGCCGCAGCGAAGGCGGGCACGTCCTCGGCCACCGCGGCCACCTCGTGACCCCGGGTGGACAACAGCAGCTTGAGGCCCTCGGACAACAGCACGTTGTCCTCGGCGATCACGATCCGCACGGCAGTTCCACCCTGAGCGTCGTCGGTCCCCCGGCGGGGCTGTGCACGGTCACGTTCCCGTCCAGCGCGGCCGCTCTGCGGCGCAGCCCACGGACCCCGCTCCCCGCCGACTCGTCCACGCCGCCGTGCCCGTCGTCGGACACCTCGACCCTCAACAGGTCGTCCTCCCGGGCCAGGCGCACGGAGATCGTCTCCGCGCCGCTGTGCCGGACCGCGTTGGTGACCGACTCGGTGACCGCGTAGTAGGCGGCGGTCTCCACCGCCACAGGCAGGGTGCCCGGGTCGGTCACGTCCAGCCGCACCGGCAGGGTGGTCCGCCCGGCCAGCGCGGTGAGGGCGCCCGGCAGGCCCCGGTCGGCGAGGATGGGCGGGTAGATGCCCCGGATGACGTCGCGGAGTTCGGTCATGGCCTCCTCGGTTCCCGTGTGCGCCTGTTCGAGCAGTGCGGCGACCGCGGGGTCCGAGGCGGCCTCCTTCGCCACGCCCAGCTGCATGGCGATCGCCACCAGCCGGGCCTGGGTGCCGTCGTGCAGGTCGCGTTCGATCCGTCGCAGTTCCGCGCCGTGCGCGTCCACCACCCCGGCGCGTGTCCGCTGGAGCTCGTCCACCCGGTGGGCGAGCACCTCCTGCTCGGAGGGAGCCAGGGAGCGGACGCACATCCGGGCGTGCGCGTCGCACATCGGCACCGTCGCCCATCGCAGGATCGCCAGGCCGACCGCGAACTGGAGGGCGGCGGTGGGCAGGGCGACCCCCCAGCCGGTCACCGGATACCCGAGCTGCTCGGGCTGGAACCCGGCCGGGTACGCCCACCACAGGAGTGAGTCGACGGTGTTGACCAGCATGCCGGGGCCGATCAGGGCCAGACATCCGAGCAGGATGCTCACCACCGAGAACAGCGGCATCCACAGGAGCACCCGGTGGGTGGCGGGCGCGCCCACCAGCGCGCGGAAGCCGTGGTCGGGCGGTCGCGGAAGGTCGGGGACGTCGACCCCCAGCCACCGTGCGGCACGCAGCCGGTTCCAGTCGGCCCAACGCGTCACCAGCCGCACCCACCGGGACGCCAGGAACGTCCCCACCCCGCTGAACGGGAGCGCCAGAGCCACCACCAGGGTCAGGGGCGCCATCACGAGGGTCAGCATCCCGAAGACCAGCGCCGCCAGCAGGCGGCCGCACGCCCGCAACGGCCGATCCCACACCTTCCGCATTCCGTGCTCCTCAGCCAGGTTCCGCGTCGGCGTCGATCCGCCGACTCGCACCAGTCTGGGGTATCTGAGGGGGTCGGGCACTACAGCTGGCTACCGGAACCGGGGGCGGGGGTCAGTCGTCGTCACCGTCGTCGTTGGTGAGGGCGTCCACCGCGACGGCGACCGCGATCACCAGGGCGGGGTCCCCGGCGAGGTCGCGCCGGTGGGTGTTGACGTCCACGGCGTAGGTGTCGCGCATCCGGAACCACTTGCGGGACACGACCGCGACGGTGCCCTCCTTGTCGCTGATCGAGTACTCCTTGTCGAAGAAGCTCCCGATCACCTCCCAGTCCTCGCCGCCCTTGATCTCGACGTTGAGCTTGTCCCGGACCGGGTTGAAGAGCCGCTTGCGGACGGTGGCGACGGTCGAGCCGTCGTGCTCCACGCTCATCTGGTCGCGGACCTTGAAGAGCTTCTTGCGGATCACCATGAGGACCTCGCCCTTGGGATCCTTGAGCTCGAAGGTGGTGCGCAACCTCAGGGCCTTGCCGTCCACCCAGAACACCTTGGTGCCCTGTTCGTCCGTCACCCAGAAGTCGTCGCCGATGTCGAACACGCGTTCACGTACCAGAAACTTCATGCCCCGACGCTAATGGACGCGTTCGCCGCCCACCAGGGCGGGGAGCCGCCACACGGCGTCCGCCAGTCGACGGGGGAGCAGCCGGATTCCGGTGCGAGTCCGCGCAGGGCCCTCGCGAGCGGGGCGGGCCCGGTGGTGCGGGCGGCTTCATCCGGGGTCTCCCGGGCCGTCTCGACCCGGGGCCGGGTCGAGACTCGGCAGCCGGTCGAACGACCCGGCCCGCGCTCAGCGCCGCTGGCGCTGGGACAGCCAGATCGCCAGCACCACCAGCACGCAGCCGCCCAACTGGACGGGCGTGACCCGCTCACCCAGGAAGACCGCGCCCATGGCCACCGCGAGCACCGGCGGCAGCACCAGGATCGCCGCGCCGGTGCTCGAGGCCAACCGGGGCAGGGCCGACCCCACCAGCAGCCAGGTCAGCACCTGCCCGGTCAGCGCCAGCAGCGCCAGCCACACCCACGCCATGGTGTCCAGTGAGGCCAGGTCGATCCCGCTCCACAGCGCGCCCAGCACACCGGCGGCCAGTGCGGCCGAGGCGGTGGAGACGCACACCGGGGTCACCGTGTGCCCCTGGCCGCCGCCGAGCCGGGACAGGAAGAGGTAGCCCGCGTAGGTCACCCCGGCCGCGCAGCCGTAGGCCAGACCGAGCCACGGATCACCCTCGGAGACGGCGCCCGCTCCCGGACCGACCACCCCGGCGGTGAGGGCCACCCCGACCAGCATCACCGGCACCGCCAGCAGGAACCGCAGAGGCGCGCGGTCGCCCAGGAACACCCATGCCAGCAGCGGGAAGACCACCACCTGGACGTTGAGCAGGACGGTCGCCATCCCCGCGCCGACGTGCTGGATGCTCGCCACCCAGAGCACGTAGTCCACACCCAGCAGCAGCCCCGCCACCAGGTCCAGCCCCACCAGGCGCAGCGCCCGCGGTCCCACCCGGCGAAGCTCCACCAGCGCCATCGGGACCAGAACGAACAGCGCCAGCGCGCACCTCAGGAAGGCGGCCGTCCCGGTGTTGGCCCCGGACAGCTTCACGAACACCCCCGTGGCCGAGGTGGTGGCCGATCCCGCGATCGCCAGGACCACGGGGTTGGCCCGGTCCAGGACCGACCCCCGCTCTGTCCGTCTCGTGTCCGTTCCCGACACTGGTTCCGCGCCCCCTCCGTCGCCGTCCGGCCCGCCACGTGCGAGCCACAGGACCAGGTTGCCGCCTCCGACCCTGAAACAAAAGCGATGATTTGTCGCTGGTAATCGGTAGTGTTGCTTAGGTGTTCAGCTTGGAACGACTCACGGCACTGGCCGCCGTACGCACCCACGGCTCGATCGCGCGTGCGGCCAGGGTCCTGCACGTCACCCCCTCGGGCATGTCCCAGCAGCTCGCCAAACTGGAGCGGGAGGCCGGGCAGCGTCTGCTCGAACCCGACGGCCGCACCGTGCGGCTCACCCACGCCGGCCGGGTCCTGGCCGCACACGCGGACCGGGTGCTGGCCCAGGTCAGCGAGGCGCAGACCGACCTCGCCGCCCTCGACCGCCAGATCCTCGGCCCCCTGCGCCTGGGCGGTGTGGGAAGCGCCGTGCGCAACCTGCTTCCCGGCGCCCTGTCCGACCTGCTCGCAGAACACCCCCGCCTGGTCCCCACGGTCCGCGACGGCGAGGTGGTCTCCCTGGTCCCCCCGCTCCTGCGCGGGGAACTCGACCTGGTCCTGGCCGAGAGCTGGTCCAGCCGCCCGGTCGCGCTGCCCGCCGGAGTGCGCACGGTGGAGCTCCTGGACGAACGGGTGTGCCTCGCGCTCCCGACGGGCCACCCCCGAGCCGAACCGGAGCCGGTCGACCTCGCCGCGCTGGCGGAACCCGGCGGCCTGCCCTGGGCCAGCTGTCCGGCGGGCACCGAGCCCTACGAGGCGATCCTCCAGGCCTTGCGGTCCCGGGGCGTCGAACCCGACATCAGGTACACGCTCGCCGAGATCCCCTCCCAGCTGGAACTGGTGGCCGCCGGGCTGGCCATGGCGCTCGTCCCCGACCTCGGCCGCCGCACCGCACCGGAGGGGGTCCTGTTCCTGCCCACCGACCCGCCCCTGCGAAGGACGATCAAGGCGGTGTGGCGGGCCGACGCCGAGACCCCGGCGATCCGCGCCTGCGTCACCGCGCTCACCGAACACACCAACCCGCCCCACGGCACCGAACCGAGCACACGAGGAGACACGTGAACACCCCCTGGCACACCCGGCCCATGGCCGCCTTCGACGTCGAGACCACCGGCCTGGACGTGGAGGGCGACCGGATCGTCACCGCGGCACTGTGGCGTATCGACCCCACCCGCAGGACCAAGGACGTCACCACCTGGCTGGCCGACCCCGGTATCGAGATCCCGCAGGAGGCCACCGAGATCCACGGCGTCACCACCGAACACGCGCGTGCCCAGGGGCGCCCGGCCGCCGAGGTGGTCAACGAGATCGCCGCCGCCCTGGAGGAGGTCGTCTCCGACGGGGTGCCCGTGGTGGTCTACAACGCCCCCTACGACCTCACCCTCCTGGACCGCGAACTCGCGCTCCACCGCCCCGACCGGCCCCTGACCGCCCAGCCGCTGGTGGTGGACCCGTTGGTCCTCGACAAACAGGTGGACACCTTCCGGCGCGGCTCCCGCAAGCTGGTCGACGTCTGCGCGCACTACGAGGTCCCCCTCGCCCAGGAGGAGGCGCACGGGGCGGCCGCCGACGCCCTGGCCGCCGCACGCCTGGCCTGGCGGATCGCGGCCACCCACCCGGAGATCGCCGCGTACTCAGCCGAGGAGCTGCACGCCGCGCAGGTCAAGTGGAAGGGGGAGCAGTCCGCCAGCTTCCAGGAGTACCTGCGCCGCCGGAACCCCGAAGCGGTGGTCGACGGTTCCTGGCCGCTGATCGCCGCCCGGGTGTGAGCGTCCGGCGTGAGGGCCGGTGCGATGGCCTCGAGGGGCCGTCGCGGCCCGGGAAACGCGAAAGACCGGCGGGACGTGGTCTCCGCCGGTCTTCCCTAGCTGTGCCCCCTGGAGGATTCGAACCTCCGCACCCGGCTCCGGAGGCCGGTGCTCTATCCCCTGAGCTAAGGGGGCGCGCTGCTGCGAGAACAACTGTAGCAGGGGTTCCGGGATGGTTGGCCACCCGAGCGCCGGGCCCGCCGCCGACCCCTCGCGGATACTGGATTCCAGTGGTGCGGCCACGCTCGGCGGCGGTAGTGTCACGGGCGTGAACGCCCTTCCCGCACGGGTTCTCGTCGTCGAGGACGACGAGGTCATCCGCGAACTCATCCGCCTCAACCTCGAACTGGAGGGGTTCGAGGTGTTCACCGCCATGGACGGTCAGGACTGCCTGGACCGGGTCGGCCACGTCGAGCCGGACGTCATCACCATGGACGTGATGATGCCCCGCCTCGACGGCTGGTCCACGGTCGAGCGGCTGCGGTCGGACGGCTTCACGCGCCGCATCGTCATGGTGACCGCCCGCGCGCAGACGGACGACCGCAGACGCGGGGAGCGGATCGGTGTCGACGAATACCTGACCAAGCCCTTCGACCCCGACGAGCTGGTCGACCTGATCCGGGCGCTCCTCGGGGAGGGCGACGGCGGGATCGGGGGAGCGGCGTGACCCCGCTCCAACTGGAGACGCTCGTCCGGAGGGCCGCCGTGGGTGCCTTCGGACTCGGCGACGCCGACGTCCCCTTCGTGTGGCCGCGCGCCGACCACGCGGACGAGGGCGCCGACGCCGCGATCGCCCTGGCGCCCCGCCTGGTCGGTCGCCTCCGCGACGGGCTCCCCCGGGGCCGTGAGGACTCCCACCGGCTCACGGTGTCCGGAAGCATCGTCGCCCGGATCGCGGCCATGGCCGAGGAGGGCGAACCCGACGCGGGGTTCGCGCATGTCCACACGGACCAGCGCGGCTTCGCCAACTTCACCTTCACCTGCGAACAGCGCCAGAGCCTGCTCCAGGCCGCGGCGGACGGCCCCCGCTACCTCACCGGCCGGGCCTGGACCGGGGCGGGGGAGTGGCCCCACTCGGATCTGCACGAGGCCGGACCCCTCGCCCAGGCCCGCCGTTACGCCCGCGCCGACGCCCGGGCCCGCATCGCCATGGCCGTGGGCGAGAGCCCGCCTCCGCCCGGCCCCGGGGGCGAGGTCTCCTGGCGCGACCGCTACCTGGACACCGACCAGTCCGCCCTGTTCACCCCCTCGGGCCGCGCGCTCGGCCGGATCGGAGAGGCCAGCGCCCGGGTCGCGTTCTGCCGCTCGGTCCCCGAACGCCCCCGGGAGAACGAGACCACCGGCCGCGACCTGCCGGTGCTGCCCTCCGCGGACAACCCCGGATCCTGGGCCCGGCTCACCGACGCCAACCCCGCCTTCCGGCTCCGCTACGCCCACGCGCACGCGCTGAGCAGCACGCGTTGGGCGGCGGACCAGCGGGCGGCGGAGCAGCCGGCCGCCACGGGGCGGACGACCACGCGGGCGCGCTGCCACCACGAGAACGGCGCGAAGGTGCGCGGACTCCTCTTCGACGGCCCCAGCGTCCTGGACACGGCGGCGCGTCGAGAGGAACCCCATATCCTGGTGAGATACCTGGAGGCGCTGACCAGTGCCTACGATGAATGGCGGACCGGTTCCACCGCCGGAGCCGAACCGGCCACGAAACCGGAACCGACCCGGGCCGCGCTCGACCCCGCGCTGCCCGCCGCCGTCGCCGGTGTGGTCGGCACCGGCCTCTTCCTGCTCGGGGTGTCAGCGCCCACAAGGCTGTAGACACCCGCGGCCGCGAACCCGGTGGGGCCAGCCCAACCCCTGTGTTCCGATCGGCTTGGTGGACAATGGGGCGGAGCGACCGCCCCGGCCCGCCCGGAACCTCCCCCGCGCCGAACACAGCACCGCCCAGACGTACCGCAGTCCCAGCCGAAAGACCGCCATGAGCCGCTACGCCCACCCCGCCGGATCCCGCCACGCGGAGGTCCTGCCGGAGGAGAACCCGCCGCTGCCGCCGGAGGACCTCAACGCCCTGAACCCGCGGATCTGGCCCGCCACGGCGCGACGCTCCGGTGGCGAACTCACCGTCGGCGGCGTCGGTGTGCGCGCACTCGCCGCCGAGTACGGCACCCCGCTCTTCGTCATGGACGAGGAGGACTTCCGCGCCCGCGCCCGCGCCTACTCCACCGCCTTCGCCGACGCCGACGTCTACTACGCGGGCAAGGCCCTGCTCACCAGGGCCGTCGCCCGCTGGGTGGTCGAGGAGGGGCTCAAGCTCGACGTCTGCTCCGGTGGCGAGCTGGCAGTGGCCCTGGCCGCCGGGGTCCCCACCGACCGCGTCGCCATGCACGGCAACAACAAGTCGGTGTCCGAGCTGCGCCGCGCCGTGGAGGCCGGTGTCGGCCGGATCATCCTGGACTCCTTCGACGAGATCGACCGCCTGGAGGCGGTGGCCGCCGAGTCCGGCGCCCGCCCCCGGGTACTCATCCGGGTCACCACCGGCGTGGAGGCGCACACCCACGAGTTCGTCGCCACCGCGCACGACGACCAGAAGTTCGGTTTCGCGCTGAGCACCGGCGCCGCGGGCGAGGCGGTCCGCCGCGTCCTGGCCGCCGACCACCTGGAGCTGGTGGGGCTGCACTCGCACATCGGCTCGCAGATCTTCGACACGTCGGGCTTCGAGGTCGCCGCGCGCCGCGTCACCCGGTTCCTCACCCGGATCCACGAGGAGCTGGGTATCACCCTCGCCGAACTCGACCTCGGCGGCGGACTCGGCATCGCCTACACCTCCGGGGACGACCCGCTCGACCCCGGCACCATCGCGGCCAGCCTCACCGAGATCGTCCGCCGTGAGTGCGAGGACGCGGGCCTGCCCATGCCGCGTATCGCCGTGGAGCCCGGGCGCGCCGTGGCCGGTCCGGCCGGGATCACCGTGTACGAGGTCGGCACCGTCAAGGACGTCGAGGGCATCCGCACCTACGTGAGCGTGGACGGCGGGATGAGCGACAACATCCGCACCGCCCTCTACGGCTCCGAGTACACGAGCCAGCTGGTGTCCCGGGAGAGCGACGCCGAGCCGATGCTCTCCCGCCTGGTCGGCAAGCACTGCGAGAGCGGTGACATCATCGTTCACGACCTCCACCTGCCCGCCGACCTGAGGCCGGGCGACCTGGTGGCGGTCGCCGCCACGGGCGCCTACTGCTACTCCATGGCGAGCAACTACAACCACCTGCCCCGCCCCGCCATGGTGGCGGTCCGGGACGAGAACGCACGGGTGATCGTGCGCAGGGAGAACGAGGAGGACCTCCTCCGTCTCGACGTAGGCTGAACAGTCCGCCCGGCGGGCACCGCACCGGTGCCCGGCAGTTCGGACACGAGAGAAGTGGGAGTCACGCCCAAATGGCGATGAAGGTGGCGCTGCTCGGATGCGGCGTTGTGGGTTCGGAAGTCGTCCGCCTGGTCAACGAGCAGTCCGAGGAACTGGCCGCGCGGATCGGCACGCCGATCGAGATCGGCGGCATCGCGGTTCGTCGGCTGGACCGCGACCGCGGCGTCGACCCGGCGCTGCTGACCACCGACGCCACGGCGCTGGTCACCCGCCCGGACATCGACGTCGTGGTGGAGGTCATCGGCGGGATCGAACCGGCCCGTTCGCTGATGCTCGCCGCGATCAAGTCGGGCAAGTCCGTGGTGACGGCCAACAAGGCGCTGCTCGCCGAGGACGGCCAGACGCTGCACGCGGCGGCGCGTGCGGCCGGGGTCGACCTCTACTACGAGGCGTCCGTGGCCGGGGCCATCCCGCTGCTGCGCCCGCTGCGCGACTCCCTGGCCGGTGACAGGGTCAACCGGGTCCTGGGCATCGTCAACGGGACCACGAACTACGTGCTGGACCGCATGGACTCCCTGGGCTCGGGGTTCACCGAGTCCCTGGAGGAGGCGCAGACCCTCGGGTACGCGGAGGCCGACCCCACGGCCGACGTGGAGGGCTTCGACGCCGCCGCCAAGGCCGCGATCCTGGCCCGGCTGGCCTTCCACACCCAGCGGGTCACCGCCGCCGACGTCCACCGGGAGGGCATCACCGCGGTGTCGGCCGCCGACATCGCCAGCGCCCGAGCCATGGGTTGCGTCGTCAAACTCCTGGCGATCTGCCAGCGCTCGGAGGACGGGGAGTCCGTGGGCGTGCGTGTCCACCCGGTGATGCTGCCGGTCGGACACCCCCTGGCCAGCGTCAAGGAGGCCTACAACGCGGTGTTCGTCGAGGCCGAGTCCGCCGGTCGCCTCATGTTCTACGGTGCCGGGGCCGGGGGCACGCCCACGGCCAGCGCCGTCCTGGGCGACCTGGTGGCGGTGGTCCGCAACCGCCTGGCCCACACGTCGGTGTCCGAGGGTGCCCACGACACGGGACTCCCGGTGCACGACATGGGTCACACCATCACCAGCTACCACGTGGCGCTGGACGTGGCCGACCGCCCCGGTGTGCTCTCCAAGGTCGCCGAGATCTTCGCCGACCACGGGGTGTCCATCAAGAACGTGCGTCAGGAGGGGACGGGGGACGACGCCCAGCTCGTGCTGGTCAGCCACCCCGCGCCCGACGCGGCCCTGAGCAGCACCGTCGAGAAGCTCAGCGCGCACCCGATGGTCCGCGACGTCGCCAGCGTGATGCGCGTGGAGACCTTCCAGGAGTAGCCCCGCCGTCCCGGGGACGCGCCCTCGCGCGCCCCGGACGGGGTGTCCACATGGTGAGAAACACCTTCCCGAGATGCAAGACAGCTCGGGCTGGGTCATAGACTCGTAGCTGGTGGGGACCGATCGCTCCCGCGACGCCCCGCCCGCATCCCCACGCGCGCCGGGTCCGGCCGCGCGTCCAGCGCAACAGCATCCACCCGAAAGGGACACCGTCGTGAGCATGGCACGGGCGTGGCGAGGCATCGTCGAGGAGTACCGCGACCGCCTTCCCGTCAACGAGAACACCCCCGTCGTCACCCTCCAGGAGGGCGGCACCCCGCTGCTGCCCGCCACGCGCGTATCCGAGCTCACCGGATGCGAGGTCCTCCTCAAGGTCGAGGGCCTCAACCCCACCGGTTCCTTCAAGGACCGGGGCATGACCATGGCCATCACCAAGGCCGCCGAGGACGGCGCCAAGGCCGTCATCTGCGCCTCCACCGGCAACACCAGCGCCAGCGCCGCCGCCTACGCGATCCGCGCGGGCATGACCTGCGCCGTGCTGGTGCCCCAGGGCAAGATCGCGATGGGCAAGCTCGCCCAGGCCCTCGTACACGGCGCCCGCCTCCTCCAGGTCGACGGCAACTTCGACGACTGCCTGGAACTGGCCCGCAAGCTCAGCGTCGACTACCCGGTCGCCCTGGTGAACTCGGTCAACCCCTACCGCCTCCAGGGACAGAAGACCGCCGCCTTCGAGATCGTGGACGCCCTCGGCGACGCCCCGGACATCCACTGCATCCCGGTCGGCAACGCGGGCAACATCACCGCCTACTGGATGGGCTACACCGAGTACGCCAGAGACGGTGTCTCCACCAAGGCCCCGCGCATGTTCGGCTTCCAGGCCAGCGGTTCGGCGCCCATCGTCGACGGCGCCCCGGTGACCAGCCCGAGCACCATCGCCACCGCGATCCGGATCGGCAACCCCGCCTCCTGGAAGCTCGCCGAGCAGGCCCGCGACGAGTCCGGCGGCCTCATCGACAAGGTCACCGACCGGCAGATCATGGCCGCCTACAAGCTCCTCGCCGCCGAGGAGGGCGTGTTCGTCGAACTCGCCTCCGCCGCGAGCGTGGCCGGACTCCTCCAGGCCGCCCAGGCCGGTCTGGTCCCCAAGGGCAGCCGGATCGTGTGCACGGTGACCGGGAACGGCCTCAAGGACCCGGACTGGGCGCTGGCCGGAGCCTCCTCCGCCACCACCGTGCCCGTGGACGCTCTGGCCGCCGCCAGGGCCCTCGACCTCGCCTAGCCCCGCCCCGGAGCCCAACCGCCCACCCCGGGAATCGACTGGGCGTCTCCCGGGTGAGCGCCCTCCCGTCGACCTGCCCCACAGGCGAAGGGTCGACCGGGAGCCTCAGCCACGGCTGGAGGGCCAGACGGGGGCGCCTCCGCTCCAAGGGGGTGCCCGCCTGCCGACTCTGGGGCTGTCTGGGTCAGCTGACAGGCGAATCCTGTCTGCTCAGCTGCGAATCGGGTCGAGCGCCGACGGGTCTCCTCGGCCACAACTGTGAGTCCCACCCATCTCAGCCACAGCCAGTGTGCTGAGCAGGTCACCTCAGCCGCAGCCGTGGGTCCCGCCCGTCCACCCGAGCCCCAGCGGGTGTGCTGACCGGGTCTCCCCAGCCACAGCCGTGGGTCCCGCTTGCACACCTCGCCGCAGGGGGTTGCCCGTTCGAGCGCCGGAGAGGGTTCTGCAGGAGGAGTCGAGCCGTTAGCGAGGGACGAGCGTCAGGCGTGGACGAGGACGAAGAATCTCTCTGCAAAGGCGCCGAACCCGGGCCGAAGCGCAGCGGAGGCCCAAAGAAGGTCGAGAGCGCCGGAGAGGGTTCTGCAGGAGGAGTCGAGCCGTTAGCGAGGGACGAGCGTCAGGCGTGGACGAGGACGAAGAATCTCTCTGCAAAGGCGCCGAACCCGGGCCGAAGCGAAGCGGAGGCCCAAAGTGGTACAGCCGAACATGCATCGAAGCGAAGCGGAGATGCAAAAAGATAGGGATTAAGGAATGACCCCACCACGCCCCGACCGGGTGTCCGTCCGGGCCCCGGCCACCAGCGCGAACCTCGGGCCGGGCTTCGACGCGCTCGGTCTGGCCGTCCAGCTGTACAACGAGTTCCACGTGGCGACGCGCGCCGACGGTGAGGTCCGTATCCGGGTCGAGGGGGAGGGTGCGGGCGAGGTGCCGCTGGACGGGCGCCACCTCGTGGTCCGTGCCATGCGGGAGGCCTTCGAGCGGGTCGGGGAGGAGCTCCCCGGGCTGGACCTGCACTGCGTGAACGGGATTCCGCACGCGCGCGGGCTGGGCTCGTCCTCGTCGGCGATCGTGGGCGGGGTCGCGGCGGCCTCGGCGCTGCTGGGCAGGGCCGGCGCCGGGGGCGGCCCGGACCGGGACTGGATCTACCAGGTCGCCGCGGACATCGAGGGCCACCCGGACAACGTGGCGCCCTGTGTCCACGGCGGTTACACCGTGGCCTTCCGCGACGGCGACTCCTGGGGCGCCGCGCGGCTCACGCCGGACGAGCGGCTGCTGCCCGTGCTGTGCGTGCCCGGGTGGCGGCTGTCCACTGAGCGCGCGCGGGGGCTCCTGCCCGAGACCGTCTCCCACGCGGACGCGGCCTTCAACGCGGGACGCGCCGCGCTGATGACGGCGGCCGTTTGTGGCCAGACCGAATCCCTGTACGCGGCCACCGAGGATCGGCTACATGAGGCGTACCGCGCACCGGCGATGCCGCGCACCCTCGAACTCATCCGTGACCTGCGTCAACACGAGAAACTCCCGGCGGTGGTCTCCGGCGCGGGCCCCACGGTCCTCGTTCTGTGCTCCGTTCCTGAGGGACGGGCCCAGGAGGATTCGCCGGAAATCATCCGACAGGTTGATTCGATTCGCCGACGGGCGGGTAATGATTGGGACATACGCCCCCTGCACATCGAGCCGGCGGGGGTGCGGACCCCATCTCCCCATCCGTAGCATCTGTGTCGAGGAATAGCCGTGGCCTCTGGTGATGTTAGGCTTGGTGAAGCACCAGATGCCCCGTTGCGGGGCGTGTGCTCATCCGCCACAACGGCTTCCGCGTCCCATACTCCGGCGGTCCGATCTCTCGACCTGTTGGAAGCGGTGGCCCAAGTGTCGATCCAGCGGATTTCCCGCTGTGCCCACGTCTCCCGAGTACGCTCCTCCGTCATGGTCGGGCGTGTCCTCAGGGTAGACAGGCAAAACCTCCGAGCCACTCGCCCCGACGTCTGGCTGTACCCAGAGCCCGCCGCGATTGGGTAGGGGACCGTTTTCGCCGGTTTCCGACATCCACGTGGGGCACGCCCTACCCGGCCCCTGCCGGTTCGCACCATCGGGCCGGCCGCTCATGCAATCCGCTGACGGCCGAAGCCCGCTCCTTGGGAAGGACCCTTAGTGAGCGACACCACCGAACTCCGAACGGACGCGGCGGTCGACAGCAAGAAGAGCACCGACGCCTCCTCGGAGGCCGGAGAGGCCACGACCACGCGGCCTCGCGCAGCCTCGCGCGGCACCGGGCTCGCCGCCCAGAAGCTCCCCGAGCTCCAGAAGCTCGCGTCGAGCATGGGCATCACCGGTACGGGGCGCATGCGCAAGAGCGACGTCATCGCCGCGATCGAGGCCAAGCAGGGCGGCCCGGTGGGCGGTCCCGCGTCGGCCAAATCCGGAAAGAAAGCCGACACCGCTCCCAAGGCCGGTAAGGTCGAGGCAACTGACGGCCCGGCCGAATCCCAGTCTCCCGCCAAGTCGGGCACGGACGAGGCACCGCGCAGGAGCGCCGGTGAGCGGTCGTCCGACCAGGCCGTGACCGAGACCCAGGGTGGGAAGGGTGACAAGCCCTCCCGTAACCGCCGCTCGTCCCGCAGGCGCGGCGACGAGTCCGGTGACCAGACCCGCTCGGTGGACGGCACCGACTCCTCTACCTCCGCGAGCAGCGTGACCAAGACATCCAGCACCCCCCAGAAGAACGGCCCCGACTCCGAGGACCGTGACACCAGGTCCGGGCAGGGTCGCGAGCGCCAGCGCAACCGTCGCAACCGCAACCGCGGCGGTGACGACCAGAACGCCAACAACAACTCCGACCGTCAGCAGGGCGGCGGCGGTGGCGGCGGCCAGAACCAGGGCCGCGGCAACAGCGGGAACAACAACAACGACGACGACGACTTCGGTGGCGGCCGCCGCCGCGGACGCCGTCGGGACCGCCGGGACCGTCGCGGCGGACGCGGGGCAGGCCAGGAGCCGGAGCCGGTCATCGGCGAGGACGACGTCCTGCTGCCGGTCGCGGGCATCCTGGACATCCTGGACAACTACGCCTTCGTCCGTACCACCGGCTACCTGCCCGGGCAGAGCGACGTCTACGTCTCCCTGGCCCAGGTGCGCAAGCACGGCCTGCGCAAGGGCGACCACATCATCGGTGCGGTCCGCCAGCCCAAGGACGGCGAGCGCCGCGAGAAGTTCAACGCGCTGGTGCGCCTGGACTCGGTCAACGGCATGTCGCCGGACCAGGCCAGGGGTCGGCAGGAGTTCTCCAAGCTGGTGCCGCTCTACCCCCAGGAGCGTCTGCGCCTGGAGACCGAGCCGAACATCCTCACCACGCGCATCATCGACCTCGTCGCGCCCATCGGTAAGGGCCAGCGCGGTCTGATCGTCTCGCCGCCCAAGGCGGGCAAGACGATGGTGATGCAGTCGATCGCCAACGCGATCACCGAGAACAACCCCGAGTGCTACCTGATGGTGATCCTCGTGGACGAGCGTCCCGAGGAAGTCACCGACATGCAGCGCACGGTCAAGGGCGAGGTCATCCACTCGACCTTCGACCGCCCGGCCGAGGACCACACGGTCGTCGCCGACCTGGCGATCGAGCGGGCCAAGCGGCTCGTGGAGATGGGCATGGACGTGGTCGTCCTGCTCGACTCCATCACCCGCCTGGGCCGTGCCTACAACCTGGCCGCCCCCGCCAGCGGACGCATCATGTCCGGTGGTGTGGACTCCACCGCCCTCTACCCGCCGAAGCGCTTCTTCGGCGCGGCCCGCAACATCGAGGGCGGCGGCTCGCTGACCATCCTGGCGACCGCGCTGGTCGAGACCGGCTCGCGCGCCGACGAGGTGATCTTCGAGGAGTTCAAGGGCACCGGCAACATGGAGCTCAAGCTCAACCGGTCCCTGGCGGACAAGCGGATCTTCCCGGCCGTGGACGTGGACGCCTCCAGCACGCGTAAGGAGGAGATCCTGATGTCGCCGGAGGAACTGAACGTCGTCTGGAAGCTCCGCCGGGTGCTGCACGCCCTGGACACGCAGCAGGCGATCGAGCTGCTCCTGGACAAGATGAAGGAGTCCAAGAGCAACGCCGAGTTCCTCATGCAGATCCAGAAGACCACGGTGGGCCCCGAGCGCTCGTGATCGTTCCGGAGCTCCGCGCGACGAGCGCGGGGTGACGGTGTGGCGGCCCCCTCCCCGGGTTCGGGGAGGGGGCCGTTCGTGTGTCCGGGGCCGCGTCGGCGGCGGTGTTTCCGGAGTACGGAAGCCGATGATCACCAATGTGTCTCGGATCACATTGGGGGGCTGGTGGGTGTTCGTCCGTGAACGTAGGGTCACGCGGGCCAGAGTGCACACCCCCTACCAGGGAGCCGCCTGGATGGACAACCTCGCCCTGCTCAGCCTTCTCGCGCTCGTCCCGATCCTGGTCGTCGGAGTCCTGCTCGTCGGGTTCCGCGTCCCCGCCATGTACGCGATGCCCGCCGGATACGTCATCGTGGTCGCGATCGCCGTCCTCTTCTGGCGGACCGAATGGGCGGCCGTCGCGGCCTCCACGTTCCAAGGCCTGATCCTCGCCGCGGGCCTGCTCTACATCATCTTCGGCGCGCTGCTCCTGCTCTCCACCCTCACCAGGAGCGGGGCCATCGCCACCATCCGCCGCACCTTCACCGACATCACCCCCGACCGCCGGATCCAGGCGATCATCATCGGCTGGCTGTTCGGCAGCTTCATCGAGGGGGCCTCCGGGTTCGGCACCCCCGCCGCCGTGGTCGCCCCCCTGATGCTCGCCCTGGGCTTCCCCGCCATGGCCGCCGTCATGGTCGGGATGGTCATCCAGAGCACCTCGGTCAGCTTCGGCGCGGTCGGCACCCCGATCCTCGTCGGTGTCGGAGGCGGCCTGGACGGCGGGGGCGGGGTGGCGGCCCGCGCGTCCGAACTCGGCATGAGCTTCCCCGAGTACGTCACCGAGATCGGCTTCCAGACCGTCCTGCTGCACTCGATCACCGGAACCCTCGTCCCGCTGCTGATCTGCTGCATGCTCTGCGGCTTCTACGGCGAGAACCGGCGCTTCTCCGACGGCCTCGCGGTGTGGAAGTTCGCGCTGTTCAGCGGGCTTGCCCTGACCGTCCCCTCACTCCTGTACAACTACTTCCTCGGTGTCGAGTTCACCAGCCTCCTCGGCGGGCTCACCGGCCTCGTCATCGTCGTGCTGGCCGCGCGCAGGGGCTTCCTCATGCCGAAGAGGGTCTGGGACTTCCCGCCCAGGGAGGACTGGCTGGCCCGTTGGACCGGGCGGATCGAGTCCGGCAACGGCGACCAGCCGTCCGACACCGGACGTCGCGTCGGGTTCCTCAGCGCGTGGGCCCCCTACCTCCTGGTCGCCGCCCTGCTCGTGGCCACCCGCACCGTGGAGCCGGTCAAGGAGTGGCTGTCGGGCGTCACCGTGGGCGCCGACAACATCCTGGGCACCTCCATCGGGGACTCCGTCGCCCCCCTCTACTCGCCCGGGGCCACGTTCATCCTGGTCTGCCTCGTCACCTACGGACTGCACCGCATGCGGCCCCGGGAGATCGCCGACTCCTGGCGGATGGCCGGTTCCCAGCTGGCCGGGGCCGCCGTCGCCCTGCTCTTCGCCGTCCCCCTGGTACGGGTCTTCATCAACACCGGGTCGGAGTTCGGCACCACCGCCCTGGAGAGCATGCCGCTCACCCTGGCCACCGGGGCCGCCGAACTCGGCGGGCACAACTGGCCTCTGCTGGCACCCTGGATCGGTGCCCTGGGCGCCTTCGTGGCCGGGTCCAACACCGTCTCCAACCTCATGTTCTCCCTGTTCCAGCACTCCACCGCCGAACGCATCGGCGTCCCGCCGGAGAACGTCGTCGCGGCCCAGGCCGCCGGCGGCGCCGCGGGCAACATGATCACCGTGCACAACGTGGTGGCCGCCTCCGCCGTGGTCGGCCTCGCCGGGCGGGAGGGCGACATCCTCCGCCAGACCGTGGTGCCGCTGACCTACTACCTGCTGATGGCCGGTTCGCTGGCGTACCTGTTCATCCACGGACCTGGAGCCAACGCCGGGCTGCTCATGCTCTGCCTCACTCTCGCGGCCACCGCCGCCACCCTGTGGTGGCTGTGGCGCAACGACCGCCACAAGCCCCTGTCGGGCACGACGAGCGGCTCGCGGACGCCGAAGGGGGGTCGGGAATAGGTACTGGTCCCGGCATGGTTGATGGTCTGGCAAACTGGTATCAGGGAACGGCCGTCCTCCCGAGGGGGAGTGCACGCCGCCCTCTTACCTGGATCGCCGCGACACCGGTTCGCGCATGGTCAACGAACACCGCCCCACCTCCGACGGTGGTGCGGTCGTCATGCGTCCGGCGGTCGCGCACTAGCAAGGAGACACACATGCAGGCCGAAATCCACCCCGAGTACGTCCCGACCGAGGTGACCTGCACCTGCGGGGCCAAGTTCGTGACGCGCAGCACCGTTACCGAGGGCAAGATCCGCGCCGACGTGTGCTCCGCGTGCCACCCCTTCTACACCGGCAAGCAGAAGATCCTCGACACCGGTGGCCGGGTCGCCCGCTTCGAGAAGCGCTTCGGCAAGCGCAGCTAGCGCTGCCCGTCGCCCGGCGGTGCCGCCCCTCCCAGGAGCGGGCGGCGCCACCGGGCATCCAGGCGGTTCCCCGCACGGGGGAGACGGACAGGGCGAGCGACAAGACGGGAACGTGGGAAAGTGAAGCTGGACGACCTCCTTGGGGAGTACTACGAGCTGGAACAGCAGCTCGCCGACCCCGAGGTGCACGCCAACCAGGCCAAGGCGCGCACGCTGGGCAAGCGCTACTCACAGCTCACCCCGATCATCGAGGCCTACCGTCAGCTCAAGGAGGTCGAGAACGACATCGACGCCGCCCGTGAGCTGGCCGCCGAGGACTCCTCCTTCGCGGAGGAGGCCGACCGCCTGACGGAGGAGGCCGAGCAGCTCACCGAGCGCCTGCGCGTCCTGCTCGTCCCGCGCGACCCCGCCGACGACAAGAACCTCATCATGGAGGTCAAGGCCGGCGAGGGCGGCGAGGAGTCCGCCCTGTTCGCGGGAGACCTGGTCCGCATGTACCTGCGCTACGCCGAGCGCCAGGGGTGGAAGACCGAGGTCATCGACGCCACCCACTCCGACCTGGGCGGGTACAAGGACATCACGATCGCCTTCAAGAACAGGGGCACCCCCGAGCCCGGCTCCGGCGTGTGGCCCATGCTCAAGTTCGAGGGCGGCGTCCACCGGGTCCAGCGCGTCCCGGTCACCGAGTCCCAGGGGCGCATCCACACCTCCGCCGCCGGTGTCCTCGTGGTCCCCGAGGCCGAGGAGATCGAGATCGTCATCAACGACAACGATCTGCGCATCGACGTCTACCGCTCCTCCGGACCCGGCGGACAGAGCGTCAACACCACCGACTCCGCCGTCCGGATCACCCACCTGCCGACCGGCATCGTGGCCTCCTGCCAGAACGAGAAGAGCCAGCTCCAGAACAAGGAGCAGGCCATGCGCATCCTGCGCGCCCGCATCTTCGCCGAGGCCCAGGCCAGCGCGGACGCCGAGGCCTCCGCCGAGCGCAAGAGCCAGGTCCGCACCGTGGACCGCTCCGAGCGCGTGCGCACCTACAATTTCCCGGAGAACCGCATCTCCGACCATCGCGTCGGCTACAAGGCCTACAACCTCGACCAGGTCCTCGACGGGGAACTGGACGGGGTCGTCAAGGCCCTGGTGGACGCGGACACCAAGGAGAGGCTCGAAGCCGCCCAATCATGAACTTCCTGCTCGACGAGGTCGCCCGCGCCACACTGAGGCTCGCGGAGGCGGGTGTGGCCTCACCCCGTACGGACGCCGAGGAACTCGCGGCGTTCGTGCACGGTGTCCGTCGAGGGGAACTCCACGCCGTCTCCGACGCCGACTTCGACGCGCGCTACTGGGAGTGCGTCTCCCGCAGGGAGGCGCGCGAACCCCTCCAGCACATCACCGGCCGCGCCTACTTCCGCTACCTGGAGCTCCAGGTGGGGCCGGGGGTCTTCGTGCCACGTCCGGAGACCGAGATCATGGTCGACTGGGCCATCGAGACCCTGCGCGCCATGGACGTGGCCGACCCCCTCGTCGTGGACCTCGGCTCCGGCTCCGGCGCCATCGCGATCTCCATCGCCCAGGAGGTCCCCCGCTCCCGGGTGCACACCGTGGAGATCGACCCCGGCGCCCTGGCGTGGACCCGCCGCAACATCGAGGCCACCGGGCACGCCGACCGCGTCACCTCCCACGAGGGCGACATGCGCACGGCTCTGCCCGAGCTCAACGGCCGCGTCGACCTCCTCATCAGCAACCCGCCCTACGTCCCCACGCAGGAGGCGGGCCTGATCCCGCCCGAGGTGCGCGACTACGACCCCGCGCCCGCGCTGTGGTCCGGCGAGGACGGGCTGGACATGATCCGCGAACTCGAGGCGGTCGGCCGCAGGCTGCTCCGCCCCGGCGGCGCCATGGCCGTGGAACACCACGACGGCCAGGGCATCGACATCCCCCGACTGTTCCCCGAGGACCGGGGCTGGCGCGACGTCCTCAATCGCAAGGACATGGCCCGGCGCGACCGCTTCGTGGTCATGCGCCGCGCCGACGGCGACGGTTAGCCCCCGTGCCCGCCGAACCACACCCCCCATCCCCACCGCAGGACCGGAAACCAGGTCCGGTCGACCGAGATTGAGGTGAACGCTGGTGAGCCGCATCTACGACTGCGCGGACGAGACCGCCCGCAAGGACGGCATCGCCGACGCCGCGTCCGCGGTACGCCGAGGCGAACTCGTGGTGCTGCCCACGGACACCGTGTACGGCATCGGCACCGACGCCTTCAGCCCGAAGGCCGTGGCGAGCCTCCTGGAGGCCAAGGGCCGCGGGCGGGACATGCCGCCGCCGGTCCTGGTGGGCTCCATGCGCGCGGCCACCGCGCTCATCGAGGACCTGGGCAACCACGGCCGCGACCTCATGGAGGAGTTCTGGCCCGGCCCGCTCACGCTGGTGTGCACCGCCACCCCCAGTCTCTCCTGGGACCTGGGCGACACCAAGGGCACCGTCGCCGTGCGGATGCCGATGGACCCGGTCGCGCTGGAACTGCTCAAGGAGACGGGGCCCATGGCGGTGAGCAGCGCCAACAAGTCCGGTCAGCCCGCCGCCGCCACGGCGGAGGACGCGATCGAGCAGCTTGGCGACGAGGTCGCGGTGTACCTGGACGGCGGTGAGGCGGAGAGCCCGGTGGCCTCGACCATCGTCGATCTCACGTACGCGGTACCCCGGGTGCTGCGCTCCGGGGCGATCTCCATCGAGCAGCTGCGCTCGGTGTGCGGCACCGTGATCGGGGAGCTGCGCAAGGGCCGGACCAAGCCGAAGGCACAGGCGGAGCCCGAACCCGAAACCGAGGCGGCGGCCGAACCGCCGGAGGCCGGGACCACCGAGCCGGAGGCCGAAGCCTCCAAGGACACCGACCGCTCCGAGAGCTAGAGGATCAGGCAGTGCGGGAGTACGCGCTCACCTTCGTCATCGCCGCCGCGGTGACCTACCTGCTGGTCCCGCTGGTACGCCGACTGGCGATCGCCTTCGGCGCCGCGCCCCCGGTGCGCGACCGCGACGTGCACACCGAACCCATTCCGCGGCTGGGCGGACTGGCGATCTACGGGGGTTTCGCGGCCGCGCTGCTCATCTCGGCGCAGCTGCCGCACCTCCAGAACGTCTTCGTCGCCAAGACGTGGATCGGTCTGCTGCTGGCGGGCGGCCTCATCACGGTCATCGGCGTCATCGACGACCGGTGGGGGATGGACGCGCTCAGCAAGCTGGCCGGTCAGGTCGCGGCCGCGGGCATCCTCGTCTGGCAGGGCGTCCAGCTGCTGTGGCTGCCCCTGCCGGGTACCCAGCTCTCACTGGGGCCGTGGCTCGGGGCGATGGTCTCCATCCTGCTCATCGTGGTGACCATCAACGCGGTCAACTTCGCGGACGGTCTGGACGGGCTCGCGGCGGGCATCGTCGGCATCTCGTCGCTGGCCTTCTTCGCGTACTACTACGTGGTGGCGGTGGAGCAGGGATTCGTCCGCCAGTCCTATCCGGCGATGATCGCCATCATCCTGGCCGGGACCTGCGTGGGTTTCCTCTTCCACAACTTCCACCCGGCCCGGGTGTTCATGGGCGACACCGGCTCGATGCTGCTCGGCCTGCTGCTGACCTCCATCACCATCACGGTCACCGGCCAGTTCGACGCCAACACCGCGAGGGAGGAGTTCAGCTCCTCGGGCCTGGTGGTCTTCCTGCCGATCGCGCTGCCGCTGCTGGTGATCGCGCTGCCCCTGGCGGACCTCGTCCTGGCCGTGCTGCGTCGGACGCTGGCGGGCAAGTCCCCGTTCGCCCCGGACCGGGGCCACCTCCACCACCGGCTCCTCGACATGGGGCACACGCACACGCGCGCGGTGCTGCTCATGTACCTCTGGGCGGGGATCGTGGCCTTCGCCGCAGTCTCCCTGTCCATCTTCGACTCGGCCCTCATCGTCCTGACGGTCACGGTGCTGGTCGCCACCTGTGCCGTCGGTCTCATCGCGCTGCCGCGTCTGCGCCGCCGCGGCCTGCTGCCGTGGGACCGGGGGAACAGGCCCGCCGCGAAGGCAGATCACCATCGGTCAACCGATGGATAAATGCGGGGTCACGTTCGGGACCGAGGTCCCGACAGCCGTTCCGAATGTGCGCTGGTGTGAAGCTCGCGGCAAGTGTGGGCAAGGTGACACAAGTTCCGAAGGGGCCGCCGAACGGGGCTTTCGCGAGGCGTTAAGACCGCGTTAAGGGCACCCTGGATTTGGCACCAAAAACCTTGTGATAGCTTTCACGAGCAGGTACTCACTGAACCCCACGGAGCTTCGTCATGCAGGAACACGACGCCCGGATTCTCCGCGGCGCCGCGCTTCCGAGCGCCGCGTGCGGGGTCCTGGCCATCGCGGTCTCGGGCCTTCTCGCGGGAGCGGCCGGAGCTCTCAGTTCGGCCCTGGCGGTCGGCATCATCCTCGCCTGTTTCGGGCTGGGGCAGTGGGCGGTCATGATGGTCACCCGGAGGAACAGGGACCTGTTCCTCGCCGCGAACCTGCTCGGTTTCGTCGTCAAGATGGCGCTGCTGGGCATTCTGTTGGTGACCCTGGGCCGGAGCCCCCTCATCACGGACCTCAGTAGCAACGCCTTCGTCTACAGCGCGTTGGCCGTCGTACTGGCCTGGCTGGGTGGGCAGACCTGGGCCACTTCCAGGGCGAAGATCCTTCACGTGGACCCGAGCGAGAGCTCGGAGAACACGTGATGGGGTGCCCCGCCGCGACCCGCCGGAACGGGCGTAATAACCTGTTCCAGGGCAGCCGGGCTGCCAAGTCCCAGCCGAGCCCCACATGCTATATTCCGGAGCGAGATGAGCAGCGAACCAGCCAGGAAGAAGGGCTCCAGTGCGCCTCCAGCACCGCGAGAGTCCGACGGTTGGGCGCTCTTCTCCACTCTGCTCGCGGGTGTGCTCGTGTGGAGTGCGATCGGCTGGGGTGCGGACAGGCTCCTGGGATTCCAGGCCCTCTTCCTGCCCATCGGGGCCGTTCTCGGCATGGTCGGCTCGATCTATCTGATCGTCGCCAAGACACGCCACCTCTGAGCTCCCCGCAGTTCCGCGTCGCCCATCTCGCGACGACGCTTGCAGTCACAACCATCAACGAGGCTTTCTTGCGTCACGACGAAAGGATTCGCCGTGAGTGCTGACGTGCGCATTCTCGCGGCCGAACCGGGTTGCCATCTCTTCGGCGACAACGGTTGCGGGTTCACGGCCCCCACTATCGGGATGTTCTTCCCCGAACCGTGGTTCGCCAACATCCCCGGCAGCGCGGGCATCGACCTGTACCTGGTTCTGTTGCTCGTCGCGGTCGGTGCCGTCCTGCTTCTGTGGTCGTGGTTCAGCAGGAAGCTGAGCCTCGTCCCCGGCCGCAGGCAGAGTGTCGGCGAGCTGCTCATCCTGTTCATCCGGGACAACATCACCCGGCCGACCATGGGTGAGAAGGGTGACAAGTTCATCCCGTTCATGACGGGCATCTTCTCGCTCATCCTGGCCATGAACTTCACCGGCCTGATCCCGGGCATGCTCCCGGTCAACAGCAACCTCGCCTTCACGGTGATGTTCGCGCTCACGATCTACGTGATGACGATCGTGATCGGCATCAAGCACCAGGGCGGCTGGGGCTACTTCCGGAACCAGATCTTCCCCCCGGGCATGCCCAAGTGGATCTACGTCCTGGTCACCCCGATCGAGATCCTCTCGGTCTTCCTCATCCGCCCGGTGACGCACGCCCTGCGTCTGTTCGCGACCATGTTCGCGGGCAGCCTGCTGCTGGCCGTGTTCGCCTACGGCGGCTGGTACATGCTCAACCTGACGGCGGAGCCGATGCTCGCCGCGGTCTCCGTGTTCTACTCCGGTGCCGCGCTGCTCGGGTACATCGCCTTCTTCGTCTTCGAGATCGCGATCATGCTGATCCAGGCCTTCGTGTTCACGCTGCTCGCGAGCCTGTACCTCAACCAGTCGCTCGAAGCGGCTCACTAAAGACCCCCTCCACGTTCCCCCGATCCCCTGATCGGACCAGGACGCGGAGTGCTGAAGACCCGTCCAAACCGGCGAACTGACCAATCGCAGAACGCGACGCCGGACGTCGAGTAAAGGGAAACACCATGGACATCGCTGCGATCACCGGCAACATCAACACCATCGGTTACGGCATCAGCGTCATCGGCGCCGGTATCGGTGTCGGTATCGTCTTCGGTCTCGGTATGCAGGCCATCGCCCGCCAGCCCGAGGCCCGCGGCCCGCTCCAGACCAACATCTACCTCGGCTTCGCCCTCATCGAGGCCCTGGCCATCCTGGGCTTCGTTCTCGCCTTCGCGGCTCCCGGCGCCTAGTCGGAATCGCCAACCGTTTTCTGATGGCAACTGACGCGAAGGAGGGCTGACCATGCTGTTGGAGTTGGCAGCCGAACCAAACATTCTGCGGATCGACTGGGTGAAGTTCACCTTCGGCGCGATCGCGCTTGCCGTGATCTACTTCTTTGTGGTCCGCAAGTCGGTCCCCAAGGTCATGAAGGTCCTCGACGAGCGTCACGACGCCATCGAGGGCGGCATCGAGCGGGCCAAGAAGGCCGAGGCCGAGGCCGAGGAGATCCGCCAGCAGTACCGCGAGAAGCTCGAAGAGTCGCACCGCGAGTACGCGCAGGAGCTCGAGAAGGCCAAGGAGCAGCGCGCGGCGATCATCGCCGAGGCTCGCGAGGAGGCCCAGGTCGAGGCCCAGCGCATCATCGACTCCGCCAAGGCGCAGATCGAGGCGGACCGGCAGCAGGCCTTCGTCCAGCTCCGCGGCGAGATCGGCAACCTGTCCACCGAGCTCGCGAGCCGCATCGTCGGCGAGACGCTCAGTGACAGCGCCGCTCAGACGCGGGTGGTGGACCGGTTCCTGGAGGAGCTGGGCCAGGACGAGAGCGCGAAGCAAGCCGAGGTGCGCTGATGCGTGGTATCAGCCGTAACTCCCTGGCTGAGGCGATCCGGCGCCTGGACGAGAACGTCCTGGCGTCGGCTGGCGCCGGGAACGCGGTCTCGCTGGGCGGCGAGCTCTTCGAGGTCGTCGCCCTGGTCAGCGGTGAGCACTCGCTCCGCCGCTGGCTCGCGGACCAGGCCAACGACCCCGAGAAGAAGACCGCTCTGATCGGTCAGATCCTCGAGGGCAAGGTCTCGCCGTCCACGGTCATCGTGGTCAGCGACGTCGTCTCGCAGCCGTGGTCCACCGGGCGCGACATGCTGGACGCCCTGGAGCGGACGGCGGTCTACGCGACCGTCGCCTCCGTAGAGGGCACCCGGCTGGACGAGCTCGAGGACGAGCTGTTCCGCTTCCAGCGGATCGTCGTCGCCGAGCCCGAGCTGCGTTCGGCCCTCACCCGTGAGGGTGTGGCCGACGCCCACCTGAACGCGCTGATCGAGAACCTGCTCTCGGGCAAGGTGAGCGCCGCGACGCTGGCTCTGGTCAGCCAGGCGGTCACCCACCCCCGGGGTCGTACCCTGGAGCAGGCGCTCGACAACTTCGGACAACTGGTGGCCGAGCGCGCGAAGCGCTTCATCGCCGTCGTCCGTACCGCCCACGCCCTGACCGAGACCCAGCAGACGCGCCTGCGCACCCTGCTGAGCCGCAAGTACGGCCGTGAGATCCACCTGAACATCGAGGTCGCCCCGGAAATCCTGGGTGGACTCTCCATCCAGGTGGGCGACGAGGTCATCGACGGCACGATCGCCGGGCGCATCGCTGAGGTCCAGCGCCGCCTGGCCGGCTGACGCGAAGACAAGCAAGCACGCACGGCGCCGGCCCGGCGCCATTTGAGAGCAAGGACAACGTAGAGATGGCGGAGCTGACGATCCGGCCGGATGAGATCCGGGACGCGCTACAGCGCTTCGTCCAGTCGTACGAGCCTGACGCCACCCGCGCTGAAGAGGTCGGTACCGTCACCTACTCCGGTGACGGCATCGCCCGCGTCGGTGGCCTTCCCTCGGCGATGGCGAACGAGCTGCTGGAGTTCGAGGACGGCACACTGGGCATGGCCCAGAACCTTGAGATCGGCGAGATCGGTGTCGTGGTGCTGGGTGACTTCACCGGTATCGAGGAGGGGCAGAAGGTGCGTCGCACCGGCAAGCTCCTGTCGGTCCCGGTGGGCGACAACTTCCTCGGCCGTGTGGTGGACCCCCTGGGTAGCCCCATCGACGGCAAGGGCGAGATCGAGACGAGCGAGACCCGCGAGCTTGAGCTCCAGGCCGCGACGGTCATGGAGCGCCAGCCCGTCGGCGAGCCGCTCCAGACCGGCATCAAGTCGATCGACACGATGACCCCGGTCGGTCGTGGCCAGCGCCAGCTGGTCATCGGTGACCGGCAGACCGGCAAGACCGCGATCGGTATCGACGCGATCATCAACCAGAAGGCGAACTGGGAGACCGGCGACCCCACGAAGCAGGTGCGCTGCATCTACGTCGCGGTGGGTCAGAAGGGCTCGACCATCGCCAGCGTGCGCGGCGCCCTCGAAGAGGCCGGCGCGATGGAGTACACCACCATCGTGGCCTCCCCGGCGTCCGACCCGGCCGGCTTCAAGTACCTCTCCCCGTACACCGGTTCCGCCCTCGGGCAGCACTGGATGTACGAGGGCAAGCACGTCCTCATCGTCTTCGACGACCTGACCAAGCAGGCCGAGGCCTACCGCGCGGTCTCCCTCCTGCTGCGCCGCCCGCCGGGGCGTGAGGCCTACCCGGGTGACGTCTTCTACCTCCACTCCCGTCTCCTGGAGCGTTGCGCCAAGCTCTCCGACGAGCTGGGTGCGGGCTCGATGACGGCTCTGCCGATCATCGAGACCAAGGCGGGCGACGTCTCGGCGTACATCCCCACCAACGTCATCTCCATCACCGACGGTCAGGTGTTCCTGGACTCGGACCTGTTCAACCAGGGCCAGCGTCCGGCGATCGACGTCGGTGTCTCCGTCTCCCGAGTCGGTGGCGCGGCCCAGACCAAGGCCACCAAGAAGGTCTCCGGAACGCTGCGTCTGGGCCTGGCCCAGTACCGCGAGCTGGAGGCGTTCTCCGCCTTCGGTTCGGACCTGGACGCCGTCTCCAAGCAGCAGCTCGCGCGCGGTGCGCGGATGATGGAGCTGCTCAAGCAGGGGCAGTACTCGCCCTTCTCCATGGAGAAGACGGTCGTCTCGGTCTGGATGGGTAACACCGGCCTGATCGACGAGGTCCCGGTCGAGGACGTGCGCCGCTTCGAGGAGGACCTCCTGTCCTTCCTGGACCGCGAGCACAAGGCCGTCCTGGACACCATCCGGGACACCGGCAAGTTCGAGGACGACAGCCAGAAGACCCTCCAGGCCGCCATCGAGAAGTTCAAGCAGAGCTTCCAGACCTCCGCCGGTACCCTCCTGGGCACCGAGGCTGAGGCCGAGGCTCTCGCTGAGGAGAAGGTCGGCCAGGAGACCATCAAGGTCGCCAAGGGCGGGAAGTAACCCATGGGTGCACAGCTTCGCGTCTATCGCCGGAGGATTCGCTCGACGAAGTCGATGGCGAAGATCACCCGCGCGATGGAGCTCATCGCCGCCACGCGCATCACCAAGGCGCAGCGCGCGGCCGAGGCTGCCGGACCCTACGCACGGGAGATCACGCGGGCGGTGTCGGCCCTGGCCAGCCGGGTGACGGATCACCCGCTGCTGACCGAGGCCGAGAACCCCACCCGTGCTGCCGTCCTGGTCGTCACCAGCGACAAGGGTCTGGCCGGCGCCTTCTCGAGCAACGTCATCAAGGAGGCCGAGTCCCTCACCCAGCTCCTCAAGGAGCAGGGCAAGGAAGTCCTCACCTACATGGTGGGCCGCAAGGGTGCGGCGTTCTACAAGTTCCGCGGCCGTGAGGTCGAGGAGTCCTGGGAAGGCTTCACCGAGCGGGTGACCTACGCGCACGCCCAGGAGATCGGCTCCACTCTCATGGAGCGGTTCTCCCAGGACACCGCCGAGGGCGGTGTCGACGAGATCCACGTGGTCTCCACGGAGTTCGTGTCGATGCTGACCCAGCGGGCGGGGGCGGTCCGCGCCCTCCCGCTGGAGGTGGAAGAGGTCGACGCAGAGGAGCTCGAGCAGAGCGTCGGTAGCGAGGCCCTGCCGCTCTACGAGTTCGAGCCCTCCGCGGAGGAGGTCCTGGACCAGCTGCTCCCGCAGTACGTGGTCAACCGGATCTACGCGTCCCTCCTGGAGTCGGCCGCCTCCCAGCAGGCGTCCCGTCGGGCGGCCATGAAGGCCGCGACCGACAACGCGGAAGAACTCGTCAAGAACCTGACCAGCCTGGCCAACCAGGCTCGTCAGGCCGAGATCACCAATGAGATCAGTGAGATTGTCGGCGGTGCCGATGCGCTCTCTGGGTCCAGCGCGGGAAGTGAGTAACAGAAGTGACTGCGACAGTTGAAGGTACGGCCGGCGCTGGCACCGCCACCGGCCGCATCGCCCGGGTCACCGGCCCGGTCGTCGACGTGGAGTTTCCCGTCGGCTCCCTGCCCGGCATCTACAACGCCCTGCACACCGACGTGAGCATCGGTGGCACGGAGAAGGTCGTGACCCTGGAGGTCGCCCAGCACCTGGGTGACAACCTGGTCCGCGCCATCTCCCTGGCCCCGCAGGACGGCATGGTCCGTGGCGCCGAGGTCCGCGACACCGGCGCGCCCATCAGCGTGCCCGTCGGCGACGTCGTCAAGGGCCACGTGTTCAACACCCTGGGCGAGTCCATGGACGTGCCCACGGCCGAGCTCGGCGTGACCGAGCGCTGGCCGATCCACCGCAAGGCCCCGGCCTTCGACCAGCTCGAGTCCAAGACCGAGATGATGGTCACGGGCATCAAGGTGATCGACCTCCTCACCCCGTACGTGCGCGGTGGGAAGATCGGCCTCTTCGGTGGCGCGGGTGTGGGCAAGACGGTGCTCATCCAGGAGATGATCACCCGTATCGCCCGTAACTTCGGTGGTGTGTCCGTGTTCGCCGGTGTCGGTGAGCGCACCCGTGAGGGTACGGACCTCTTCCTGGAGATGGACGAGATGGGCGTCCTCCCGGACACCGCGCTCGTCTTCGGCCAGATGGACGAGCCGCCCGGCACCCGTCTGCGCGTGGCCCTCTCGGCTCTGACGATGGCGGAGTACTTCCGTGACGTCCAGGGTCAGGACGTGCTGCTCTTCATCGACAACATCTTCCGTTTCACCCAGGCGGGTATGGAGGTCTCCACGCTGCTGGGCCGTATGCCCTCGGCCGTGGGTTACCAGCCCAACCTGGCCGACGAGATGGGTCAGCTCCAGGAGCGGATCACCTCGACGCGTGGTCACTCGATCACCTCGATGCAGGCGATCTACGTGCCCGCGGACGACTACACCGACCCGGCGCCGGCGACCACCTTCGCCCACCTGGACGCGACGACCGAGCTCTCCCGGCCGATCTCGCAGAAGGGCATCTACCCGGCGGTCGACCCGCTGGCGTCCACCTCCCGCATCCTGGACCCGCAGTACGTGGGCGAGGAGCACTACCAGGTGGCCCAGCGCGTCAAGGAGATCCTCCAGCGCAACAACGACCTCCAGGACCAGATCGCCATCCTCGGTATGGACGAGCTGTCCGAAGAGGACAAGATCATCGTCAACCGGGCTCGTCGCCTGGAGCGCTTCCTCTCGCAGAACATGTTCGTGGCCGAGAAGTTCACCGGCACCCCGGGTGTGTTCGTTCCGCTTGAGGAGACCATCGCGTCCTTCAAGGGTCTGTGTGACGGCGAGTACGACCACCTTCCCGAGCAGGCCTTCCTCGATGTCGGCAACATCGACATGGTCGTGGAGAAGGCCAAGAAGCTGCAGGAAGGCTAGTACTGCGCGTCAGTGTCCCCCCGCTCTGAGAGCGGAGGGCGACGGGCGGGGCTAGACCCGAGGCGGGGCCGAGTATCCATTCGTACTCGGCCCCGCCGAACCCACCCGCTAGCCGAGGAGTTTGTGGCAGTGTCGAAGAAGCTTTTCGTCGAGATCGTCTCTCCGGACCGCGAGGTCTGGGCGGGCGAGGGCGACATGGTCATCGCGAAGACCGTCGAGGGCGAGATCGGCGTCCAGCCCGGGCACGTCCCGGTGCTGTCGCTTCTGGCCGAGGACGCGGTCGTTCGCGTTCTGGGCGCGCGTGAGACCGGCGAGATCCGGGCCGCCGCCCACGGTGGGTTCGTCTCGGTTTCGGGTGAGGGCCGTATCTCGATCCTCGCCGAGACCGCCGAGCTCGCCGAGGACATCGATGTGGACCGTGCGCGACAGGCGCTGAAGGACGCGGGCGAGTCCGGGGACAACCCGGCCGCCGCCCGTGCCCGCAGCCGCCTGCGTGCTGCTGGCGAGGAAGTCGCCTAGCGAAGCCGGGAGGCGACGAGACGTGGGTGTGGCACCGCTTCAGGGAACGCCGTGGTTGGAGTCCTTGTTGTGGGTGGTCCTCGCCGTCGTCCTGCTCGTCGTGCTGGTGCTCGGCACCGGTTGGATGCGACGGTTCGTGCTGCTGCGCAGCGGCGGGGCCGTCGAGTGTTACCTGCGTGCGCGTGGGGGGAAGGGACGTCGGGGCTCCTGGCGGATCGGCTTCGGCCGTTACGGCTCGGGTGACCTCGGGTGGTTCCCCGTCCTCTCCCTCAGACCGCGGCCGACAGTGCGACTGTCGCGCCGCGGTCTCGTCGTTGTGGGGCGTCGTGCCCCCGGAGCCGAGGACGCGCCCCTGCCCGCTGATGTCACGGTCCTGGAGGTCGGCTGGGCGGGCGCGGACGGCAGCGACCCCAGTGAGGCCGCCCTGGAGGTCGCGATGGGTGAGAGCGCGCTCACCGGGTTCCTGTCCTGGATCGAGTCCATGCCCCCCGGCACCCAGTGGCAGGCCTGACCGCCGCGCGGCGGGAGCCCTGAGGTTCACAGGGGCGGTCCCCGTGTGTTTGCATGGGCCCATGAGTACCATCGTGGCTTTCTCAGTGTCCCCGCTCGGTAGCGGCGAGTCCGTCGCCCCGGCCGTGGCCCGTGCCGTCAGGGTCGTGCGTGAGAGCGGGCTGCCCAACGAGACCTCCGCCATGTTCACCACCGTCGAGGGCGAGTGGGACGAGGTCATGGACGTCGTCAAGCGCGCCGTGGAGGCCGCCGGTGAGGGGGCCGGGCGGGTGAGCCTGACTCTGAAGGCGGACGTCCGTGAAGGCGTGACCGACGGCCTGCACACCAAGGTGGAGGCCGTCGAGCGCGAACTCGGCGACCTCCACTGACGTCCCCTCCGGCACCCCCGTCAGGTGCCGGAAGGGTTCGCGGGGTCGGCCCACCAATCACGGCGTCGTCCCCCGTGCCGGGACCTCTCACATCCCTGGTGAGCGGCGGACCCACGACGACGGACCCGGGGACCCGCCGAGACGAGGCCGCAGGGCCCGGCTCGACCGCCCACGTGCCGCTGCCTCCTGTTGGGGAACCGCGCGTACAGGCCCGGGGCGCATGTGGCACGACCACACTTTCTGTTGTGGAACAGTCGCGTTCACGCGGGTGAGACGGAGGGCGGGCGAAGGCCGCCGATCGGCTTCTCGCCCGTCCGGGGTTCCCTAGCGTTCGCCGCCCGGCTTCCACAGGACCTCGTCGCCGTCTCCGGCAACGTGGCGGCCGAGGATGAACAGCAGGTCCGAGAGGCGGTTCAGGTACTGCGCCGTGAGCGGGTTGACGCTGTCCCCGTGCTCCTCGATGGCCGCCCACACGGAGCGTTCGGCGCGGCGGACCACGATGCGGGCGGTGTGCACCAGGGCAACGGTGGGCGAGCCGCCGGGCAGGATGAAGCTGCGCAGGGTCGGCAGGTCCGCGTTGTAGGTGTCGCAGGCCTCTTCCAACCGGGTGACGTACTCCGGCAGGACCCGCAGCGGCGGGTACGCGGGGTCGGGCACGATCGGTGTGGACAGGTCCGCGCCCAGGTCGAAGAGTTCGTTCTGCACGCGCAGCAGGAGGACGCGCACGTCCTCGGGGAGGTCGCCCAGGGACAGCGCCACACCGATCGCCGCGTTGGCCTCTTCGGCGTCCGCATAGCCGACCAGGCGGGTGTCGTTCTTGGAGGTCCTGCTCATGTCGCCGAGCGCCGTCGTGCCGGCGTCACCGGTACGCGTGTAGATCTTCGACAGTACGACCGGTTTGTCCGTGTCCCTTGTGCTCATGGCTCTCAGCCTAGGCGAGGGCGTGGAACCGGGCCCGTGGTGGGGTCTGAGCACGGGCGAGTCACGGAGGATAACTGTTCAGTATCGGGGGGTGAAGGTGACATGGCTCACTGATACCTTGAGGCACGAGGGAGCTACACACGGTAGTTTCCGGCGGTGTTCACGCGCGGACACCCGGGCGGGACTGAGGGGGGTCGCCCGGACGACCGTACGAGGGGGAGACATCGCGAGGGGCGGGTGGCGTGGAACCGGGGGGTTCACGCCACCCGCCCTCCAGCTTCCCGGATCAGCGGTGGATCACGTGTCTAGCGGATCCAGGCGTCCCCCTTGCGGGGCAGGTCCACCGTCACGGCGGACATCGACAGCACGCCGTTGACCGGGAGAGTGCTCTCGGCGAAGAACTCCACACCGTGCGCGCCCGCTGCCGACAGCTCGGCCACCGACTCCCAGTTGACGTTCTCCAGGGTGTCGTCGGCCGTGTGGTAGTACGGGTCGAACGCCTCGCCCGCCGTGCCGCCGTACCACTCCGCCTGCTCCTGCGACTTCACGCCGTCCGCACCACTGAACAGGCCACCGGAGGGCACACCCGCCTGCATGAAGCCGAAGTAGTCGCTGCGGCCGCTGAGCACACCCGGCTCGCTGACCTGGCCCTGAGCCTCGAAGTAGTCCTCGAAGACCTTCGCGATGGCACCGGAGCCGGAGGGGGCGCCGCCGGACTCCGGCAGCTCCATCCGGCCGTCGAGCACGAACCGGCCGTAGTTGTGCGAACCGATCATGTCGAAGTTCAGGTAGAGCGCGAGGTCGTCGAGCTCCCCTTCGTCCAGACCGGCGACGTACTCGCTGGAACCGACCAGGCCGGACTCCTCGGTGCCCCAGAAGGCGAAGCGCACCTGGTTGTTCGGGTCGGGCTGTTCGGCCAGCCGGATCGCGGTCTCCAGCAGGAAGGCGGTGCCGCTTCCGTTGTCGTTGATGGCGGGGCCCTCCTCGACACCGTCGAGGTGGGCGCCGACGACCACCACGTTGTCGTCCCGGCCGCCGGGGGTCTGCGCGAGCACGCTGTAGGAGCTCTCCTGGCGGACCTCGGCGTCCACGGTGACCTGGAGCTCCAGGTCCGGGATCGACAACAGGTCCGCGCCTGCCAGGCCGGAGACGCCGACGGCCGGGATGGCGGAGGGTTCGCTCACGGTGCCGAGGAAGACCTCGTCCTCGTTGTTGACGACCAGGGCCGCCGAGGCGCCCGCGTCGGCGGAGTTGGTGACCTTGTCCTCGAACGGGCAGCTGCCGCGCACCGTGATGGCGACGGCGCCCTCGGGGAAGTCCGCGAAGTCGTCCGGGGAGCAGCCGCTCGCCGCGCTGTCGGGGGCGACCGCGACGGCGGGGGCGGACACGTCGCCGGAGCCCGAGTAGCTCATGGTGACGAAGTCCTGGTCGAGCTCGTACGGGTGCTGCTTCGGCGCGGTCTGCGCGAGCACGGCGGGCGTGTTCTCTCGCCAGGCCTCGTAGTCGTACTCGTGGCGGTAGGGCTCGTACCCCGCCCGCTTGAGCTGGTCCTCGACGTACAGGGCGGCCACGTCGTACCCGGGGGTGCCGCTGGCGCGGTTGCCTCCGTTGTAGCGGGCGATGGTGTCGAGGTTGGCCATGTGGGCCCCGATCGCCTCCGCCGACACGAGGTCGGGGAGCGCGGCCTGGTCCGCGTGGGCCGGTGCGCCCGCCAGGGTGCCCGCGGTCATCATGAGGGCGGCGAGACCGGCGGTGACGGCGGTGCTCCGCCTGGGGGAGGGAGGCGCGGCCGCTGTGTCGCGCGGGCTCCCATGGGTTGTCGGTTGCACGGACTTCCTCCGGTTCACGGGGGCCCATCGTGCCGTGGTGTGGGGGATGGACACCTGGGGTGGGCGAGGTACCGGAGAAGCCTCGCAGGAGGTTCCGGTCGCGGCAAGACATGGCGCGGGACATTGCCACAATCAGCCACAGACCTTACGGGAAGGTGCGCACTGTGATTTGATGGACGGCCCGAAGCGCCGGGATCGTCGAGGTGAAGCGGCGTCACGAGACGCGGGACGGGCCCACGGCCCGCCCGGTCAGCCCTCGCCCCCTTCGCCCTCCTGGTGCTTGCGCGCCCGGTAACTGACCCCGACGCCGCCCATCAGGGCGACGCCCCGGATGTGCACGATCGGGGCGCCCGGCTCCACCACGCTGGGGGTGTCGCCCTCGATCCCGAAGCCACCCATGATCGGTAGGCCGTGCACCCGCACCTGGATGTCGTCGGGGACGATGATGCCGATGCCGCCCATGACCGCGCCGATCCAGACGGTGGTCTCGCGCTCGGTGAACCGGGCCTCCCTCAGGTCGAGTTCGACCCCGCCCATGGTGGCCACGGCGAAGAACCGGCGGGGGAGCACCCAGTTGCCGGAGCGGTCGGCACCGCCCAGGAGGGCGATCGCGGCGTGACTGGTGGCGGGTTGGTCGCCGATCCGGCTCGCGCCGTACACGGGACGCGGCGAGCGGAAGTCGGCCGGTGCCGGGAGACGGGCGGCCGCAGCGCCGGAACCGGGCAGGTCCTCGGTGAGGGGGACCAGTTCGCCGACGGTCTTGGCGCGGTACACCGCGTCCAGCCGGTCGCTGTGTTCGTCGGGGTCCAGGCGCCCCTCGGCGAGGGCCTCCCGGAGCAGGTGGGCGACGGCGTCACGGTCGGCGTCGGAGGCGCGCATCCGGCCGTTGCCGTCATCGTGGGGGGTGAGTTGGCTCATCTGTTCCACCCTATGCCGATTCTGCCCTCCGCGGCGGACCACGGGATCGGGGACGAGCCCGGAGACGACCCTGAGACGGGTCCCGCGGCGCTACTTCTCGGGAAGCAGGCCCCGGCGCATCGCCTGGGACACCGCGGCGGTCCGGTCGCCCACCCCCAGCTTCTCGTAGACCCGCATGAGGTGGGTCTTGACCGTCGTGGCGCTGATGTGCAGGGTGCGGCCGATCGCCGCGTTGGTCAGCCCGTCCGCCGCCAGCCGCAGCACCTCGACCTCGCGCGGGGAGAGCGCCGGTCCCTCCGGCTCCGTGTTCCGCTGACGCACACCGGTCAGCAGTTTCCCCGCCAGCCGACCGCTGAGCACCGTCTCGCCTCGGGCCGCCGAGCGCACCGCGTCGGCCAGCTCGGCCCTCGGCGTGTCCTTGAGGAGGTAGCCGGTGGCGCCCGCCTCGACGGCGCGCAGGATGTCGGTGTCGGTGTCGTAGGTGGTGAGCACCAGCACATGGACGCCCGGATGCTCGGCGCGGATGCGTTCGGTGGCCTCCGCCCCGTCGCCGCCGGGCATGCGCAGGTCCATCAGGACGACGTCGGGGACCAGGGAGGCCACCCGGGCCACCGCCTCGGGGCCCGATCCGGCGTCGCCGACGATGTCCAGGTCGGGCTCGGCGCTGAGCATGCCACGGATGCCCTCGCGGACCACGGGGTGGTCGTCCACCAGCAGGACACGGATCATGGGACGGCTTTCCTCTCCGGGACGGATCATTCGTCCGCGTCGTCGTGGGGGATGGCCAGGCGGACGGTGGTGCCCCCTCCGGGGGAGCTCTCCAGCTCCAGCAGCCCGCCGACCGACTCCGCCCGGTGGCGCATGTTGGCCAGTCCGTTGCCGTGGGCGGGCAGTGAGGTGTCGAAGCCGAGCCCGTCGTCCTCCACGGTCAGCCGTACGCCGACGTCGGTGTAGGCGAGGGTGACCGTGGTGGTGCGGGCTCCGGCGTGCTTGCGGACGTTGGCCAGGGCCTCCTGCGCGGTGCGCAGCAGACAGATCTGGAGGTCGTTGGCGAGTTCCTCCGGAGCCCCGGTCACCTCGGCGTTCACGGAGATGCCGAGTTCCCGGCCGAGGCGTTCGCAGATGCGTCGGACCGAGGCATCCAGGCCCTCGTCGTCCAGCCGGAGCGACTGCCGGGCGGCCACCATGGCTCGGGTCTCGGCGAGGTTCTCCGCCGCCGTCTCACGCATGAGCGCCAGGTGGCGGCGGGCGGTCGCGGGGTCGCTGTCCAGCTCCGACTCCACCGCCTGGGTCAGGGTGATGATGCTGGTGAACCCCTGGGCCAGGGTGTCGTGCATCTCGCGGGCCAGGTGCTCCCGCTCAGCCAGGGCCCCGGCCTCCTCGGACAGCCGGGACACCTCCTCGCGGCTGCGCCGCAGCGCCTCGATCAGCTCGTACCGTTCCGCGCTCTGCACCACGATCCGTTCGATCCAGGTCCCGAACCACAGGGCGTAGCCCAGGATCGCACCGTTGATGAGCAGGCTGACACCGACCGAGGACCAGTCCTCCCAGCCGAGCAGGCCGTCCAGCACCGTCGGGAAGAGCAGGATCACGCCCACCGTCGCGACGGCGAGCACGCTCCCCACCGTCATGAAGCAGACCGGGGCGATCGCGATCAGCGCGAACACCAGGGTCGGGTTGATGATCACGGCGGGCACGCTGGGCAGGAGGAACATCCCCATCAGCCTCAGGGCCCGGCCCGTGCTGGGGAAGTCCTTCTCCGGGCTGATCAGCGGCCGGGCGAAGACCAGGTAGACCAGCACCACCGCGACCATCAGCGCCGCCGTCAGCCAGCGCCACTCCGGAGGGCCGGTGACCAGGGCCAGCACGATCACCGCCGCCATCGCGAGGGTGAAGGCCACGTGCCACCAGACACCCATGTTCCACGCGTGCCGCTCGTCCCGGTCGGAGGACGGATCCCGTCCGGTCGGGGCCTCCGACCAGGCGGGATCGGACCCCGAGGGCGCCGTCGTGTCCGGCCCCGGGGCCCGGTCCGTCGTCATGGTCATCCGTCCTTGCGCGTCTTCCATCGGAAGGTCAGAAGGGTCAGGACCAAGCCCACCACACACCAGCCCCCCAGGACCAGGGCGACCATGTGCAGGTCCCAGGCGCCGGACATCTCCATGACGGCCATCTCGTCCGGGAAGAACGCGGCCCGCATGCCCTGTGCCATCCACAGCAGGGGGAAGAGGGCGGCGCCGGTCAGGATCCAGTCCGGCATGAAGTGCACCGGGACGAAGATCCCGGAGGTGAACTGGAGCAGGAGGAAGGGGATGACCACCACGGCGGAGGCGGTCTGGGCGGTGCGGGCCAGCGAGCTCATGGCGATGCCCAGCAGGGAGCAGCCGACCGTTCCGAGGACGAACACCCACGCGATGGTGGACCAGGCGGCGAGGGTGGACGGCATGGTCCCGCCGAAGAACAGGGCCGCGACGGCGAGCAGGAGCGCCATCTGGCCCACGGCGAGGAAGAGCACGAGGAGCGTCTTGCCGACGAAGTAGGCGCTGGGCGGCATGGGGGTTCCGCGCAGTCGGCGCAGCGCCCCCTGGTCGCGTTCGACGGCGATCGCGATGCCGAGGGTCTGGAAGCTCACCGACATCAGGCCCATCGCGATGAGCCCGGGCAGGTAGTAGTCGACCGCCGCCATCTCCATGTCGAACATGCCGTCGAAGATCGCCGCGAACATGACCAGGATCAGGGCGGGCAGCGAGAACGTGAAGATCAGGCTCTCCCACTCGCGGGAGAAGGTGCGGATCTCCATCCACCCCCGGGACAGGCCCACGCGCACCGCGCCGGGCGGGCGGCCCGGAGCACCGGGGGCGGGGGTCGCGGCGGTCTCCGTCACGGTGTCGGTGCTCATGCCGCGCCTTCCTCGTTGGCCTGGCCGTCCTGGATCATGTCGAGGTAGATGTCCTCCAGCGTGGGGCGGTGCACGCTCAGCTCCGGGATCTCCCCGGGGATGCGCGCGCTCAGCTCGGACACCAGCCGGGTGGGTGTGTCGGTGCGCGTCTCGTGTCGGCGCCCGTCCTCCGTCCAGGAGACGGTGGCCTGGGCGGAGGCGCGGCCCCCCAGCTGCCCGGGGGCGTCCAGGGCACGGATGCGGCCGCCCGCGATCACGCACACCCGGTCGGCCAGGAACTCGGCCTCCTCCAGGTAGTGCGTGGTGAGCACGATGGTGGTGCCCTGCCGTGCCAGGCCCTGGATGAGCTCCCAGAACTCGCGGCGCGCCCGGGGGTCGAAGCCGGTGGTGGGCTCGTCGAGGAAGAGGAGTTCGGGGCGGCCGATGATGCCCAGGGCGACGTCGAGGCGTCGCCGCTGTCCGCCGGAGAGCGAGTCGGGCAGTGCCGTGGCCTTCTCCGCGAGGCCGACCATCTCCAGGACCTCGTCGGCGCTCAGCGCCCGGGGGTAGTAGCCCGCGAAGTGCTGGAGGACGTCGCGCACCCGCAGCTTGGGGACCATGGTCTCCTTCTGCCACACGATCCCGATCCGGGAGCGCCAGGCCCGGCCCGCCCGCCCGGGGTCCTCACCCAGCACACGGACGTCGCCGCCGCTGCGGGTGCGGAAGCCCTCCAGGATCTCCACCGCGGTGGACTTGCCCGCGCCGTTGGGCCCGAGGAAGGAGAAGACCTCGCCCCGGGGGACGCTCAGGTCGATCCCCGCGACCGCGTGGGTGTCGCCGTAGCGTTTGGTGAGGCCCTCGACCTCGATGACTGTTGCGCTCATACCCCCAGCGTTCCGTGGACGCCGTGCGGAGGGTGTCCCCCGGGGGGACCGACCGCTGTCCTCCGAACGGAGGACAGCGGGGGGTCAGAACAGGCGCAGGATGTCGGGCTCGATGCCGCGCAGTTCGTCGTAGTCCAGGACCACACAGGTGATGCCCCGGTCCTCGGCCAGGACCTTGGCCTGGGGCTTGATCTCCTGGGCCGCGAACACACCGGTCACCGGGGCCAGGGAGGGGTCGCGGTTGAGGAGTTCGAGGTAGCGGGTGAGCTGCTCCACGCCGTCGATGTCCCCGCGGCGCTTGAGCTCCACGGCGACGGTGTTGCTCTCGCCGTCGCGGCAGAGGATGTCCACGGGGCCGATGGCCGTCGGGTACTCGCGGCGGATGAGCGTGTAGCCGTCGCCCAGCGTGGTGATGTGCTCGGCGAGCAGTTCCTGGAGGTGGGCCTCCACGCCGTCCTTCTGGAGGCCGGGGTCCTTCCCGAGCTCGTGCGAGGAGTCGTGCATGACCTCCTCGATGGTCAGCACGAGCTTCTCACCGGACTTGCTGTGCGTGACCGTCCACACGTCGGGACCGTCCTCGACCGTCTCCTCGCGGAGTTTGCACGGCGGGTTCATCCAGTTCAGGGGTTTGAACGCCCGGTCGTCGGCGTGGATGGACACGCTCCCGTCGGCCTTGATCAGGATCAGGCGGGGAGCCATGGGCAGGTGGGCGGTGAGCCGGCCGACGTAGTCGACGCTGCACCGCGCGATGACGAGACGCACGGGACGTCACGTTACCGCCTCCGCCGCGCCCGCGAACCCGCTTCCGGGGAGGGACCACGCCGGGGCGGGGATGGGGACCGGGGCCGGTACTGCCTAGGGTGGCGGGATGCTCGTGCGCAATCGTTGGGTCATCCTGTCGGTCAGCATGGTGGCGCAGGTGGCCAGCGTCTCGGTGATGTTCGGGGTGCCGGTCGTGCTCCCGCAGCTGCGCGAGGCGTTCGGGGTCTCCACGGCCCAGGCGGGGATGCTCGCCGGGCTGCCCTCGTTCGGGCTGCTGCTCACCCTCCTGGCCTGGGGCGTGGTCATCGACCGCGCGGGGGAGCGGGCGACGATGGCGCTCAGCCTGCTCCTGACTGCGGGTGTGCTCGGCCTGCTGTGGACGGTGACGGACCTGTGGGGCGCGGCGGCGGTACTGCTGCTGGCGGGCGCGGTCGGCGGCCCGGTCAACGCGGCCAGCGGACGCCTGGTCATGACCTGGTTCGAACGCCGCGAACGCGGACTGGCGATGGGCATCCGTCAGTCGGCCCTGCCCCTGGGCGTGGGGCTGGCCGCCCTGGTGCTGCCCAGGGCGGCGGACGCGTGGGGGTTCGTCGGCGCGATGACGCTCCCGGCCGGACTCGCGCTGGTGGCGGTCCCGCTCGTGCTGGCGATGGCCTCGGCGCCCCCGGACGGGCGGGAGACCCCGTCCGCCCCCGCGTCGGCCGAACCGGCAGAACCCGCCGAACCCGCCGAACCGGCGGTGTCCCCCTACCGCGGATGGGCCATCTGGCGGGTGCACGGCGTGAGCATGCTCCTCGGGGTCCCACAGGTCACGCTCATGGTCTACACGGTCATCTACCTGGTCCAGGAACAGGGGTGGGGCCCGCCCGCCGCCGGTGCCGTCGTGGCGGCCGCGCAGATCCCCGGGGCGGTCGGACGGCTGCTGCTCGGGGCCTGGTCGGACCGGACCGGGAACCGCATGCGTCCGGTCCGGTGGCTGGCCGTGGTCTCCGGGGTGGCGCTGGTCCTGCTCACCGTCCTGCCGAACGTGTGGGGAGGGGCAGCCGTCCCCCTGGTCCTGGTCTGCCTGGTGCTGACCATGTGGCACAACGGCCTGACCTTCCTCTCCGTGGCGGAGATCGCCGGAACCGCCTGGGCCGGGCGGGCGCTGGCCGTGCAGAACTGGCTCCAGTCGGTCAGCACCACCCTCACCCCCGTGCTGATGGCCGCCGTGATCACGCTCGCGGGGCTGCCCGCCGTGTTCGCGGTGAGCGCGGTGTTCTCCGCGTTGGCCGTCGCCGTGGTGCCGATCCGGCCGAACCGCATTACCGACCAGTAGTAGAGATCTGGTCCCGGTGCGTCGGCGGGGCGCCCGGGAGGTCTAGGCTGGGGCCCATGGTGCAGGAATTTGACAAGGTCGGCGTCGTAGGACTGGGCACGATGGGTGCGGGCATCGCTGAGGTGTTCGCCAGGGCCGGGTTCAACGTCGTCGGGGTCGAGATCGACCAGGCCGCCCTCGACCGCGGCCGTGGCCACGTGGACAAGTCCCTCTCGCGCGCGGTGAGCAAGGGCAAGATCACCGAGGGGGAGCGCTCGGAGATCGACGCCCGCCTCACGTTCAGCACGTCCCGCGAGGACCTCGCGGACGCCGACTTCGTCGTCGAGGCCGTCCCCGAGCACATGGACGTCAAGCGCGACGTGTTCGGCGACCTCGACCGGATCTGCCCGCCCGGCACGATCCTGGCGACCAACACGTCCTCGCTGTCGGTCACCGAGATCGCGGCGCTGACCGACCGCCCCGAGAAGGTCGTGGGCCTGCACTTCTTCAATCCGGCCCCGGTCATGAAGCTGGCGGAGGTCATCACCACCGTCTCCACCAGCGCCGAGACCGTCGACATCGTCACCGAGGTCGCCAAGCGCGTCGGCAAGACCCCGATCGCGGTGAGCGACCGCGGCGGATTCGTCGCCAACGCCCTCCTGGTGCCCTACATCAACGACGCCATCCGTCTCTACGAGCGTCGGATCGCCACCCGCGAGGAGATCGACGAGGCCGTCAAGAAGGCCGCCGGTCTGCCGATGGGCCCGCTCGCCCTCGCCGACCTCGTGGGCCTGGACGTGTGCCTGGCCGTCATGGACGTCCTCTGGGACGAGTTCCACGACCCCCGGTACACCGCCAGTCCGCTCCTGCGCCGCATGGTCGCCGCGGGCCGCCTCGGCCGCAAGACCGGCCAGGGCTTCTACGCGACCGGTGACGAGGCCCCCGAGCCCCGCCGTACCGGCCGCCTCGCCGAGATGGTGCGCGAGGAGGAGACACTCGACCTCGGCGAGATGCTCATCGCGCCGCAGATCGACGACGCCCTGCGCATGGTCGGCGACGGCTACGCCTCCGCCAAGGACATCGACACCGCCATGCGGTTCGGCTGCGGGTACCAGAAGGGCCCGACCGAGCTCCTGGAGGAGCGCGGCGCCGAGTCCGTCATCACCACCCTGGTGGCCATGTCGGAGTACGGGCTCACCACCATCGCGGTGCCCGCGCCGCTCCTCATGGACCTGCTGCCCGACGCCGAGGAGAGCGCCTCCCACGGCGGAGGCTGCGCCTGCCACGGCTAGGTTCACCGCTTCGCCCCTGCCCGAAGCCCCGGCCGCCGCCACACCCCCGGGTGTGACGGCGGCCACTGTTCTTCCTCTCCTACCCTTGGAGGGTGAGCCCGCGCCGTAACAGCCCCCGCCGTAAGACCGCCCGGGGCAAGAACACTCCTGGAGGCCCCCCGGACGAGGACGCCCTCATGCTGCGCGTCACCGGAGGGCAGCGCCGCGAGACCGGGCCCGACGGCGAGTGGGTCACGCGCCGGATCAGCGGCGCCGCCGCGACCAAGGTCTACCGCTGCCCCGGCTGCGCCCAGGAGATCCCCGCCGGGATGCCCCACGTCGTCGCCTGGCGCCCCTACGGCGACGGAGGCGACCGAAGGCACTGGCACTCCTCCTGCTGGGACCGGCGTTCCCACCGCTCTCCCAGGGCCCCCAGATACTGACCTGACGAAGAGGACCCATGGAGATCCGAGCCACCACGGTGCTGCCCGCCGTTCGACGGCCCATCACACTGCACACCGCCGACGGACTGGAACTGGTCGGCGAACTGGCCCTGCCCGAGGGCCGCAGGCCCGTCGCCACCCTGGTCTGCCTGCACCCCCTGCCCACCGCCGAGGGCATGATGGACAGCCACGTCCTGCGCAAGGCGTCCTTCCGCCTGCCCGCCCTGGCCAACGTCGCCGTGCTGCGCTTCAACACGCGTGGCACCACCTCACGCCACGGCACCAGCGAGGGCGAGTTCGGGGAGGGCGAGACCGAGCAGCACGACGTCATGGCCGCCATCGAGTTCACCGAGTTCGAGGACCTGCCCGACCCCTGGCTGCTGGGCTGGTCGTTCGGTACCGAGTTGGCCCTCAAGTGGGGCTGCGACCCGCAGGTCAGGGGCGCGCTGCTGCTGTCACCCCCGCTGCACCGCGCAGACGAGTCCGACATGCGGGTGTGGGCGGACTCCGGCAAGCCGGTCGTGGCGCTGGTCCCCGAACACGACGACTACCTCAGACCCGAGGAGGCCCGGGAACGCTTCGCGCCCCTCACCCAGGCCGAGATCATCGGGGTCGACGGCGCCAAGCACCTGTGGGTCGGCGAGCCCTACGTGCGCCGCGTCCTCGACGAGATCGTCAAGCGCGTCAACCCCGAGGCGTACCCGCTGCCCACCGAGTGGGACGGTCCGTGGGAGAAGGATTCTGTATAGCTTGGGGCCTCCGCTGTACTGCCTGGGGCCTCCGCTTCGCTTTGGCCCGTGTTCGGTGCCTTTGCAGAGGGATTTGGGTTCAAGGCAGCACAGCATCCTCGTCTGCGCCTGGCTCGTTCCTCGCTGGCGGCTTGACTCGTCTTGCAGAACCCTCTCCGGCACCGAACGAAAGCACCCCCCTTGTGGCTGGGGTGCTCGGGCGGGGCTCACGCCTGTGGCTGAGCAGCCCGGTCGATACTCCGCCGGTGGCTCGTGTGACTGGTCAGGCTCTCGCCTGTGGCTGAGGGGGCGGCAACCCTGGTGGCTGGAGCCCTCGTCAGCCAACCGATTTCGGTGTGGGTGAGCGGTCCGGTCTTCACTGGGGCGATCAGGTGCCCCGTCGGTCGGACCCCCCGTGGCTGAGGCGAGCGCGCGGGTTCCTGGCTGTGGCTGCGCTGAGTCGGCCCCGTAGCTCGGGAGTCGTACTGACGTCCGTGCTGGTGGGTGGGGAAGCGCGAAGGGCCCGGTCCCGGGGGTTCACCCCTGGGACCGGGCCCTTCGTCGTCTCAGGACGACTCAGCCGAGGCCGGTCGTTACTCCTGCCACCAGTCCTCGTCGTCGGAGCCCTTGCCGGAGTGGGCCGGCTGCTTGGGCTCCTCCACCGCGGGGGCGGGGGCGGCCGGGGCGGCCTCCTGTTGGATCGCGGCGGGGGCGGGAGCGGCCGGGGCGGGGGGGGCGGGGGCGCCACCGCCTCCACCGAGCAGCTGACGCAGCTGCTGGAGGTGCGACTGGATGCTGTCCCGCTGGCGGTTGAGCTCGTCGACCTCCTTCTTGGCGGCCGTCATGATCCGGTTGGCCTCGGACTTGGCGTCACCGAGCTGGTGCTCGGCCTTGGACTTGGCCTCGGCCTCGATCTGACCGGCGTTCTTCTTGGCGTTGCTGACCAGCTGCTTGGCGTGGTTCTCGGCGTCGCGGCGGGTCTGCTCGGCCTGCTGGCTGGCCTTGGTGGCGCGCTGCTCGGCGCTGGAGGCGCGCTCCTCGGCCTCGTTGACCATCTTCTGCGTGGCGGCCTGGGCGGCGGCCAGACGCTCGGCGTCCTGGCGCTCGGCCTCGGCACGACGGTCGGCCAGCTGGAGCTCGAACTGGTCCTCGGTCTCGGTGCGGCGGGCCTCGGACTCGGCGTACGCGCGCTCGGCGTTCTTGCGCAGCTCCTCGGCCTGGCTCTTGGCCGACTGGATCGTCTCGTCGCGCTCACGCTTGGCGGCGGCGCGGGCCTGGGCGCACTCACGCTCGGTGGTGGTGCGCAGCTTGGCGATCTCACCCTCGAAGGTGGCGCGCTTCTCGGCGATCTCGTGGTCGACGGCCGAACGCTTCTTCTGCACCTCGCGCTCGGTGGTCGAGGCCAGCTCGTCGGCCTCGCGGCGGGCGGTGGTGCTGATCTCCTCGGCCTCGGACTCGGCGGCCTGGCGCTGCTCGTCGGCCTCACGCTGGGCCAGCGTGCGGACCTCGGTGGCCTCCGACTCGGCGGCCGCGCGCATCTCGGCGGCCTCGATCTGGGCGGCCGAGCGGATGTCGTTGGCGTCGATCTGGGCGCTCTGCACCAGCTCGTTGGCCTGCTCCTCGGCGAGGCGCAGCAGCTCCTCGATACGGGAGCCCAGGCCGGAGTAGGAGGGGCGCTCCCGCTCCTGGAGCTGGCGGTTCTTCGCGTTCAGCTCGGACTTGGCCTTGTCGAGCTGCTTGTTGGACTGCTTGACCTCGTTGCGCAGCCCGTCCAGGTAGTCCTGCACCTGGGTGCGGTCAAAGCCACGCAGCACCACGTCGAACTCTGGCGGGGTGTTGTCTTCGTCGAAGATGTTGTTGAGCTGGGTGTCAATGTTGTTTGACGACATGTGGCGGAATCCTGAACGGGTGCGAGACGGCTACTTGCAAACTGCCGGGGGCGGCAGGAGGGCGGCTGCTGTGTGCCCCCGGGGGGCGGGTTTTCGCCCGGAGGGGCGCGAGCCGGGACGCGGGCGGACCGGTGCGACGGGGTTCCGAGCTCCCGTGATGACCCTGACCGCCTCCGACGGTCGCGTGGATGTGGTGGACACCCGGATGCGACCGTCCCGGCTCACTGACCGGACTGCAAGACATGGACCACGCCGGATGCGAACACATCCGGCAGCTAGCCGACTTTATCAAGCAGGACACCCCTGGGAAGGGGGTTTCGGGCAACTTCCGGTGGGGTCCGTGGTCAACCGAGCCACGGGAACTCAAGCTGTGATGAGTCCGGAACTTCCCCGTGACGTGAATCGGCCGACCACTTCCCTCAGCATGGCGCTAGTGGGCGCTCTGCACCAACTCGGTGAGGACTCCGCCGCAGTCCTTCGGGTGCAGGAACACGATCCGCGAACCGGCGGTACCGGAGCGCGGCTCGGCGTCGAGCACCCGTACCCCGTGTTCGGCCACCCCGGCCGCGCTCGCGGCCACGTCGCCGGTGCCGAACGCGATGTGGTGCACGCCCTCGCCGTTGCGGGCCAGGAACTTCGCCACGGGGGAGTCCTCCCGGGTCGGCTCCAGGAGTTGCAGGTACGTGGCGCCGCCGTCGTCCGTGCCGTTGATCCGGAGCATCGCCTCGCGGACGCCCTGCTCCTCGTTGACCTCCTCGTGCTCCACCTCGAACCCGTACGTGGTCCGGTAGAACTCGACGGACGCGTCGAGGTCGCGGCAGGCGATCCCCACGTGGTCCAACCGGGTCAGACCCGCGAATGGGCCGGTGGGGCTGGGTGCGTCACTCACTGGCGAACCTCCCGAACGTCGCTGGGACCTGTGTGGGTATCGTTGCAGACCAGCTGAGACACCCATCACTTGGAGGCCAGTTAAGATGCCCGGTTCCGTCATCGTCGGTGGGGCCCGGACCCCGACCGGCCGTCTCCTCGGCTCCCTCGCCGGGTTCTCCGCCGCCGACCTGGGCGGCTTCGCGATCAAGGCGGCGCTGGAGCGCGCCGGGATCAGCGGAGACCAGGTGGGATACGTGGTCCTGGGACAGGTCCTCCAGGCGGGCGCCGGGCAGATCCCCTCCCGTCAGGCCGCCGTGAAGGCGGGCATCCCCATGGACGTCCCGTCCGTGACCATCAACAAGGTCTGCCTCTCCGGCCTGGACGCCATCGCCCTGGCCGACCAGCTCATCCGCGCGGGCGAGTTCGACATCGTGGTCGCGGGCGGCATGGAGTCCATGACCAACGCCCCCCACCTGCTGCCCAAGTCCCGCAAGGGCTACAAGTACGGCTCCGTCGAGGTCCTGGACGCCACCGCGCACGACGGCCTCACCGACGCCTTCGAGGGCGATTCGATGGGTGCCTCCACCGAGCGCCACAACGGCAAGCTCGGCATCGAGCGCGCCGAGCAGGACGCCTTCGCCGCCCGCTCCCACCAGCGCGCCGCGGCCGCTGCCGAGCAGGGCCGGTTCGACGCGGAGATCGTCCCCGTCGAGATCCCGCAGCGCAAGGGCGACCCGGTCGTGTTCTCCCACGACGAGGGGGTCCGGCCCGACACCACCGTCGAGAGCCTGGGCAGGCTGCGTCCCGCCTTCGACAGCGACGGCACCATCACCGCGGGTTCCTCCTCGCAGATCTCCGACGGCGCCGCCGCCGTGGTCGTGATGAGCCGAGCCAAGGCCGAGGAGCTCGGCGTCCCGATCCTCGCCGAGATCGGCGCGCACGGGAACGTCGCCGGTCCGGACAACTCCCTGCACTCCCAGCCCTCCAACGCCATCAGGCACGCGCTCACCAAGGCGGGCAAGGAAGTGGGGGACCTGGACCTCATCGAGATCAACGAGGCCTTCGCCGCGGTCGGCATCCAGTCCACCAAGGACCTCGGTGTCTCGGAGGACATCGTCAACGTCAACGGCGGCGCCATCGCGATCGGTCACCCGATCGGCGCCTCCGGAGCCCGCATCGCCCTCCACCTGATCCACGAGCTGCGTCGCCGCGGCGGCGGGCTCGGCGCGGCCGCTCTGTGCGGCGGCGGTGGCCAGGGCGACGCCCTGCTGTTCACGGTGCCCGGGGAGTAGCACCCGTCCGGTCCGTGCGCGGGCCGGTCGGGAGTGAGATCGTACGGGGCGGGGGCGTCGGGGCACCGCCCCGACACATGTCCGCAGGTCGAGGTCGAGGAGTCGCATGAACGCCCCCCAGTTGGTCGAACGGGTTCGCGGGGGTGACCGCCGGGCACTGGCCCGAGCGATCACCCTGGTCGAGAACGGTGCCGCCGAACTGCGCGAGATCATGGCCGGGCTGGCGCCCCACACAGGACGGGCCCGCGTGGTCGGCTTCACCGGCTCGCCCGGGGTGGGCAAGTCCACCACGACCAACGCCGTGGTGCGCGCGGTGCGCGCCCGCGGCCTGTCGGTCGCGGTCCTGGCGGTGGACCCCTCCTCGCCGTTCACCGGCGGCGCCCTGCTCGGTGACCGGGTGCGGATGCAGGAACACGCCACCGATCCGGGCGTGTACATCAGGTCCATGGCCAACCGCGGGCACCTGGGCGGGCTGTCCTGGGCGGCCCCGCACGCCCTGCGGGTGCTGGACGCGGCCGGGTTCGACGTGATCCTCGTGGAGACGGTCGGCGTGGGCCAGGCCGAGGTGGAGATCGCCGGTTTGGCGGACACGACCGTCGTGCTGAGCGCCCCCGGCATGGGCGACGGGGTGCAGGCCGCCAAGGCCGGTGTGCTGGAGGTCGCCGACGTGTTCGCGGTGAACAAGGCGGACCGGGACGGCGCCAAGGTGACCCTGCGCGAGCTGCGGCAGATGATCGCGATGAAGGACCGCTCGGACGACGAGTGGAAGCCGCCGATCGCCATGACGGTGGCTGCCAAGGACGAGGGGATCGACGAACTCTGGGGGCGGGTGGAGGAGCACCGCGCGCACCTGGAGAAGTCCGGGGAACTCGCGTCGCGGCGCCGTCGGCGCGCACGTGACGAGGTGGAGGCCATCGTGCTGGACCTGCTGCGCGCCCGGATGGGTGGTGTGGGCTCCGAGCACGGACTGGACGATCTGGCCCGGGAGGTCGCGGCCGGTGAGCGCGACCCCTACGCCGCCGCGGACCTGCTCCTGAAGGAGCTCGGCGCCGCCACGGGGGAGTAGCGCGCTCCCTGCCCGGGTCGCCGGAGTTCCCGTCCTCGAAGTACCGGATCGACCCCGGACACGAGGCGGCCGGGGCGGACCGTCGCACGTCGGTCCGCCCCGGCCTGGCGGCGGTGCTCCCCGGATCAGAGCACCGACGCCGCTGGTTCCCGCCACCGGCCTCGACCGGAGGCGGGGGTCCTCGGTCCTACCCGACGAGCGCCGTGTCGATGGCGGCCATCAGGCTGCCGTCGGTGTCGTCGCCGTCGATGGACCAGATCATGACTCCGCCGAGGCCGTTGTCCGTCACCCAGTCGGTCTTCTGGGTCATGGCGGTCTCGTCGTCGAAGGTCCAGAAGGTCTCTCCGTCGTAGAGCCAGGCCGTTCCGAGGTCGTCGGAGCGGAACAGGTCGTAGCCGGGAAGCTCCTTGAGGTTGCGGTACTCCTCGCTGCCGTCGGCGTAGGTGCCGGAGGCGGGGCCCGTGGCGGGCTGGAAGAGCCCGTCTCCCTCAGGGCCGGGTTCCACACCGGTCCAGCCCTGCCCGTAGAAGGGCACGCCCAGGACCAGCTTGTCGGGGTCGACGCCGCGGTCGAGGTAGGCCTGCATGGTGGTCTGGGTGGAGATCACGTCACCGGGGTCGCGCGGGTCGGGGACCAGGTTGGACTGGTGGTTGGTGACCGACTCCCAGGTGCCGTGGTAGTCGTAGCCCTGGACGGTGATGTAGTCCATGTTGGGCATGATCTCGTCCAGCTCGAAGCCGGTGTCGATGCGCCAGGGGCCAGCGGGCATGAACGCGCTGATCTCGTAGTGGCGTTCGGTCTCGGCGCCGAGCTCGTCCAGCTGGTCGCGGAACTCCTGGACCAGGGCGGTGAAGTTCTCCCGGTCCTCGGGACGGACCACGTTGTGCGGGTTGCCGTCGGAGGCGGGCCACTCCCAGTCGAGGTCGATGCCGTCGAAGACGCCGTAGCCGACGCCCTCGCCGCCCGCCCCGTCGATGACCGGGAGGTTCCCCTTCAGGTACAGGTCGACGCAGGAGCTGACGAGCCGCTCACGGGACTCGGGGGTGAGCGCGGCGTCGGAGAAGTGCTTGGACCAGTTCCAGCCGCCCAACGAGATGTTGACGATCAGGTTGGGGTACTGCTCCTTCAGCTTGCGGAGCTGGTTGAAGTTGCCGCGCAGGGGCTGGCCGGGGCCGTCGGCGGCGCCGTCGACGCTCTCCGAGGCGGGGACGGCCCGGCCGTAGTCCGCGCGGGCGTCGCCCTCCTCGGGCTCGTTGGTCATGAAGCACTCGCCGTCGGGGCCCACGTTGCCGAACGCGTAGTTGATGTGCGTGAGCTTCTCGGCACTGCCCGAGTCGACGAGGTCGCGGACGCCGTAGCCGCGCTCCTCCACGCCCCACTGGGTGAAGTAGGCGATGCTGCGGCTGCCGTGCTGGGGCCCCTCGTCGGGCTCTCCCGCGCACGGGGCGCCGTTGACGGTGCAGTCGAGGAGGTGGCTGTTGCCGCCGGTGTGGACGCCGTTGAAGCCGAACTGGTAGGTGCCGCCGGCGGGGATCGCCGCGCCCCAGTGCGGCGGGGTCACGGTGTAGCCGTCCTGGGCGGTGCCCACGAGGGTGGCGTTCCACAGCTGGTGGACGCTGCTGCCCTCCGGGAGGTCGAACTCCAGGGTCCAGTCGGTCAGGTCCGCCCCGGAGGCGTTGTGGACGGTGATCTCGCCGGTGTAGCCGGTGTTCCAGCGGGCCGACTCGACGTAGGTGACCCTGAGGTCGGAGGGCTCGGCGCTTTCGGCGCCCTCTGCGGCCACGGGCGGGACGAAGAGAGCGAGTGGCGCCACCAGCGCGGCGGCGGCCGCCACCGAGAGGTGGGTTCTGAATCGTCGTGAGCTCACGTCGCGAGGTCTCCTGGGGGGAGGGGTCAAGGCCCGAGGGGGCTTCTGCGGCCCTGACGTGGGGGGATAAATTTTTAGGAAACTTAACTAATAATTACGGGCCCCGTCAACGCCCCGCCGGGAAGTTTTCGCCGAGCCGCATCGGATTCAGGGAGGGGGACCGGTCTCCTCCGGGTGATCCGTCGAGTTGACGGGCCGGACCAGTGGCCCCGAGCGGAAAGTGTCCCCTTCCGGCCACGGAACCCCCCTTGCCGGTGAGGCGACGATGTGCTTCCCCGTTCCGGGCCGACCCGGAACACCGTCCAGCGCCCACCGAACACGGCCTAGAGTGACGGCGTGGGAAACCCTTTGAACCTTCCGTTCGACCCGATCGAGCGCGCTCACGACAACTGGAGTCAGAGATGGGGAGCCTCGCCCGCCATGGCGGCGGTCACCTCCCTCATGCGCGCGCAGCAGCTCCTCATCGGCGAGCTGGACGGCACTCTGAAGCCGTTCGGCCTGACCTTCGCCCGGTACGAGGCGTTGGTCCTGCTCACCTTCAGCTCCTCCGGCTCGCTGCCGCTGGGCAAGATCGGTGAGCGGCTGATGGTGCACCCCACCAGCGTCACGAACACCATCGACCGGCTGGAGGGGCAGGGCCTGGTGCTCCGCCGCCCCAACCCGAGCGACGGTCGGGGCGTGCTGGCGGAGATCACCGAGGCTGGGCGCGAGGTCACGGAGGAGGCCACCCAGGCGCTCCTCGGTATGGACTTCGGGGTCGGCTGCTACTCCGACGAGGAGCTCTGGGGCGTGCACCAGCTGCTCACCCGGCTCAGGGTGGACTTCGGTGACTTCCCCGCCCCCGTGGCCGAGGCGGCGGAGCGGCGCTGACCGGGCCGTCCACCCGCGCACGTGCGCCGGGGACGCCCTGTCTGTACTTATTTAGTTGGACGTCCTACTATCTTGGTATGGCGAACACCACAGGAGAGCCCACCGACGGCGGCGGGGCCCAGGAGATCGAGGCCGGGCGCGATCGCTGGCAGCGCCGCTACGACTCCGCCCGCAAGCGCGACGCGGACTTCACCACGCTGTCCGGGCGTCCCCTCGAACCCGTCTACGGGCCCCGGCCCGGCGCGGAGGTCCCGGGCTTCGAGCGCGTCGGCTGGCCCGGTGAGTACCCGTACACCCGGGGCCTGTACCCCACCGGGTACCGGGGCCGCGCCTGGACCATCCGCCAGTTCGCCGGGTTCGGCAACGCCACGCAGACCAACGAGCGCTACAAGATGATCCTCGCCCAGGGCGGCGGGGGACTCTCGGTCGCCTTCGACATGCCCACCCTGATGGGCCACGACTCGGACTCACCGCAGGCCCTCGGCGAGGTCGGGCACTGCGGCGTCGCCATCGACTCCGTCGCCGACATGGACCTGCTCTTCGACGGCATCCCCCTCGGGGAGACCACCACGTCCATGACGATCAGCGGACCGGCCATCCCGGCCTTCTGCATGTACCTGGTCGCCGCCGAGCGCCAGGGTGTCGACACCGGCGGCCTCAACGGCACGCTCCAGACCGACATCTTCAAGGAGTACATCGCCCAGAAGGAGTGGCTGTACCCGCCCGAACCCCACCTGCGCCTCATCGGCGACCTGATGGAGTACTGCGCGGAGCACATCCCCGCCTTCAAACCGCTCTCGGTCTCCGGCTACCACATCCGCGAGGCGGGGGCCACGGCCGCGCAGGAGCTGGCCTACACCCTGGCCGACGGGTTCGGCTACGTGGAGCTGGGCCTGTCTCGGGGCCTGGACATCGACCGCTTCGCACCCGGACTCTCCTTCTTCTTCGACGCCCACATCGACTTCTTCGAGGAGATCGCCAAGTTCCGCGCCGCCCGCCGCATCTGGGCCCGCTGGATCCGCGACACCTACGGTGCGAAGACCGAGAAGGCCCAGTGGCTGCGGTTCCACACCCAGACCGCCGGGGTCTCGCTCACCGCCCAGCAGCCCTACAACAACGTGGTGCGCACCGCCGTCGAGGCGCTCTCCGCCGTGCTCGGCGGTACCAACTCACTGCACACCAACGCCCTCGACGAGACGCTGGCCCTGCCCACCGAGCAGTCCGCCGAGATCGCCCTGCGCACCCAGCAGGTCCTCATGGAGGAGACCGGGGTGGTCAACGTCGCCGACCCGCTCGGCGGCTCCTGGTACGTGGAGGCGCTCACCGACGAGATCGAGGCCGAGGCGGAACGGATCTTCGAGCAGATCCTCCGCATGGGCGGGGGAGAGGACGCCGAACACGCCATCGGCCCGATGACCTCCGGCATCCTCGCCGGGATCGAGAACGGCTACTTCAGCTCCGAGATCGCCGAGTCCGCCTTCCAGTACCAGCAGGCCCTGGAGAAGGGCGACAAGCGCATCGTCGGCGTGAACTGCCACACCGCCACCGTCTCCGGCGAACTCGACATCCTCAAGATCAGCCACGAGGTCGAACACGAGCAGAAGCGCGCCCTCACCGAGCGCCGGGCCGCCCGCGACAAGGACGCCGTGGACCGCGCCCTGGCCCGCCTCCTGGAGGGCGTCCGCGCCGAGGACGGCAACCTCATCCCGCTCATCATGGACGCCGCCCGGGCCGAGGCCACCCTCGGCGAGATCTGCGCCACGATGGGAGAGGAGTTCGGCGGCTACACGGAGGACCCGCGGTTCTAGGAGTTTGGTGCCTTTGTAGAGGAACCTTCGGCGCCTGCGGTGTGATGGCTCGTTCCTCGCAATCCCACCTCCACCACCTCCAGAACCCTCTCCGGCACCGAACGGGCACCCCCTTTGCGGCTCAGGTGTCCTCCGTCTGTCCGACTGTGGCTGAGGCAGGCGGCCATCGTGGCGGGTGCGTTCGCCGAGGGCTTCCCGGGGCGGTCCTCGTACCGCTCCGGGATGCGGCAGGATAGGGAACATGCAGCCTTCGGACTTTTCACCGAACAGTGCGGTTGACCTCGGGGCGCGCAAGGCGGCCTTGGAGCGTGAGGCCAAGCAGCGCGCCGAGGAGTCGGCCGGTCGAACCAACCCCTACTCCGTCAACGCCGACGAGTCCAACTTCCAGCAGGTGCTGGAGCGGTCGATGGCCGCCCCGGTCGTGATGGCGGTGCTGGCGAGCTGGTCCGAGCAGTCCAGGCAGGTCGAGACGATCCTCGACAGGCTCTCCCAGGGCTCCGGCGGCAACTGGCTCCTGGCCAAGATCGACAGCGACGCCAGCCCGCAGCTGGTGCAGGCGCTCCGCGTATCCGGGACCCCCACGATCATCATCGCGGTCCAGGGCCAGGTCATGCCCCTGATGCAGGGCCCGGCCAACGAGGAGCAGCTGCGCGACGCCCTGACCCAGGTGTTCGGCGCGCTCGCCCAGCAGGGCATGCTCCCCCCGGACCACCCCGGCACGGTGGACGGCGACCCCTCCGCGATGCCGGAGGAGGCCGAGCCCGCCCCCCAGGAGGACCCGATCACCACGCAGGCCCAGGCGGCCCTGGAGCGCGGTGACTTCGAGGCCGCCGCCGCGGTCTTCGAGAAGGCCCTGGAGGACGACCCCAGGAACGCCGAACTCAAGGCCAACCTCGCGCAGGTCCGCCTGGTCGGCCGCCTCCAGGAGGTGGACGGCCCCGCCGTGCGCCAGGCGGCGGAGAGCGACCCCGCGAACGTGGAGGCGCAGATCACCGTCGCCGACATCGACATGTACGGCGGCGAGTACGAGGCCGCCTTCGACCGGCTCGTCGAGACGGTCCGGCTGACCTCGGACGACGAACGCGACCGGGTGCGCGGGCACCTGCTCGCCCTGTTCGACCTGCTGCCCGCCGGTGACCCCCGGGTGAGCGCGGCCCGCCGCAAACTCACCTCGGCGCTGTTCTAGCCCGGCGGGACCGGCCCCGGGACGACGGAGATCCGTCGTCCCGGGGCCGGTTCTTCTTCTGGTGGATTTCCTCCCGATGTGTCACCAAGAGCGGTAAAACGGTGCGTATTTACCGATTTGGAGATGGCGGGGATAGCGCTCTCGCTGCGGGGTAGGAGCTGAGGAGAAGTTCCGTCCGACGTGCGGCCAACCCGGGCAGGTGTCCCATGGCGACCAACCAAGCTCGACCAGCGCACGACGCTGCTCCCGTGGTCACGATCTCGGCGACCTTCGGCGCGGGCGGCAGCGTGGTCGGCCCGGCCGTCGCGGCCAGGCTCCACGTCCCCTTCCTCAACCGTGCGGTGCCCAGCGCTGTGGCGGCCGAGATCGGCTGCTCCCTCGACGAGGTGCTCCAGCGCGACGACCGCACCCCCGGCGGGTTCGAACGGCTGCTCGCCAGTGCCGCGCGACTGCCCACGGTCACCCTCGGCAGCGTCGACTCCGGGTTCGTCGGCACCACCGACAGGGAGGGCCGCCTCCTCTACGACCACGAGTTCGTGGAGCAGACCGAGCGGGTCATCCGCGACGTCGCCCGCACCGGCGGTGTGGTGCTGGGCCGGGCCGCCGCCGTGGTCCTGGCCGACCACCCCGGCGCGCTGCACGTGCGCCTGGACGGGGACCGTGAGGCCCGCCTGCGCAGGGCACGAGGCCTGTGGGAGCGGGGCGACCCGGAGGAGCACGGCGGCCAGGGCTGGGGTGCGAATCCGCCCACGCTCCGCCTGCTGGACGACAACGACCGCGCCCGAGCCGCCTACGTGCGCCGCTTCTACCGCACCGATCCGGCGGACCCCGGCCTCTACCACCTGGTGGTCGACTCCACGGCCCTCTCCACCGACGCCTGCGCGGACGTGGTGGTGCGCGCCGCCGCCGACCGGGCCCGGGGTTAGAGGAGGGGCGAAGTGCCCCATAAACGCCCGGAATTAATGCGATTTTTTCCGAAGGCGTTAATTGTCACCTTGTGCTGACGTTACCCGCTTGACTCGGGTAAGGTGAGGCGACTCGGTTGTGGGCTCCCAAGTACTGCCCCCGCCCGGCAACCGAGCCCCGCGCCGGACGCCCGATGACCGGGTGTTCCACGGCGGGACGCGCAACCGTCACGGACCAGGGTCCGATCGGCGCGCAGGCGCCGACGAGGTTCCACCGGGCCCGGCCACGGAGTGCAGGCCGTGCGTCCGATCCCCGGTGGAGGAGTCCCGACGTCGGTCCGTACGTCCACGGGAGGGGCCGCCGGTGTGCCCCGCGGACGCATGACATCAGCAAAAGCCAAGGAGCAATACGTGGCCACCCTTCCCAGCGTTTCGTACTCCATCACCGTCCGCCTCGAACTGGACGCCGGAGGGAGCGCTGTCGGCAGCCTCACCAACGCGGTGGAGCAGGTCGGCGGCATGATCACCGCCCTGGACGTGGCGGCCGCTGGGCACGAGCGCATCCGCATCGACGTCACCTGCGCCGCCCGCGACACCGAGCACGCCCAGGCGATCGTCGACGCCCTCGGCGGGGTCGAGGGGGTCGTGGTCCACAAGGTCAGTGACCGCACCTTCCTCATGCACCTCGGCGGCAAGATCGAGATGAAGTCCAAGGTGCCGCTGCGCAACCGCGACGAGCTCTCCATGGCCTACACCCCCGGTGTCGCCCGCGTCTCCCAGGCCATCGCCGCCAACAAGGACGACGCCCGCCGCCTCACCATCAAGCGCAACAGCGTCGCCGTGGTCACCGACGGCTCGGCCGTCCTCGGTCTGGGCAACATCGGCCCCGAGGCCGCCATGCCCGTCATGGAGGGCAAAGCCGCCCTGTTCAAACGCTTCGCCGACATCGACGCGTGGCCCATCGCCCTGGACACCCAGGACGTCGACGAGATCGTCCGCACCGTCCAGCTGCTCGCCCCGGGCTTCGGCGGCATCAACCTGGAGGACATCTCCGCCCCCCGCTGTTTCGAGGTCGAGGCCCGCCTGCGCGAGCTCCTCGACATCCCCGTCTTCCACGACGACCAGCACGGCACCGCGATCGTCGTGCTCGCCGCCCTGCGCAACGCCCTGCGCGTGGTCAACAAGAAGCTCTCCGAGGTCCGCATCGCCATGTCCGGCGCCGGCGCGGCCGGCACCGCGATCCTCAAGCTGCTCATGCACGCCGGAGCCCGCGACATCATCGTCAGCGACGTCCACGGCGCCGTGCACGCGGGCCGTGAGAACCTGGACAGCAACCTGCGCTGGATCGCGGAGAACACCAACCCCGAGGGCTACAGCGGCGACCTCAAGGGCTCCGTGGCCGGGGCCGACGTCTTCATCGGCGTCTCCGCCCCGAACCTGCTCGGCGGTGACGACATCGCCGAGATGAACGAGGACTCGATCATCTTCGCCCTGGCCAACCCCGACCCCGAGGTCGACCCCGAGGTCGCCCACCTGCACGCGGGCGTGGTCGCGACCGGCCGCAGCGACTACCCGAACCAGATCAACAACGTCCTGGTCTTCCCCGGCTTCTTCCGCGGCCTGCTGGACGCCCAGAGCCACGACGTCACCTCCGACATGATGGTCGCCGCCGCCGAGGCCCTGGCCGACGTCGTCACCGAGGACGAGCTGGGCCCGAACTACATCATCCCGAGCGTGTTCCACGCGGACCTGTCCACCCACGTGGCCACCGCCGTGCGCGAGGTGGCCCAGCGCGGCCAGGCCGAGTAGCGATTCGGTGGTCCTCCCTGTCAAGGGGCGACCACCGGTCCGGTTTTCCGGGTAAGTGTGGAGCATGGACCAGTCGACACTCACCGGACGCCTGCTGGTGGCCGCCCCCCTCCTCCAAGAGGACTCCTTCCGCCGATCGGTGGTCTTCGTCGTGGACGACGCCGACGACGGCACCCTCGGGGTCGTCCTCAACCGCCCGCTGGAGCTCCCGGTGGACGAGGTGGTGACGGACTGGGGCGCCTACGCGAGCGCGCCCCCGGTGATGTTCTCGGGCGGGCCGGTCGGCACCGACTCGGGGATCGCCCTCGGTGCCGCGCCGCCGGACGAGGAGCCGCCCGGCTGGGCACCGTTGGAGGGGGTCGCGCCCGGGCGGGAGCTGGCCGGGGTCGGTCTGGTGGACCTGGAGGCCCCCTCCGAAGTACTGGGGGCCGCACTGGTTTCCCTGCGTGTGTTCGCCGGGTACGCCGGATGGAGTGCCGGGCAGCTGGCGGGGGAGATCGAGGACGGCGCCTGGTACGTGGTGGACGCCCTCTCCGACGACCTCTTCGGGGGCGCCCCCGAGACATTGTGGCCGCGGGTGCTGCGTCGCCAAGGTGGCGAGATGGCCCTGTTGTCCACCTATCCTGACGATCCCACCATGAACTGAGCGGTTTGCCGCGGGCTTCGAAGTGGGGCGCGTCACCCTATACCGTGGTAGACGGACGTTGAAAGGTGTGAGGACGATGTCGATGGATGTCCTGAACAAGGTTCTTCCGGACAGCGAGACCAGGCCGGACATCTCGCACGACGACGGGGACCGGGAACGGTTCGCCCACTACGTGCAGAAGGACAAGATCACCCAGAGCGCGGTGACCGGTGACCCGGTGATCGCCCTGTGTGGCAAGGTCTGGGTGCCCAACCGGGACCCGAAGAAGTTCCCCGTGTGCCCCGACTGCAAGAGGGCGTACGAGGAAATGATGAAGTGACGGCTCCTCGTGGCCGGCAGGCGGAAGGGCCCTGACTCACCCCCTCGGGTGAGCCAGGGCCCTTCGTGCCGTCAGTCGGCCGGGAGACCGGTGGATCAGGCTCCGGTGCCGGCGCGTCGGCGGGAGGCGACCAGGGCGGTGCCGCCCGCGGCCACGGCGACCGCCGCGGCGGCCAGGAGGCCGGTCAGCGCCACACCGGTGTTGGGCAGGCCGGGCTTGCCGCCGCCGTCACCCGGACCGGGCGTGGGGTTCGGGGTCGGCTTGTCGTCGCCACCGCCTCCGGTGCCGCCGCCGGGAACCTCGACGTCCTCGTCGACGCTCACCGTGAGGCTGATCGGGTCGAGCTGCTCTCCGGCGACGTAGAAGTCGGCGAAGGCGGGGACGCCGTCGGCGGTCAGCGTGGCCGGGATCGCGCCCCAGGACAGGACACCCCCGTCCAGCTCGTGGGAGACACCGGACAGGTCCAGGTCGGCGAAGGCCACGTCGTCGTAGGTGACGAGCTCCTCGTCGGTGAGGGACTTGCTGACCACGTCGGCGTACAGGGTGCCGGTGTCGCCGTCGATCTCGACCCGGGGGTCGGCGACGGTCATGTGCAGCAGGGGGTCGGCGTCGCCGTAGACGTGGCCCTCGAACAGCACGGTCCCGGTGAAGTCGATCTCGGCGACCTCCTCCTCCAGGTTCACGCTGCCCGTGCCGTCGGTGAAGGAGAAGGTGTCGTCGTCGTTGCGGGTGGCGCCGTCCTCGGTGCGGATCGTGCCCTTGGCGATGTTGCCCTCGATGTAGGTGCGGAAGGACTCCTTCACACCCCAGTCGGCGCGGCCGTTGTACACGGTCAGGTCACCCTCGGGGGTCTGGCCGCCCTCACCGTCGCCCTCACCGCCGTCCTCGCCGGTGGCGAAGGTGACGGGGGTCCACACGTCCTGGTCTCGGTTGTCCAGGTCGTTGCGGTCGTTGAACACCGCCACGTAGCACTGGTCCTCCAGGCAGTCGTAGGCGGTGCCGCCCTTCTCGAAGGCGCCGATGACGTCGAGGTCGGTGCCGAAGGCGCCGTCCGCGTCGGGCGCGGTGCCCTCACGCAGCCATACGCCGCTGCCGAACCAGTGCTGCGGGTACGAGGAGTCCGACTGGGCGATACCGGTCAGCGCCACGTACACGCCCGCCCCGGGGCGGAACCCGGTGCCGTCCACCCGGACGGTCTGGCCCTCGGGATCCAGACCGGTGGTCTGGCTGACCCGCACCTCGGGGTCGAGGACGGGCTCCTCGGGGTCGGTCGGATCGGTCGGGTCGGTGCCCTCGACCACCTCGGTGGTGAAGGACAGCGGGTCCATGGCCTCGCCCGCCGGGTAGAAGCTGGCGAACGGCTCCACGGCGTCGGCGTGCAGGGCCCCGGCCTCGGAGGTGAAGGTGATCTGGTCGCCGTCGACACCGATCTCGGCGCCGGTCAGCTCCGCCACCGCCACCTCGCCGTACTCGACGAGGTCGCCAGGCGGCAGCGACGGGTCGGCGCCCGCGAACTCGCGGCTGGCGACGTCCGCGTAGACGGTGGCCGTGCCCTGGCCGTCGAACTCCACGCGCGGGTCGTTCACGCGGATCTCCAGGACAGGGCCCTGGCCGTAGTCGTGGCCGGTGAAGACCACTCCGCCGGAGAAGCTCACCTCGCCGGAGGAGTCCTCCTTGGAGACGGTTCCCTCGGCGGTGGGGAAGTCCAGGGTTCCGTCGGTGTTGCGGCTGGCACCGTCGACGGCCTCGTAGCCGCCGTGGGCGATGGGGCTGGACACGTAGTTGCGGAAGGACTGCTTGACGCCCCAGGTGGCGGAGCCGTCGGCGACGGAGACGGGCGCCTCGTCGGCGAGGGCCGGTGCGGCGCCCAGGGAGAGCGAGGCGCCGAGGGCGGCGGCTCCCGCGAGGGAGACGAGGGAGCGCAGGGGGCGGCGGAGTGCGCCGGTCCCGTCCGCTCTCGTGGCGGTGGTGCTCATGGGGTGAGTGTTCCTATCGACTCGGGGGATGGACGGATGCCGGTTCCGGTCGCGCACCGGGTTCCGGTCGGGGAGTGGGGCAGCGGTCCCGAGGCTGAGCGGGCGCTGGCGGAGCCGCTGAGGGAGAACGTGGTCAGTGGGGCCGGGACCGTCCAGCCGGTCCCGGCCAGGGGTGCCTAGGTGGTCGCGGGGCCCGGGGGTGTGCCACGACGGCGTGCGGCGAACAGCGCCACCGCGCCGGTCAGGACGGCCACCGCGGCGGCCAGGACCAGACCGGTCAGCGACGATCCGGTGGTGGCCAGCGGCCCGCTGGCGCCCCCTCCGGCGCCTCCTGAGCCAACACCGCCCGAACCGGACGCCGGGGTGTCGCCGCCGGTGTTCCCGGAACCGTTCGCGCCCCCGCTGGACGCGGTGCCGTTCCCGCCGGACGGGCCCGGGTCGCCGGTCTGTCCGCTGAAGGTCACCGGGACGAACACGTCCTGGCCCCGGTCGCTGGAGCGGGTGTGGTCGTTGCGGGTGACGACGGCGCAGTCGGTGGCGGCGGAGAGGCAGTCGGTGTGCTCGTCCGACCCCTTGACCGTGAGTTCGACGGTGAACCCGCCGTTGGTCCCGCTGCCGGTGTAGGGGGTGGCCAGACCTTCGCCGTAGGGCGGCGGGTTGCTGGAGACCCAGACGGAGGCGCCGCCCTCGCCCTCCATGTCCACGCCGCCGATGCAGGGGCTGGGCGCCTGGGTGGAACTGGCGTTGGTGGTGTCGCACAGGGCGACGTAGACGCCCTTGGAGGTGTCGTAGCCCGTGCCGGTCACGGTGACCTTCTCGCCGGAGGGATCGAGCCCGCTGGTCCTGGAGACCGTGAGGGTCGGGCTGCCCGGGGTCCTGGGCAGGGTCTGCGGCGCCGACTGGGGCAGGGGAGCGCTGGGCGCCTGGGCCTGGGCCTGGGGCTGGGTGCGCGGCGCGGTCTGCGCCGCGGGCGCCGCGAAGCTCACGGGGACCACGCCGACGACGGGGGCGCCCGGGGTCTGCGCCGGGGCGATCACGGGCGCGCCGCGGCCGGGACCGGGGGCCGAGACGACCTCGGCCGTCTCCGCGTCCCGGGCGTCAGGTGCGGTGTCGCCCCCGTCCTCCCGGGGGTCGGGTTCCCGGCCCTCGGGTGTCCCGGGAAGGGGCGCCTCGGGTTCGGGCCCTCCGGCGATCTCGGTCAGGACGATCTCGAAGGGGTCCTCGGCGGTGTCGAGCCCGGCCTCGTCGGCGAACCCGACGCCGGTGAGGAGGTCCGCCGTGAACAGGCCGCGCTCGTCCACCTCGACCCGGACCGCGTTCTCGGTGTCCAGGACGGCGGAGTCGTCGGGGTTCGGGGTCGGGACCGCCTCGGCGGGCAGGGCCCGGGTGGCGATCTCGATCATGCTGCCGGGGTCGTGCCCGATCCCGGACACCGTGACGGTGTCGCCCCGGGGGTCGAGCCCCTCGGTGCGGTCCACGGCGGTGGTCCGGGGATGGACTGGTTCTTCGGCCGGGGCGGCGAGCGCCGTCGCGGGCATGACGGCGGCCAGGACCGTCGCCGCCGCCACGGCGGCCAGGGATGGGAGAAACCCACGGAGGGGAACCGCAGCTTGCATCAGGGGCCTTCGCGTTCGTGCGGGTCGGACGGTGTCCGTCACCCGCGAGACCTGGGGAATCGGGTTTAGGTTATGCTTACCTAGGCAAAGTGAGCCTTACCTAACTCAACCCCGCGCAGAACAGTTGAACACCGCACCGTCCGGGTTGTCAAGATGATGACGACCTGTCATATAAAAGGTCGTGTCGCGCCCCCGCTCCCCGGCGACACCCCCGGCACACGGATCAACCGAAAGCGACCGCCATGCCCCACGTCGTCCCCCGCTTCCGCCTGCGCGGTCGCCACCGAACAGGACCGGCCACCGTCCTGCTCGCCGTGGCCTGCGCCCTCGCCCTGACCTCCTGCACCGGTGAACCCGCCCCCGAGGACGCGTCGGCGGACGGGGGCATCCCCGCACTCTCCGAGAACCGGCTCCAGGTCCTGGAGGACGCCCCGGCGCCCGAACTCCCCGTGACAGTGGAGTCGGTGGTCCTCGACCCCTACCGCACCAGCGCGGACCCCCTGGAGTACGAGGAGGTCGAGGTCACCGACGCCAGCCGTGTCCTGCCGCTCACCGGCGGCCTCGCCGAGATCGTCTTCACCCTCGGCCTCGGCGCCCAGGTGGTCGGCCGCGACGTGGCCGCCACCTTCGACGAGGCGTCGGACCTGCCGGTGATCAGCGAGGGCCACGACGTCTCCGCCGAGTCCGTGCTCGCCCTCCAGCCCACGGTGGTCGTCGCCGACACCCAGACCGGGCCGCCCGAGGTGATCGAGCAGATCCAGCGCAGCGGCGTCCCCGTCGTCATCGTCGAGGAGGCCTGGTCCATCGACGAGATGTACCCGCGCTTCGAGCGCGTCGCCGAGGCACTCGGCGTCCCCACCGCCGGAACCCGGCTGGTCGAACGCACCCGGGACCAGATGGCCGAGGTGCGCGAGGCCTCCCTGGAGGCCAGCGCGGACCCCCTCGTCGCCTTCCTCTACCTGCGCGGCACCGCCGGGGTCTACCTCCTCGGGGGGCCCGGCTCGGGCGCCGACGCCATGCTCGCCGAGATCGGGGCCAGGGACGCCGGGGTCGAGATGGGCCTGACCACACCCTTCACACCCATCACCACCGAGGCGCTCATCGAGGCGCAGCCGGACGTCCTCCTCGTCATGACCAAGGGCCTGGAGTCGGTCGGCGGCGTGGAGGGGCTGGTCGAGATCCCCGGCGTCGCCCAGACCCCCGCGGGCCGGAACGCGGCCGTCATCGACTTCGAGGACGGGGTCCTGCTCAACTTCGGCCCCCGCACCCCGCAGGTCATCGTCTCCCTGGCCGAGGAGCTGGCCGCCATCCCCGACGGTGACGGGGGCACCGCGTGACCGCCCTCGCCCAACGGCCCGCCGCCACCGACGCGGTACCGAACCACGGAGGCCGTGGGCTGCGACGACTGCGCGCCGGTCTCCTCCTCGGCGGCCTGTCCGTCGGCCTCGTGACCGTCGCGGTCATCGCGGCCGGGGTCGGTGCCTACCCCATCCCGGCTGGCCAGGTCGCCGCGTCCGTCCTCCAGGCGGTCGGTCTCGACGTCGGCGCCGAACCCGACCAGATCGCCAGGACCGTCCTGTGGGACGTACGCCTGCCCCGCGTCGTCCTGGCCGTCATGGTCGGCGCCGCCCTGGGCAGCGCGGGCGCCATCATGCAGGGCGTCTTCGGCAACCCCCTCGCCGAACCCGGAGTGATCGGGGTCTCCGCCGGTGCGGCCGTCGGAGCGATCGTCGTCATCTTCACCGGCGCCACCGTCCTCGGCCACTGGACGGTCATCGCCTCCTCCTTCGTGTTCGGGCTCGGCACGACCCTGTTCGTGTACGTGTTCGCGCGCTCGGGAGGCCGCACCGAAGTGGTCACCCTCCTGCTCACCGGCATCGCGGTCAACGCCATCGCGGGGGCGGCGATCGGCCTGATGACCAACTTCTCCCAGGACGCCGAGATCCAGACCATCACCTTCTGGCAGCTGGGCAGCGTCTCCACCGCCACCTGGTCCAAGGTGGCGGCGATCGCGCCCTGCCTCCTCCTGGGACTGGCGGTCGTCCCCGTGTACGCCCGTCGCCTGGACCTGCTCGCGCTCGGTGAGGGGCCCGCCCGTCACCTGGGAGTGGACGTCGAACGCATGCGCCTGGTGCTCATCGGCGCCATGGCACTGCTCACCTCGGCGGCGGTCGCCTTCGCCGGGATCGTCGCCTTCGTGGGCCTGGTGGTCCCGCACATCATCCGCATGGTGACCGGTCCCGGCCACCGCGTGCTGCTGCCCGCCTCCGCGCTCGGCGGCGGACTGCTGCTGCTCGCCGCCGACCTGCTGGCCCGCACGGTCGCAGCCCCCGCCGAGATCCCCCTCGGCGTCGTCACCGCCGCCCTGGGCGGACCGTTCTTCTTCTTCCTGCTGTACCGCACCCGCGCCAAGCAAGGAGGCTGGTCGTGAGCGCCGACACCACGAGCATCGCCGGTACCGCCAGCACCACCCTCGACTCCGCGACGGGGGCGGCTCCGCGGCGGTCGGCCCTCGCCCGAGGGTTCGCCGCCGCAGTGGCCCCCCTGACCAGGGCGCCAGCCCCACCCGCGCCCGTCGAACCCGGTTCCGAGGTGGTGCGCGCCGAGGGCCTCACCGTCCGCAGGGGCGGGCGCGCCCTCCTCGACGGGGTCGACCTCACCGTCCGCGCCGGTGAGCTGCTCGCCCTGGTCGGACCGAACGGCGCGGGCAAGTCCACCCTGCTGTCCGCGCTCTCGGGTGACGTCGCGGGAGGCACGTCCCGGGGCGATCGCGACTCGGGGACGGTGCGCCTGCTCGGCCGCCCGCTGCCGGACTGGAACCCACCCGAACTGGCGCTGCGCCGGGCCGTCCTGCCCCAGGAGGCCGCGGTCAGCTTCCCCTTCTCCGTCGCCGAGCTCGTCGCGATGGGTCGCGCGCCCTGGGCCGGGCTGAGCACCCCGGACCGGGACGACGACCTGGTCCGTACCGCCATGGAACGGGTCGGCGTGACCCACCTGGCCGACCGCCGCTTCCCCACGCTCTCGGGAGGCGAACGGGCCCGCGTCATGTTCGCCCGGGTCCTGGCCCAGGACACCCACCTGCTCCTCCTCGACGAACCGACCGCCGCGCTGGACATCCACCACCAGGAACTCGTACTCTCCATCGCGCGCGACCTCGCGACCGGCGGTGGGGCGGTTATCGTGGTCCTGCACGATTTGGGGCTTGCGGCCGCGTACGCCCATCGTGTGGCGGTACTCTCCGGAGGACAGGTCGCCGCGCGGGGAAACCCCACCGACGTGTTCAGCTCGTCGCTCCTCAGCGCTGTGTACCGACACGAGGTCGAAGTCCTGCCGCATCCGCGTACGGGGGTCCCGCTCGTCGTCCCCCTCCGGCCGCCCGGGTGCACACGAAAGCGTCCACAGGAGTAGGTCGTATTGGTGTCCACAACTGAACGGCAGTCCCATGATGAGCCCCGTCCCTCGGGCGAGGGGCGCGAGCGGCCCCCAAGGGGCCGGCGTCGCCGTCCGCGCAAACCACGGACCACCCCGGGCGACGTCGTCCGCGGGTTCGTCCGCTTCTTCGGCGAGGTCCTCCTGACGGTGGGTCTGCTGATGCTCTTCTACGCCGGCTACGAGGTGTACGGCTCCCAGTGGGAGACCGACCGTGAGCAGCAGGGACTGGCCGACGGCCTCGACGAGGCCTGGGCCGCCGCCGACGAGCGCGGGCCGGACTCCGAGCCCCTGCCCGGCAGCGCCGACAGCCGTCTGTACGTCCCGAGCCTGGACCTGGACTGGGTGGTGGTCAACGGCACCACGCCGGACGACATCCGCTACAGCCCGGGCCGCTACACGGAGTTCGACAGCACACCCGGCGAGCTCGGCAACTACGGCATCGCCGCGCACCGCACGCCCGGGCTCTTCTGGGACCTGGACCTGCTCGACGACGGCGACGTCATGGTGCTGGAGGACGGCGAGAACTTCTACACCTACGAGGTCTTCCGTGAGGAGACCGTGCTCCCCGAGGACTTCTGGGTGGTCAACCCCGACCCCTTCGAGGAGGCCTCTGAGGAGGAGCCCGGACGGGCGCTGCTCACCCTCACCACGTGCGCGCCCAAGCTCAACAACACGCACCGGCTCATCGTCTGGGCCGAACTGACCGAGACCACACCCAAGTCCGAGGGCATGCCCGACAGCATCGCCCACATGGCTCCGGACGCCTAGGGGAAGGGACGCACGAATGTACGGACTGATCTGGCGCATCCTGCCCGGCCCCTGGGCCTCGAAGTTCATCATGTCGGTGGGACTGCTGGCGGGCGCGGCCGCCCTGCTGTGGTTCTTCGCCTTCCCGGCGCTTTCCCCGCACATGCCGTTCAACGACGGCGCGGTCGACATGACCGGCGTCGGCGGCGAGGCCCCCGAGGGGGAGGCCGACCCCGCCACCGGTGACGCGGACCCGGGGGAGTCGGAGGTCTCCGGAGAGGGCTGAGGGACCCGGGAGTCCCCGGGGACGCGGGGGACTCGGCACGGATTCCCGAAGTACGGCGCGGCGCGGTGCGGCAAGCACCGTGCCGCTTGTCATGGGGTGTGCGGGGCGCCCGGAGCTCGGTGCCCGGGCCCGATCGCCGGACACGCCCGGGGCGACCGCTGTGCCGGGCGCCACCGCCGGAGCTCCCGATACGGTCTTCGGCGGCCGCTAACCTCAAGCAGGTGAGTAACGGGGGACGGAACGAATGACGGTGACGCAGACCACGACGGAGAACCGGCTGAGCGGTCTCCGTGCCTGGCAGCGGGAGGCCTTCGAGGAGTACTTTCGCAGGCAGCCACGCGATTTCCTCGCCGTGGCCACGCCCGGGGCGGGCAAGACGACCTTCGCCCTGACCCTGGCGAGCGAGCTCCTCCAGCGGCACGCCGTACGGGCGATCACCATTGTCTGCCCCACCGAGCACCTCAAGAAGCAGTGGGCCGAGGCGGCGGCCCGGTTCGGTATCGCCATCGACCCCGACTTCAAGAACGGGCAGGGCGCCCTCGGGCGCCAGTACGTCGGCGTGGCCGTCACCTACGCCCAGATCGCCGCCCACCCGATGCTGCACCGCAACCGTACAGAGGCGCGCAAGACCCTGGTCATCTTCGACGAGGTCCACCACGCGGGCGACGCCCTGTCCTGGGGCGACGCCGTCCGGGAGGCCTTCGACCCGGCCACACGGCGGCTCTCGCTCACCGGAACCCCGTTCCGCTCCGACATCAACCCCATTCCGTTCGTGGACTACGTCCAGGACGCGGCGGGTGTGCGCCGCTGCTCGTGGGACTACAGCTACGGGTACGCGCCCGCCCTGGAGGACGGGGTCGTGCGCCCGGTCATCTTCATGGCCTACTCCGGGGAGATGCGGTGGCGGACGCGGGCGGGTGACGAGCTCGCCGCCCGGCTCGGCGAACCCCTCACCAAGGACGCGCTGTCCCAGGCGTGGCGGGCCGCGCTCGACCCCAAGGGCGACTGGATCAAGAAGGTCCTGCAGGCGGCCGACCGCAGGCTGACCGAGGTGCGCAAGACCCACGCGGACGCGGGCGGACTGGTCATCGCGAGCGACCACGAGAACGCCCGCGCCTACTCGCGCATCCTGCGGCAGATCACCGGCAAGGGCGCCACCGTGGTGCTGTCCGACGACCCCGCCGCCTCGAAGAAGATCACCCGCTTCGCGAAGAGCGACGACCGTTGGATGGTCGCGGTCCGGATGGTCTCGGAGGGCGTGGACGTGCCCCGCCTGATGGTGGGCGTGTACGCGACCTCCACCAGCACCGCGCTGTTCTTCGCGCAGGCCATCGGCCGTTTCGTGCGGGTGCGCCAGCGCGGCGAGGTGGCGTCGGTGTTCCTGCCCTCCGTGCCGACCCTGCTGGAGTACGCGGGGGAGATGGAGCGCGAGCGCGACCACGTCCTGGACAAGCAGCCCTCGGACGACGAGTACCCCGAGGAGGACCTCCTCAAGGAGGCCAACAAGAAGAAGGACACTCCGGACGCGGGGGAGGAGCTCCCCTTCGAGACCATGGAGTCGGCCGCCGAGTTCGACCGCGCGCTCTATGACGGCCTGGAGTACGGGGGCGGGGCTGCCGGGTCCAGCGAGGAGGAGGACTTCCTCGGGCTGCCCGGGCTGCTCGAGCCGGACCAGGTCTCGCAGCTGCTGCGCAAGCGCAAGGCGGACATCCACGCGAGCCAGCTCAAGGCCAAGGGGAAGTCCGAGCCGGAGGAGGAGTCGGGGCCCACGCACGAGGTCCTGGCCGAGCTGCGCAAGGACCTGAGCAACCTGGTCGGAGCCTGGCACCACCGCACGGGCAAGCCGCACGGGGTGATCCACAACGAGCTGCGCCGCGCCTGCGGAGGGCCGCCGGTCGCGCAGGCCACGCCGCCGCAGATCCGTGAGCGCATCGCCAAGCTCAGAGCCTGGGCCGTGGGCCAGAAGTAGGTTCGCGGCGACAGGCCGGGGGAGAGGAGCGGGTCCGGACCCGCCGGGGTCCGGAGGCCCCCACCACCGGCCGAAGAGGGCAAATACTTCGCAAGGTCGGGCAAGCTCGCCAAACGCTGAGCAATCGTCTCACTACAGTGAGTGAGGTGACTCGACGAAGCCCACGCGGCGGCTCAGCCGCGACCTGGTCCGGCCTGACCCTGTGCGCACTCGCGCTGACCGGTCTGGTGGCGAGCTCGCTGCCAGAGACCGCGCATCCCGAACCCCAACGGACCGGGGTGACGGTCGCCGACCAGCACTGTCCGCCCGACTGGGACCCTCGGGCCGCCGACGGCGCCGACACCGCGGCCCGGGCCGCCGCCAGCAGGCTCTCCGACCCCGGCGCGGGCGGGAACGCCGACGTCGAGATCACCCCGGAGCAGGCCGCGGAGTACGAGGAACAGCTCCGCGACGCCCTGGTCCCCCAGCGCGGACGTGAACTCGCCCCGCCGCACGCGGTGCCCGTGGTCGTGCACGTCATCTCCGCCCAGGACGGCCGGGGAGACGTGACCGACGAGCGCATCCAGGAGCAGATCGACGTCCTCAACAAGGCCTACCGGGGCGACTACGCGGTCGGTTCCGAGGGCACCGACACGGGCTTCAGCTTCGAGCTCTCGGACGTCACCCGCAACGTCAACGACGCCTGGTTCGACGACTTCAACCGGTACCGCGACGCCATCCGTTCCGATCTGCGCCAAGGTGGACCCGAGACGCTGAACGTCTACACCACGCAGCTCGACTCCGGTCTTCTCGGCTACTCGACCTTCCCCCAGGACTACGCGGACGGCCCCGACCAGGACGGCGTCGTCATCGCGCACGACACCTTCCCGGGCGGGACGCGCGACCGCTTCAACGAGGGCCACACCGGCACCCACGAGGTCGGCCACTGGCTGGGCCTGTTCCACACGTTCCAGAACGGCTGCGAGAGCCCCGGGGACTACGTGGACGACACCCCGTACGAACGCGAGGCGGCGGCGGGCTGCCCGGAGGGCCGGGACAGCTGCCCCGACCTCCCGGGACTCGACCCCGTCACCAACTTCATGAACTACAGCGACGACGCCTGCATGACCCACTTCACCCCGGGGCAGTCGGTCCGCATGGCCGAGCACTGGGAAGCCTTCCGAGGGGGCTCGGCCCGAGTCTGAGCCGCACCCGCACCCGGTTCCCACGGGCACGGCGCCCCGCCCCGGCGGGGCGCCGTCCGTGTGTCCGGGGCCGGGCGGCGGTCAGTCATCGGGTGGTGGGCGTCGATAGGCTGGGGGCATGGCAGCGAACACCTATCTGACCGGGATCAAGCCCACCGGTGACTTCCATCTGGGCAACTACGTCGGCGCGATCAAGCCCGCCCTCGCGGCGGCCGAGGGCTACGACACCTTCTACTTCATCGCGGACTACCACGCGCTCAACATCATCAAGGACGCGGACGAGCTCCGCCAGAGCATCCGGTCGGGCGCTGCCACCTGGCTGGCCTGCGGACTCGACCCCGAGCGCACGGTCTTCTACCGTCAGTCCAGCATCCCCGAGACCTTCGAGCTCACCACCATCCTGAGCACCCTCACCCCCAAGGGACTCATGAACCGCGCGCACGCCTACAAGGCCGCGCGCGACCGCAACAACGAGGCGGGCGTCACCGAACTCGACGCCGGGATCAACATGGGGCTGTACGTCTACCCCGTGCTCATGGCCGCCGACATCCTCATCATGGAGGGCGAACGCGTCCCCGTGGGGCGCGACCAGTCCCAGCACATCGAGTACACCGCCGACATCGCCGGGTACTTCAACCACCGGTACGGCGACAGCTACAGCTTCCCCATCCCCAAGGGCGTCATCGACGACAGCGAAGCCAGCATCCTGCCCGGGACCGACGGCCGCAAGATGAGCAAGTCGTACGACAACCACATCCCGCTCTTCCTGCCGGAGAAGAAGCTCCGCAAGGCCATCAACCGCATCCCCACCGACTCCACCCCGGTCGAGGACCCCAAGGACCCGGACTCCTCGATCCCCTTCCAGCTGCTCACGCACTTCGCCGACGCGGAGAAGGTGGCCGACGTGCGCCAGCGCCTGGAGGCGGGCGGCATGGGCTGGGGCGACCTCAAGAAGGAGCTCTTCGAGGCGGTCAACACCGAGCTCGGCCCCAAGCGCGAGCGCTACGAGGAGCTCATGGCCTCGAAGACCGAACTCGACGAGATCCTCGACTCCGGCCTCGAGCGCGCCCGTTCGCGGGCCCGCCGCGTGCTGACCGACGTCCGCGCCGCCATCGGCATCGGCTAGCTCCGCACACGCGCGCGGGGGCGGTGGTGACCAGGTCACCACCGCCCCCGTCGTCATGTGGGGTCCGGGGCGGGACCGCCCCGCGGATTCAGCCGACGAGCGGCTCACCCTCCAACGTCACACCGGCCTCGCGCAGCCGCTCCAGCGCCGTGTCCACCGTGGGAGCGGAGACCCCCGCCGTCAGGTCGAGCAGCACCCGGGTCCGGAAGCCCTCCTTCCGGGCGTCCACGGCTGTCGCGCGTACGCAGTGGTCGGTGGCGACCCCCACCACGTCCACCTCGTCCACGTCGTGCTCCCGCAGCCATGCGGCCAGGGTCGTCTCGCCGTCCCCGGCCCTGCCCTCGAACCCGCTGTAGGCCGCCTCGTACTGCCCCTTGCTGAAGACCTCCTCGGCCAGGGATTCGTCGAAGTCGGCGTGGAACTCCGCGCCGGGCGTGCCCACAACGCAGTGCCGGGGCCAGCTGTCCACGAAGTCGGGGTTCTCCGAGAAGTGTGCCCCCGGGTCGATGTGGTGGTCACGGGTGGCGACGACGTGGTCGTATCCGCCCACACGCGCGTGCTCGGTGACGGCCGCCGCGGTACGGGCCGCGCCCGTCACGCCCATGCTGCCGCCCTCACAGAAGTCGTTCTGGAGGTCCACCACGATGAGTGCCCTGCTCATGCCGGCACCTCGCTTCCTTGTCGTCGGGATCAGTGGAAGACGGTCGACAGAGCGACGTCGCCACGGGACATCCGCAGAGCCTGCTCGGGGAGCTCGGCCACCGTCGCGCGGTGGCGCGCCCGCGCCTCCTGCACGCTCTCGCGCCCCACGACCTCACCGTCGGTGACCAACGGCAGCAGCAGCGGCCGGATCCCGACCTGCTCGGTCGGCTCGTGCGGGTACACCTCCTCGGACACGGCGACGCCCTTGTCGTCCAACCGCCGGACCGCCCACTTGCGGCCGCCCCGGCTCGGCTTGCCGACCGAGCGCTTGGCGACCGGTTCCAACGGGGCGTCCGGCGCCAGGTCGCGCGCCCGCGCCACGAGTTTGTAGACCAGTGAGACGGTCGGGGCGCCCGAACCCGTCACCAGGGACGTACCCACTCCGTACCCGTCCACCGGGGCCACCGCCAACGCCTGGATCGAGTGTTCGTCCAGGTCGCCGGTGACCACGATCCTGGTCCCGGTGGCGCCGAGGTCGTCCAGCTGTTTGCGGACCCGGGAGGCGGTGGCCCCCAGGTCCCCGGAGTCGATGCGGACGGCGCCCAGCTCGGGCCCGGCCAGCTCCACCGCGTGCCGCACCGCGCGTTCCACGTCGTAGGTGTCCACGAGGAGCGTGGTCCCCGATCCCATGGACTCCAACTGGGCCTTGAAGGCGTGCCGTTCGCTGTCGTGCAGAAGCGTGAACGCGTGCGCGGCCGTGCCGCCGGTCGGGACCCCGTAGGTGCGCCCCGCTTCCAGATTGGAGGAGGTCGCGAACCCGGCCAGGTAGGCGGCACGGGCCGCGGCGACGGCCGACCGCTCGTGGGTGCGCCGGGAACCCATTTCGATGAGGGGCCGGTCTCCCGCGGCCACGCACATCCGGGTGGCGGCGGAGGCGATCGCGCTGTCGTGGTTGTACACGGACAGCGCGAGGGTCTCCAGGATCACGGCCTCGGCGAAGGTGCCCTCCACGACCAGGATCGGCGACCCAGGGAAGTAGGCCTCGCCCTCGCCGTAGCCCCACACGTTCCCGGAGAACCGGTACTCCGAGAGCCATTCCAGTGTGGTGTCGTCCACGACGCCGTGGTCGGACAGGAAGTCCAGTTCCTCGCGGCCGAAGCGGAAGCGCTCCAGCAGGTCCAGGAAACGTCCGGTCCCCGCGACTACCCCGTAGCGACGGCCCTCGGGCAGGCGCCGGGCGAACATCTCGAACACCGACCGGCGTGCGGCGGCCCCGCTGTGCAGGGCTCCCTGGAGCATCGTCAGTTCGTAGTGGTCGGTGAGCAGCGCGCTGCTGCTGTCCTCGCTCATAGGGGCGAGCCTACGTGTTCCGGTCCGGGCCGGTACGAGCGCCCCACCTGCGTCGGGGCGTTGCCCGGAGTGACCTCCCCCGCATGAATACCCACTTGGTTGGTAGAGAAGCTGTTGTGGGTACCCTGGAGCCATGCTGAGGATCGACCGCTCCATCCACGACCAGATCGTCGCCCACGCGCGACGCGACCACCCCGACGAGGCGTGCGGTGTCGTCGCGGGACCCGAGGGCTCCGACCGCCCGGAGCGGATCATCGAGATGCTGAACGCGGCACGCTCCCCGACGTTCTACGAGTTCGACTCGACCGAGTACAAGAAGGTCTACGACGAACTGTGGGACCGCGACGAGGAGTTCGTCGTGATCTACCACTCCCACACAGCGACCGAGGCCTACCCCTCGCGGACCGACATCACGTACGCCCAGTGGCCCCAGGCCCACTACGTCCTCGTGTCCACCCGCGAGCCCGACACCGCCGAGTTCCGTTCCTTCCGGATCATCGACGGTGAGGTCACCGAGGAACCCGTCGAGATCGTCGACGGCGGCGCCTCCGGCGCGGACCGGTAGGAACGCAGCCGCCCGACGGCGCCCGGCGCCACGGCCCGCGGAATGCCAACGGCGGGCCGCCTGTTGGACCTGAACGCACAACAACGACCGTTAACGGAGTCACCTTCATGGCCATCGAGGTCCGCATCCCCACCATCCTGCGCAACCTGACCAACGACGCCAAGGTCGTCCAGGGGTCCGGCGACACCCTCAGCGAGCTGGTCAGCGACCTGGACCAGCAGTACCCCGGCATCGCGGAGCGCCTGGTGGAGGGCGGCAAGCTGCGCCGGTTCATCAACGTCTACCTGAACGACGAGGACGTCCGCTTCGTGGGCGGTCTCGAAGCCAAGCTCTCCGACGGCGACAACGTGACCGTGCTGCCCGCCGTCGCGGGCGGCTCCCGCTGAGGAAGCCATGCGCTACGACTCCCTGCTCGACTCCCTCGGAGGCACGCCGCTGGTCGGCCTGCCTCGGCTCTCGCCCTCGCCGGAGGTCCGGCTGTGGGCGAAGCTGGAGGACCGCAACCCCACCGGCTCGATCAAGGACCGCGCCGCGTTCTTCATGATCGAGCAGGCCGAGAAGGACGGGCTGCTCTCCCCGGGGTGCACCATCCTGGAGCCGACGTCGGGGAACACCGGCATCTCGCTGGCCATGGTCGCCAAACTGCGCGGCTACCGCATGGTCTGCGTCATGCCGGAGAACACCTCCGGTGAACGCAAGCAGCTCCTCGCCATGTGGGGCGCCGAGGTCCACTACTCCGACGCCGCGGGCGGCTCGAACGAGGCCGTCCGGGTCGCCAAGGAGATGGCATCGGAGCACCCCGACTGGGTGATGCTCTACCAGTACGGCAACCACGCCAACGCGCGGGCCCACTACGAGACCACCGGGCCCGAGCTGCTGGCGGACCTGCCGGAGATCACGCACTTCGTGGCGGGTCTCGGTACCACCGGAACCCTCATGGGGGTCGGCCGGTACCTGCGCGAGCACAAGCCGGACGTGCGGATCGTGGCCGCCGAGCCGAGGTACGGGGAGCTGGTCTACGGACTGCGCAACCTCGACGAGGGTTTCGTTCCCGAGCTGTACGACGAGTCCGTCCTCACCACGCGTTTCTCCGTCCCCTCGGAGGCCGCGCTCCGGCGGACCCGCGAGCTCCTGAACAAGGAGGGCGTCTTCGCGGGCATCTCCACGGGCGGAGCGCTCCACGCGGCCCTGGGCATGGCCCGCAAGGCCGAACAGGCCGGCGAGCGCGCCGACATCGCGTTCGTCATCGCCGACGCCGGATGGAAGTACCTCTCCACCGGCGCCTACGAGGGCACCCTCGAGGAGGCGGAGGAGCGTCTGGACGGCCAGCTCTGGGCCTGATCCAGCCTCCGGGGCCGCCTGGAGGCGGTGTCGGAACGGTGTCTGGGAGGCCGGTTCCCCGCGGGGGCCGGCCTCCGGTCCGTTCCCACGCAGGTCAGTTCCTGTCCTGAACTCGGGCGCAGCGAATCGGTCAAATCTGGTCAATCGGTGTGAAAAATTCACACGTGATGCACGTCGCCTGAGATGCGGGCCACATTTTGTACCACCCAGGCGGTCATTGGGGTACACCCGTAACAACGGGACATCCGCAGAACCAGCCGCCCACCGCTCACCCCGCACACGTCACCAAGGGGCCACGGAAGCAGTGCGGCCGATCGAAAAGGCGACGACGACGTGCGACTCACGATTATCGGGTCCTCCGGGAGCTTCCCCGGGCCGGACAGTCCGGCCTCCTGTTACCTGGTGGAGGCGGACGGCTTCCGGCTCCTCCTCGACCTGGGCAACGGCGCCCTCGGCGCCCTCCAGCGCCACGCCGACCTGTACTCAGTCGACGCCGTCTACCTCAGCCACCTGCACACCGACCACTGCGCGGACATGTGCGCCTACTGGGTCGCCCGCATGTACTCGCCCGGCGGCGCCAAGCCCCCGATCCCCGTGTACGGCCCCGCGGGTGTGGCGGACCGCCTCGCGGAGATCTACGGCCTGGACCCCGACCCCGGGATGACCGAGGTCTTCGACTTCCGCGAACTCGCCCAGGGTGAGTTCCGGATCGGACCCATGACCGCCCGCGTCGCCCGCGTCAACCACCCCGTCGACGCCTTCGGCATCCGCCTGGAGCACGGCGGTGTCAGCCTCGCCTACTCCGGAGACACCGGCACCTGCGACTCCCTGGTCGACCTGGCCCGCGACACTGACCTCTTCCTGTGCGAGGCGGCCTTCCACGACCATGTCGAACACCCGAAGGACATGCACCTCACGGGCAGTGAGGCCGGCGACCACGCCACCAGGGCCGGGGCGCGCAAGCTGCTGCTGACCCACCTGGTGCCGTGGAACGACGACGACATCACGCTGGCCGAGGCGCGGAGCACCTACGACGGCCCCATCGAGCTGGCCCGGGGCGGACAGGTCCGCGAGATCGGCGTCTGAGACCGACGGTCCGCGGCGCTGGTACTCCGACCCGACCGAAACACGGTGGGTCACGGACACACAGGGTGACGAATGCGGCAGGGCCGGGACTGTGTGAAGAGGGAAGTAGTGGGGCCCGTGTGGCACGGGTCCCACCGTGGCCGGTAGCGCCCGACTCCAGCCCCGTGGAACACCGTGCCGATATACGCTCGTGTCCATGGCTCGACCTGACGGACGCGTTCCGACCCAACTCCGCCCAGTGAACATCCACCGCAACTGGCTCCGCCACGCGGAGGGCTCCGCCCTCATCGAGTTCGGGGACACCCGCGTGCTCTGCGCGGCCACCGTCGAGGACGGTGTGCCCCGCTGGCGCCGGGGTACCGGCGAGGGGTGGGTCACCGCCGAGTACGCGATGCTCCCGCGCTCCACGGACACCCGGGGCGCCCGTGAGTCCGTACGCGGCAAGATCGGCGGTCGCACCCACGAGATCTCCCGCCTGATCGGCCGCTCCCTGCGCGCCGTCGTCGACTTCAAGGCGATGGGCGAACACACCATCACCCTGGACTGCGACGTACTCCAGGCCGACGGCGGCACCCGCACCGCCGCTGTCACGGGTGCCTACGTGGCCCTGGCCGACGCGATGAAGCACCTGCGCAAGCGGCGCAAGCTCAAGAACAACCCGCTGACCGGCTCGGTGGCCGCGGTCAGCGTCGGCGTGGTCCAGGGCCAGCCCCGGCTGGACCTGAACTACCTGGAGGACTCGGTCGCCGACACCGACATGAACGTCGTGCTCACCGGTGACGGGAAGTTCGTGGAGGTGCAGGGCACCGCCGAGGGCCAGGGCGCCGCCTTCGACCGCGAACTGTTGAACAAGCTGCTCGACCTCGCCTCAGGCGGGTGCGAGGAGCTGACCGCCTTCCAGAAGAAGGCCCTGTCGGAGTGACTGTCGCGAGCGGGGCCGGTCCGGCAGACCCGCCCCGCTCCCCAGGGGGAGGAGCCCCTTGAGGACCAACGGTGAGAGTGGAGGAGGCACGGTGAAGCTCGTCCTTGCGACGCGCAACGCGAAGAAGGTGCCGGAGATGCGCGCCATCCTGGCCGAGGCCGGTGTGTCGGCGGAGGTCCTGGCCCTGGACGCGTTCCCGGACGCCCCCGAGGTACCCGAGACCGAACCCTCCTTCATCGGCAACGCCCTGCTCAAGGCGCGGGCGATCGCGGAGCACACGGGGCTCCCGGCCGTCGCGGACGACTCCGGTCTCAGCGTGGACGAACTCCGGGGGATGCCCGGGGTGCTGTCCGCCCGTTGGGCCGGGAGGTTCGGTGCGGACGACCAGGACCGGGCCAACCTGGACCTGGTGTTGGACCAGCTCGCCGACACCCCCGCCGACCGCAGGGGAGCGGAGTTCGTCTGCGCCGCGGTCCTGGTGATGCCGGACGGGATCGAGGCCGTGGCGGAGGGTGTCCTGCGGGGCCGCCTGGTCGGTGAACGCCGCGGCGGGAACGGGGTCGGCTACGACCCGGTCTTCGTTCCCGAGGGGGAGACCCGCACGGCGGCCGAGTTGTCGCCCGAGGAGAAGAACGCGATCAGCCACCGGGGGATCGCCTTTCGGCAGCTCGCCCGGGAACTGGCGGAGATCGTCTGAGCGGGACCGACCACGACTCCGGTCGGATCGGTCGTGGTGGGGGCGGGTGCGGGACCCGCCTGGGTCCCGCACCCGCCCCCACTCGGTCAGTGGGACCGACCACGGGCGAAGGAATCCGCCCGGCCATGTTTGCCGACGGCCTCGCTGGGCAGGACTCACAGTGTCTGACAAGCAAGCCACGAGAAGCGCCGGTCTCCGTCTGAGGAGCCGAGCCGAACGGGGCGTCGCTCCGCGGACCTGGGAGGAACCCGAGATCACGGGGGCCTCCGGGTCGACGCGGAACGTCCGGGCAGATCGGGATCCCTCCCACGTTCCGGACCGATTTGACGTCTGACGGTTCAGATACCTAGACTCACCGAGTCGCTGCGGGACGGCGAGCGGGGCCTCACGGGTCTCGACTCGGAACCGGGCCGCGATCTCCGACATCCTCCTCGCAAGCACGATGGTTCGAGCAGTCGCTCGGGGCATGTAAGCTCGGGGAGTTGCTTCAAAAGCCCGGCGGAAACGCAGAGCGGACGAAGCACCGGGAATTCTTTCTCCGGATCAGGTTTGAAGCGAAAACGCCGATTTGGCGGGGCGCGGAACACCTGATAAAGTAAAGACACAACAGCGGAAACGCAAAAAGCCTTCTCCGGAAGAGCAGACGGAACCTCGGTTCTGGCGCTTGTACGGGAAGAGTGATTGTTTCTTGAGAACTCAACAGCGCGTGTTTGATTTTCTTTAAGCCATGTTTGTTTTGGC
>NZ_QGTF01000004.1:0-501300 GCF_003182025.1 Nocardiopsis sp. L17-MgMaSL7 | reverse complement strand
ATGTCGCGGCCCTCGAACTCCACCGTGCCCTCGGTGGGCTCCAGCAGCCGCATGACCATCCGGGAGAGCGTGCTCTTGCCCGATCCGGACTCACCCACGACGCCCAGGGTCTCGCCCTTGAACAGGTCGAAGCTCACGCCCTTGACCGCCCAGAAGTCGGTCGCCCTGCCCCACGTACCACCACGCACCTTGAAGCGCTGGGCCACGTCCCGGACCCGCAGCAGCGGCTCGTCCTCGGTGGAGGCGGGCGTGAAGGCCTCGAAGTCACCCGGCTTGGTGACGGTGCCCTCGCGCTTCTCCCGCTCGACGCGGTCGGCACGGTCCTGCGCACGGCGCTCGGCCCGCGACATCTCCACGCGAGGCACGGCGGCCAGCAGCGCCTGCGTGTAGGGGTGCTCGGGCGAGGACAGCACCGTGCGCACGTCGCCGCGCTCCACGGCCTGGCCGTGTCGCATGACCACGACCTCGTCCACGGAACCGGCGACCACGGCGAGGTCGTGGGAGACCAGGATCAGCGCCATGTTGAGGTCGCGGCGCAGCTCGTCGAGCAGGTCGAGGATGCGCGCCTGTACGGTGACGTCCAGGGCGGTGGTGGGCTCGTCGGCCAGCAGCACCTTGGGGTCGCACATCAGACCCATGGCGATGACCACGCGCTGACGCATGCCGCCGGAGAACTCGTGCGGGTAGGAGTTGATCCGCTTGGCGGGCTCGGGGATACCGACCCTCTCAAGCGCCTCCACCGCGCGCTTCCTGGCGGCGGCCTTGCCGGCCTTGGGGTGGTGCACCAGGTAGGCCTCGACCAGCTGGTTGCCGATCGTGTACTGCGGGTGCAGCGACTGCATCGGGTCCTGGAAGACCATCGCGATGTCGTTGCCCCGCATGGACCGCAGCTTCCTGTCGCTCGCGGTCACCACGTCCTGGCCGGCCACCTCGATCGACCCGGTGATCTCGGCGCGGCTGCCCCGGTGCAGACCCATCAGGGCCAGCGAGGTCACGCTCTTGCCGGAACCCGACTCACCCACGATGCCCAGCGCGCCACCGGCGGGCACCTCGAAGGACAGGCCCTTCACCGCGTGGACGTCGCCGTCCATCGTCGGGAAGGTCACCCGCAGGTCATCCACGCGCACGACTGCGTCAGGGGCAGCCGATGCCGGTCCGGTCGAGGCCATGTCACATTTCCTTCAGTAGAGCTGGTCTGGTTCAGCGCTCGGCGCTGGGGCGTGTGCGGCGCGCCCTACCTGGCGATGCGCACCCGGGGGTCGACGACCGGGTACAGGAGGTCGACGATCAGGTTGCAGACGACGATGAACACCGCGCCCAGGAGCGTGACGCCCAGGACGACGGGCAGGTCCTTGGACACAATCGAGGTGATCGCGTAGGCACCCACGCCGTTGAGGGAGAACACCGTCTCGGTGAGGATCGCGCCACCCAGGACCATGCCGATGTCCAGACCCAGAATGGTGACGATGGGGGTCAGGGTGGGGCGCAGGGCGTGCTTGAAGATCACCTTGCGCTCGCTCAGACCCTTGGCCCGTGCGGTGCGGATGTAGTCCTCGTTGAGGGTCTCCAGCATGCCCGCGCGGGTCTGGCGTGCGTACTGGGCGGCGTGCAGGAACGCCAGCGTCACCCAGGGAAGGAACATGACCTGGAACCAGGCCACCGGGTTCTCGGTGAACGGCACGTAGCGCGACACCGGGAACAGTCCCCACTCGTGGACCAGGAAGGCCAGGGCGAGCAGACCGGTGAAGTAGATGGGCAGGGAGACGCCGATGAGGGCGACGCCCATGGCCAGGCGGTCGAAGATGCTGCCCTTCTTGACAGCGGAGAGCACGCCGACGGCCACACCGCCGATGACCCAGATCACCGCGGCACCGAGGCCGAGGGACAGGGTGACGGGGAGGCGGTCGAGGAGCTGCGGCAGCACCGGGGAGTTCGTGGTGAAGGAGTACCCGAGGCACGGGGCCGCGCACTGGACCGTCTCACGGCCGAAGGTGAACTCCTGGCCGAGCAGCAGCGTACGGATGAAGTCGTAGAACTGGACCGCGACGGGCTGGTCGAGGCCAAGGCGCTCCACGGTGGCGTCGAGCGCCTCCGGGGTGGGCGCCTTGCCCACGTACATCGCCGCCATGCCGTGCGGAGTGACGCCCGCCCACCTGGGCAGGACGTAGAAGATCCAGAAGGTCACCGCCGTGACGACGGCGAGAAGCAAGAGACCCGCACCAAGGCGGCGGAGAACATAATTCAGCATCGCGGTCGGCGGCGGGGACACCCGGGGGATCGCCTCGGGCTCCCCGCCGCTTTCACCTGCCTTCTCGTACTAGTTCAGGCTGGTATTTCGGGACCTAGCCCCGGTCGACGCCCAGCGCCATGAAGTCGTACATCATGTACGCGGGGTGGTAGTAGGCGTTGGTGAGCTCGTCCGAGCGGTAGATCAGCGTCTTGTCGAAGACCACCGGCAGGATGGCGGCGTTCTCCATGACGAGGGTGTCGATCTGCGTGTACAGCTCGGCGCGCTCGTCCGGGTCCTCGGTCTTGAGGGCGTCGTCCCAGAGACCGTTGATCTCGGGGTCGTCGAGCTCGGAGGTGTTGAAGTTTCCGGTCGCCATGATCGCGTCGCCGTGCGTGATCTTGGAGGCGAAGCCGTAGCCGGTCGGCCAGTCCGGGCCCCAGCCCGAGACGCTCAGGCCGATGTTGTTCTCACGGACGTAGTCCTGCGAACCGGCGTACTGGCCGAAGAAGTCCCCGGACGGGAACGACTTGATCTCGACGTCGATGCCGACGCGGGCCAGCGACTGCTGGAGGGCCTCGGCGGTCTGGACGTCCTTCTCGCGCTCGGTGCGGACCGCGATGTTGGTCTTGAAGCCGTCGGACTCGCCGCACTCGTCGAGCTTCTCCTGGGCCTTGTCCAGGTCACCCTTGTTGTCGGCGGACGGGTACAGGTCCGAGTCGGTGTTGGAGCCCGGGATGGCCGGGGGGAGCAGGCTGGTGGCGAGGTCGCCGCCGGTCGCGCCGCCCCAGGCGCGCCACATGCTGTCGCGGTCGGCGGCGTACATGATCGCCTGGCGGCAGGCCACGTCCTCGATGATCGGGAGGTGGATGTTCACGTAGCGCAGGGCGCCGGAGAACGGGTTGTCCAGGTTGCCCTGGGCGCTCTCGTCGTCCAGGAGGCGGGCGTTCATCGCCGGGCCCACGCCGGTGCCGGCGAGGTCCACGTCGATCTCGCCGCTGAGCAGGCGCTCGTCGATCTCGTCCTGGGAGACGCCGATCTCGACCTCGATGCGGTCGGGCAGGGCCTGACGGACGGGGTCGGTGTCGGAGTCCCAGTGCTCGTTGCGCTCCAGGTTCAGCTTGACGCCGGGCTCGTACTGACCGTCGAACTTGTACGGGCCGGAGGAGAGGACGTTCTCCTGGTACAGGGCCTCGCGGTCGGCCTCGATCGGCACCGGGGCGGTCTGCGGCTGGGTCAGCACGTTCGGGAACTCGGAGAACGAGTCCTTGAGGTGGAAGACCAGGGTGTGGTCGTCCGGGGTCTCGATGGAGTCGAAGCCCGCGAGCGGGTCGTCACCGTTGTCGTAGACGTTGTGGTCGTCCTGGTCCAGGTGGGCCTTGAAGTACTGCGGGCCCTCGGTGAACACGCCGCCGTTGAAGTTGGCGCGGGCGATGCCGTACTTGATGTCCTGGGCCGTGATCTCAGTGCCGTCCTCGTACTTGAGGCCTTCCTGGATCTTGACGGTCCACTCGGTGAAGTCGTCGTTGGGCTCCGGCAGATCCACGGCCATGTCGGGGATCAGGTCGGTGGCGTTGTCGCCCGGCTCGGTGTTGAAGGCGAGGAGCGTACGAGCGTAGTAACGGGAGAAGTTCCAGTTGAACGCGTAGTACGTGTTGCCCGGGTCGGTGGAGTCGAAGTCCGCGGCGAGCGCGTACTTGAGCGTGCCGCCGGCCTTGTCCGAGGCGTTGACGACCTCGGTGGAGCCGAGGTCGAAGCTGTCGGCCGAGTCGGAGCCGCCGCCGGTGGCGGCGCCGCCGCAGGCGGACAGGAAGAGGGACGCCGCCGCGCCGAGCGCGACGAATCCGAGGGTGCGCTTCATCAAGGAAGTACCTCTCTGAACCTGGTATGGGGATGGTCGGAACATGGGTTGACCGGACTTGTGAGCGGATCGGGAGACGGGCCTCCCCGCTCGGGGTCGGGTCAGTCCGAGGTCCGGGGATCGAAGGCGTCGCGCAGGCCGTCACCGAAGAGGTTGAACGCCAGGACGGTGATGAAGATGGCCAGTCCGGGGAAGATGATGAAGTAGGGCGCCGTCTGGTAGAAGGGCACCGCTTCGGAGAGCATCTTGCCCCAGCTCGGAGTGGGCGGGTTGATGCCGACGCCGAGGAAGCTCAGAGCCGCCTCGAACAGGATGTTCGTGGGGATCAGGAGCGTGGAGTAGACGATGATCGGCGTGACCAGGTTCGGCAGGATCTCCTTGAAGAGGATGTGCCGGTTGCTGGCGCCGAGGCTCTTGGCCGCCTCGACGAACTCGCGCTCGCGCAGGGCGAGGGTCTGTCCGCGGACGATGCGGGCGATGTAGGGCCAGTTGAAGAACCCGATGATGAAGACGATGACGCCGATTCTCAGCCCGTTGCCGGTCAGGCCGAAGACGCCGTCGGGGATGACGCCGACGAGGGCGATCGCGAACAGCATCAGCGGGAAGGCCAGGAAGATGTCCATGGCACGGCTGATGACGGTGTCGACCCAGCCACCCATGTAACCGGCGATGATGCCGAGCAGGGTGCCCAGGGCCACGCAGACGAGCGTGGCCAGGAAGGCGACCAGCAGGGAGATCTGGGCGCCGTAGAGGATACGGCTGAAGAGGTCGCGACCGGTGGTGGGCTCGACGCCCAGCAGGTGGTCGGAGCTGATCCCGCCCCAGCGGTCGATGCCCGCGTCCGGGTTCTCGGGGTCGAGGTAGGGGACGCGACGGCTCGGGTCGATCAGGTCCTGGTGGAACTGGGTGGGCGGGTGCCCGAACAGCTTGACCAGGAAGGGCGCGAAGATCGCGGCCAGGATGAGCAGGACCACGACTAGGCCGGAGACCATGGCGACCTTGTCACGGCGCAGTCGTTGCCAGGCGATCTGCCTCAGGGACCGATTGTCGGCGTCGCTGCGACCCGAGGCCGACGCGCCGGGTTCCGAGTCGACCGGTTCGGTCGTCTCAGGGGCATGCGAGGGCGCGCTCATCAGGCCACCACTCTCCACTCATACGCTTCTGGCCGAGGGGACTGATCCCACGCGTGAGCCGCTCAGGGGGTGACCCTTGGGGTCTCACGGTGGGGCCTGCCGGTTCTCGACTCTGGCTGGCGTGGGCGTTGGACCGACGGGGCGAGAGGATGGCCCGTCTCGTCGGTACTGGCACGTGACGCGCCGAACCGTTGAGAGGTTGGGCACAACACGGACCTTTCCGCCCGGGATGTTACACAACGACCAATTTACTCGCCCTTTGAGTGCACGTCGTCCAAAGTCCGCCTGTGTAGCCAAAACGTAACAAACGCTAACAAACAACCCATATGGCTACTAAAGACCGCAAACCACGCATTCATCGGACGACCAGGGCTGAGCAGGCACAAGACCAGAACCACGCCCCGCCAACGATACGACCAAAACAGCGCAAACCTCGCCGATACCGGGGTTCTATGGCAAGTGCTATGAAACCGTGAGTATCCACGGGATTCCCCAAAGTGAACCACGCCACCGTGGAGTGCGTCCTGCGACACAGGGGCCCGCGTCACTCCTCCTCCGCACACGGAAAACGAGGGCGGCCCCGCCTTCGCGGGACCGCCCTCGTCGTCGGAGAAGGGGGTGGGCTACTCGATGCCGCGCTTGCGCAGCAGCGCCTCGATGTCATCGAAGTCGTCGTCGGCCGCGGGTGCCTTGGCCTGCTTCGGGGCACCGACCTGGCCCGCCGGAGGCGGCGCGGCACCCGCCGCGGGGGCGTCACCGCCCTCGGTCCTGGCCCGCGCCCTGTCCTCGGGCCGCGCACCGGGCTTGACCCCGATGCCCTTGGACTTCATGAAGCCCGAGACCACGTACAGGACCACCATCAGCACGGCGAGCCCGAGGCCGACCCACGACTGGAGTTTGAAGGCCATGGTCAGCAGGATGCCGAGCACACCGAGGACGAACTGCAACACCACGTCCATCAGCAGGAGGAGGCCCGCGATCACGGGCAACAGCGACCAGGCGACGCCGCGCAGGCCGTAGGCCGCGCCCTTCCTCCGCCACACGAAGTAGGAGATGACGAAACCGACCGCCGTCAGGGCCGCCCCCAGCCCCATACCGACGTTCTCACTCAAAGTCTCAGGCATGCGACCAGTCTCCCATCCCGCGTCCCAACGCACATCCGGCCGATCCCCTAGGGCGTCCGCCGACGGAGTACGGAGGACGGCGGTCGGGGCCGTACCGCCCGGCACCTCTCCCCCACGCTACCCATCCCCGAGCGGGTCACCAAGGGATCGGGCGCCCGCGAGGCGGCGGGCGCCACGGGGAGGACGGGAGTCCGCGGGCCTGCCCCGGACTCAGGCTTCGGAGACCAACGACTCCAGCCACGCCAGGTCGACCCCGACCAGGCTGTCCCTGAAGACCACGCCCTCACGAGGCGCGATCTCCACGTGGTTGGGGATCGCGACGGTGACGCACCCGGCGTCGGCGGCCGAGGTCACCCCCACGACGGAGTCCTCCACGGCCACACAGCGCCTCGGGTCCACGCCCAGGCGGCGGGCGGCCCTCAGGTACGGGTCGGGGTGGGGCTTGTTGGCGTCCACCTCGTCCCCCGCGACCGAGTCCACGAAGCTCTCCAGGCCGATACCGCCGATGGCCGTCTCGATCAGGGTGCGCTCGGTGGAGGTGACCAGGACCGCCGGGACACCGGCGTCGGCGAGCATCGTCACCAGTTCCTTGGCGCCGGGTCGCAGATCGGCCCCGCCCTCCAACTTGGTGCGGAAGCGGTCGTAGAGCATGTCCGCCACCTGGCGGGGCGTGAGGTGGTCCGCCCCGGTCAGCTCGATGATGTAGCGGCCCACCGGTTCGGCGGCGTTGCCCACGTTGGCCTCGTGGTCGACCTCGGTCCACTCGCCGCCCAGTTCGGCGACCAGCTCGGCCTCCGCCTCACCCCACAGGTGCTCGCTCTCGATGAGGGTGCCGTCCATGTCCAGCAGGACGGCCTGGAGACGGCGTTCCACCGGGGCGTCGGTCTCGGTCAGTTCGGAACTCACTGTGCTCAATTCGCTCATCTCGACTCGTGGCGTGGTGGCCGGTGGTGCTGACCCCCATGGGGAGGGCCCCGCCGGTGTCCGTCACCGGCGGGGCCCACGCCTCGGCTGGTCAGACGTTGAAGTATGTCGCCTCTGGGTGGTGGATGACGATCGCGTCGGTGGCCTGTTCGGGAACGAGCTGGAACTCCTCGGACAACGACACCCCCACCCGCTCGGGTGCCAGCAGCCGCACGATCTTGGCCCGGTCCTCCAGGTCCGGGCAGGCGCCGTACCCCAGCGAGAAGCGGGCGCCCCGGTAGCCGAGCTTGAAGAACGCGTCCAGCTCGGCGGGGTCCTCCCCCGCGAAGCCCAGCTCGGCACGGACCCGGGTGTGCCAGTACTCGGCCAGGGCCTCGGTGAGCTGCACCGACAGCCCGTGCAGCTCCAGGTAGTCGCGGTAGGCGTTCTTCTCGAAGAGCTCCGCGGTGGCCCGGCTGATCGCGGCGCCCACCGTCACCACCTGGAAGGAGACCACGTCCAGCTCACCGGACTCCTTGGGCCGGAAGAAGTCGGACAGGCACAGGTGCCGGTCCCGGCGCTGGCGCGGGAACGTGAAGCGGGTGCGTTCGGTGGACCCGTCCTCGTCCAGCACGACCAGGTCGTCGCCCTCGCTGTAGCAGGGGAAGTGGCCGTGCACGACCGCCGCCTCCAGCAGGCCCTCGGTCTGGATGCGGTCCAGCCACATCCGCATGCGCGGACGGCCCTCGGTCTCCACCAGCTCCTCGTAGCTGGGGCCGTTGCCGCCACGGGACGCCTTGAGTCCCCACTGCCCCATGAACGTGGCGCGCTCGTCGAGGAAGGCGGCGTAGTCGGCCAGCGGGATGCCCTTGCTGATCCGGTCTCCCCAGAACGGCGGGGCGGGCACCCGGTTGGTGGTGGACACGTCGCTGCGGGCGGGCATCTCCTCGGGTTCGGTGACCTTGAGGGTGGCCCCGCGTCGGACCCGGCGCTGGCGCAGTTCGGGGAGCTTGGCGCCCTCCTCGCCGCGCTTGACCGCCATGAAGGTGTCCATCAGGCGCAGGCCCTCGAAGGCGTCCTTGGCGTAGCGCACCTCGCCGCCGAACATGTCGGCCAGGTCCTGCTCCACGTAGGAGCGGGTGAGCGCGGCGCCGCCCAGGAGCACCGGGAAGCGCTCGGAGATGCCCCGGGAGTTCATCTCCTCCAGGTTCTCCTTCATGATCACGGTGGACTTGACCAGGAGCCCGGACATGCCGATCACGTCGGCCCGCTTCTCCTCGGCCGCCTCCAGGATCGCCGACACCGGCTGCTTGATACCGAGGTTGACCACCTCGTAGCCGTTGTTGGAGAGGATGATGTCCACGAGGTTCTTGCCGATGTCGTGGACGTCGCCCTTGACGGTGGCGAGCACGATGCGGCCCTTGCCGTCGTCGTCGCTCTTCTCCATGTGCGGTTCGAGGTAGGCGACCGCGTTCTTCATGACCTCCGCGGACTTGAGGACGAAGGGCAGCTGCATCTGGCCGGAGCCGAACAGCTCGCCGACGGTCTTCATGCCCTCCAGGAGGGTGTCGTTGACGATGGCCAGGGCGGGGCGCTCGGCCAGCGCCTCGTCGAGGTCGGCCTCGATCCCGGTGAGCTCACCGTCGATGATCCGGCGCTCCAGGCGCTCCCACAGCGGGAGGGCGGCCAGTTCCTCGGCGCGGGAGGCCTTCATCGCCTTGGCGTCGACGCCCTGGAACATGTCGATGAACTCCGACAGGGGGTCGTAGTCGCCCTCGCGCCGGTCGAAGACGAGGTCGAGCGCCACCTTGCGCTGGTCCTCGGGGATCTGGTTGATCGGCACGATCTTGGAGGCGTGCACGATCGCGGAGTCCAGGCCCGCCTGGACGGCCTCGTGCAGGAACACCGAGTTGAGCACGATCCGTGCGGCCGGGTTGACGCCGAAGGACAGGTTGGACAGACCCAGGGTGGTCTGCACCTCCGGGTAGCGGGCCTTGAGCTCGCGGATGGCGTTCAGGGTCTCGATGCCGTCGCGCCGCGTCTCCTCCTGCCCGGTGGTGATGGGGAAGGTGAGGCAGTCGATGACGATGTCGCCGGTGTTCAGGCCCCAGTCGCCGGTGATCTCGTCGATCAGGCGGCTGGCCACCCGGACCTTCCATTCGGCGGTGCGGGCCTGGCCCTCCTCGTCGATGCACAGGCCGACCACGGCCGCGCCGTGCTCCTGGACCAGCCGCATGATGCGGGTGAAGCGGGAGTCGGGGCCGTCGCCGTCCTCGTAGTTGACCGAGTTGACCACCGCGCGCCCGCCCAGGGCCTCCAGTCCGGCCTCCAGGACGTCGGGCTCGGTGGAGTCGAGCATGAGCGGCAGGGTGGAGGCGGTGGCCAGGCGCGAGGCGAGCTCGCGCATGTCGCGCACGCCGTCACGGCCCACGTAGTCGATGTTGAGGTCCAGCACGTGGGCGCCGTCGCGGATCTGGTCGCGGGCGATCTCCACGCAGGCGTCCCAGTCCTCGGCCAGCATGGCCTCGCGGAACTTCTTGGAGCCGTTGGCGTTGGTCCGCTCGCCGACCGCCAGGTAACTGGAGTCCTGGCGGAAGGGAACGCTCTGGTACAGGGAGGACGCGGCCGCCTCGACCAGCGGCCTGCGGGTCTTCAGACCCCGGCCCTGGACCCGTTCGACGACCTGGCGCAGGTGCTCGGGGGTGGTCCCGCAGCAGCCGCCGACCAGGCTGAGCCCGAACTCCGCGGTGAAGGTGTCGTGGGCGTCGGCCAGTTCCGCCGGGGTGAGGTTGTAGACCGCCCCGTTGGGACCCAGCTCGGGCAGGCCCGCGTTGGGCATCACGGAGATGGGGATGGGCGAGTGGTGCGACAGGTAGCGCAGGTGCTCGCTCATCTCGGCGGGCCCCGTGGAGCAGTTCAGGCCGATGACGTCGATGTCCAGGGGGGCCAGGGCGGTGAGGGCGGCGCCGATCTCCGATCCCATGAGCATGGTGCCGTTGGTCTCGATGCTGACCTGGGCGATGATCGGCACGTCCCGGCCCAGGGACGCGCGGGCCCGCCTGGCGCCGACCACGGCGGCCTTGACCTGGAGCAGGTCCTGGCAGGTCTCGATGAGGATGGCGTCGGAGCCGCCGTCGATGAGTCCGTGCGCGGCCCGCTCGTAGTAGTCGCGCAGGAACGAGTAGGGGGCGTGGCCCAGGGTGGGCAGCCGGGTTCCGGGACCGACCGAGCCCAGGACGTAGCGGGGCTGGTCGGGCGTGGAGTGGGCGTCGGCGGTCTCGCGGGCGATGCGCGCCCCGGCCTCGGCGATCTCGTAGGTGCGGTCCTCGATGCCGTACTCGTAGAGGCCGCCGTAGTTGGCGGAGAAGGTGTTGGTCTCCACACAGTCGGAACCGGCCTCGAAGAAGGCGGCGTGGGTGTCCCGGACGATGTCGGGCCGGGTCAGGTTGAGGATGTCGTTGAGGCCCTCGTGGCCCTCGAACTGGTCGAGGTCGAGATCGTGCGCCTGCAACATGGTGCCCATCGCCCCGTCCGCGACGATTACTCGCTGGGACAGTGCTTCACGGAACGTCCGTCGATCTCTCATGTTCAGCAACTCTAGTCTCGGGGCCCCGCGGGAGCCCAGCTCGATCCCGGTGATGCTTGGCACGGGGACCTGCGGCTCTGGGCGGACCCGCGGCGCGGGGCGGGGCGGGGTCGGCGTCTGGGGACGGCGGTGTCCCGGTCAGGCGCTGGTCGCGAGGCTACCTCATCGGCGTTTCGCCACGTGAGACAGGCGTCCCAAAGTTGCGCGTGGGGCCAGCGTTCACCGTCTCCGGACAACGGTTTCTCGCTCACCTCGGCACCCCATAGGGTGGTGTGGTCCGCGTCCAGGAAGGGGCCGTCCATGATCCAGCTCGACCGCGAGCTCGTCGAGCCTGTCATGGTGGCGGCGTTCGAGGGATGGAACGACGCCGGGGAGGCCGCGAGCCTCGCCGTGTCGCACCTGTCCGAACAGTGGGACGCCCCGGAGCTGTGCGCCCTGGCCCCGGACGACTACTACGACTTCCAGGTCACCCGGCCGAGGATGACGGTGACCGAGGGCACGCTGACCGAGATGGAGTGGCCCACCACCCGTGTGCGGGTGGTGCGCCCCCCGGGTGCGCGCCGCGACGTCGTTCTGGTCAGCGGGCCCGAACCGAACATGCGCTGGCGCTCCTACACGGCTGACCTGCTGGCCATCGCGCGTGAGCTGGGGGTCCGGCGCGCCGTGATCCTGGGCTCGCTGCTCGCCGACGCACCGCACACCCGCCCCATCCCGGTGACGGGGATGTGCTCGCCGCCGGAGCTGGGCACCCGCTACGGCCTGGAGGCCGCCACCTACTCCGGGCCGACCGGAATCGTCGGCGCCGTGCACGAGACGTTCAGTGCCGTCGGCGTGGAGACGGTGTCGCTGTGGGCGGCCATCCCGCACTACGTGGCGCAGCCTCCCTGCCCGAAGGCGACACTGGCCCTCCTGGGCTGGGTCCAGGACTTCGCGGAGACCGAGGTCCCCCTGGGCGACCTGCCCGAGGAGTCCGTGTCCTGGGAGGCGAGCGTCAACGACCTCACCGCCGAGGACGAGGACATCGCCTCCTACGTTCGCGGGCTGGAGGAGGCCAAGGACACGGTGGATCTCCCCGAGGCCACCGGTGACGCCATCGCCCAGGAGTTCGAGCGCTACCTGCGCCGTCGCGACGACAGCTGACTCCGGGGACCCCGAACCGTCTGGAAGTCCAGCTTTTCTGTTACCGCGCCTTTATGCCGATATAGCTATCTTGCGAATGATGGCTCGCGGATCGGGGGAACTGGGCCAGTGGCCCGGAGTGCGTGTTACGGGGGTACGCGCTCTCCGGGACCGGGTGGGGTCGCCGTCCTCCGAGGCCTGGGACAAGTGCCCGTCCCGACCGCGCGGGGTGGGGTCTGGGGCTACTTGTGAGGATCGCCTTCGTCATCGCCAACGGCTACGCCATGGGTGGAACGGTCCGGACCGTGCACAACCTGGCACGGGGGTTGTCGGCACACCATGAGGTCGAGATCGTGAGCCTGGTCCGCAAACGCCGGAGACCGTTCTTCACGCCCGACGAGAACGTGCGCCTGGTTCCACTGAGCGACGACACGGACGAGTCGCGGGTCAGACCTCCCAGAAAACGGGTCATGGACCACTGGCACCAGCAGGCCGAGCGGATCGTGCCCGAACCCGAGCGGCGCCGGAACAAGAACTACACCCCGGAGGCGGTCACCGGGCTGCGGCGCTACCTGCGCACCACCAAGGCGGACGTGGTGATCGGGACCCGCCCCGGGATCAACCTGCTCCTGGCGGAGTGGGCTCCGTCGCGTGTCCTGACCATCGGACAGGAGCACCTCAACCTGGGCGAGCACAACGCCAAGGTGCGCAAGGCCATCACCAAGGTGTACCCGAAGCTCGGCGGGCTGAGCGTGCTCACCGAGACCGACCGCGCCGCCTACGCGGAGCTGCTCGGCTCGCCCGAGGGATGGCTGACCGCGCTGCCCAACGCACTGGAGCCGGGCGAGCCGCCCCGGGCCACCCTGGACGAGCCGATCATCGCGGCCGCCGGACGGTTCTCCCCGGTCAAGCAGTACCCGCTGCTGGTCGAGGCGTTCGCCCACGTGGTGGCGGAGCATCCTGAGTGGCGGCTGCACATCCACGGCGGCGGCGACCGGGACGAGGAGCTGCGTGAGACGGTGCGGCGGCTCGGCCTGGAGAACAACGTCGGCATCATGGGCCGGACCACCGACATGCTCGGCGAGCTGTCCAAGGCCTCGATGCTGGCGGTGAGCTCGCGGGTGGAGGGGTTCGGGATGACCATCATCGAGGCGTTCTCCGTGGGGGTCCCCGCGGTGAGCTTCGACTGCCCCCACGGCCCCAGGGAGATCATCGACCACGGCCGTAACGGCCTCCTGGTGCCGCCCCAGGACACCGAGGCACTGGGGGCGGCGCTCAACCGCCTGGTGGCGGACCGGGAGGAACGCCACCGCATGGGCGCCCAGGCGCTGGCTTCGGCCTCCGACTACGGGTTGGAGGACGTCACCGCGCAGTGGGAGGCCTTCCTGGAGCAGCGTCGGGAGCGGCGTCCTCGGAGGGGGCCGCTGGCCGCGCTGTTCAGCTGAGCCGGGGACCGCCCCGGCCGGGCGTGGCCGGGGCGGTCGGGGTTCACAGGCGCAGGCGGCGCCACTCCCCCGTGGCGAGGACGGCGGCCCACGCCCCGGCGATCCGGGCCAGTCCGCGACGGACCTCGTCGACGACGGCGGGCGCCAGCGGGGACTCGGCCTGTTCTGCGGGCTCCAACCGCACGGTGACGCGCAGCCCGTCCAGGACCTTCTGGGCGCGTCCCAGGGTCTCGGGGTCGGGGGCGGTCCCCCGGTCGAGCAGGGCACGGATCCCGTCGCGCAGCGTGATGGCCTCGTCCAGGTCGGCGAGGGTGATGGGGATGGCGCCCTCGGTGACGAGTCGGTGCTCCCTCAGGAAGCGGGCCAGGTCGGCGCGATCGGTGAGGCTGCCGCCGGTCGAGACGAAGTCGGCGATGAGTTCCGCCGCCGCGCTGGGCCGGGTGGGGGTACTGGTCGTGGTCGTGGTCATGGCCGCCATCCCATCACGGCCCGCCCGACGGTGGTGTCGATTCGGCGATGTCGTGGCCACAGGTGGTCACCACGATCTCCACCGAAACGGATGTTGTCGGACAAGCGCACCATGCACCTCTCCGCCCCCTCTCCCACCCCCAGCAGACGGACGTCCCGACGGGTGCGACGCGGGCCCTCCCGGACGGGCGGTCAGGGGTTCGCGGCCAGCGCGGCCAACGCCTCGCGGTCCGAGGGAAGGCCGAGTCCGTGGAGGACGGGGGAGAGGCCGGCGACGCCGGTACTCCAGAGACGGTCGTTGTCGGCCACCGCCCGGAGGTAGGCGCGTTGGAGGTCGGTGGGGCTCACGACGCCGGAAACGGTCGTCTCCTCCGTGACACCCATGGCCAGGCGGAGCAGACCGGCCAGGTCGGACTCGGAGGTGAACACGCTGGCCACACCCGCCAGGGCCCGGAAGACCGGGAGGAGGTCGGCCGCGTCCCCGGGGCCGGAGCGGGCCACCAGGGCGTCGACCAGGGAGGACCGTACGTGGCCGGGGAAGAAGCCGGGGCGGTCCTGGAACCAGGAGTCTGCGGCGCTCGGATCGGCCAGCGCCGTCCGGAGCTCTCCGAGGGCGACGGGATCATCCTCCAGGTGCTCCGAGAGCGCGGCGCAGGCTCGAATGGCCTGGTCGGGGTGGGTGAGGAAGGCGGAGGTGTCCCCGCCGCCCTCCACCAGGGCGAGGACGATCGCCGCCCCCTGGTCCCGGTTCTCGGCGAGGTCGGCGGCGCCGGACAGGTCCACCTCCGGCCCCTCCCCCAGACGGCTCAGCGCGCCGCTGGCCGTCACCGCCTGTTGACGCACCCGGCCGTCCGCGTGCGTGAGCAGCGGCCGCACCGCTCCGAGTAGCGCGGGCGCGGCCAGGTGCAGGTCCCGGAGGGCGGCGTGGAACACGGTGTCCAGGAGCGGGTCCTCCCACAGACCCTCGTCCCACTCCGTGTCGCCTCGGGCCATCCGGGTCAGGAGCGCGTCGAGTTCGTCCCGCTGCTCCCCCGGGTCCGCGAGTTCGATCATGTGGGCGAGCGACCGCCCGGCGGACACCTCCGTGACCGCGCGGGCCACGTCGGCGAGGAACCCGAGCAAGTGCGGACGGAGCGGGTCGGAGGGAGCACCGGCGGACCCACCCAGCGGATCCGACACCGGGAGGTCTCCCACGGGGTCCGCCAGGAGGCCGGCGACGAACAGGGCCGCGGGCGGGGTGGCCGGGTAGACGGTCCCCTGGTGCAGGATCACACCGTTCAGATAGGCCAGCGCCTCCGCCCGCTCTTCCCCCTTTGCGGAGAGCAGACCAGCGAGGACCTCCGGTGCGTCGGTGGCCGGACCGTGGGCGTGGAAGGTCCTCGACCAGTCGGTCGAGCGGAGGGTGTCAGCTCTGGTGTCCATGGCCCGCATCCTGGCAGCGGGCACCGACCGTTGGCGTGGCGTCCCAGCCCCGGTGCCGGGCGGATCACTACACTCGGGCGCTGGAACCCCAGGTCAGGAGGCCGCCATGACGTTCACCCAACCCCCGCGCGACCCACTCGGGCGCGCGCTGTACCGCGCCCCGATCTGGATCTACCGGCTGGGCCTGGGCGCGCTCCTGGGCGAGCGCTTCGTCCTGCTCACGCACCGGGGGCGCACCACCGGCCGGGCACGCCAGGCGGTCCTCGAGGTGGTGGGCCGCAACGACGCCACCGGCGCGATGCTGGTGGCCTCAGGCTACGGGGACCGGTCCCAGTGGTTCCGCAACATCCGGGCGGAACCGCGGGTCCTGTTCCAGGTCGGCAACCAGCGCCGCAGGGGTGTCGCCGAACCGCTCCCCCCGGGGGAGTCGGGGCGGGTGCTCGCCCACTACGCGCAACGGCACCCGGTCGCGGCCGCCGAACTGATGCGCGGTCTCGGTCACGACGTGGAGGGTTCCGAGGCCTACGAGCGGATCGGGTCCGACCCCGTCAACGGCGTCCCGGTGGTGCGGCTGCTCCCGGACGCGGAGACGGTCCGGTTCCCCGACTTCACCGCCCCCACGGGGCCGGGGGTGCCGCGGCCCAGGGGCTGAGAAGAGGCTCCGTGCCCGTCCCTGACGAACCGGACGGGAACGGGCACGGAGGTGTGAGGATACCGTGGGCGGCGGTCGCCTAGAGCACGACGCCGAGCAGGGTGTCCACGGTGGTGCGCACCAGACCGGGGGCGGAGGTGTCGGTGCCGCCCCGGGTCAGCGCGGTGGTCGCCCAGGCGTCCACGGCCGCGAGCGCCGACGGGGAGTCCAGGTCCTCGGCGAGCGCGGCACGCACAGCGGCCAGCACGGGGGCCGCGTCCGGACCCGCGCCGAGGGCCACCGCCGCACGCCAGCGCTCGGCGCGCTCGGTCGCGGCGGGCAGCTCGGCGTCGGTCCACTCCCACGGGGCGCGGTAGTGGTGGTCGAGCATGGCCAGCCGGATGACGGCCGGGTCCACACCCTCCTGGCGCAGCTTGGACACGAAGACCAGGTTGCCCAGCGACTTCGACATCTTCTCGCCGTTCAGACCGACCATGCCCACGTGCAGGTGGTTGTGGGCGTTGGGCTGACCGGTGGCACAACGGGTCTCGGCCGCGCCCATCTCGTGGTGCGGGAAGATGAGGTCGCTGCCGCCGCCGTTGATGTCGAACGAGGGGCCGAGCCGGTCCAGGGCGATGGCGCTGCACTCGATGTGCCAGCCGGGACGGCCGCGCCCGAGGGGGCTGTCCCACGCGGGTTCGCCGGGGCGCTCGGCGCGCCACAGCAGCCAGTCGAGGGGGTCCTTCTTGTCCGCGCGCGTCGGGTCACCGCCACGCTGGCCGAAGAGGTCGAGCATCTCCTCGCGGCTGAGGTTGCTGATCTCGCCGAACTTCGACGCCGCCTCGACGGAGAAGTAGAGGTCGCCGTCCACCTCGTACGCGGCGCCGGTCTCGCGGATGCGGACGGCGAGCTCGCTGATGAGGTCGACGGACTCCACGACGCCCACGTACGACGTGGGCGGGAGGATCGACAGGGCCGCCATGTCCTCACGGAAGACGTCGATCTCCCGGTGGGCGAGGTCGCGCCAGTCGACGCCGGTCGCCTCGGCCCGCTCCAGCAGGGGGTCGTCGATGTCGGTGGTGTTCTGGACGTAGTTGACGTCGTGCCCGGCGTCCCGCCACACGCGGTTGACCAGGTCGAAGGTCAGGTAGGTGAAGGCGTGCCCCAGGTGGGCGGCGTCGTAGGGGGTGATGCCGCAGGCGTACATACCCGCAGTGGAGCCCGGCGTGGTCGTCCTTATCCGTCCGGTGGCGGTGTCGTGGATACGGAGAGGGCCGCCGGAACCCGGCAGGGGGACGATGTCAGGCGCAGACCATGAACGCATACCGGGAAGCCTATCCGCACGTGCACGCGACAAACGCACAGATAGCGGGTGGGGTGGGAGGTGATGATTTCCCCAGGTGGGGCGGGAATACCGGTCACCGCTCCTGTGGCGCGGCGAAGATCCTGACCCGTCCGATGAGCAGGACGCTGAGGAGGGCGGTCCCTCCGCACAGGGCCGCGAGGAGTTCGTTGCCCAGACGCCAGTGCAGGAGGGCGCCACTGAAGGAGACGACGTAGAGCAGCCAGTACGCTCCGGATTCGATGAGGTTGCCGCTTCGGCCCATGGTGGTGCCCCCTGCTGTGTACGCGTGCGTTCCACGCGTGTCCGACGGCGAATGCGCCGTCTCTCAGAGAGACGCCGCGATCACGCAGGGGGTTTACGCATTCCTTAGGTCATGGCTCACGCCGCGGTGTGCCCTCGACCTCGCTCCTCCACCCTAGACAGACGACGGCTGACCGAGGGCGCACGACGCACCGGCCATCACGGGTGGGCGGCCAGCTGGAGGTCGAGAAGGTCCAGGTCAGCGGCGCCCGGGAAGGCGGGGTCGTCCATGACCGCGCGCAGGCGGCGGCGGACCGGTCCGGCCTCGGCCCGGCGGGTCACCGGCTCGGCGGCCAGACGCCCGCGGCCGGAGAGGACGCCGGTCGGCGTACGCAGCGACCAGCCGGCGTGGTCGGCGGAGGTCAGCAGCCCGACGGTGCCGTCCTCCTTCACCCGGACCCACTGCCCCACCAGGTCAGCGGGGTCGAACAGGGGCGAGGGGATGGCGTGGGCGCTCAGCATGTGGGTTCCTCGGTGGATCGTCGAACGTCTTTCCTGGAGGAGACGATCCACCACGGCGCCTATGACGCGCTTTCGAAAAACTTCTGGGAAAACCCCGAGAACCCGGTCTTGTGCTTCCGAATCACTAAACGTACAGTAACTTTTCAACACCAATGGTCACAAGGTGACCACACTGGGTCGCGACACGCGTGTCGGACCCGGTACTCCACCGCCCCTGTGGGGCTTCCCCCCGGAGTAGCCCATGCACCGCGCCCTGTTCATGGCGGTCATCACCGCCGCGGCCCTGCTCTCCCCCACCACCGCCTCAGCGTCCACCACGGAGTCCGACATGCGGGCCACGCTCGTGTGGTCCGACGAGTTCAACGGCGCCGCCGGAAGCGCCCCCAACCCCGCGAACTGGAACCACGAGACAGGTGACCACGGCTGGGGCAACAACGAGCTCCAGAACTACACCGACAGCCGTGCCAACTCGGCCCTCGACGGTAACGGCCACCTCGTGATCACGGCCCGCCAGGAGGCCCACGGCGGTTACACGTCCGCCCGCCTGACCACCCAGAACAAGGTCCAGCCCCAGTACGGCCGGGTCGAGGCGCGCATCCAGATCCCGCGCGGCCAGGGCATCTGGCCCGCCTTCTGGATGCTGGGCTCGAACTTCCCGAACACACCGTGGCCGGACTCGGGCGAGATCGACATCATGGAGAACATCGGCCGCGAACCGCACCTGGTGCACGGCAGCCTGCACGGGCCCGGCTACTTCGGCGGCAACCCGCTGACCGGCTCCTACATGCACCCGCAGGGGTGGTCGTTCGCCGACACCTTCCACACGTTCGCCGTGGACTGGCGGCCGGGCTCGATCACGTGGTCGGTGAACGGCGTCGCCTACCAGACCTACACGGCGGCGGACACCGGGGGGAACCCGTGGGTGTTCGACCAGCCGTTCTTCATGATCCTCAACGTGGCCGTGGGCGGCGACTGGCCCGGTTACCCGGACGGAACGACCCAGCTCCCCCAGGAGATGCGCGTGGACTACGTCCGCGTGTACTCCCTGGACTAGGTCCTTCGGAGACCCGGCCGAGGGCACGCCAGGAGGGGGCCGTGAACCAGACCGATCCCGGCCCCCTCACCTCCGGCGACGCCGAGCGCTTCCGCGGCGACGCCCTCGTCGCACTGACCGCCTTCACCTCGGTGACGCTCCTCGCGCTGCTGGCGTTCCTGATCGCCTGACACCCGGCTCCACGCGTGCGGCCCCGCCCCCCAGGGCGGGGCCGTACGACTTTCGTGTCGGCCCGGGACACCCGCACCACGGGGTCCCCCGCTCACTCCGGGACGTCGATCATCTTCCACGGTTCGGGGGCGGCGGGGGTGTCGGTGAAGGCGTAGCGCACCGTGTCGCGGTCCAGGGCGACCAGGGTGACGGAGCCGGTGGCCCACACCTGGCCGTCACCCAGGTCCGCGTGGGCGATCAGGCCCGTGGGGTCCCCTCCGGGAGTGGTGCCCGCCGACCGGGGCCGCTCATGGGCCGCCTTGGCGATGAGCGCGGGCCACTCGCCCCAGATCTCCTCCGGGGTGGTCGCCTTGGGCAGGTCCGGGTCGGGACGGGCGCGGGCGAACTCCGGGGTGTGCCGGGCGGCGCGGGGGTCTGCGGGGTCCAGGCCCGTGTTGACCAGCGTGGTCACGCCTCGGGGAAGGGAGCGGATGTCCATACACCGCCCATCCCAGCTGTACAGGGTCGCGCTGTGCGCGTCGGCGTCGAGCAGGTGGAAGGGCGCGTAGCGGGTGGGGTCCTCGCCAGCGAGGGGATCGCGCTGGGTGGACAGGGCCCTGAGCGGCAGGTCACCCCTGCTCGCGGGGTAGGTGCCCTCCCACGGCATCGTCCCGTCCCACGGCCAGCCGTTGAGCAGGGCGGCCATCCGTCGCTTGTGGGGATCCACGGCCAGCCAGGTTCCTCCGGCGAGCTGGTCCCGACCGCCGACGAGGTGGGGGCGCTGGGGCCAGTGCGGCGCGGGCCAGGACCACGGGCGTGAGCGCATCTCGTCCCTCAGTGCGGCGACGACCAGCGGTGTCCTGGCGTCCGGATCGAAACCGACGATCACCGTGCACATCTCGTTGTCTCCCACGCGTTCGGGTCCCTTGCCAAGGACTCTACGACGCGAAGCCCCGTGCGCGCCCCCTGGGGACACGATCCCTGGTCAGGGTGGTGCTGGCCCCAGGGCGAGGAGTCGGCCGGGCACTACGGCGCGGCCGGGGTGTGCTCTTCTACTCTGGGGGCTCCCTAGTCTTGTGTGCGTTGACGCCGGGGCCGTTTGAGCGGGGGTTTCGCCGTTCCGGTCCCCCTTCGCCCTCCTTCGCCAACCAGGAGCCCTCCGTGCCCGAAGAAACCGACCGGTCCCCACTGGGTCCGCTCCCGGCCGAGCCCGTGTCGGGCCGGTCCGTCCTCCTGGGTCCGCCCCCGGAGAAGGGGTTGTCCAGTGAGGACGTCGCCGAGCGCGTCGCGGGCGGGCGGACCAACGACGTCCCCGTCCGGGCGAGCCGCAGTGTCGGACAGATCATCCGAGGGAACGTCTTCACCCGCATCAATGCGATGATCGCCGTCCTGTTCTCGGTCATCGCGGTGATCGGGCCCGTGCAGGACGGCCTCTTCGCACTGGTCATCGTGATCAACACGCTGATCGGCATCGTCCAGGAGCTGCGTGCCAAGCGCACCCTGGACAAGCTCGCGATCGTCAACGCCGCGCGCCCCCGGGTGGTGCGCGACGGCGCCACGGTGCGGGTGGCCACCCAGGAGATCGTCCTGGACGAGGTCCTGGAGGTCGGAGTCGGCGACCAGGTGGTGGTGGACGGCGTCGTGACCTGGGCCGGGGGCCTGGAGGTCGACGAGTCGCTGCTCACCGGAGAGGCCGACCCGGTGCTCAAGCAGCCCGGTGACACGGTGATGTCGGGCAGCTTCGTGGTGGCCGGGGCCGGGCGCTTCCGGGCGACGAAGGTGGGACGGCACGCGTACGCGGCACGGCTGGCCGAGGAGGCGAGCCGGTTCTCGCTGGTGCGGTCGGAGCTGAGGTCGGGGATCAACACGATCCTCACCTGGATCACCTACGCCCTTTTCCCGATCGGCGCCCTGCTGGTCTACAGCCAGCTGTTCATGAACGGTCAGGTCGCGTTGGACCAGGCGGATTCCGGGGGTGTCCCGGGGCCTCTGGCCGACGCCCTGCGCGGCATGGTGGCGGCGTTGGTGTCGATGATCCCCGAGGGCCTCATCCTGCTCACGAGCATCGCCTTCGCGGTGGGGGTGATCCGGCTGGGCCGCCACCGTTGCCTGGTGCAGGAGCTGCCCGCGATCGAGGGCCTGGCTCGGGTGGACGTGGTGTGCACGGACAAGACCGGCACGCTGACCGAGGTCGGCATGAAGCTCGCGGAGATCCGTGATCTGGGCGGTTCGTCGGAGTCCCCCACCCTGGTGCTGGCCGCGCTGGCCGCGAGCGACCCGGACCCGAACCCGAGCATGGCCGCGATCGCCGAGGGGTGCGCGGCCGGCGGGCGGGAGGCCCCGGACTGGACCGTGACCGCGCTGGCCCCCTTCTCCTCCGCTCGCAAGTGGAGCGGGGCGAGCCTGCTGACTCCGTCGGGTGAGGGGCACTGGGTGCTCGGCGCCGCCGACGTCCTGGCCGAACCGGACTCACCCGCCGCCGCGGAGGCGGCCCGTCTGGGTGCCCAGGGGCTGCGGGTCCTGCTGCTGGCGCGGGCCTCGGTCCGGGTGGACGACGAGTTCGCTCCGGGAACGGTGGAGCCGGTGTCGCTGGTGGTGCTGGACCAGCGGGTGCGCGAGGACGCCCGGCCGACCCTGGACTACTTCGCCGACCAGGGCGTGGACGTCAAGATCGTCTCCGGCGACCACGCCGCCTCCGTGGGCGCGGTCGGCCGCGAGCTGGGGCTGCCCGGGGCCGACCGTCCCATGGACGCCCGGGACCTGCCCGAGGAGCCGGAGCGGATGGCGCGGGAGGTGGAGCGCCGCTCGGCGTTCGGCCGGGTCACTCCCGAACGCAAGCGCGACATGGTGCGCGGCCTGCGCGACCGCGGGCACACGGTGGCGATGACCGGTGACGGCGTCAACGACGTGCTGGCCCTGAAGGAGGCCGACATCGGCGTGGCGATGGGTTCGGGCAGCCCCGCCTCGCGTTCGGTCGCCCAGCTGGTCCTGTTGGACAACCGCTTCGCCGTCCTGCCCAGAGTGGTGGCCGAGGGCCGCCGGGTGATCGGCAACATCGAGCGGGTGGCCAGCCTGTTCCTGACCAAGACCGTGTACACGATGACGCTGGCGATCATCGTGGGCCTGCTGGCGGTGGCCTACCCGTTCTTCCCTCGCCACGCCACGCTGATCAACGCGGTCACCTTCGGCATCCCCTCGTTCTTCCTGGCCCTGGCGCCCAACACCGACATCGCCCGGCCGGGGTTCGTCCTGCGCACGTTGCGGCTGGCGATCCCCTCGGGGCTGGTGGCGGGGCTGGCCGCGGTGACGACCTACCTGCTGGTGCTCGGTGGGCGCACGGTCCCGGACCCGGCGGACCGCACGGCGGTGGTCATCACCCTGTGCGCGACCACGCTGTGGGTGCTGCTGTTGGTGGCCAAGCCGTACGTGTGGTGGAAGGTGGCGCTGGTCGGCACCATGGTGGGTCTGCTGACCCTGGCCATGGTGACACCGTGGGGCCGCTGGTTCTTCGACCTCGACGTGAGCGATCCGGCCAAGGTCCTGACCGGGCTGGCGGTGGCGGGGGTGGCGATCGCGGTGATCACGGTGATCCGTGTCGTGGACGACCGGATGACGAGCCGCGCCGCCGCCTAGCGGGGGTTCAGGTACCACCTCGGGGCCGGTCAGCGTGGGAACTGTTCAGGGCCGGTGCCGAGCCGCGATCCTGGGTGCGCCACGTGTCCGGATCGACAGGAGCCACATTGAGCATCCCCAACACGCACATCCGCGCCGTGCTGGACGGCTATCTGGAGCGCTTCCCCAAGGAAGTCGACGCGGCCGGCCCCCTGGTGCGGGCCCTGGACGGCGGGCACGAGCTGTCCTCTCCCAAGGAGTTCCGCGTGGGACACGTGACCGCCGGGGCCGTCGTGCTCGACCCGTGTTGGCGGGTGCTGATGGTCCGGGAGGGGGAACAGGGCCCCTGGTTCCTGCCTGGCGGGCACCTGACCACCGAGGACGGTGCGCTGGACGAGGCGTCGCTGGGGCGCCTGACGGAGTCCACGGGCCTGGCCCCCGAGCGGATCGAGGTCACACGGGCGGGGTCGGACGCGCACGCGCTCCCGTTGGACCTGGACGTCCACCGTGTACCGGAGGACCCGGACCGGGGGGAGCCCGAACACGTGCACTTCACGTTCCTGTACCTGTACCGGGCGACGGCCGCCACCGTGCCCGCGAGGGGCGGGGCCTCCGACGCGCTCGCGTGGCGGCCCCACACGGACGTGCCCTCGGCTCGGTTGGCGGCGAAGATCTCCCAGACACTGGCCGCATCGAGAGCGGCGGCCGAGCGCGTGTGACCGCGGGACCGCGGAAGAGACCCTGTTGATTCATCGCCAAAATCGAATATGATCGTCGAATGACGATCAATGAAGACGTGGAGGGGGCCTGCGCGGGCTCCGGACTGGACGCGGCCGAGGCCCTCTTCCACAGCCTCTCCGACGGGACCCGCCTGGCGATCGTGCAGCGCCTGGCGCGGGGCGAGGCACGTGTGACCGACCTCGTGGACCAGCTGGGCCTGGCCCAGTCCACGGTCTCCAAACACGTGTCGTGCCTGCGGGACTGCGGACTGGTCGACGGCCGCCCCCAGGGACGCCAGGTGTTCTACTCGCTCAGCCGCCCCGAACTGATCAACCTGCTCGCGGCGGCCGAGACGCTCCTGGCAGCGACGGGCAACGCCGTCGCCCTGTGCCCCACCTACGGAACCGACAGCGGCGACGGTGCACGGTGAGTGACACCTGCTGCGGCGACGCCCCGGCCGCTCCCGAGCGGACGACCGAACCCGGGGAGCCCACCCGGCTCCGGCAGGTCTCCGAGATCCGCTTCGCCGCCGTCGCCGCGCCCCTGCTCCTCGCCGGGTACGCCGCGGGCTGGTCCGGGGCCCCCGACGCACTCCCCCTCCTCCTGAAGTCCGCGGCCCTGGTGGTCGCGGGCTGGACCTTCGTCCCCGCCACCCTGCGCCGCCTGTTCGGGCCGGGGCCGCTCCGGAACCGGATCGGCGTGGGCACCCTCATGACCCTGGCCGCCTTCGGGGCCGTGGCTCTGGGCGAGGTCGGGGAGGCGGCGATGCTGGCTGTGCTCTTCACCATCGCCGAAGGCCTGGAGGGGTACGCCGTCGCCCGTACCCGACGCGGCCTTCGCGCCCTGCTGGACCTGGTGCCCGCGCGGGCGACCGTCCTGCGCGACGGGGTCGAACACACGGTCTCCCCCGACCAACTCCGGCCCGGGCAGACCCTCGTCCTTCGTCCGGGTGAGCGACTGGCCACCGACGGCGTGATCGACTCCGGACACACCAGCCTGGACACCTCGGCCATCACCGGGGAGTCCGTACCCGTGGAGGCGGGCCCCGGCGACGCCGTGTACGCCGGATCGGTCAACGGAACGGGCCCGCTGGAGATCACCGTGACCGCCGATGCCGAGGACAACTCCCTGGCACGCGTGGTGCGCGTCGTGGAGGCCGAACAGGCCCGCAAGGGTCAGGGGCAGCGGCTGGCCGACCGGGTCGCCCGCCCCCTGGTCCCCGGGGTGATGGTCGTGGCCGCCTTGGTGGCGGCGCTCGGGTCGCTCATGGGCGACCCCCTGACCTGGATCGAACGCGCTCTGGTCGTGCTGGTGGCGGCCTCACCCTGCGCGCTGGCCATCTCCGTACCGGTGACCGTGGTGGCCGCTGTCGGCGCGGCCTCACGCCAGGGCGCGCTGGTCAAGGGCGGTGCCGCCTTGGAGGCGATGGGCGGGGTCCGGGTGGTCGCCCTGGACAAGACCGGCACCCTCACCCGGAACGCGCCCGCCGTGGTGGAGGTGGCACCCGCCCCCGGGCACACGCGGGAGCGGGTCCTGGCCCTGGCGTCGGCGCTGGAGGCGCGCAGCGAGCACCCGCTGGCCCGCGCCGTGCTGTCCGCGCACCCCGCGCCTCCTCCGGCGGACGACGTCCGTGCGGTGCCCGGCCACGGGTTGACCGGCCGGGTGGAGGGCGCGGAGGTACGTCTGGGCCGTCCCGGCTGGGTGGCCCCGGGTCCCCTCGCTGGCGAGGTCGAGCGGCTGCTGGACGCGGGGGCCACCGTGGTCGTGGTGGAGGAGGACGGCGCCGTGGCGGGTGCCCTCGCGGTCCGGGACGAACCACGGCCCGAGGCCGCCGAGGTGGTCGCGGAGCTGCGGCGTTCCGGCCACCGGGTGGCGATGCTGACCGGGGACCACCCCGTTACTGCACGGGCGCTGGCCGCCGAGGTCGGGATCGACCCGGACCAGGTGCACGCCGGTCTGCTGCCCGAGGACAAGGCGCGGGTGGTCGGTGAACTGCGGGCCGGGGGGCCGGTGGCGATGGTCGGCGACGGGGTCAACGACGCGCCAGCCCTGGCCGGTGCCGACCTCGGCGTGGCCATGGGGGCGATGGGCACCGACGTGGCCGTGGAGACCGCGGACGTCGCCCTGATGGGTGAGGACCTGCGCCACCTGCCCGTGGTGCTGGCCCACGCCCGCCGTTGCCGGACGGTCATGTGGCAGAGCATCGGGCTGTCGTTGGCGATCATCGTCGTCCTGATGCCGCTGGCCCTGTTCGGAGTGTTGGGCCTCGCGGCGGTGGTCCTGGTGCACGAGGTGGCGGAGGTGGTGGTCATCGCCAACGGCATGCGCGCCGGACGCCGACCCCGCACGCTCAGGCGGTGACGGCTCACAGGCTCCGGTAGTAGTGCACGACCGGCGAGGCCACGAACCCGGCCTTCTCGTAGACGGCCCGTGCCGGGGCGTGGGCCTCGTCGCCGCCGGTCCGGATCACGGCGACGGCCATACCCTCCTCCCGGATACGGTCCACGGCGAACTCGGTGAGCGCCGTGCCCGTGCCCCGCCCCTGCTGGTCGGGGTCGACCCCCAGCAGGTGGACCAGACCCGTGCCGCCCTCGCGGTCGAGCCGGACGGTCACGAACCCGCTCACGTGGCCGTCCACCGCCACCCACGCGTGCGCCTCCTCCGAGTCCAGGTCCTCCCGGACGTCGCGCGCGTGCGCCCGGCGCCAGTCACCGACGACCTGTCGGTGGAGCCGCGTGCCCAGGGTCCGTTCCAGGGACCGGTGGGCCGGTTCCCAGGCGCGCAGGGCGATGTCCACCACGGTCTCGCGGTCACCGGGTTCGTAGGGCCGGATCCTGATCTGCATGGGTCGCAGCGTAGCCACACGCGCTCCGGGGCGGCCAGTGGTTTCTCCGGCCGGGCGGAGGCCCGCGATACGGTGGCGCCGAACCCGAGCGAAGGAGCCCGTGATGGTGGACGAGACCGACCTGCGTCACCTGCGGCGCGCGGTCGACCTGGCCGCTGAGGCGCTGGACGCGGGCGACGAGCCGTTCGGTTCCGTGCTGGTGGGCTCGGACGGCACGGTGCTGTTCGAGGACCACAACCACGTGGCCGGGGGTGACTCCACCCGGCACCCGGAGTTCGCGATCGCCCGCTGGGCCGCCGAACACCTGTCCCCCGCCGCACGCGCGTCGGCGACCGTCTACACCTCGGGTGAGCACTGTCCGATGTGCTCCGCCGCCCACGCCTGGGTGGGACTCGGGCGGATCGTGTACGCCAGCTCGTCGGAGCAGTTGGGATCCTGGCTGGCGGAGTGGGGTGTCCCCGCCGGTCCGGTGCGGGCGCTGTCGGTCGACGAGGTGGCTCCGGGGGTTCCGGTGGAGGGCCCGGTGGACTCCCTGAGCGAGGAGGTCCGGGGGCTGCACGCCCGGCTGCACGGGCGTGCGACGGACCTGTGAACCGCCCGGTCCGGGGGCTGCAAGCCGGTCGCACCCTCCACTGATCGAAAGTGATCGAAACGATCAGTGTCGGTGCGCCGACCATCGAGTCGTCCGATATGCCCCCGGACGCGCCGGTGGCGGGGCCCGATCCCGCCCTCTGCGGGTCGAGGTGTCGCCCTCACCCCTCCCGGATGGTCATCCGGGCGATCCGGTCACCCTCGACGGAGAACGCGAAGGAACTGAGTCCGTTGGCGTGCTGGGACCTCCAGTCACCGACCACGGTGACGCCGTCCCCGGTGGCTTCGGCCGAGCGCACGTCCAGCACACCCCGGGCACCGATGAACTCCACGTCGCTCCACCGCTTGATGGCCTCGCGCCCCCGGAACTCGCGTCCCCAGTCGTCCACCACCCCGTCCGGGGTGAAGGCGTCCAGGAACCCCTGCTCGTCGTGACCGTTGACCCTGTCGATGAACGACGCGACCGGCTCGGGGATGCTCGTGCTCATGGTGCTCCTCCGTGTTCGGTTGCGGGCCCTGGTGGTCCCGCTCCCTGAGGATGCTCGCAGCCGAGGGGTCTGCCGAGTACCGACGGCGCTCAAAGGTCGGGCAAACACCTCCCGCGCCTCACACTGTCCCGCGGGTGCCCGGGCTAGCCTCCCGGCGACCGGTGGCGTCGTCCGGGGCGCTGTCGGTGCGGACGGGGAGGGGCGTGCATGCGTGGTCGGCCGGGGCTCTCACACCCCCTGGCGGCGTTCCTGGCCGCCTCGGCGCTGCTGCACTTCGCGTATCCGCTGACGTTGCGCGGACAGCTCTGGGAGATGCTGTACGTCCTGCTGTACCCGGCGGTGGTCTTCCTGGGCGTGCGCGTGGTGCGGGACGAGGGCCATCGCCTGGTCCCCGTGGCCGTGCTGTCCGTGGTGTTCCTGGCCGCCGGGTTCTGGGCGGCCCTGCACCCCGCGGTCCCCACCGCCCGTCTCGGGCTATTCTGCGCCGTGGTGCTGTTCCAGGGCTACCTGATCCTGAAGCTGCTCGTGTTCGTGTTCACGTACCGGCGGCGGCACAGGGGCGAGACGGGCCCGCAGCTGATCATGGCGGCGGTCTGCGCCTACCTGCTGCTGGGCGGGGTGTTCGCGGCGCTGTTCGGCATCGTGGAGGCGCTGTGGCCGGGCTCCTTCGAGGACTCCCTGTCCTCGGGAACGGCGGTGGACTGGCAGGACCTGACCTACCTGAGCTTCGTCACCCTGGTCACGCTGGGCTACGGCGACCTGGTTCCGGTCACCCCGTGGGCACGGTCGCTGGCCACCGCCGAGGCGGTGGCGGGGACCCTGTTCCTCACCACGGTGATCGCCCGCATCGTCGGCGCCTACGTGACCGTCACCCAAGCCGGTGGGCCCGGGACCGAACCGGGCACCGGGCGTCCCTGACGGGCGTCAGTGGCGGTCGTCGTCCTCGGGCTCGAACTGGCCCTGGATGACGCGGCCGCGGTTGGGGGCGGAGCGGTCGCCGCCGTCCGCGCCGGGGGTGCTTCCGGGGGCGGTACCGAACGGGTTTCCGGGCGTGCCGGAACCCGCGGGGCCGCCGGGGCCGAAGGGGGCCTGGTTCGGGATGGTGGCGCCACGGGCGGCGAACTCCTCGTTCACGCGCTCCTGCATCTTCTTCATCCGGCGGGCCGCCCAACCGGCGAACACCCACCGCAGGGCCGGCCGGGTGACCGGGGTGGCCAGCAGCAGACCGACCGCGGCGGTGAGGAAACCGGGGATGACGAGCAGGATGCCGCCCGCCATGAGCATCAGGGGGTCGAGCAGGCCCTTGCGCGGCTGTTCACCGGTGCGCATGGCCTCGTCGGCCTCCTGGACCACCTCGCGGAAGGCCCGGCCGGTGTGGCGCAGGACGGCCACGCCCAGGACCATCAGCGAGACCAGCGCGGCCAGCGTCCACGGCACGCCGATCTGTCCGCCGACCCAGATCATCAGGCCCACCTCAAGGAAGGGCAGTGCCATCAGCGCCAGCACAATCAGCAGCGGCATCGCGAATCATCCTCAGTGTCGTGGGCCGGAGCCGGGTCTCCTCTTGTTGGAAGGAACGTACCCGTGGTGTGAATGGTTCCCGGTCCGGGCGCTCCCACCCGCGTCGGACGCCACCGGTCCGGCCCGCGACGGGGAGCGGGCCGGCGGGCGGGGCCGTGGGTTCAGGTCCGGGCCCTGCGCGCGGCGATGACCGAGGCGACCACCGCGCCCAGACCGAGCGCCGCCAGCAGGGCCTCGGGGACCGGGCCCAGCCGCGTGGCCACCGCGGGGCCCTCCATGGCCGTGAGCTCGGCGACGTTGATGTCGCGCTCGGCCTCCGGTGACTCGTAGGCCACCTTGCCGTTCGGCTCGACGACGGCGCTGACACCGCTGGTGGAGACCACCACGGCCGGCCGGCCGTGCTCGACGGCGCGCAGCTGGGTGATGGCCAGCTGTTGCTGGGTCTGCCCGGTGAAGTTGTAGTTGGCGTTGTTGGTGGGGATCACGATGATCTGGCCGCCCGCGGCCACGGACTCGCGCACGGGCGAGTCGAAGGCCACGTCGAAGCAGATGCCCACGGCCAGTGTGGTGCCGCCGATCTCCAGGGCGCCGGGGTCGGTTCCGGGAATGGCGTCCGAGCTGACCTGGCCCAGGCGGGAGACGAACCGGGTGAAGAACTCACGGTGGGGGACGTATTCGCCGAACGGGACGAGGTGGCGTTTGTCGTAGGCGTCACCCGGACCGGTCTCGGGGTCCCACACGAGGCTCTGCACGTGGCGTGTGCCGTCGTCGTTGAACCGGCTCAGCCCCCACAGCAGGGGCGCTCCCACGTCCTGGGCGGCGCCGTCGATGATCCGCGCGGCCTCGGGGTCGCGGAAGGGGTCGATGTCGCTGGCGTTCTCGGGCAGGAGCACGAGGTCGGGCTGGGGGTACTCACCCTCCCGGACCGCCCCGGCCAGTTCCGATACGCCGTCGGCGTGGTTGTGGAGGACCTGGGCGCGTTCGCCGAGGATGGAGATCTCCCCGACGTTGGGCACGTTGCCCTGGACCATGCCCACGGTGACGGTCTCCTGCGGGGCGGGGCGGCCGATCGCGGGGACCACGAGGCCGCCCAGGACGATCGCCGCGCCGGTGGCCAGGCCCACGGCCGGAAGGAGTACCCGGGCGCGGCCACGGGCCGTCACGGCGCGCAGGACCGTCCACACCAGCATGGCGCCGGTCAGGGCCACGACGAAGGACACCAGCGCGGAGGACCCCAGGGCCGCGTAGCCCACGAAGGGGGTGTCCGGCTGGGCGAAGGCGAGTTTGCCCCAGGAGAACCCCCCGAGCGGCCAGCGGGCGCGCACGGCCTCCTGGGCCACCCACAGGGCCGCGGTCCACACCGGCCAGTAGGGCAACCGCGCGACCAGGGACAGCCCCATGGCCATCGGAAGGAAGTAGGCGGTCTCGAGGGCGGCGACGGCCAGCCACACGTCGACGCCGAAGATGTCCTGCCAGTGGACCAGCGGAACCATGAGCGTGGCGCCGGACAGGGCGCCCAGCCACGCGGCGCGCCGCATGCGCGTCCCGCTCACGGCCAGGAGGAGCAGGGCCGCACTGAGAGGGCCGAGCCACCACAGGCCGTACGGCGGGAGCGCGAAGAGCTGGGCCAGGCCGGCTCCGGCGGCGGCCAGGGTGCGCCAGAGGAGGTCGAGGCGTCCCCAGCGGTGCCCCGGGGCCAGGGGGGACCACATCGTGGCCCGCGCCTCGGACTCCGGCGCCGTGGTGTTCGGCGAGGGTCTTTCGGGGCTCGGAGCTGGCTCCGACCCCTTCTGCTCGGCAACCACGTGGGATGCTCGCTTTCCGCTGGGTACTGAGGGTCCTCGCGGTCAGCATATTGGGGGGACGCGGAAAAGGCCCGAGCCACCCTTCGGACCGGCTCCGTCCCGTCGGCGGCGAGCTCGGAAGACCGTTGTCTACTGGATGTTCGGGCCTTTTCCGGGTCCAACCCCCCGCCCGGTCGCGGTACTCCGCTCCTCACCCGATCCCAGCTGCACCTGGCGCGTGATGCAGCGTCCAATCGGACGAGTGGGGGCCGCACAACCGGTCCGTCCAGTGCTGGACTGGTCGTTAGGTTACCCAGACTCCCCGACCCCTTGTCTCAACCCGGCCGCCGTGTCGTGGCCACCGGCCCAAGTGGTGGGAGGGGAGAACGTGATGAACCGTGCGACAGGCTAACGCACCTGAGCCGCGCACGCCAGCTGACCGGGGGCGGTTTGCGCATGACCGCAATCGGATCGAAACCAAATGCGCTCTGGACATTTTGATCGCGATCATGTCTGATGTGATCAAGAATTCAGCCCGTTTCGATCAACTTCGAACATCGGGTTCGGGTGGAGGGGTTCTCAAGGGGGTCCACGTGCTCCGGAAACCTCCGCCCACCATCGGATACGCCACACCACCGAGCCAACGCGGGAGCTGACAGCCATGGCGGAGATCGTCCTTGAGGGCGTCGACAAGATCTACGGCGGCGACGTCAAGGCCGTCGACGACCTCAACCTCCGGATCAACGACGGCGAGTTCATGGTGCTCGTCGGCCCGTCCGGTTGTGGCAAGTCCACCGCGCTGCGCATGATCGCCGGCCTGGAGGAGATCTCCGCGGGCACGCTGCTGATCGGCGACGAGATCGTCAACGACCGTCCGCCGAAGGACCGCGACATCGCGATGGTCTTCCAGAACTACGCGCTCTACCCCCACATGACCGTCGAGCAGAACCTCGCCTTCGGCCTGAAGCTGCGCAAGGTCCCCAAGGCCGAGATCGCCCGCCGCGTCGGCGAGGCCGCCGACATGCTCGGTCTGGAGCCCTACCTCAAGCGCAAGCCGGGCGCGCTCTCCGGCGGTCAGCGCCAGCGTGTGGCGATGGGCCGCGCCATCGTGCGCGAGCCGCAGGCCTTCCTCATGGACGAGCCGCTGTCCAACCTGGACGCCAAGCTCCGCGTGCAGATGCGCGCCTCCCTGAACCAGCTCCACGAGCGCCTGGGCGTCACCACCGTCTACGTCACCCACGACCAGATCGAGGCCATGACCCTCGGCGACCGGGTCGCGGTCCTGCGCGACGGCCGCCTCCAGCAGGTCGACACCCCCAAGCGACTGTTCGACTCCCCCGTCAACCTGTTCGTGGCCGGGTTCATCGGTTCCCCGGCGATGAACTTCGTCGACGCCGACCTCTCCCGCTCCGGTGACGGCGCCGTGCTGAGGTTCGCCGGGCACGAGCTCCCGGTCCCGGCCGCGATCCTCAAGGAGCGCACGGGCCTGGGCGAGTACGTGGGCCGCTCGGTGATCCTGGGCATCCGCCCCTCGGACTTCAGCGACGCCGAGCTCGACGGCAGCGGTGACACCCGCATCGAGGTCACCGCCGACGTGACCGAGGAGCTGGGCACCGAGATCAACGTGATCTTCGGCGTCGACGCCCCGCCCGTGCGCCACGAGGACGCGGCCGCCCTGGCCAAGGACGCCGCCGGCGACGACGAGGAGAGCGCGGAGGCAGCCCTGCCGCTGGGCGACAACCGCTCGCAGTTCACCGCCCGCGTGAGCCCCCGCAGCAGCGTGCGCCCGGGCAGCACCATCAGCCTGGCGGTGGACGTCAGCCAGCTGCACTTCTTCGACCAGGAGAGCGGCCTGGCGATCGGCCACCCCGACAACGTCTGACCGACCCTCCCAGGTCCGGTCCACACCTCCCCGGACCGGACGGGCGGGCGGCGCCCCATCCCCCGGGGCGCCGCCCGCCCCCGTTGTTCCGGCCCGGTGCGCCCCCGGCCGCGGTTCGGGCGTCGTGCGGGACCGTCAGTTGGCCAGCCAGATCGCGGCGTTGAGCGCGGCCGCGAAGGCGACCCACAGCAGGTAGGGGACGAGGAGCAGGGCCGCCAGCCTGCTGTGCGGACGGGCCAGGAACAGCGTGCCCGCCACCGCCACGACCAGGAGCAGGATGTCCACCAGCGCGAGACCGTAGAGCCCGGCGCCGAAGAACAGCGGTGTCCAGGCGGCGTTCAGCAGCAGTTGGAGGACGTAGACACCCAGGAAGACCGCGGCCCCCTGGATCCCCGCCGAGCGCCACACCAGCCAGCCCGCGACCGCGATGAGCACGTACAGGACGGTCCAGACCGGACCGAACAACGAGGCGGGCGGGGCCCACACCGGCAGGTCGAGGCTCGCGTAGACGGCACCGGAGCCAGCGGCCGCAGAACCGCCGACCAGTGCCGTCGCCAGGACCGCCGCTGCGAAGCACACCGCCGCCCCCAGCGAACGGCGCGGCCCGGGGGTCCTGCGGTCGGTGTTCTCCACGGTTCACTCCCCACTCCAGCGGTCTCCGAGGGGCGGGGACCGCCCCTTGACGGAGACCTACCCGGTCCCGCGCTCGACCACCCCGGCGGTCCTGGCTGGCCCACCCCACAAACCTTCCCTCAGGGACACAGTCGCGTCCCTCAGAGCCAGGTATCTCTTCCTTGACCGTCGCGTCGGACCGCTTGAACCATGTGATGGTGCGCAACCGAGCCCCCGGAACCGCCCCGGTCACCGACCCCGTGTCGGTCGTCGACACCCTGCACGGCCACCCCGTCCCCGACCCCTACCGCTGGCTGGAGGCGTCCGACTCCCCCGCGACCCTGCGCTGGCTGTCCGAACGCGGGCGGGAGTACGAGCGCGAGGCGGCCACCTGGCCCCTGCGCGAACCGCTGGCCGAGCGCATCCGGGCCCTGCTGGCCACCGACCTGTGGTCTCCGCCGGTCCTCCGCTCCAGAGCACTGTTCTGCACGGTTCGCCACGCGGGGAGCGAACACCCCCGCCTCGTGGTGTGGCCCCGGGACCCGAGCGGCTCCGCCAGCGCGGACACCGACACGGGAGGGTCCTCCCCCGTCACCTCGGACACCGGTCCGCTGACCGTCTACGACCCCTGCGTGGACGACCCCACCGGGAGGACCACCCTGGACTCCTGGGAGCCGAGCCCGGACGGCCGCCTGGTGGCCCTCCAGACCTCCTCGGGAGGGGTGGAGCGCGGAGGTCTGCGCGTGGTCCGGACCGACACGGGCTCCGCCGTGGGCCCCACCGTGTCCGGTGTGCGTTACTCGCACGTCGCCTGGCTGCCAGGCGGGCGCCGGGCCTTCTACTACGTGCGCCGCGACGGCGCCCGAGGCGTGCGCGGCGTGTGGCTGCGCCGGGTCGTGGACGGCGCCGAGACCCTCGTGTACCCCTGCACCGGCCCGGGCACCGTGCCGGGCGTGCGTGTGCTGGACGACCGCTGGCTGCTGGTCACCGAGAGCCACGGCACCGGGCACCGCACCGACCTGTGGCTGGCCGACCTGGCCGCGGGCCCGGCCGAGCGGCCCCGGTTCCGGCCCCTCCAGGTGGACCACGACGCCGAGACCGAGGTGCGCCCGGGCCCCGACGGCCTGCTGTACCTGCGCACCACCCTGGACGCTCCCCGACGCCGCGTGTGCGCGGTGGAGCCCGGTGCCCCCGCCGAACGGCTCTCGCCCGAGCACTGGCGGGAGGTCGTTCCCGAGGACCCGGGGGCGACCCTGGACGCCTTCTGCCCGCACCGAGCGCCCGGTGGGACCGCGCTGCTGGTGGTCCGCACACGGCTGGGCATCAGCGAGGCCTCCGTGTACGACGCCGTCACCGGTGCCCGCTCGCACACCGTGGAACTGCCGGGTGAGGGCATGGTCTCGGGGCCCGTCGCCGCCCCGGACGGCACCGTGTTCCTCGGCTACGCGGACGTGGCCACCCAGCAGAGGGTCCTGCGACTCGCTCCGGGCGAGGCCGCGCCCGGGCCCTGGCCCCTCTCCGCCAGTCCCGAACCCCAGGCGCGCACCGGTACGCGTACCGGATCCGAGGGCTCACCCTCCGTGGTCCGCACCGTCCTGTGGTGCCGGTCCTCCGACGGCACCCGCGTTCCGGTCACCGTCTTCGACGCCTCCGGCGGCGACGGGGCCGGGCCGACCCTCCTGCACGCGTACGGGGGCTTCGGACGCCCTCGGCAGTTCGGGTTCAGCGCGACCGTGCTGGCCTGGCTGCTGTCCGGCGGCCGCTACGCCGTGGCACACGTCCGGGGCGGGGGTGACGCCGGGCGCCGGTGGCACCTGGAGGGGTCGGGCCGCCACAAGCCGCGCGCGGTGCGGGACCTGGTCGCCGCCGCCGACGCCCTGGTGACCGCCGGCTGGTGCTCGCGCTCCGAACTGTGCCTCTCGGGCGGTTCGGCCGGGGGTCTGCTCGTGCTGGCCGCCGCCACGGCCCGCCCCGACCTGTGCGCGGCCGTGATCGCCTCGGCCCCGCTCGCGGACATGGTGCGGTTCGAGCGCCTCGGGCTGGGCCGCATGTGGACCCGCGAGTTCGGCACCGCGGCCGACCCCGACGACTTCGCCGCCCTGGTGTCCTACTCCCCCTACCACCGCGCGTTGGACTCCGCCCTGCGCACACCGGGGCTGCGGCATCCCAGCGTCCTACTCACCGGGTTCGACGGCGACACCCGGACCGACGCCGCCCACCCGCGCAAGATGTGCGCGGCGCTGCTGGCGGCGGCGGGCGAGGAGGGGGACCGCCCGGCCGCCCTGCTGCGCTACGAACGCGACGTCGGGCACGGCCCGCGCGCGGTGAGCCGGGCCGTGGGACTGGCCGCGGACGCACACGCGTTCGCGGCCCACAAGACGGGGCTCACCGGACGCTGACGGCGTCCGGACCGGCCCTGGCCAAGAGGATCGACGGCACACAGAAAGCGAGGTGCGGTATGGACCCCATCGAGGTTGAGGTCGAGGATCTGGCGGAGGTGACCTCCCGCGACACCACCGCGGGCGGCGACAACGACGGCACCGACTCCAGCTCGGACTTCATCTGATCCGTGCCCGCCCGGACCGCGCCGCCACGGCGTGGTCCGGGCGGGCCCCTCCACCCTCCGCGCGCCCGCACGAACCGCAACGTCCGACCCCCGGAAAGGGGACAGCCGTGACCGATCCCGGCAGCCTGTTCACCCGAACCCTGTGCGACGTCGTGGGCCGCGACGCACTCACCACCCGCTTGTCGGAGGAGTTCGTCTTCGCCGACCTGGGCGCGGACGCCGTGCGTTCGCTCCTGACCTTCGACGACCTCAACGGCCTGTTGGCCGAGAGCGCCCCGGAACCGCCCCGGCTACGGCTGCACAAGGACGGATCGCCGGTACCGCTGGACCGCTACACCGATCGCGCCAGGGTCTCGCGGACCGAACGCCGGATCGTGCGCCCGGAGTCGCTGTACCGGGAGCTGCGCGCCGGGGCGAGCCTGGTGCTGGACGGCATCGACCGGATGCACCCGCCGGTCGGCGCCGCCGCCGACGACCTCATGCGTCTGACCCGGGAGCGCGCGCAGACCAACCTGTACCTGATCTGGGGTGAGTCCCGGGGATTCGACACCCACTGGGACGACCACGACACGGTGATCGTGCAGGTGGAGGGGACGAAGCACTGGCAGGTGCACGGTCCCGGTTCGCGCCCGTACCCGATGAAGAACGACACCGACCACGCGCACACCCCGCCCCGCGACGCCGACGGCGAGCTGCACCTGGTGTGGGAGGGGGTGCTGCGGCCGGGTCAGGTGATCCACGTGCCGCGCGGTTGGTGGCACACGGTGACCGGTACCGGTGAGGTGAGCATGCACCTCACCTTCGGTTTCACCCGGGCGACCGGGATCGACTGGGCCGACGCGCTGGTGCGCGGGCTGTTCGCGGAGGAGGCGTTCCGCCGGGACCTGCCCCGCTTCGCCGACCCGGACTCGCGCCGTAAGCACCGGCACGAGCTGGTCGCCCGGATCACGGAGCTGGCCGAGAGCCTGGACCTGGACACCTTCCTCGCCGAGCGGGACGCCCGGTTCCCCCGGCGCACGTCGTTCTCCCTGCCCTGGCCGGTGGAGGACGGTGTGCCACCGGAGCACGCACGGGTGGAGTTCGTCCCGATCCTGCCGCCCCCGGTGGAGCGGGAGGGTGAGGGCGGGGACGCCCGGGTCGTGGTCACCGTCGCCGGGAAGCGGTACCGGCTCCCCGTGGTGGCGGAGCCGGTCCTGGAGGCGCTCGCCGAACACCGGGAGCTGTCCGTGGCGGGGCTGGCCGAGCGCGCGGGTGTGGAGGCGCCGGTGTGCGCCCAGGTCGTGGCCGCGCTGGCCCGTCACCACCTGGTGCTGGTGCGCTGAGGACGGGAGGGGCGGGTGCGTCCCGCCCCTCGGCCCGTCAGGACCGACCGGGGTCCCGGTCCTCCGTTGCGTCCTTTCGGCCGGACCCCACGTGGGCCTCGACCCCGTCGAGGATGCGCTGGATGGCGAAGTCGAGGCCGCCCAGCGGCCCCTGGTCCTCGGAGTAGCCAGGGGGATCCTCGGTGAAGGTGCCCTGGTCCAGGGTCCACAGGATGGTCGGGAACTCCTCGGGGTCCATCACCCGGCGCAGTCCCTGGACCCATCCGTTCTCGTTCTCCTCCATGGTGACGCCGCGTGTTCGGGCCGCGCGCGTCAGGTCCTGTTCCATCCGGAACAGGTCCCTGAGGGAGTACGTCAGCAGCAGCAGGATCTGGAGCGACTCGGGGGCGTTCAGCCCGGAGGCGGAGACCTCCCGGAGCCCGGCCTCCATCCAGCGGAGCCCGCCGGGACCGCTCGGGGGTCCGGACTGGGGGACGTAGGCGGCCCAGGGGTGTCGACGGTACTGGGCGAGCGCCCCGTGGCACCACTCCTCGACCCCGGCCCTCCAGTCGCCGTCGTCCCGGGGCCCGGCGGGGCGCTCGGTCATGGCGGCGTCCAGCATCAGGAGGAGCAGGTCCTCCTTGCTGTCCACGTGACGGTAGAGCGACATGGTCGTGTACCCGAGCTCCCGGGCCACGCGCTGCATGGAGACGGCGTCCAGTCCCTCCGCGTCCGCCACCTCCACGGCGGCGTCGACGATCGCCGTGCGGCTGAGCCTGGGCTTGGGACCTCGCCTGGGGGCCTCCGGCAGCCCCCAGAGGAGGTCGATCTCCCGGGTCGACCCCGTCGTCGGCCGTTCTTCGCTCGTCATACCCCACCAGTCGTCGGTACCGCCCGTGTGGGGGCCGCCGCTGTGACCCCCGTCTTGGTTGACACCCATCCTAGAACTGTGTATCACTTAAACATATCCGCTTATCTGATACACAGTTTATGAGGTACACAACCATGGGTCCATCGTCGCCCCCGGCCGTCAGGGCCAGGGGACTCCACAAGCGCTACGGCGACACGCGGGCCCTGGACGGGCTCGACCTCACCGTCGCCCCCGGCACCGTCCTCGGCCTGCTCGGGCCCAACGGAGCGGGCAAGACCACCGCCGTGCGCGCCCTGTCCACACTCCTGCGGCCGGATGCGGGCACCGCCACCGTCGGCGGCCACGACGTGCTCGAGAAACCGGAGCTGGTCCGGTCCGTCATCGGCCTGACCGGCCAGTACGCGTCCGTCGACGAGATCCTCACGGCCCGCGAGAACCTCGTGATGTTCTCCCGCCTGTACGGGTTCGACCGGACCGGCGCCCGTGAACGCGCTCGGGAACTCCTGGAGCGGTTCGCCCTCGTCGACGCCGCCGACCGCCCGGCCAGCGGCTACTCCGGCGGGATGCGCCGCCGCCTCGACCTGGCGGTCAGCCTGATCCAGGAGCCCCGCATCCTGTTCCTGGACGAACCCACCACCGGACTGGACCCGCGCAGCCGCATCCAGGTGTGGGAGGCCGTGCGCGAGCTCGTCGCCGGCGGAGCCACCGTGCTGCTCACCACGCAGTATCTGGAGGAGGCCGACCAGCTCGCCGACCGCGTCGCCGTCATCGACCACGGCCGGGTGATCGCCGAGGGCACCCCGGACTCCCTGAAGTCCCAGGTGGGCGGGGACCGCCTGGACGTCCACGTGCACGACCCGGCCGACCTGTCCTCCGTCGCCGACCTGCTCGGTGCGGCGCTGTCCGCGCCCGCCCGGGTCCATCCCGGCGAGCGGCGGGTCAGCGTGCCCGTCGAGGACCGGATGGCCGCACTGACCGGGGCCGTGCGCGCTCTGGACGGCTCCGACCTGCGGATCACCGACCTCGGGGTGCGCCGGCCCAGCCTCGACGAAGTCTTCCTGGGCCTGACCGGGACCGAGACCGTGACCACCGCCAAGGAGGCCTCCCGATGACCGCGAGCACCACCTCTCCGACCCGGACCACGCGGAGCGCGACGCGCCGACCCCACCAGGCCACCGGCCCACGCGGCAAGGTCTGGACCGACGTCCTGGTCCTGAGCCAGCGCAACCTGCGGCACATGGTCCGCGACCCCTTCGAGCTCGCCATCGCGATCAGCATGCCGCTGCTGATGGTCCTGCTGTTCGGGTACGTGTTCGGCGACGTCATGTCGGATACCGGAGCCGAGGACTACCGCACGTTCCTGGTGCCCGCCATGCTGGCGATGGTCATGCTCTACGGGATCGCCGGGACCTCGGCCGGGATCGCCCGCGACACCGCGCGCGACGTCATGAGCCGCTTCCGTTCCATGCCCATGGCACCGATGGCGATCCTCGGGGCCCGCACACTCACCGACATGCTGCGCGCCGTGCTGGAGATCGTGCTGCTCTTGGGCTGCGGCGCCCTGATCGGCTGGCGCTTCGAGGACGGCCTCGGTGGTGCGCTGGCCGCCCTGGGCCTGCTCCTGTTCTTCCGGTTCGCCCTGGTGTGGGTCGGGGTCCTGGTCGGCCTGTACGCGGCCAACCCGGACACGGCGAGCATGCTCGTCTACCCGCTGGCGTTCCCGCTGAGCATGCTCTCCACGAGCTTCCTGCCGTCGACCGCGATGCCGTCGTGGCTGGCCCCGATCGCGGAGTGGAACCCGTTGTCCGCCGTGGTCACCGCCACCCGGGAACTGTTCGGCAACCAGGTGCTGCCCTCGGACACCTGGGCGGCGCAGAACGCGCTCTTCCTGGCCCTGGCTGTGCCCGCGCTGCTGGTGGCCGTGTGCGTCCCGCTGTCACTGCGCCGCTTCCGTGCCCTGAGTCTGTGAAAGCGCGGGCCCCGCACCCGTGGTGCGGTCATGGCCCGGGGCACTCGGTGTCCAGGATTCGGCAAACGTCCAGGCTGACGCATTGCCACCGCCGGGCTGGTTAGGATAGCCTCACTTCACAGGCGCAAGTGAACCCGACCCCGTCCGGCGGCCGCTGCGGCCGCACGCCCCGGACCTGTCGGTTCCGCTCCGCGACGAAGGGTTTCCAGGTGACTCCAGATCCGCTCGACGCCCTCCTCGGCGTCCGCGCGCGGCTGAAGTTCGCGCCGCTGCCCGAGTTCACGGACTCCGAGCAGCTTCACGGCCGACCGGTGGACGGCGTCCAGTTCCACAGTGTCGCCTCGATGACCGGGTACGGCTGGCTGCCCGTCCTGTTCGACAAGCTCCGGACCGAGCACGGTCCCGGTCACCGGCTCCCCGCCGCCACCAACTTCCTGCGGGTCACCCTGCGCGAACCCGTCTTCCTGGTGGCCGCCTGCCTCTACCTCACCGGACGCGGCCCGCTGCTCACCCCCGACACCCTCTACCTGCCCTGGGACACCGCCCGGAGCAGGTTCGGCACGCCCACCGTGGTGGACCCGCGCACCGTGGTCCTGCCGGACGACCCCGCGGCCGACCACCCCGACACCGTGATCGCCCGCGACGAGGACGAACAGCTGCGCCTGGTCGCCGAGGCCCTCTTCGCCACCGTCGAACCCCTGATCGAGACCCTGCACGCGCACTCACGCGCGGGCAAGCGCACCCTGTGGGGCTGGGTCCTGGACACCATGCACTTCTACATGCTCAACCCGGCCCGCTACCTCGGCCAGGACGCCGAACAGGCCTGGGATCTGGCTACCCGGCTCGGCGACGCGGTGGTCGAGGCGGGGGCCGTCACCCGCAAGCGTCCGCGCCTGTTCCCGTTCGCTCCCGACCACCCCCGGGGCACCTGGGCGGTCCGCGGCACCTGCTGCTTCGACTACAAGGGCGACCCCGAGCACGGCTTCTGCACCACCTGCCCGCTCAAGTGCGACAGCGAACGCAAGGAGGCCCTGTCCGAGTGGCTGCGCGACCCCGCGCTCGCCCCCTGACAGGACCTCTCCTTCACCGCGTACCCGGCGCGCCGCCGCTCAGGTCACCGGAACCTCCACCGGACCGGTGAAGTAGGGCTCGAAGAGGACCCGTTCCGGCTCGATGTCACCGACGACGGTGATCGAGCCGTTGGCGGTCTGACCGGGGTCCAGGGTCTGCACGCCGAGCTCGTTGGCGTCCATCGCGATCGCGTCGCCCGGACTGTGCTCCGTCCCCTCGGTGTCCACCACCACGAAGTAGAGCGGATTGACGTCCAGGGCGTCCGAGCCGGTGTTGGCGACGGTCACCTCTACGCTGGTGAACTCGCCCTCCACGTAGAGCGAGCTGGGCTCGAACTCGGTGGCGGTGGCGGTCAGATCCGCCTCCGAGGGCACCTCCCCGCCGGGCTCTCCGTCCTCCGTCCGTTCGACCCCCGGATCACCGCCGCCGCTGGGCGCGCCGCGGTCCGCCAGCACCAGCGCCACCGCCGCACAGCCGCCCAGTGCGAGGAGCAGGAGGAGCAGGACACCGCAGCCGATCCCGATGATCTTGCCCCAGGGAGTCGGTTTCGATGGCGGCGGCCCGTAACCGCCCTGGCCCGGAGGTCCGTAACCGCCGGGGGGATAGCCCCCGGGCGGCCCGTAGCCGCCCTGGGCACCGTAGTTGACCGGTTCGTTCGGGTAGCCGCCGTAGCCGGGCGCGAACCCCTCGCGCTCGTACCCCGCGCTTCCCGGGCCGCTGGGCCCCTGGGAGTACTCACCGGGGCTCGCCGGGTCCGGTTCGCCCCCGGACGGTTGCGGCTCGCCCGGTGGCGGACCGTAAGGGGGACCCTCACCCCACTGGGCCTCCGAGGCGTGGCCGTTGGGGGACTGGCCGCCCGGAGGTTGCCACCACACGGGCTGTCCTCCCGAGGGCGCATCGAAGCGAGGGGCACCGGGTGGGTGATCGCCCGGAAGCGGTCCCCCGGGCGGAAGCGGTCCCCCGAGCGGAGTCGCGCCCTCGGACGGAGGTGGGCCCCCGGACGGAGGTGGTCCGCCGTGCAGCGCCCCACCCGGATACGGCCCCACGGGAGGGGGCGTGTGGGACGGCTGTCCCCACCACGGGGTACCCTGCCGGTGCGCTCCGCCGGGAGCGGGTCCGTGCCGGGGTTCCCCGGGCGGCTGCGGCCCGCCCTCGATCGGATCGCCGGGGTCCCCCGGGCGCCACTCCTCCGGTGGGTGGTGGTTGACCGGATCCTGGTCCGGCCGCTCACCGGCACCCTCCTCGGGCTCCCGATCACTCACCCAGAACACCCCTTCGTCCAGCGGCACGGTCCCGCCGAACGAACCAGCGGGCACTTCAGAACCGCACCGTAACCGTGCGAAGGAGGGCCGGAGCGGAGCTCACCGGGCGTTTCCGGTAAAGGTCCGGAAGTGTTTGCCCCGAGCCCGGAGCGCGAGCAGGAACACCGGGACGGTGAACAGGGCGGCGAACAGGTTCAGTCCCCCGAACCCCACCGTCGCCAGGACCACGCCGGACACGGCGGCGGCCGAGGCGGCCCCCAGGTTCATCGCCAGGTCACTGAATCCCTGCGCGCGGGGGCGGACCTCGGCGGGCAGTGACTCGGCCAACAGCGCGCTGGCCGAGACCAGCCCGAAGGACCAGCCCACCCCGAGCAGGACGAGTCCGGTGGTCACCAGGGGCTCACTGTGTCCGGCCGTTCCGGCGACGGCGGCGGCCACCAGCAGGATCACCTGTCCGGCCAGGAGCGTGGGCGTGCGGCCGAAGCGGTCCGCGAGCCAGCCCACCAACGGGGAGAGGCCGTACATCCCGGCGATGTGCAGGGAGATGGTCAGTCCGATCACGGTGAGTTCCGCGCCGTGGTGCGTCAGGTGCACCGGTGTCATGGTCATCACCGAGACCATCACCGTGTGACTGGCCACGACCCCCACCACCGCGAGGAGCGCCGAGGGGGTACGGCCGATGGCCCGCAGCGCGTCGGCCAGCCCGACCCCGCCCCTGCGCGCCCTCCCCTGGTCGGCGTCGTCCCGGGCCGCCTCGGCGGCCGCGGTCAGCAGCGGGTCGGGGCGCAGCAGGATCACGATGACCACGGCCCCGCCGAGGAACCCGGCCGTGGTGAGCAGCACCGGCCCCAGAAGGTCCGGCAGGCCCAGGAGGACGGCCAGGCCTCCGGTCGGGCCGATGAGGTTGGGGCCCACCACCGAACCCACGGTGGTCGCCCACACCACCACGGACAGGTCGCGGCCCCGGGTACGTTCGGTGGCCAGATCGGCGGCGGCGTGCCGGGCCTGGAGGTTGGTGGCGGTCCCGGCACCGATCAGGAGCATGCCGAGCAGGAAGAGGGCGAAGAGGTCCAGGAGCGTGGCGGCGATGACCACGGTCCCGCCCAGCGCTCCGAAGAACCAGCCCAGGGCCAGGCCGGGACGGCGACCGCTCCGGGCGGCCAGTGAGGCCAGGGGCAGGGCGAACGCGGCCGCGCCCAGGGTGATCATGGTGGTGGCCATCCCCGACCACGCGTCCGAACCGCTGAGGTCGAGGGCGATGAGCGCGCCCACGGCCAGCATGGCGCCCATCCCGATGCTGCCGACGACCTGGGCGAGCATGAGCACCAGGACGGTGCGTCGTTGCAGGCGGGACCGTGCCGACTCGGTGAGGGGCTCCCCGTTCCGGCTGGTTTGTGTGGACACGAGGTGGATTCTCCGATTCATCCGGCCAACGGATGAATCGTAGTCCTCGGCTCCGGTTCGGGCCAGATCGCCGGTCACATTCGGCCAGCGTTGACTCAGCCCCGCCCGTAGCGCCACCGCAGGAAGTCGTGCTCGCGTTCGACGTAGCGCATCTCCGCGTAGAGCAGGTCGGGGCCGTCGGCGTGTACCACCACCCCGCCCGCGGGGATGACCGGCCAGCAGGCGAACGCCCAGAAACGCCGGGTGTAGGGACCCCAGAGGACGACCCAAGCACCCTGCTTCTGCCACTCGATGTGTTCGGCGACCCGGCGCCGCTCCTCGTCCCGTTCGTCCATGGCGCCCCTGGACATACCCGGGACCCGCATGTCCGATCAGGCCGGAACCGGCCATTCTGAGGGTCTTTCCGCGCGTTTCGCCACCGTTCCGACGGCCCGATCCGCACCCCGACGCACAAACGACGCCCGTGCGCTGACACGGGCGTCGTGTGGTGCGTGTCGGTCAGCGACCAGCGATGGTGTCGCTGCCCGGGACCGGCTCGGCGGGGTCGTTGCCCAGCGCGACGATCCGGTTCTCACCGTCCACGTGCACGACGTGCTGGACGTGGTCGGCCCTCTCCCGCTCGTCCACCTGGGCGTAGCCGATGATGATGACCAGGTCGCCGGGGCTCACCAGGCGCGCGGCGGCGCCGTTGATCCCGATGACTCCGCTCCCCCGCTCACCGACCAGGGCGTAGGTGACCAGGCGGGCACCGTTGTCGATGTCGACGATGTGAACCTGCTCGCCGTCGACGATGTCGGCGGCGTCCATCAGGTCGGCGTCGATGGTGACCGACCCCACGTAGTGCAGGTCGGCCTGGGTGACCGTCGCGCGGTGGATCTTGCCGTTCATGAGGGTGCGCAGCATGGACGAAGCCTCGTTTCAGGATGTGTCGCGGACTACAGGCCCCCGGAGGGGTCCCGTGCGTATCCCATGATCGCGCCCCGTATGACCCGGTTTGACCACCGGGGCGCCCCGACGCCTAGTTGAAGGAGGAGTAGGCCACCACTCCGCGCCGGACGAGGTCGGCGGCCCTGCGGGCGTTGCCGCGCACATGCGGGTCGGCGGCGGCCCCCGCGATCTGGCTGAGCATGTCCACGAGCATCTTCGCGGTGCGCACGAAGTCGCCCGCGGTCATGTCGGACTGGCGCAGGATCGCGTCGAGCCGGTCGCCGCGCGCCCAGCGGTGCGCGGTCCACACGAATCCGAGGTCGGGCTGGCGCAGGAACGACACCCGGTGCCGGGACTCGACCTCGTTGAGCTGGCCCCACAGCCGCGTCATCTCGGTCAGGGCCTCCTCGACCTTCCCCTCGGGCAGCCTCGGGTAGGCGTCGTCACCCCGCCGGGCCTCGTAGACCAGTGCGGCCGCGCAGGACGCCAGTTCCACCGGGTTCAGTTCGTCCCACACACCCCGGCGCAGGCACTCGGCGACCAGCAGGTCGAGCTCGGAGTAGATCTTGGCGAGCTTGCCGCCGTCCGCGGAGACGTCGTCGCCGGAGAGGTACTCCAGGTCCTCCAGCACACCGCACACCCTGTCGAAGGTGCGGGAGATGACGTGCGAACGGCCCTCCACGCGGCGGCGCAGCGCGTCGGTCTCCTTCTGGAGGCGGAAGTACCGCTCCGCCCAGCGGGCGTGGTCCTCGCGGTCGGAGCAACCGTGGCACGGGTGTTCCTTGAGGTCCGCGCGCAGCCGCTGGATCTCCGGGTCCTCCTGGGCGCCCCGGCGCCCGCCCCGCTCGAAGGACGGGTCGCTCCCCCGCTCCTTGAGCTTGTTGCGCAGGGTGGAGGCCAGGTCCGTGCGTGAACGCGGCGAGCGCGCGGAGAACGACTTGGGGATGCGCATGCGCCCCGAGGGGTGCACCGGAACCGGGAAGTCGCTGGAGTTGACCCGCTTGACCTGCTTGTCGACGGTGAGCACCAGGGGCGCGGGCAGATCGTGGCGCAGGCCCGGGTCCAGGACGACGGCGTGTCCGGAGTAGCGTCCGGCCGGGATGCGGATGATGTCGCCCGGGCGCAGTCGCTCCAGGCTCTCCAGGGCCTCGTCGCGGCGCTCGGCCGAACGGTTCCTGGCCAGCATGGTCTCGCGGTCGCTCAGGGCCCGCCGCAGGGCCGCGTACTCCATGAAGTCACCCAGGTGGCACTCCGCCGCCTCGGCGTAGCCCTCCAGGGCCTCCTCGTGCTTGCGCAGTTGCTTGACCAGGCCCACCACGGCGCGGTCGGCCTGGAACTGGGCGAAGGAGGCCTCCAGCATGTTCCGGCTGCGCTGGCGGCCGACCTGGCCGACCAGGTTCACCGCCATGTTGTAGGAGGGCTGGAAGCTGGAGTTGAGCGGGTAGGTGCGGGTGCCCGCGAGGCTGGCCACCGACTCGGGGTCGGTCCCCGCCTGCCACACGACGACCGCGTGCCCCTCGACGTCGATACCCCGTCGACCGGCACGCCCGGTGAGCTGGGTGTACTCGCCGGGGGTGAGCGAGGCGTGCGTCTCGCCGTTCCACTTGTCGAGCTTCTCGATCACGACCGTGCGCGCGGGCATGTTGATGCCCAGGGCCAGGGTCTCGGTGGCGAAGACCGCCCGGATCAGCCCGCGCGAGAACAGGTGCTCCACGATCTCCTTGAAGGTGGGCAGCATCCCCGCGTGGTGCGCGGAGATGCCCGCCTCCAGGGCGCGCAGCCAGGAGTCGAATCCGAGCACGGTCAGGTCCGCGCGCGGGATGTCCGCGCACCGCGACTCCGCGTACTCGCGGATGTACGCCGCCTCGTCCGGGGTGGTGAGCACCAGCCCGGAGGCCACGCACTGGCGCACGGCGTCGTCGCATCCGGCCCGGCTGAAGATGAAGGTGATCGCGGGGAGCAGGCCCTCCGCGTCCAGCTCCTCGATGATCATCGGCCGTGACGGCGGGGCGAAGCGGGTGCGCGGACGCACGTTGCCCCGGGCACGGGTCTGCGGGTGCCTGCGCCGGTTGGCCAGCTGGGTGGTGCGGGCGTCGTCCTCGGCGGTGCGGGTCAGGTACGGGTTGATGAGCAGCTTGCGCCCGCCCACCTGGATCTCGCGTGGACGCTGGTGCTGGGCCCTGCGGCGTTCGCGCCTTCGCCTGCTCCTGCCGCCGCCCTCCTCCTCGTCCACGCCGGTCTCCTCCGGCTGCTCGTCGACGAACAGGTCGTGGATGCGCCTGCCCACCATCACGTGCTGCCACAGCGGGACGGGCCGCTTCTCGTCGACGATCACCGTGGTGTCGCCGCGCACCTGCTGGAGCCACTCGCCGAACTCCTCGGCGTTGCTGACGGTCGCGGACAGCGCGACCATCCGCACCGACTCGGGGAGGTGGATGATCACCTCCTCCCAGACCGCGCCCCGGAAGCGGTCGGCGAGGTAGTGCACCTCGTCCATGACCACGTAGGCCAGCCCGCCCAGGGTGGACGAACCCTCGTACAGCATGTTGCGCAGCACCTCGGTGGTCATGACGACCACGGGCGCCTCGCCGTTGACGCTGTTGTCACCGGTGAGCAGACCGACCTGGTCGGCGCCGTAGCGCCTGACCAGGTCGTTGTACTTCTGGTTGGACAGGGCCTTGATCGGCGTGGTGTAGAAGCACTTGGTGCCCTCGTTGAGGGCCTGGTGCACGGCGAACTCGCCGACCACGGTCTTACCGGAACCGGTCGGCGCGGCGACCAGCACCCCGTGTCCGCTCTCCAGGGCCTTGCAGGCCCTGATCTGGAAGGGGTCGAACTCGAACCCGTACAGCCCCTGGAAGGCCTCGATCGCGGCGCTGGAGGCGCTCTGGCGCCTGCGGAAGGCGGCGTAACGCTCGGAGTGACTACTCATAGGATTGCCAGCCTATGAGGTCAGGTCCAACATCTCGACCGACTTCGGCACCACCTCGCACACGAGTGTCGGTGCGCCCGTCGGTTCCCCGTCGGCGTAGGCGGTCCCCGCCTCACCCCGGATGGTGACGGAGCGCCCCCGCCGGAAGACCACCTCGTCCAGTCCCAGGTGGCTGCCGGCGAAGACCCGGGGGAACAGGCGCAGGAAGCGGCCGAGCGACCCGTGCTTCACGAAGACCACGTCGAGCAGCCCGTCGTCGGGGACGGCGTCGGCGCACACGTGCATGCCGCCGCCGTAGGCACTGGTGTTGCCGACCGCCACGAGCATGCCGGGTTCGGCGATCCGCTCGTCGTCGACGTCGACCTCGAAGTCGATGGGCCTGAACGAACGGAGTTCGGCGACGATCCCGATGAGGTAGCCGAACCGGCCCATCCCGAACCGGAAGTTGTTCACCCGTTCATTGACCCGGGCGTCGAAACCGCAGGCCAGAACGCTCATGTAGTACCGCTGCCGGCCGTCCGCGGTGGTCAGGCGGACGACGTCGCTGGCGCGGGTGCGTCCGGCCAGGATCGCCTCGGCGATCTGATCGGGCGAACCCTTGGGGACTCCGAAGGCGCGGGCCACGTCGTTGCCGCTGCCCGCCGGGATGACCGCGAGGGGGACGCCGCTGCCGACGACGCCCTGAAGAACCTGGTGTACCAGGCCGTCACCGCCCACCGCGACCAGTGCGTCGGGGCGGTCCGCGGCGGCCAACCTGGCCAGCCTGCGGCTGTCCGCGGCCGAACGGCCGGTGTAGACGTGAACGCGCGCGCCCTGGGCGCGCAGGGCCTCCTTCAGCCTCACCGCGATGACGGCGGCGCGGCGTCGGCCGGAGGCCGGGTTGACCAGAAGGGCGATATGAGGGGACATATGCCGGTCCTTAGCTACCCACATTTGGGAACGAAGGGTGTACGGGGTCAGGTGAGGAGCCCGTACACCCGCGCGCCCGGGTGTGGGTGCTCCGGTCAGTCGTCCTCGGTCGTGGACTTCCGCTCGGATTCCTCACGTTGGCGGCGATGGTACTCCTCCATCGCCTCCGGCGTGTTCAGTGGGGAGGGAACCCAGGTCGCCTCGACCTCGGTCTCGCCGCGCTGGATCGCGATCTCCTCCTCGGTGAGGTACTCCTCCGGGATGTCGAACTCACCGTCACGGGCGCCCAGGACGAACGCCTCCCACTCGGCGGGCGTGAAGAACAGGGTGCCCTTCTCCGGGGACTTGCCGTCGCGCACCGCGCGGAAGCCGTCGTCGAACTCGGCGACCTCCACGACCGCCTCGGATTCCTCCTTGGACAGGGAGGAGCGCAACCACACGGCGTGCGTGGTGTCGTGCCACTTCTCGTTGCCCATGGCCTCGGGCGGCAGGTCCCTCTTGGCCTCAGTCTGCTCGCTCATCAGCACTTCCTAGTCCGGGAGCCCGTTCGGGGGAAGGCTCCTTGGTGTCCCAGCGGTGAGACGGGTCGGTGTCGGACCGGCGGACGGCCGCGCCCGGCCCGGGAGGCGGCCGACGGCCCCCGGCCGAACCCTAGCGCGTCACCGAGCTGCTCAGGAACGCTTGCCGGAACCGCCGTCGGAGTCAGTCTCCTCGAGCGGGGCGGGGGTGTGGTCCAGCTCCGAGAGCTGGTCGTCCAGCTCGGAGATCTCGTCGTCGTCCAGCTCGCTGGTGGGGTCGCGGCGCTTCTTGCGACGGTCGTTGAAGTAGCAGAACACCTCGGCGATCTCGAAGAGGATCACGAGGGGGACGGCCAGGGCGAGCATGGAGATCGGCTCGGCCGGGGTGATGACCGCGGCGACCAGGAAGGCGCAGAAGATGATGACCCGGCGCCACTTGGCGATGGCCTCGTGGGTGACGATGCCGACGATGTTGAGCAGGACCACCAGCAGCGGCATGACGAAGCCCAGGCCGAACATGCTCATCATGATGAGCATGTAGCTGAGGTACTCGCCGATCGTGAGGTAGGGGTCGGCGTCGTCGGGCAGGAACCCGAAGAGCATCTGGAGCGCGAGCGCGGTGATCGAGTACGCCAGGGCCGCGCCGGAGACGAACAGGATCCCGGCCAGCGGGGCGAAGATGTAGGCGTACTTCTTCTCGCTGCCGTGCAGGGCCGGGGCCACGAAGGCCCACAGCTGGTAGAGCCAGAGCGGGGCCGTGACCAGGGCTCCGACGAAGATCCAGACCTTGAAGGCGACGAAGAAGGCGTCGAAGGGGCCGGTGACGATCAGGGAGCAGCCGCCGCCGTCGACCACCTGCGAGGCGGGAAGCGAACAGTAGGGCCTGGTGAGGAAGTCCCAGATCTGGTCGTAGAAGACGAAGCCGACCACAGCACCCAGGCACAGGATGAGCAGCGCCTTGGCCAGCCTGTTGCGCAGCTCGCGCAGGTGGTCCATGAGCGGCATCCGGGCGTCCGGGTTCGCCGACCGGCTTCGGGACCTCATCTTTCGGTCACTCTCTTCTCCTTGGGCCCGCCGCGGGGGCGGGCGCTTCCCGCGGACGACAGCCGACCGGCGCGGCACCCTCCGGTACCACGCCGGTCCACCGGAAGGGTCTAGTTGTTGTAGGTCTGGTTGGTCGGCTCACCGGACTCGTTGACGATGCGCTGACCGGGGGGCAGTTGCGGGTAGCCCTGCTGCTGCGGCTGCTGCTGGTTCTGCTGCGGAGCCGGGTTCTGCTGGGCCTGCTGCTGCGGCTGCTGCTGGTTCTGCTGGGCCTGCTCGCCCTGCTGCCCCTCGGACTCGTTGTTCTCCTCGTCGACCAGGCCCTTGCTCTCGGCCTTGAGGATGCGAGCGCTGCGCCCCAGGGAACGGGCCAGGTCCGGAAGCTTCTTGGCTCCGAACAGCAGGATGGCCAGGATCACCAGGATGGCGATGGTAGGTCCGTTGAACGGTCCCATGGTTCTACCTCTCTGTGGGGCGCGACCAAGCGCCTCTGATGGTACGCGCGTTCGTCCGCGGGGCCGTCATGTCCCAGCACCGCCATGGCGGACGCGCTCACGCAGGTCAGCGCTGCTCGCCTGGTACCCGCCCGTCGCCCGTGTCACCCCTTCGGACAGCGCGGAGGCCGCGCGGCGCACCCTCAGTCCGAGGGCGCCGACGACGAGCACTCCTGCGCAGAACACGCCGCAGAGGACAGCGAAGGCGATCACGGGTTCACCATATCCCTTCCGTCATGACCTGTACCCCACCCCCCGGTGAACGGCTACGCGTCACTCCGGAGACGAAGTGGTCTCGACCAATGCGGTTCGGTTTCGAACAGTACGGTAGTGCTCCAGAGCCCGCTCCGCCTCGGCACGGACGTCCTTGGCGAGGGCTGCCGGTGACACCACTCGCCCCTCCCGTCCCAGGGACAACGCCAGTCGGGCCACCCACGCGGGCGCCGGGGTGCGCAGGGTGGCCCGGGCCTCCCCGTCGGTCATCTCGGTCACCGACTCGCACACGTAGTCCTCGGTCACCCAGCGCGCGGAGGGCTCCAGTGCCAGCGTCACCAGGGCGTCGCGCTCGGAGCGCTGGAGCACCCCGGCGGACAGGTCGCGGCGGACCACCCCCTCCGGCACCTGGGCGGCGAAGGGCAGCACGGTCAGTTCCAGGACCCGGTCCAGGCGGAACAGCCGCACGTCCCCGCGCAGGTGGCAGTAGCCCTCCAGGAAGGTCTGGCCGTCCTGGACCACCAGGCCCATGGGATCGACGTCACGTTCGGTCACCTGGTCCAGGTACCCGGACAGGTACCGCAGGTGGAGGCGCTGGCCGCCGCTGAGGGCGTCGGCGCAGCGCCGCTGGGTCAGGGCCACCTGCTCGTCCACCTCGACCCGCACCTGCACGGCGTCGGCCAGGTCGCTCACAGCCGAGCCCGCGGCCGTGCGCAGCTTCTCCGCCACCCGCTTGAGCGCACCGCCCTCGATCCCCTGCGCCTCGGGCAACGCCTCCAGGAGGGACAGGCCCACGACCAGGCTGGCCGCCTCGTCGGCGGTCAGCCGCAGCGGCTGGGCCAGGGTGTCGGCGTTGGCGATGATGATCTCGCCGGTCTCGCGGGCGGCGTCGAGGTCCACGTCGATCAGGTCGCCGGGGGTGTACCCGGGCAGACCGCACATCCACAGCAGGCTCAGGTCGGAGACGACCTGCTTCTCGCTGAGTCCGAAGTGCCGGGCCACCTCGGGCACGCGCACGTCGCGGCCGAGCGCGTACGGCACCAGCATCAGGAGTCGGCGCAACTGGTCGGCGGAGCGGGGACCGCGCGCCGGGGCGTCGGCGGCGTCCGGCCCCTCGGCGGTGTCGGCCTCCTCCGCCGCGATGGTGCCCTCGACCACCCCGGCCAGGTGGTCCGCCATCGCCGCGCGGACCGGCTCGGGTTCCACCACCACCGCGCGCGAGCCGTGTGAGGCCACCTTCCGCACCAGTCCCGTGGTGCTGGTGTAGGGCAGGGTGAGGGTGTCCCAGCCGTCTCCGGTACTGTCCCGCTCACCCGGGACCACGCGCAGCGCGAGGCGGCGCAGGTCGTGGGCGGCCTCGGTACGCACCCGCAGGGTCGCGGTGCGCTCGGGCACGGCGCTCTGCTGGGAGACCACCGAGCGCAGGTCCACGCCCTCGGGAACGACCACGTCCGGGCCGGTACGGTCCACGGTGACCCCGCCCCGCATCCGCCCCAGGCGGAACACCCGGCGCGCGTCGCGCAGCCGGTCGTGGCCGACCACGTACCAGTGGCCGCGCAGGTTGACGATGCCCCACGGCTCAACCTCGCGCCGCTGGGCCCCGTTCTCGCCGGGCTTGCGGTAGTCGAAGGAGATGGCACGGCGGTCCCGGATGGCCTGCCACACGGGACCGAAGGCGGGCTCGTCCGTGCGCATCGCGGGGGTCAGCCCCGGGGCGGCCTCCGTGTCCACCGGTACCCCGGCCGAGCGGAGCTTGAACAGGGCGTTGGCGGCGGCCTCACCCAGGGAGGCGTGGCGCCAGGCGCGGGCGGCCAGGCCCAGCACGACCGCCTCGTCGGGCAGGAGCTCGATCTCGGGCAGCTCGTAGTCGGAGCGGGAGATCCGGTAGCCCTCCTCGCCGCTGAAGGCGTCCCCGGTACCGACCTGGATGGGGATGCCGCTGTCGCGCAGCTCCCGCTTGTCCCGCTCGAACATGCGTTTGAACGCCGACTCGGTGTCGGCCTCGGCGTACCCCTGCACCGTCGCCCTGATCTCCTGGGCGGTCAGGTGGCGCCGCGTGGACAACAGGCAGATGACCAGGTTCAGTTGCCGTTCGGTCTTCCTGCGCGACATCGTCCGCACTCCCCTTGCCCGCTGTGTTGCCCGCTGTGGTGGACCGGGCGGGGCCGCGAGGGCGCGTCCTCCCACCTTCGGTTCAGGTCCGACGGTACCGTGCCCAGCATGATCCGGTGGCGCCGCGGTGAAGTCCTACAGGTCCTGCCCTCCTGGCCCGGGGTCCGCGTGTGCGCGGTCTCGGTGCCGGTCAGAGGGGACGGGGCCGAAGGGACCGCGACCTGCACGGCCCTGGCCTACACCGACCTCGTGGGAGCCCCCGAGGTGGGGGACCGGGTCCTGCTCAACACCGGAGCCCTGGACCTGGGTCTGGGCACGGGCGGATACGCCCTGGTGGTGGCGGTCCCGGACCGCCTGCCCGCCGACCGTGAGGGCCCCGGACACCTGGTGAAGGCCCGCTACACGCCCCTCCAGGCCACCGTCCTGGGCGCGGACGAGCAGGGCTCGCCCCACCACGAGGCGCTGCGCACGGCCGAGGGGATCGACGGGATGCCCGTGGTCGTGGCCGACCTCCACTCCGCGCTGCCCGCCGTCCTGGCCGGGGTGCGCGTCGAGCGCCCCGGGACGCGGGTGGTCAACGTGATGCTCGACGGCGGCGCGCTTCCCGCCGCGTTCTCGCGGATCGTGGGCGCGCTGAGGGAGGACGGTCTGCTCAGCGGGTGCGTGACCACCGGTCAGGCCTTCGGCGGTGACCTGGAGGCGGTCACGGTGCACTCGGGGCTGCTGGCGGCCAGGCACGTGCTGGACGCGGAGGTCGCGGTGGTCTGCCAGGGGCCGGGCAACCTGGGCACCGGCACTCCGTGGGGGTTCTCCGGTGTGTCCTGCGGCGAGGCGGTCAACGCCGCCGCCGTCCTCGGCGGTCGTCCCGTGGCCAGCCTGAGGGTCAGCGAGGCCGACCCCCGGGAGCGGCACCGGGGGGTGTCCCACCACAGCCTGACCGCCTACGGGCGGGTGGCCCTGGCCCCGGCCGACGTGGTGGTGCCCCGGCTGCCGGGCTTCTTCGGCGAGCGCGTCCGGGACCAGGCCTGGCACCTGGGCGAGCGCCACACGCTCGTGGAGGTGTCCGTGAGCGGCCTGGAGGACGAGGTGCGCGCGCTTCCGGTGAAGGTGTCCACGATGGGGCGCGGCCTGGACGAGGACCGGTCGGCCTTCCTCAGCGCGGCGGCCGCCGGGCGCCACGCCGCGACCCTCATCGGTGCTTGAGGCCGCGCGGTTCGTCCTGACCGACCCGGTGGTCGGAGTCGTGGTCCCCGCGGTACTGGGGGCCCGGGAAGGACAGTTCCGAACCTGGGAGCGGAGTGCGGCGGGTGTCGGCCATCATGTGTTCGGAGGGTACGTCGAAGTACCGCCCGGGCCGGAACATGGCCAGGGAGGTCGGTTCCGCGCGCACGCCCTCGTCCACCCGGAGTGACTCGGGCACGTACACGCTTCCGTCCCCGCAGGTCACACCCCACTCACGGCCCGGGCCAGCGGAGACGATCTGCCCCGGGTCGCCGCCCACGGCCTCGCCGGAGAGCCGACCTCCGCACAGGGTGATGCGCGCTCCGCCGAACATCGCGAAGGCACCGGGGTAGGGATCGGCCAGGGCGCGCACCATCCGGTCCACGTCCCGTCCGGCCGCCGAGAGGTCGAGGTGCCCGTCGCTGGGGCGGCGCCGGGGCCACACCGAGCCGTGGCCCGCCTGGGGGCGCCGGGGCGCGCGTCCCTCCAGGAGGGCGTCCAGGTTGCGCACGAGCAGTTCGGACTGGAGTTGGCCGGTCCGCTCGTAGAGGCCGGTGGCGGTGACGTCCTCGGCCACGTCGAACCAGATCCGGTCGACGATGTCGCCCGAGAAGGCCTCGCGTGTGAGGTGGAAGAGGCTGACGGCGCTGGAGCGCATGTCACGCAGGATCGTCCACGGGATGGGTGCGCGGCCCTGACCGACCGGGAGCGGGGAGGGGTGCAGGCCCACCCCGCCCAGCGGCAGTGAGGCCAGGACCTCCTCGTGGACCAGCTGCGACCAGCCCGCGACCACCATGAGGTCGATCCGGTGGGCGTGGAGGGCGTCGCGTACCTCGTCGGTGTTGATGTCGGCCGCCCGCAGGTGCGGCAGGCCGTGGCGACGGGTGAGCTCCTCGAAGTCCGTGTATCCGCAGCGGTGCGCCAGTTCGGCCGGGTAGGACACCATCAGGCTCGGTGGCCGCCCCTGGGCGCAGAGCTCCTCCAGGGCCGGGACTCCCAGGCGCAGACCCGACACGTAGCAGTACCGTCGCTGGTCTGGCATGGCTCCCCCTCGCCCCATACTCACCGTGGGCCACCGACTCTACGCATGCCCGCCGCCGCTCCCCCGCAGCCCGGCCCCGCTCTGCGTGTCTCCTCCGCTGCCCGGAACGGTCTTCGGGGCGGGGGCACCGGACGGGCCCGGACACGAACGCACCGCCGCCCCCGCGGCTCGGGGCGCGGGGGCGGCGGTGCGTCTCGTCGGCGGGGAGGTGACTACTCCTCGGACTCCTCCGGGTCTTCGGCGACCTCGTCGCCCCCGGCGTCCTCCGCGCCCTCCTCGGACTCCTCCTGCTCGGGCGGCGGCGGGTTGTCGTAGGCGCCCAGCACGTCGACCACGAACACCAGGGTGCCCGCGGGGGCGCCCATGGCCTCCTCCTCGGACTCCCCGTACGCCAGGTCACCGGGGACGACCAGCATGACGCGGCTGCCGACCCTCTGGCCGACGATGCCCTCGTCCCAGCCCTGGATGACCGCGCCGGCGCCGATGGTGGTGTCGAAGGGGACGCCGCCCTGGTTCCACGAGGAGTCGAAGACCTCGTTCTCGCCGTTGTCGTCGGCCTCCCAGCGCACGCCCGTGTACTGGACGATGACCTGCTGGCCCTCCTCGACCTCGGCGCCCTCGCCCTCGATGAGGGGGGTGACCTCGAGTTCGTCGGGAGCCTCGGCGTCGGGGACCTCGATCCGGGGCTGGCTGTGTCCTTCCTGCGTCACCGTGGGCAGGTCGCCGCCGCCGTCTTCGGTCTGCTCGCCCGGGACGACCGCACCCTTGCTGTACCGGTCGACCATGTCGATCACCAGGACGCTCGCGCCCTCGGGAGCGGCCTGCCCCATGGACTCGGCCTGGGCCTTCTCCTCCTCGGTCAGCGCCGGGAAGACGTAGACCGCGCGGCTGCCGATGGGCTGGCTGACCAGGGTCTCGGTGATGTACTCCGGCATCTGGTCCATGCGGATCAGGTCCGGGGCGCCGTTCTCGTAGCTGGACTGGCCCTCGACCGGCTCGCCCTCGCCCGGAGCGGTCCACTGGTACTGGACGACGTTGGCGATGACCAGGTCGTCCGCGCCGACCAGGGCGTCCTCACCCGCGCCCTTGCTCACGACACCGGAGATCTCCTCGTCCGGAGGCTCGATGTCGGGGAAGGCGATCTCGGGCTCCTCGCCGACGTCACCGGTGACCTGGGGCAACCGGGAGTCGAGCGTGTCGTCGTTCATGCGGAGGAAGGCGGGGGTACGCCAGTCCTCCGGGAGCGATGAGCAGCTGGAGACCGCCAAGGCGATGGCGGTCAGTGGCACCGCGAGGGCGGCAGCACGTCGGTGCATGGGTCACAACCTCTGATTTCCGGCTCAGGACAGGGTCACACTACCGAACAGTCGGAGTGTGGCCAGCCCCTGGGAGCAACCCGTTCCTGATTTCGGCCCACGAGAAACCGGGGCGGACGGCCACCGAAAGCGAACGTGCAGGTGGGAGGGCAGCCGAAGGCCCCGGGGGTGGCCGTCTCCGGCCGGCCCCGGGGCCGTGGGCACCGGCCGGGCTCACATCCCGGCGATCAGCTTCTCCACCCGTTCGTCCACGGACTTGAAGGGGTCCTTGCACAGCACCGTGCGCTGCGCCTGGTCGTTGAGCTTGAGGTGCACCCAGTCCACGGTGAAGTCGCGCCGCTGCTCCTGCGCCCGCCGGATGAACTCCCCGCGAAGCCGGGCACGCGTGGTCTGCGGGGGCACCGACTTGGACTCGAAGATCTTCAGGTCCCCCACCACGCGGTCCATCTGACCGCGCTTCTGCATCAGGTAGAACAGGCCGCGCTCGCGGTGGATGTCGTGGTAGGTGAGGTCGAGCTGGGCCACGCGCGGAGAGGAGAGGGTGAGGTCGTGCTTCTCCCGGTAGCGCTCCAGCAGCATGTACTTGGCCACCCAGTCGATCTCGCGCTGGACCGTCTCCAGGTTCTGGGTCTCCACCGCCTCCAGGGTGCGCTGCCACAGGTCCAGGACGCGCTTGCCGACGGCGTCGGTCCCGTGCCGGTCGACGTAGCCCTGCACCTTCTCCAGGTACTCGCGCTGGATCTCCAGGGCGCTGGCCTCGCGCCCGTTGGCCAGGCGCACCTTGCGGCGGCCCGTCATGTCGTGGCTGATCTCGCGGATCGCCCGGATCGGGTTCTCCAGGGTGTAGTCGCGCATGACCACCCCGGCCTCGATCATCCGCAGCACGAGGTCGGTGGAGCCGAGCTTGAGCAGGGTGGTGGTCTCGCTCATGTTGGAGTCGCCCACGATCACGTGCAGGCGGCGGAACCGCTCGGCGTCCGCGTGGGGTTCGTCGCGGGTGTTGATGATGGGGCGTGAGCGGGTGGTCGCGGAGGAGACGCCCTCCCAGATGTGCTCGGCTCGCTGGCTGACGCAGAACAGCGCCCCTCGGGGCGTCTGGAGCACCTTGCCCGCGCCGCAGACGATCTGTCGGGTGACCAGGAAGGGGATGAGGACGTCGGCCAGGCGGCCGAACTCCCCGTGTCGGCCGACGAGGTAGTTCTCGTGGCAGCCGTAGGAGTTGCCCGCCGAGTCGGTGTTGTTCTTGAACAGGTAGATGTCCCCGGCGATGCCCTCCTCGTGGAGGCGCTGCTCGGCGTCGACCTGCAACCCCTCCAGGATGCGCTCACCGGCCTTGTCGTGGGCCACCAGGTCCACGAGGCTGTCGCACTCGGGGGTGGCGTACTCGGGGTGGCTGCCCACGTCCAGGTACAGGCGGGCCCCGTTGCGCAGGAACACGTTGCTGCTGCGCCCCCAGGAGACCACCCTGCGGAAGAGGTACCGGGCGACCTCGTCCGGCGACAGGCGGCGCTGCCCCCGGAAGGTGCACGTGACCCCGTACTCGTTCTCCAGCCCGAAGATCCGTCGTTCCACGCGGCCTCACCAACTTCCGTCACCGTGGCGTGGACGACGGGGCCGCGTCGCCCACACCAGCCCGGCCGGTGCGGCGCCCGGGTGGCGCCGCACCGTTGTGCTGTCAGATCACTCGTCGGCCTCGTCCCCGGTGGTGCCCCGCTTGCCCTGCTCGATGAGGGCGGTCAGGCGGTCACCGTGGATGCGGCGGAACTTGCGGTGCTCCCTGGAGCGCTCCAGGACGGCGACCTCCAGGTTGGCCGCCTCCAGTTCGCGCTCCTCGCCGTTCTCGTGCGCGAGGGCGTGGGTGGCCGCGTTCAGCGCCGCGCTGAGCGGCGCGTCCGCGGCGAACCGGTCCTTGAGCTGGCTGGACACGTGCTCGGAGGAGCCGCCCACCGCGACGAAGCCCTGTTCGTCCACGATGGAGCCGTCGAAGGTGATGCGGTAGATCTCGTCCTCGGCCGCCGTGTCACCGACCTCGGCGACCACGATCTCGACCTCCCAGGGCTTGAGGCTCTCGCTGAAGACGGTGCCCAGGGTCTGGGCGTAGATGTTGGCGAGCTGACGGCCGCTGACGTCGCGGCGGTCGAACTGGTACCCGCGTACGTCGGCGAAGCGCACGCCCATCAGGCGCAGGTTCTCGAACTCGGGGTAGCGGCCGACCGCGGCGAAGCCGATGCGGTCGTAGAGCTCACTGATCTTGTGCAGTGTGCGGGACATGTTGTCCGCCACCAGCAGGATTCCGCCCTCGTACTGAAGGACGACGGCGCTGCGGCCGCGCGCGATGCCCTTGCGCGCGTAGTCCGCCTTGTCCTTCATCTGCTGCTCGGGGGCGACGTAGAACGGCATCGACACCGCGGATCGTTCCTTACCTAGTCGGGAGAGGTCTGGGGTGGAGGCCCGGGTGGCCTCAGCTCAGGCGGGCCTTCGGACCGTCGGGGTCGGCGGCTCGTCCTTCGACGACCTCCGTCGCCAGGCGGGCCACGTCGTCCGCGCCGATCCTCCGGTGCCCGTCCTCGGTGATGACGTCGACCAGCGGGAAGATCCTGCGGTGCAGGTCGGGGCCTCCGGTGGCGGAGTCGTCGTCGGCGGCGTCGTAGAGCGCCTCCAGCGCGACCTTGATCGCCGTGGTCTCGTCCAGGTCGTCACGGTAGAGCTTCTTGATGGAGCCCTTGGCGTAGACCGACCCGGAGCCGACCGAGTAGTAGCGCTGTTCCTCGTAGCGGCCGCCCACGGCGTCGTAGCTGAACACCCGCCCCTGTTCGGTGTTCTCGTCGAACCCGACCAGGAGGGGGACCACGACGAAGCCCTGCATGGCCATGCCGAGGTTGCCGCGCACCATCTGCGCCAGCTTGTTCGCCTTGCCCTCGAGCGAGAGGGAGCGCCCCTCCAGCTTCTCGTAGTGTTCGAGCTCCACCTGGTAGAGCTTGGCGAGCTCGATACCGATCCCGGCCGAACCGGCGATGGCCACCGCGGAGAACTCGTCCGTCCGGAACAGCTTGTCCATGTCGCGGTTGGCGATGACGTTGCCCTGGGTGGCGCGCCGGTCGCCGGCGAGCAGGACACCGCCGGGGAAGGTGAGCGCGACGATGGTCGTCGCGTCCGGGGTGAGGTGCTCGGCCGAGCCGGGGGCGCCGGCCGATCCGATGTGGTGGGCGGGCAGCAGCTCGGGCTTGACCTCCCGAAGAAACTCGGTGAAGGACGAGGTCCCCGCACTCATGAAAGCGGCCGACATCCGTCCGCCCTCGAAGCCTTCGAACACGCGACTCCCTCCGCTCGCGCCCCACCCCGTCACGGGGGCGGGTGGGGCGCCTGTCGTCCGTCTGTCTGTCGTTCCCGTGGTGGCCGGGGGTGGTACCGGCCGGTGGGACCGACCCTAGTCCCGTGCGCCCCGGGGCCGGGGACGGCCGGGTGCGCTGTCAGCGAACCGGTTGGTCACTGACCGCCCTTCTGCACGAACTGGCGCACGAAGTCCTCGGCGTTGCTCTCCAGCACGTCGTCGATCTCGTCGAGGATGTCGTCGACGTCCTCGTCCAGCTGTTCGTCGCGCTCCTGCGCCTCGGGTGCCGCCTCGGTCTCCTCGACCTCCTCGTCACGCCGCGAGGAGTGCTTCTGGCCGCCGTTGTCATTCGCCATCTGTCGTTACCTCCCGTTCGGGGCCCTCGCCCTTATCTTGGCCCAACGGTTCCCGCCTCAACCGTCTTCCACAGGCCCGATACTCGCTAGTTACCTCGAATCGTCCGGCCGGGGCGCGCGCGGCGCGGGCACGAGGGGCGACTCCGCCCCGGGCGTGTCCTCGTCGGGAGGCGCCAGCGCGGCCCGGACCGCGCCCGTGACACTACGTCGCACCCCTCGCTCCCACCGCAATGGCGGCATGCGCACACATGTTCACTTGTCGAACATGATCTTCACCCTCTGCGACGCCCTGACCATGCTGTGTACGTCTACGTAGCGCCACCATCACGGATGGCACCCGGTTCCAGTGTCCGCATCCGGCCACTCAACTCCCCTTGTTCTACTGACGGGTTTGTGATCCAGATACAGCCAGTCATCAAAACAGGAGGTCAGACACCTCGCGACGCAGAGTGATGCCCCTATTGAGTCCAATGATCGGATGATCCTCTTGTCAGCTGAGTGAATTATCCATTTCATGGGCTTTCGCTGCCCAAGCTGTTCACTTATGGTTTGGATTCGTTTACCGAGCGTCTCGGCAAACGCATGAGTCCTCCGGCTCGCCCGAAGGACTCACCCCGGGGACCGGCCTCGCCCTCAGGTGTGGCCGAGCCCCGACCCCCGTCAATTCCCCAAGGAGAGTAGGGATCAATGCGACCCTCCCCCGTCATCTCCGCGATCGGCACGGGAGCACTGGCCTTCGGGCTCGCGCTCTCGGTCGCGCCCGGCGCCTCCGCCGCCACCGCACCCGCCGAGCCCGCACCCCAGGGCGAGGCGGCCACCATGCAGGAAGCGCTTGAGAGGGACTTCGGCCTCACCCCGTTCGAGGCCGAAGACCTGCTCGAAGCCCAGAAGGACGCCCTCGGGATCGACACGGCGGCGGCCAAGGCCGCCGGTGACGCCTACGCGGGCTCCGTGTTCGACACCGACACCCTGGAACTGACCGTCCTGCTCACGGACGCCGGAGCGGTGTCGGACGTCGAGGCCACCGGCGCCGGGACCGAACTGGTCTCGCACGGCACCGAGGGCCTGGCGGAGATCATGGACGAGCTCGACGCCGCCGGCGCCCAGCCGGGTGTCGTCGGCTGGTACCCGGACCTCGCCGGCGACACCGTCGTCATCGAGGCCACCGACACCTCCGAGGCCCAGAGCTTCGTCGAGGCCGCGGGCGTGGACTCCTCCGCCGTCCAGGTGGAGCAGACCGACGAGGCGCCGCAGCTGTACGCCGACATCGTCGGCGGTGACGCCTACTACATGGGCGGCGGGCGCTGCTCGGTCGGCTTCGCGGTCACCGACAGTTCCGGCAACGACGGATTCGTGACGGCCGGCCACTGCGGCACGGTCGGCACCTCCGCCGACAGCGAGGACGGCAGCGGCTCCGGTGTGTTCGAGGAGTCCATCTTCCCGGGCAACGACGCGGCCTTCGTCAGTTCGACGTCCAACTGGACCGTCACCAACCTGGTCAACATGTACAGCTCGGGTGGCACCCAGACCGTCGGCGGCTCCAGCCAGGCTCCGGTCGGCGCGGCCGTCTGCCGTTCCGGCTCCACCACGGGCTGGCACTGCGGGTCCATCGAGGCCCGCGGGCAGTCGGTGAGCTACCCGGAGGGCACCGTCACCGACATGACCCGTACCGACGTGTGCGCCGAGCCCGGCGACTCCGGCGGTTCGTTCATCGCCGACGACCAGGCCCAGGGCATGACCTCGGGCGGCTCCGGCAACTGCTCCTCCGGTGGTACCACGTACTACCAGGAGGTCGGCCCGGCGCTGAGCACCTGGAACCTCAGCCTCGTCACGAGCTAGGCCCGTTCGGGAACCGTGTGGTTCCCGCGCGAACCGCGCCCTCGCCCGCCGTTCGGCGGGCGGGGGCGTTCGCCGTTCACGGCCCCCTACACCCTCCCGCGAGCGGTCACACCCGGTCGCCCGCCCGAGGTACGCGGGACCGGCGCCCATCGAACGAGAGTGCGCTGTGCGCACGATCAAGAGGCCGCGAGCGAAGCCGTGACCACTGGTGTTACGCCTGTGTGTCCGGGTGGACACGTTTGGCACCCGGTACCTGTGTCCGCATGTGGCCAGAATGCCCCCCTTGCGGCATGAGGCCGGATTCGGTCGGTAGCGCACCGACTCCGACAATCGCGAGGTGGCCACTCGCGTCGCCACGTTCTGCGACGATCTGGCGACCGATCATCGGTTGACCCCACCGCGTTCTGAATGCTCCATCGTTCTGGCGGTCTTTCCCTCACCAAAACGTGCACCTATGGTTAGGCGTTGTTTACCGAATGTCTCGGTGAACGACAGGGGCCGAAGAGATTTCGACCCCGATCCCCCGTTAATCCCCCCCCTGGAGAGTAGGGACCTCATGCGACCCTCCCCCGTTGTCTCCGCCATCGGAACGGGAGCCCTGGCCTTCGGCCTGGTGCTGTCCGCCACCCCGGGAGCCTTCGCGGCCACCGGACCGCTCCCCCAGTCACCCACCCCGGAGGCCGACGCCGTCTCCATGCAGGAGGCGCTCCAGCGCGACCTCGGCCTGACCCCGCTTGAGGCCGATGAACTGCTGGCCGCCCAGGACACCGCCTTCGAGGTCGACGAGGCCGCGGCCGCGGCCGCCGGGGACGCCTACGGCGGCTCCGTCTTCGACACCGAGACCCTGGAACTGACCGTCCTGGTCACCGACGCCGCCTCGGTCGAGGCTGTGGAGGCCACCGGCGCGGGTACCGAACTCGTCTCCTACGGCATCGAGGGCCTCGACGAGATCATCCAGGAGCTCAACGCCGCCGACGCCGTCCCCGGCGTGGTCGGCTGGTACCCGGACGTGGCGGGTGACACCGTCGTCCTGGAGGTCCTGGAGGGTTCCGGAGCCGACGTCAGCGGCCTGCTCGCCGACGCCGGCGTGGACGCCTCGGCCGTCGAGGTGACCAGCAGTGCGCAGCCCGAGCTCTACGCCGACATCATCGGCGGTCTGGCCTACACCATGGGCGGCCGCTGTTCGGTCGGATTCGCGGCCACCAACGCCGCCGGTCAGCCCGGATTCGTCACCGCCGGTCACTGTGGCCGCGTGGGCACCCAGGTGAGCATCGGCAACGGCCAGGGCGTCTTCGAGCAGTCCATCTTCCCGGGCAACGACGCCGCCTTCGTCCGCGGCACGTCCAACTTCACGCTGACCAACCTGGTCAGCCGCTACAACACCGGCGGTTACGCCACCGTCGCCGGCCACAACCAGGCGCCCATCGGCTCCTCCGTCTGCCGCTCCGGCTCCACCACCGGCTGGCACTGCGGCACCATCCAGGCCCGCGGCCAGTCGGTGAGCTACCCCGAGGGCACCGTCACCAACATGACCCGGACCACCGTGTGCGCCGAGCCCGGCGACTCCGGCGGCTCCTACATCTCCGGCAACCAGGCCCAGGGCGTCACCTCCGGCGGCTCCGGCAACTGCCGCACCGGCGGGACCACCTTCTACCAGGAGGTCACCCCCATGGTGAACTCCTGGGGCGTCCGTCTGCGGACCTGATCCCCGCGGTTCCCGGCGGACCACCGGTCCGCTGATCTGAGAAACCAGGCGTCCCCGCCCGCGTCCAGCGGGCGGGGACGCTCGCGTCCGCACCGGGGAACCGTTCACCGGCCACGGCCCCACCCGTGACCTGCCCCGATCCCCCTCCTCTGCTCAGCCCGCCTGGTGGACGACCTCGCCGTCCAGGACCGTCAGCCAGGCGTTCACCTCGCGCAGCCGGTCCTGCGGCAGGGACTCCACGTCCGCGTCGAGGACGACCAGGTCGGCGAGGTATCCCGGACGCAGAGCGCCCAGACGGTCCTCGACCCCCAGCGCGTGCGCGGCGTCCAGGGTGTGGGCGCGCAGCGCCTCATGCAGGGTGACGCCCTGCTCCCGACCGATGTCGGCCCCCTCCCGAGTGGTGCGGCACACCGCGTTGGCCACGGTGTCCATCGGGCGCAGGCTGGAGACGAAGGAGTCGCTGGACAGCACAGGGCGCAGTCCCAGGTCGATCTCCTCGCGCATGGGCTGGAGCCGGTGCGCGCGGTCCCCCAGTCGGCGCAGGAAGTCGCCGCCGCTGTCGTGCAGGAAGTTGGGCTGGTTGACCGGGATGACCCCGTGGTCGGTGAAGCGCTTGGCCTGCTCCACCGTCGGGTATCCGCAGTGCTCGATCCGGGGGCGCGGGTCCGGGCCCGACACCCGCGCGGCCGAGGCGATGGCGTCCAGGGTGTGCTCCATGGCGGCGTCGCCCTGGGTGTGGATCGCGACCTGCCACCCTTCCTTGGCGGCCCTGGTCACCAGGTCCACCAGCTGGTCGGGGTGGTGGTAGAGGCTCCCGGGGAACTGGCCGTGCTCACCGTAGGGAACGCTGAACTTCGCGGTCCCCCCCAGGAGGGTGCCGTCCGAGTAGAACTTCATCCCGGTCAGGCGGAGCCAGTCGTCACCGAACGGGCTCGCGAGGCCGGCGTGGGTGAGGGAGTCGAGCTGGTGCGAGAGCGGCATGCCGAAGGTGCGCAGCGGCAGCGTCCCGGCGGCGCGCGCCGCCCGGTACACCCGCAGTTCGCGTGCGGAGACCTGCGGGTCGCACACCGTGGTCACACCCGCCGACAGGTACGGCCCGGCCGCGTCGGACAGCCAGCCGAGCAGGTGCTCGGTGGGCAGCGCGGTGTGGAAGTTGGGTCCGTGGCAGCCGATGTCCACGGCCAGCGGCAGCAGGAGTTCCATGGCCGCGTCCGTGACCATCCCGGTCAGCCGCCCGCCCTCGTCGCGGACGAAGGAGCCGCCGGCCGGGTCGGGCACGTCCTCGCCGATCCCGCTCCAGGCCAGCGCGGCGGAGTTCACCACGGCCTGGTGGCCGGAGACGTGGTAGACGATGACCGGGTGCTCCGTGGTGGCCTCGTCCAGGTGGCGGCGGGTGGGACGGCCGCCCGGGTACTTGGCGTCGTCCATGGAGAAGGCGCGGATCCACTGGCCCGCAGGGGTGCGCTCGGCCTCGGCCGCGATCGCGGCGACCAGGTCGGCGGCGCTGCCCACCCGGGGGTAGCGCGCGTCCACCGCCGCCAGGGACTCGGCGGTGGAGAGCAGGTGGTTGTGCGGGTCGATGAAACCGGGCAGGACGGTCCGTCCGCCAGCGTCCACTTCCACGGCTCCGGGTCCGGCCGCGGCCCGGGCCGCCTCTACGCCGCCGACCAGACGGACCCGGCCCTCGCGTACGGCCACGGCGGGCGCGGTCGGGTTGGTGTCGTCCATCGTCAGGACGCGGGCGTTGTGGATGAGCAGACCGGTCACGGGAGGATCCTCCTCAGGAGTGGGTGGTACCGCCGTCCCGCGGGACGGCGGTACCGGGGCGGTTCGGGAGCGGGGGCCGGGTCAGGCCGAGGTGAGCAGTTCCGAGTCCTGGTAGCGGGGCGCACGGGCCAGGCAGACCACGCTCAGCACCACCATGCCGACCAGGAGCCCGACCACGGACAGGATGCTCCCGGTGGCGGCGAACAGGGCGGTGCAGGCCAGCGGGGCCAGACCGCCGAAGATCGCGCCCGCCGTCTGGTAGGCGATGGAGATGCTGGTGTAGCGGGCCTGGGGCGGGTACATCTGGGCGAGCACGCGGGCGATGGGACCGTAGACGGTGGCCATGGCGACGCGCATCACGCAGAGCATGAGGACGATGAGCAGCGTGCTGCCGGTCTCCAGGATCAGGAACTGCGGCAGGGCCAGTACGCCCACGCCCACCAGGCCGATGGTGACGACCCGGACGGTGCCGTAGCGGTCGCCCAGCCAGGACACCCCGAGGGTGACCACCAGCTCCACGAAGGCCGCGATGCTCAGACCCGTGAGGATGACCTGTTCGCTGATCCCGACCTCGGTGACCCCGTAGGCCTGGAGGAACGTGGTGACGATGTAGTAGCCGCCCACGGCCACCGGCAGCACGCCCACACCCAGCAGGAGGGTGCGCCAGGAGGTACGCAGGGCGTAGCCGAGCGGGAGGCCCCGGGGCTGGTCGTCCTGCACGGCGTCGAAGACCGGGGACTCCTCCACCTTGAAGCGGATGACCATGCCGACGACCACGAGCAGGACCGAGGCGAGGAAGGGCAGGCGCCATCCCCAGTCGTAGAGGATCTCGGTGTCCCAGGCCGCGATGAGGCCGAAGGAACCGGTCGCCAGCAGCGCTCCGGCGGGGTTGCCGAGCTGGGCGAAGGCACCGTAGAAGGTCTTGCGGTTCTCCGGGGCGTGCTCCACTGCCATGAGCACCGCGCCGCCCCACTCACCGCCCACGGCGATGCCCTGCACGAAGCGCAGGACCACCAGCAGCAGCGGGGCGAGGAACCCCACCTGTTCGTAGGTGGGCAGCAGGCCCACGCTGAACGTGGCCACGCCCATCATCAGCAGGGTGATGACCAGTGCCGACTTGCGGCCGAGCCGGTCACCGTAGTGGCCGAACAGCAGGCCGCCCAGCGGGCGGGCGAAGAAGCCCACCGAGAAAGTGGCGAAGGAGGCCATCAACCCGACCATGGGGTCGATGTCGGCCGGGAAGAACAGGGTCGCGAAGACCAGGCTCGCCGCGGTCGCGTAGATGTAGAAGTCGAACCACTCGATGGTGGTGCCGACGAAGGCCGCCACAGCCGCACGTGCGGGGTGCGGTGACGTGGGGGCGGTCCGCTCTGACATGGGAACTCCGATGGCGTGTGGCGTGGTCGTCGGCGACCACGACCGATGTGATCCGGTGTTGTTGTGACCGTAGACACCCCCCGGCCACCGGCGTCGGGTTCGTCCGCACAGGTTGTAACGTGACAAAAGTGCAGGTCGCACAGCAGGAGGGAAGGCGGGAGGTGCCCGTGGCCATCACCGTTCGCGACATCACCGCGTCACCGCACCTGGAGGTCAGCGCCTCGGCGGGGCTCGCCGGGCTGGACCGCGTGGTCCGGTGGGCGCACGTGACGGAGCTGCCCGACCCGGTGCGCTGGCTCCGCGGCGGTGAGCTCGTGCTGACGGCCGGGCTCGGTCTGGGCGGTGACGCCGCGGGGCACCGCGCCTACGTGCGGCGCCTCCACGGAGCGGGGTGCGCGGGCCTGGCGTTCGCCATCGACATCTGGCTGAGCGAGATCCCCTCCGAGGTCCTGGACGAGGGCGACCGGCTGGGCTTCCCGGTCCTGCGGGTCGAGGGCGAGACGTCGTTCGTCGCCGTGGTGGAGACCGTCGCCGACCACTACGCCGCCGAACGCACCCGTGAACAGGGCCGTGTCCTGGCGGCCCAGGACGCCATGGCGCGGGCGGCCCTGCGCTCGGGCCCGGCCGGGGTGATGCGCGAACTGGCGTCGGCCACCTCCGGCGAGTGCCTGCTGCTCGACCGCAACGCGATGACGAGTCGGGCGGTCCCCGAGCGCGAACCGGGCTGGCACTCGCTGGTGCGCTCCGAGGTGTTGGGGGCGGCGCCCACCCCGGGCATGCGGGTCCTGGCCGACGACGGGTCGGCGATCCTCCTCCAGACGCTCGGCACCAGCGGGCGCACCCTCGGCTGGGTGGCGCTGCGCTGCGACGATCCCTCGCCCAACGTCCGGGTGCTGGCCAACCACGCCGCGTCGCTGCTGGCCGTGGACCTGCTGCACTCACGCGACGCCCGGCGTGCGATGTTCGGCGAACGCGCTCCGCTGCTGCGCGCGGCAGCGCTGGGGCAGACGGTGGGGGTGCCGCTGACACTGCCCTCCCCGCCGTGGGAGGTGGTCTGCCTGCGTACCTCCGAGCCGCGTTCGCTGGACGACGCGGCCGACGCCCTGGTCGACGTGCTGGGTGACACGGAGGCGGCCAGGTCGAGCGGGCTGTGCCACCTCGGTGAGGTGCTGGTGGCGGTGCTTCCCGACACCGGCCGTCCGCACGCGGGCGAACGGTTGCTCGCCCTGGTCGAGGGCGTGTCCGCGGCGGGGGCGTGCCGTGCGCGGGGTCCGGGCGAACTCGCCTCGGCGGTGGACAGGGCGCGCGGGGCCGTCCCCGCCGAGGGGTACCGGCACATGGACGAGGCCGACGCCTGGGCGCTGCTGAGGTCGTCCGTTCCCGAGAGCGGGTCGAGGGCGTTCACCGAGGCGGTGCTGGGACCCGTCGTGGAGCACGACGCGCGCAACGGGACGGAACTCGCGCACACCCTGCGCCACTACCTGGACAGCAGTGCCCATGTGGAGGAGACGGCCCGGGAGCTGGGAGTGCACCGCAACACGCTGCGGGCCAGGCTGCGCACCGCCGAGCGGGTGCTCGGCCGCGACCTGCGCGACCCGCGTGCGCGGCTGGAACTGTGGACGGCGCTGAGCCTGCGACCGATGCGCTGCGCGGACGGTACCTGGCACGACTGACGGACCGGGCGCCCGCCCGACGGGGGCGGCGCCGACGACGCGGTCACGCCGGGGCGCGGTGCCCGGCGCCGGAGGGGCAGCCGGGGCACCGCGCCGCGATCACTTCCTGCGGTTGCCCGCGAGGACGGCCACCAGTTCGGCGGCGGTGGCGGAGGCGTCCAGGAGCCCGCCCACGTGCTCCTTGGTTCCCCGGCGCGGTTCGAGGGTGGGCACGCGTTGGAGGGAGTCGTAGCCCGGCAGGTCGAAGATGACCGAGTCCCAGGAGGCGGCGGCCACCTCGTCGGCGTACTTCGCCAGGCACCGGCCCCGGAAGTAGGCGCGGGTGTCCTCCGGCGGTTCGGTGACGGCCCGGGCCACCTCGGTCTCCTCCACGAGGCGCCGCATCCGCCCCCGCGCGGCCAGGCGGTTGTAGATGCCCTTGTCCCCGCGCACGTCGGAGTACTGGAGGTCGACGAGCTGAAGCCTGGGGTGGGACCACTCCAGGCCGTCACGGGACCGGTACCCCTCCAGCACCTTGAGCTTGGCGACCCAGTCCAGCTCGGTGGCCAGGTCCATCGGGTCGGAGGCCAACCGCGACAGGACCGACTCCCAGCGGTCGAGGACGTCGGCGGTGTCGGGGTCCACGTCGGTGCCGAAGCGGTCCTCGACGTACTTGCGCGCCTGGTCCAGGTACTCGCCCTGGAGCTCCAGCGCGGTCATCCGGCGCCCGTCCCGCAGCCGGACCCGGTGGGTCAGCCCCGGGTCGTGGGAGACCTCCCGCAGGTCCGCCACCGGGGTCTCCAGGGACAGGTCCGCGCTGAGGAAGCCGTCCTCGATCATCGACAGCACGAGCGCGGTGGTCCCCAGCTTGAGGTAGGTGGAGATCTCGCTCATGTTGGCGTCGCCGATGATGACGTGCAGGCGCCGGTACTGGTCCGGGTCGGCGTGCGGTTCGTCCCGCGTGTTGATGATGGGACGCTTCAGGGTGGTCTCCAGACCCACCTCGACCTCGAAGAAGTCCGCCCGCTGGGAGATCTGGAATCCGCTGCCCTGGCCGTCCGAGCCGATCCCGACCTTGCCCGCGCCGCAGATGACCTGCCGTGAGACGAAGAAGGGGATCAGGTGCCGGACGATGTCGCCGAAGGGCGTCGACCGGTTCATCAGGTAGTTCTCGTGGCACCCGTACGAGGCGCCCTTGTTGTCGGTGTTGTTCTTGTACAGCTGGATCGGTTCGATCCCCGGGGTGGCCCCGGCGCGGGCGGCCGCGTCAGCCATCACCCGCTCCCCCGCCTTGTCCCACAGCACCGCGTCAAGGGGGTTGGTGACCTCCGGCGCCGAGTACTCGGGGTGCGCGTGGTCCACGTACAGCCGCGCGCCGTTGGTGAGGATGACGTTGGCCAGCCCCAGGTCCTCGTCGGTCAACTGGGTGGGGTCGGCGACTTCGCGCGCCAGGTCGAACCCACGGGCGTCGCGCAGCGGGTTCTCCTCCTCGAAGTCCCAGCGTGCCCTCCTGGCCCGTGCCGCCGAGGCGGCCAGGTAGGCGTTGACCACCTGTGTGGAGGTGACCATCGCGTTGGCTCCGGGGTTTCCCGGCACGGAGATCCCGTATTCGGTCTCGATACCCATAATCCGCCGCACACTCATGATGAGAGGTTATCCGCCACGGACCTGTCTTGAACGCTTCCGCGCCAATTGTGGCCTAAGCGCCGTCTTCCCGGGCGTTTCGACTGGGCTTCGATGGGCGTGTCGTCGCAGTTCAGAACGGTTTCTTCCGGGTTCTCGGAAAATCAAACCGGATCCGGATCCGAGGTTCCCGGACCGCTCCCCCATTGTGTCCGGCAATCCCCACCAACGGCGGAGCGGGACCCGCCGAAACGCACGCGGGCCCCGCTCCGAACGATTTGCTACAGGTACTGGCCGGTGTTGGCGACGGTGTCGATGGACCGACCGGAGTCAGCCCCCTTCTTCCCGGTCACGAGAGTCCGGATGTAGACGATCCTCTCGCCCTTCTTGCCCGAGATCCGCGCCCAGTCGTCCGGGTTGGTGGTGTTGGGCAGGTCCTCGTTCTCGCTGAACTCGTCGACGCAGGCCTGGAGCAGGTGGGAGACGCGCAGCCCCTTGGACTGCTGGTCGATGTAGTCCTTGATGGCCATCTTCTTGGCGCGCGAGACGATGTTCTCGATCATCGCGCCGGAGTTGAAGTCCTTGAAGTACAGGACCTCCTTGTCACCGTTGGCGTAGGTGACCTCGAGGAAGCGGTTCTCCTCGCCCTCGGTGTACATCCGCTCCACGACCCGCTGGATCATGGCGTCCACCGTGGCCCGGGCCGAACCACCGTGTTCGACCAGGTCGTCCTCGTGCAGCGGGAGGTCCTCGGTGACGTACTTGCCGAAGATGTCCCGGGCGCCCTCGGCGTCGGGCCGCTCGACCTTGATCTTGACGTCCAGGCGGCCGGGCCGCAGGATCGCCGGGTCGATCATGTCCTCCCGGTTGGAGGCGCCGATGACGATGACGTTCTCCAGCCCCTCCACGCCGTCGATCTCGCTGAGCATCTGCGGGACGATGGTGTTCTCCACGTCGGAGGACACACCCGAGCCGCGGACGCGGAAGATCGAGTCCATCTCGTCGAAGAAGACGATGACGGGGGTGCCCTCGGAGGCCTTCTCCCGGGCGCGCTGGAAGACCAGGCGGATGTGCCGCTCGGTCTCACCCACGTACTTGTTGAGCAGCTCCGGGCCCTTGATGTTCAGGAAGAAGCTCTTGCCGACGTCCTTGCCGGTGCGCTCGGCGACCCGCTTGGCCAGCGAGTTGGCGACCGCCTTGGCGATGAGCGTCTTGCCGCACCCGGGCGGGCCGTAGAGCAGCACGCCCTTGGGCGGGGTGAGCTGGTGTTCGCGGAAGAGGTCCTTGTGGAGGAAGGGCAGCTCGACCGCGTCGCGGATCATCTCGATCTGACCGGTGAGGCCGCCGATGTCGGTGTAGGAGATGTCGGGGACCTCCTCGAGGATGAGCTCCTCGACCTCCGACTTGGGAATGCGCTCGTACACGTAGCCGGAACGGGGCTCCAGCAGCAGGGAGTCGCCCGGCCGGATCGGCTCGTCGCGCAGCGGCTCCGCCAGGCGGACGATCTTCTCGTCGTCGTGGTGCGAGATGACCAGCGCGCGCTCGCCGTCCTCAAGGAGCTCCTTGAGCATGACGACCTCGCCGACCGTCTCGAACGACTCCACCTCGACGACGTTGAACGCCTCGTTGAGCATGACCTCCTGGCCGGGACGCAGGTGGTCAAGGTCCACGGAGGGACTGACGTTCACCCGCATCTTGCGGCCGTTGGTGAAGATCTCGACGGTGTCGTCCTCGCGCGAGCCGAGGTAGATACCGAAGCCCGACGGCGGCTGAGAGAGCCGGTCGACCTCCTCCTTGAGCGCGACGATCTGTTCGCGCGCCTCCTTCAACGTGGAGACGAGCCGTTCGTTCTGCCCGTTGGCGCCCGCGAGACTGGCCTGGGCCTCCCGCAGCCGCTCCTCCAGCAGACGTACATGTCGGGGTGAGTCGGCGAGCTTGCGCCGGACCACGCTGAGTTCCTTCTCCATGTAGGCCACCTGGGCCGTGAGCTCAGCGACTTCACGGTCCCGATCGCCCTGACGCTCGTCCTCACGTTCGGCCACGTCCGCCACCTCCCTGTAGGAACTACTCGGGAACCTACCTACCCATGCCCGTTTCCTAACCTGTAACCCCGCACGAGTGTCGTGGACCTCGTTTCGGGATCTTGCGTCCGGCCAGGTCACAGTGGTAGCGAAGGGCCCGACGTAATGAGAAAGTAACCTCTGAGGCGGGGTCGGGGCAAGCACCTCCCAGGGGTCGCGACTCCCCTGGGCCACCGCGCGCCGCCCTTTCCGGACGCGCTCGAACACGCGGAAGGGGCCCGCCCGGATCGTCTCCGGACGGGCCCCTCCACAGTCGGGTGCGGCGCGGTCCCTACTCGCCGCCCTCGGTCACCCTGCCGGACTCGGCGTCCGCCGTGGCGCTCTCGGGCGCGGCCGCCTTCGCACCGGCGTCGGCGGCCGCCTTGGCGGCCTCGTAGTCCTTGCCGTAGGCGCCCTTGGCCGGACGGCGACGGCGCTCGGGGGCCTCCACGCCGTCGGCCAGACGGCGCGCGACCACGAGGAAGCCGGTGTGCCCGATCATCCGGTGGTCCGGGCGCACGGCCAGACCCTCCACGTGCCAGGTGCGCAGCATGGTCTCCCAGGAGCGCGGCTCGTAGAAGCGGTCGTCCGCGCGCAGCTCCTCCACCACACGGGACAGCTGGGTGGTCGTGGCCACGTAGCAGCACACCAGCCCGCCGGGGATCAGCGCCCCGGCGACCGCGTCCAGGCACTCCCAGGGCGCGAGCATGTCCAGGAAGACCCGGTCCACGTCGGTCTCGTCGAGCTCCTCGACCAGGTCGCCCACGGTGAGCTTCCACGCCGGGTGCGGACCCCCGTAGAAGTTCTCGACGTTCTTGCGAGCGATCTTCGCGAAGTCCTCGCGGCGCTCGTAGGAGTGGACCACGCCCTGTTCCCCGACCGCGCGCAGCAGCCAGTTGGACATGGCGCCGGAACCGGCGCCGGCCTCCACCACCCGGGCACCCGGGAAGATGTCGGCCTCGACCATGACCTGGGCGGCGTCCTTGGGGTAGACGATGGTCGCGCCGCGCTTCATGGAGAGCGTGTAGTCGATGAGCAGGGGGCGCAGCGCCACGTAGGCCGTGCCGGTGTTGGAACGCACCACGCTGCCGTCGGGCTCACCGATGAGGTCGTCGTGCTCGACCTTGCCCTTGTGCGAGTGGAAGGTCCCACCCTCGCGCAGTGTGATGGTGTGCATGCGACCCTTCGGGTCGGTCAACTGCACGGTGTCGCCGTCGGTGAAGGGGCCGCGGCGGCCATGGATACCGGTCAACGTCGCTCTCGTCTTCCCACGTCGCGTTTGGTCTGGGCAGTCGCCCAGCGTATCGGCCCCCGAGCACCGCGACGAACGGTCGGTGCCCACGGACCGGGTCGAGCGGGCGTGCGAAAACCCCGCCCGTTGGGCAGTATCAGGCGTGTGGTCATCCACCACGCCCATCCGGAACACGAGGACCTCGGGAGACACGACCCATGTCACAGCAGACCACGGGCCTGGGAATCGACATCGGTGGCAGCGGGATCAAGGGCGCTCCGGTCGACCTGGTCTCCGGAGAGTTCCTGAGGGACCGCCTGAAGATCCTCACCCCCGACCGCTCGGACCCCGCCACGGTGGCCGGGATCGTCGGTGAGATCGCCGCGCACTTCCCCGAGACCGAAGGAGCTCCCCTGGGCGTCACCTTTCCGGGGGTGGTCCAGGGTGGGGTGGTACGTACCTCCGCGAACCTGGACAAGGGCTGGGTCGACACCGACGCCGGCGCCCTGTTCGCCGAGGCCGTGGGCCGCCCCGTGCGGGTGCTCAACGACGCCGACGCCGCCGCCCTGGCGGAGAACCGCTACGGCGCCGCCCGGGACGTGAGCGGTACGGTCCTGCTCACCACCCTGGGCACGGGGATCGGCACGGCGCTGGTCGTCGACGGCCGATTGGTCCCCAACACTGAGTTCGGCCATTTGGAGATCGACGGCCACGACGCGGAGTCGCGCGCCTCCTCCGGCGCCAAGGAGCGGGAGGGGCTGTCGTACCGCGACTGGGCCGAACACCGGCTCCAGCGCTACTACCGGACCATCGAGGACCTGCTGTGGCCGGACCTGATCGTCGTCGGCGGCGGAGTGAGCCGCAAGGCCGACAAGTTCCTCCACCACCTGCACATCCGCACCCCGATCGTGCCCGCGGAGCTGCGCAACACGGCGGGGATCGTCGGGGCGGCCCTGTCCGCCGCGGAGGTCTAGGGGTCCTCCGCGGCGGACCGTCAGGGGGTGAGGGGCCCCGCCCCGGGGCAGAGGCCGGGCCCCTCAGGGGTGGACACCGCCGCCCCCGCCAGGAGCACCGGCCAGGAGCCGTGACCGGCGGGGGCGTCCCGCTTCGGGTGCCGAACGGGTCCGGGACCCGCGCAGAGGGAGACTGGGGCACGAGCGCACCCAGGACACCGTTCCGACACCCGGGACCGTGCGCGCGCACAGCCCGCTCTGGGTCCGGATGCGGCGGCCGTGTGCCGCGTGCATCCGGACATGTCTGTCAGCCCTCCGCCGTGGTGGTGAGGGCACCGACGATCCTTCGGGCCGCGTCGGAGGTGCGGGTCACCGGAGTGAGCGGGACCCCACGCAGCGCCGAGGGGAGGCCCTCCTGGCAGGGCCAGCGCATCCACCACCAGAGGTCACCCCGGTGGGGGCGCAGGAGGGCGCGCTGCGGCCGGGCGGCCGGCCCGGCGTCGACCACGCCGAACACCCCGTCCTCACGGGCCTCGACACCGCGTGCCCGCAGTTCGGCGGCCAGGCCCCGCAAGGCGAGGGTGGCCAGGTCCACCCGGCACACGGCCTCGGCGGGGGTGTGCGCGCCGGACACGCCCATGGGCGGGGCACCACGATGCTCCCGTCCACTCCCGGCCAGGCTCGGACTCCCCGCCGGTGGTGTCTCAACGGTCACGTGCGCTTCCCTGCCTTCCTCCTGGGCCCGGCGCGACACGTCGTACGCCGAACCAACGACCACACCAACTTTGCCGCACTCTGAGCCGGGACTGGCACCCGTATGCGGATCACGCATCACACTTTCTTTTTCACACATAGCCACCAAGCGCTGGCGGAATCCCTAATCTAAGCTGCATGCCCCAACGAGACGGTGAACTGCCCCAGGACCTGTGGACCCGCCCGCGGATGGCCGCCGCCCTGGCCACCTGTGACATGCCGGCGGTCATCGAGGGCGTGCGCTCGGCGCGGGGGTGGTCCCAGGGCGAGCTGGCCCAGGCCCTGACGTACTCGCAGAGCTGGGTCTCCCGTGTCGTCAACGGCCAGCAATCCCTCACCGTGAGTCAGGTCCATGACCTCGCCCGGCGCTTGGAGATCCCCCTCGACCTGCTGCGATTCGGCGGGGCAGGGAGCCCTGAGGCCTCGGGCGCCATGCGCGGAGCAGGAGCGCTGGACGGCGCGAGGGAACCGGACGACGTGGGGACACGGGGGTTCGGCCTGGGAGCGCGGGAGGAGCCACCGGGTACGGGGCGCAACCCCTCCAGACGCCGGGATCCGGCACGGAGCGTCACCATGGCCCCCTCCGGTATCACCGGCGGGCGGCCCCCGGTCGGGTACGAGGGGCACCACGGCATCAACGAGACCACCGCCCCCGCACTGCGTTCCATCACCGGCGGCCAGCGCCGTATGGACGCCACCTCCCCGGCGCGGCACCTGCTGCCCGGCGCCGTGGCGCACGTGCACCTGGCCGAACAGATGCTCGGCAACGCGCGTGGGACCGCCTTCCACACCGAGCTCAGCGCGGCCGCCAGCGAGGCCTCCGGATTCGCCGCCTGGCTCAGCGCCGACCTGGGCGACATGGGTTCGGCGCGCATGCACTACCGGACCGCCGTGGTCCGCGCCCGCCAGGCCGGGATGCGCCTGCTGGACGTCTACATGCTCGGTTCCCTGGCCGCCTTCGAGATCGACGTCGCGGAGGACCCCGAGCTCGGCCTCGGCCTGGTCAGGGAGGCCGAACACGTACTGGGCCCCACCGCCCACCCCACCGCACGGGCCTGGCTCGCCTGTGTCGGGGCCCTCGCCCACGCGGGATTGGGCGACCACGTCTCCGCCGCACGGTCCATCCGACGCGCCGAACGCGAGGTGGACAGCCCGGACAACGCCCAGCCGCCCTGGCCGTGGGTGTTCGCCTTCGACCAGGCCAAGGTCGCCGGCTACCGCGCACTGGTGGGGGTCCGGCTGCGCAGCCCGCACGACGCCCGCGCCGCCTTCGCCGAGGCGGTGGCCCCGGCGCCGCGCAACGTCAAGCAGTCGGCGCTGCTCAAGGTGGAGCTGGCCTCGGCCCACGCCGAGGCCGGTGACGTGGACGAGGCCTTCCGGCTCGCCCAGGAGGCGCTGACCACCGGGGTGCGCTTCGACTCCGAACGCGTGGTGGGACGGGTCCGCTCCTTCCGCAGACGCTATCGGGGGCCCCGCGCGCACTGCGTCGAGGACCTCGACGACAGGCTTTCCTCTCTGGTTACCGGTATCCCCATCAGTGGGTAGAAAGTCGGCGAAGCGAGCAGCAGGGAGGGCATGTGATTCGTATCGGGATCACCGGACACCGCAACCTGACCCCTGACGTGAGCGGCGCCGTCGCCGATCTGGTCAAGGCTCACCTGGAACCGTACGGATGCGAGATGGTGGGCCTGTCCTGCCTCGCGGACGGCGCCGACGTCGTCTTCGCCGAGGCGGTGGTGGCCACGGGCGCCCCCCTGGAGGCGATCGTCCCCGCGACCGGCTACCGGGAGGCGCTCCCGGACGAGCATCACCCCGTGTACGACCGCCTCCTGGGGCAGGCCGTGCAGGTCCACGCGTTACCCCATGACGAGTCCGACCCCCGTGCCCACATGGCGGCGGGCCGCCTCCTGGTCGAGCGGTGCGACCAGTTGGTCGCGGTCTGGGACGGGGAGCCCGCCCGCGGCCCCGGAGGCACCGCCGACGTGGTGGCCTACGCGCACCGGATCGACCGCCCCGTCACGGTCCTGTGGCCCGAGGGGGCCCGCCGCTGATCCCGTTCCCGGTCCGCGCCAGCGGCGCCCGGGCCCGGCAGACTCCGCGCCCCCGCTATCGGCCCCCCGCGGCCCGTCCGGTCATCACCGCGTTGACGTCGGAGGCCCGCAGCACGCCCAGCACCGCACCGTCGACCTCCCGCACCAGGTACTCGGGCAACGGGTACCGGGTGAGCTCCGTCAGCAGCTCCTCGCCCTCCAGGTCCGCGGAGACCGTCGAGTGTTCCGTCAGCGCCCTGGCCACGTCCGACACCGGCACCCAGGCCCGACGCGCGTCGGTGATCGCCTCGGCCGCCGCGGGGTGCACCACGGAGACGGGCGTACCGGCGCTGTCGGTGACCACGACCGTCTCCGCCCCCGCCTCCTCGGCGCGCAGGTCGGCCTGGGCCAGCGGGGTGTCGGCCGGAACGGTCACCGCGCGGCGGGTCAGCGAGCGCGCCCTCAGCCCGGGCACCCGGGCACGGACGCGCGCGTTGTTGAGGGCCTCGGAGGCTCCCATCCACATGAACCCGGCCAGGACCAGTCCCCACACGATCGCCCACGGGCCCGGGGTGCTGCCCGCGCTCCAGGCGAACAGGAACGGCAGCGCCGCCACACCGAGGGCGAGCACGCGGCCGCCCCAGGCCGCGACCACGCTGCCGGTGTGCGGGCGCCCGGTCACCTTCCACACCCCGGCCCGCAGCAGGCGGCCGCCGTCCAGAGGCAGCCCCGGGAGCAGGTTGAACACGCCGACGAGGAGGTTGGCGATCCACAGCTGGAAGAGCAGCTCGCCGGGAACGCTGAACGGGTCGGTGAAGTGCGCGAGCACGAACGCCACCGCCGCCAGGACCAGCGAGAGCAGCGGGCCGGAGAAGGCGATCCAGAACTCCCGGCCCGGGGTGGGTGCCTCCCGGTCGATCTCCGAGACCCCGCCCAGCACGTACAGGACGATGCGGCGCACCGGCAGCCCGTACCAGCGGGCCACCAGCGAGTGCGCCAGCTCGTGCACGAGCACGGAGGCGTAGAGCAGGACCGCGAAGACGAAGGCCAGCAGGTAGGCCGAGGGCCCCAGGGCCAGGCGCGCCTCGACGATCCCGCCGTAGACGAGGGTGATCAGGATGGCGACGATCCACCACGACGCGGTGACGTAGACCGGGACGCCGAAGGGGCGGCCCAACAGTAACCCGGGGCTCTTCCGTTCACGGTCGTCGGGACGGGGTCGGGACTGGTCACTGCCTCTGCTCACGGCTCCACACTAGGCCCTGTCCCACCGGGGTCCCCGGCAGGTGGGGGCTGAGCCGCACCGCTCCGTACCCGTCGTCTCGGACCGCTCCGGGCGGGTGCGCTCCTCTCGTAGGCTCGGTACATGACCACCGCGCACCTTCCGACCGCCCTCTCGCCCTCCCGGGCCTCGGACTTCCTCCAGTGCCCGTTGCTGTTCCGGTTCCGCACCATCGACCGCCTCCCCGAGGCGCCCAGCGCCGCGGCCCTGCGGGGCACCCTGGTGCACGCGTGTCTGGAGCGCCTGTACGAGCTGCCCGCAGACACCCGGACCCCGCGCACCGCGCTGAGCCTGGTGGAACCCCAGTGGGCCCGGATCCGGGACGGCAAGCCGGAGGTCGCCGAACACCTCTTCCCCGGAGAGAAGGGGCTGGCGGAGTGGTTGGAGTCGGCCCGGGCCCTGGTCCGTCGCTACTTCGACCTGGAGGACCCCGAGCGCCTGGAGCCCCGCGAGCGCGAGATGCGGTTGGAGGTCTCCCTGCCCACCGGTCTGCGCCTGCGCGGCTACGTCGACAGGCTGGACGTGGCGCCCGACGGGCAGATGCGCGTGGTGGACTACAAGACCGGCAAGTCGCCGCACCCGCGCTTCGAGGACAAGGCCAAGTTCCAGATCTTCTTCTACGCGGTGATGATCTGGCGCGACCTGGGTGTGGTGCCCGCCCGTCTCCAACTCGTCTACCTGGGCGACGGCTCGGTGCGCTGGTACGACCCCACCGAGGAGGAGCTCGCCGCCGCCGAGGCGGAGATCGGGGACATCTGGGCACGGATCGAGGCGGCCGGTCGGGCGGGGACCTGGGAGCCCAGGCGCAGCAAGCTGTGCGGGTGGTGCGAGCACCAGGCCCTGTGCCCGGAGTTCGGCGGCACCCCGCCGCCGCTGCCGATCCCCTCGGTTGCCGGGGCCGGTCACCCCGAACACGGGTAGATCCGTGGAGTAGGACCTCCGATCGCGGGTAACGGGATGGGACCCCGACCCAGATCACGGGTGAGTCACAGCGTTTACGGCCCCGAGGACCGTCGACTTGGGGGAGAATCGGGCCGTGTCCGACTCCGTATCCGTCTCCGTCCTGCTCGCCGACGACCAACCACTCGTCCGCACCGGCTTCCGCATGATCCTGGAGTCGTCCCCCCACCTGTCCGTGGTCGGCGAGGCCTCCGACGGCCGCGAGGCCGTCCGCTCGGCCCGCAGCCTGCTCCCCGACGTCGTCCTCATGGACGTCCGCATGCCCGGCATGGACGGCATCGAGGCCACCCGCCAGATCGTCGAGTGGGCCCGCCCCCTCGGCCACCACGTGCACGTCCTCGCCCTGACCACCTTCGACCTGGACGAGTACGTCGTCGGTGTGCTCCGCGCGGGTGCCTCGGGGTTCCTCCTCAAGGACGCGCCCCCGACCGAACTCGTCTCGGCCGTCGAGGTGGTCGCCCGGGGTGCCTCCGTGGTCTCCCCCACCGTCCTGCACCGCCTGCTCGACCGCTTCGCCCCCCTCCTGCCCGCCCCCGTGGCCGACCCCGAACCCGACGAGGACCCCCTCACCGTCCGCGAACGCCAGGTACTCCGGCTCATCGCCCGCGGCTGGTCCAACGGCGAGATCGCCGGACACCTGGTGGTCGGCGAGACCACCGTCAAGTCCCATGTGGGAAGCATCCTCACCAAGCTCGGCCTGCGCGACCGCGTGCAGGCCGTCGTGCACGCGTACGAGAGCGGCCTGGTCCGCCCCGGACAGCACACGGAACAGGACGGGGCGCGCGACTCGCGGGCCCCGGGTCCTCCGTCCTGAACACCGTCACCGAACCCCGCGAGCGCCCGAGACCCGGCGCGTCGCCCACCATGTCGAAGCACGCCGATTGACAGGATGATCCGGTGACCGAACTCACCGCCGCCACCGCGGCCGGAGGGCGAACCGCGCGCACGGGCGCGGCGTCCCCCTTGGGGTTGCCGAGGCAGTACGCCGATCATCAGGGGTGCGGGCGACGGGGAGGAAACGGAGTACAGACATGCCAAGCAAGCGGGATCGCTCGGGACCGCCGAGCGAGGAGTTCATGCTCAGTCGGATGCGCGACTGGCGCGCGGAGCACGAACGCGAGCTGACCCCGGACAACCTGGAGGACGACGAGGACGTCAACTTCCCGGACGCCCGGGTGATCAACCTCGTCCTGCGTGTGGGCGAGTTGATGCTGGCCAGCGGTGAGGGCACCGAGGCCGTCAGCGAGGCCATGCTGAGCCTGTCGGTCGCCTTCGACCTGCCCCGCTCGGAGGTGTCGGTCACCTTCACCACCATCTCCCTGTCCACCCACCCCGGCGGGGACAGCCCTCCGGTCACCGGGGAGCGGGTGGTGCGCCGCCGTACCCTCGACTACTTCCGCGTCAACGAGCTGCACACCCTGGTGCAGCAGGCGGCACTGGGACTCCTGGAACTGGAGGACGCCAACGCGCGCCTGGAGCAGATCCGCCGGGCCCGCATGCCCTACCCCAACTGGCTGATCGCTGTGGGCTTCGGCCTGATCGCCTCCAGCGCCAGCCTCATGGTCGGCGGTGGCCTGATCGTGGCCACCGTCGCCTTCCTCGCCACGGTGCTGGGCGACCGCACCGCGGTGTTCCTCGCCAACCGGGGGGTCGCCGAGTTCTACCAGATGACGGCGGCGGCCGTGGTGGCCTCCTCCATCGGTGTCGGACTGCTGTGGGCCAGCACCGAGCTGGACCTGGGCCTCCAAGCGGGCGCGATCATCACCGGCAACATCATGGCGCTGCTGCCCGGGCGTCCGCTCGTCTCGAGCCTCCAGGACGGGATCAGCGGCAGTTACGTGTCGGCGGCCGCGCGGCTGCTGGAGACCTTCTTCACCCTGGGCGCGATCGTGGCCGGTGTGGTCTCCGTGGCCTACACCGCCACCCGTCTGGGCATCGACCTGGACCTGGAGAACCTGCCCTCGGCCGGGACCGCCATGCACATCCCGGTCCTGATCGGCGCGGCCGGGATCGCCATGGCCTTCGCGATCTCCCTCGCGGTGCCCCCGCGCATGCTGCCCACCATCGGTGCCCTGGGCGTGATGATCTGGCTGATCTACGCGGGGCTGCGCCTCTGGCTGGAGGTGCCCGCGGTGGTGGGCACGATCGTGGGGGCGATGGCGGTAGGCGTGGTCGGGCACTGGCTGGCCCGGCGCACCCAGAGGCCGGTGCTGCCCTACCTGATCCCGTCGATCGCGCCGCTGCTGCCCGGCAGCATCCTGTACCGGGGTCTGATAGAGATCACGCAGGGCACGGCGGTCTCGGGCCTGCTCAGTATCGCTGAGGCGGTCATGGTGGGTCTGGCGCTGGGTGCCGGGGTCAACCTCGGCGGGGAGCTGGTGCGCGCCTTCCAGCGCGGCGGTCTGGCGGGGGCCGGGATGCGCGGACGTCCCGCGGCGCGCCGCACCAGAGGCGGCTACTGACGGGGCGCCCCACGGGCCGCACCGGGGTCCTTCGGGGGCGGTGCGGCCGAAGGACCCCGGGGAACGGGTCACCTCGAACAGAACCGATCCGGGGTGAGGCGTGTCTCACTTGGTGAAGGCCAACAAGACACGCCAACGAACGTTGTCGACCTAAACCGACAACATCATGTGATGTCAGCCACTATTGTTGGCCTCAGCTCAACGAGGAGCACCCCGACGAAAGGCTCTGACATGTGCAGCCATTCACCCGCCTGCCCTTCCTTCGAGGACACCGACCGCGAGGCCGCGCGGGTCGTCTCCAGCCACCCGGAACAGGGCTGGAGTCTGCTCTGCAACGGTGTCGTCCTCTTCGACGACACCGGTGAGCTCCTCCCGGACGGCGCGGTCGTGGCCCCGCACCGCCCCCGGGTCGCCGCCTGACCCGAGCGCTCCCGAGAGCGTCCTCCGCGGGTCCGGTCCGGGCCCGTCCGCTCAGCCCCCGTCCGGCCACTGCTCCGGCAGGACGTCCTCACCCATCGCCGCGCTGAGCCGGCGCCGGAAGTCGGCGTGCACGGAACTCCCCCATACGAGCTCGCTCGGCGTGCGCAGGGCCGTCTCCATGGCGGCGCGCAGGGCCGCCGGACGGGACTCGCCCTCGACGACCGGGACGGCCAGCAGGGCGTGCATCTGCGTGACGACCGCGAACAGCTCCCCCGCCAGCGCGGGCGCACTGGAGGTGGCGACCGCCTCCTCCAGGTAGGCCTCCCACCACGGTTCGGGCTGTTCCCCGCCGCCCTCCGGCCGGTCCTGGGCGAAGGGGCTGCGCAGCCGCGCCCGTACGGCTTCGGCTGTGTCCCGGTCACGGCTGTCCAGCCCCAGGCGCCAGACCTGTTCCCCGGCGTCCGGCTCCCCTCTCAGGGACAACAGGCCCGCGAGCAGTTCCACCGCCGCCCCCGAGGTGCGCGGTCGCGGGCGCGTGCCCGGTTCCCCCTCGGTCGACCCGGCGTCCACCACGGTGCCCACGTCCGCGATGGCCCTCTCCAGGTGGGTGGCGGCGCGCAGCATCCGCAGCCCGGGGTCGTCGCCCACGCTCAGGCCGCATTCGACCGCGACGGCCGCGGCGTCCGGCCTTCCCCGCTCCAGGAGTCGGCCGGCCAGGTCGCCTGCGGCCTCCGCCACGGTGGCGGCGTGCAGGCGGCTGATCGCCGCGTCTCCGGGCGGTAGCTCCAGGGCCGCCTCCCAGTGCTCCTCCGCCTCCGCCTCCTCGCCGCGCAGTTCCGCCGCGCGCGCCAGTCCATAGCGGGCCACCGCCGTGTAGGCGGGGCCTCCGAGGTCCAGCAGGCGGTGCCAGACGCGGACGGCCTCACCGTGCGCCCCCTCCTGCTCCAGGGAGAGCGCCAGGTGGTAGGCGGCGCGGGGGGCGTAACGGGTGTCTCCGGTGGCCAGGGCGCGGCGCGCGGCCTCTCTGGAGGCGGCCGGGTCCCCGCGCTGGTCCTGCACCACGGCGAGGCCGAGCAGGGCCCTGGCCTGGACCCGGGGCGGGGGGTTGGCCGAGACGGCCCGCTGGTAGAGCTTGGCGGCCCGTTTGAGGTGTCCGCCCTCGGCGAGGTCCTGGGCCTGGTCGCACAGGTCCGAGGCGCCCTCCGGCGAGGGCACGGAGGTGCCCTCGGCGTCGTCGGGGTCCGTGGCCCGGGGCGCGGGGTCGGCGGGGTCTGCGGGGCCAGAGCGCGCGGGAGGTCCGGACGTCGTGGTCATTCGTTCCGCTTTCCATGGGGGTGTCGGGCCCGCGCGACGGGGAGCGCGGGCCACGGGCGTGACCGCGACCGGCCTCGGCGGCGGCTGTGCAAACTCTAACGCGCCCTCTCCCGGCCGTCGCGGGCCCGCGGCGGGGGTGTCGCCCTCGCCGCTGGTTCCCGTCGGCCCCGGCCCCTCGGAAGACACGCCAAGGGGCGCCGCACCCTCGCGGGTGGGCGCCCCTCACAGGTTCACGCGGGCACGCGGTTCCGTACCCTCGCGGCTACAGCTCGAAGGCCTCCGGCGGCGGGCAGGAGCAGACCAGGTTGCGGTCACCGTAGGCCTGGTCGATCCGGCCGACCGGCGGCCAGTACTTGTCCTGGCGCAGCGTCGGCAGAGGGTAGGCCGCCTCCGCGCGCGTGTAGGAGCGGGTCCACTCGTCGGCGGTGACCGCCTCCGCGGTGTGCGGGGCGCCCCGCAGCGGGTTGTCCTCGGCGTCCCACTCGCCCTTGACGACGCGGTCGATCTCGCCGCGGATGGAGATCATCGCCTGGACGAACCGCTCCAGCTCGGCGAGGTTCTCGCTCTCCGTGGGCTCCACCATGAGCGTGCCGTTGACCGGGAAGGACATGGTCGGCGCGTGGAAGCCGTAGTCCATCAGGCGCTTGGCGACGTCCTCGTTGCTGATGCCGCTGGCCTTCTGGAGCGGACGGATGTCGATGATGCACTCGTGCGCGACCAGGCCGTTGGCGCCCGTGTAGAGCACCGGGAAGTACGGCTCCAGGCGCTTGGCCACGTAGTTGGCGGAGAGCACGGCGGTCTCGGTGGCGGCGCGCAGGCCGTCACCGCCCATCATCCGCACGTAGGCCCAGGAGATGGGCAGGATGCCCGCCGAGCCGAAGGGAGCGCCCGAGACCGGGCCGACACCGGTGTGCGGGCCCGCCTCGGGCTGGCCCGGGTGGTTGGGCAGGAAGCCCGCCAGGTGCGAGCGGACCGCGACGGGGCCCACGCCCGGACCGCCGCCGCCGTGCGGGATGCAGAAGGTCTTGTGCAGGTTGAGGTGGCTGACGTCGGCCCCGAACTCGCCCGGCTTGGCCCAGCCGACCAGTGCGTTCAGGTTGGCCCCGTCCACGTAGACCTGACCGCCCGCCTCGTGGACCAGGCGGCAGACCTCGGTGATGGTGTCCTCGTACACGCCTGCGGTGGAGGGGTAGGTGACCATGATGGCCGCCAGCTCGCCGCCGTGCTTGGCGATCTTGGCGCGCAGGTCGTCGAGGTCGACGTTGCCGTCGTCGGCGCAGGCCACGACGGCCACCCGCATGCCCGCCATGACCGCGCTGGCGGCGTTGGTGCCGTGTGCGGAGCTGGGGATGAGGCAGACGTCGCGGTCGTCGTCACCGCGCGAGCGGTGGTAGCCGCGGATCGCCAGCAGACCGGCGAGCTCGCCCTGGGAACCGGCGTTGGGCTGAAGTGAGACGGCGTCGTAGCCGGTGACCTCGGCCAGCCAGCCCTCCAGGTCGCGGATGAGCGACACGCTGCCGGCCGCCTGGTCGAGCGGGGCGAACGGATGCAGGCCCGCGAACTCCGGCCAGGTGATGGACTCCATCTCGGCGGTCGCGTTGAGCTTCATGGTGCACGAGCCCAACGGGATCATGGTGCGGTCCAGCGCGAGGTCGCGGTCGGACAGGCGGCGCATGTAGCGCAGCAGGGAGGTCTCGCTGCGGTGGGTGTTGAACACCTGGTGGGTCAGGTAGTCGACGCCGCGCGCGAGGTCGGCGGGCAGATGGTCGGCGTCGCCGTCCACGGTCACCGGGCCGCGCTCGGCGCCCCGGTCGGCCTCCCCGAAGGCCGCCAGGACCTTCTCCAGGTCGGCGACCGTGGTGGTCTCGTCCACGCTGAGGCCGACCGTGGTCTGGTCGACGTCCAGCAGGTTGATCCCGGCCTCCAGCGCGCGCTCGACCACCCGGTCGGCACTGGGCACGCGCACGCGCAGGGTGTCGAAGTGGGCCCCGTGGAGCACCTCGAAACCGCGCCGGGCGAGCGTGTCGGCCAGGGCGGCCGTGCGGGTGTGGACCTGGCGGGCGATCGCGCGCAGTCCGTCGGGGCCGTGGTAGACGGCGTACATCCCGGCCATGATGGCCAGGAGCACCTGCGCGGTGCAGATGTTGCTGGTGGCCTTCTCGCGGCGGATGTGCTGTTCACGGGTCTGGAGTGCCAGACGGTAGGCGGGCTTGCCCGCGTCGTCCACCGATACGCCGACCAGTCGGCCGGGCAGCTGGCGGCGGAGCTTCTCCCCCACCGACATGTATCCGGCGTGCGGGCCGCCGAAGCCGAGCGGGACACCGAAGCGCTGGGTGGAGCCCACCGCGATGTCGGCGCCCAGGTCACCGGGGCTGCGCAGCAGGGTCAGGGCGAGGATGTCGGCGGCCACCACGGCCAGGGCGCCGCGCTCGTGGGCCTCGGCGATGACGGCGCTGGGATCGCGCACCGCGCCGCTGGAGGCCGGGTACTGGACCAAGACACCGTAGGCGTCGCCCTCGGGCAGGCCCTGGGTGAGGTCGGCGACGACGACCTCGATGCCCAGGGGCTCGGCGCGGGTGCGCAGGACCTGGAGGGTCTGCGGGAAGACGTCGGCGTCGACCACGAAGACGTCGCTCTTGACCTTGCTGGCTCGGCGGGCCAGGGTCATGGCCTCGGCGGCGGCGGTGGACTCGTCCAGCAGGGACGCGCCGGTGATGGGCAGGCCCGTGAGGTCGGAGACCATGGTCTGGAAGTTGATGAGGGCCTCGAGGCGGCCCTGCGAGATCTCGGGCTGGTAGGGCGTGTACGCCGTGTACCAGGCCGGGTTCTCCATGATGTTGCGCAGGATGACGGGGGGCGTGAGCGTGCCGTAGTAGCCGCGGCCGATCATCGGCGTGGTGATCCTGTTGCGCGAGGCCAGGTCACGCAGTTCCGCCAGGGCCTCGGCCTCGCCGATCGCCTCGGGCAGGTCGAGCGTGGCACTGCGGCCCGGGGAGCTGAGGATGGACGCGGGCACGGCGGCGTTCATGAGCTCGGCGGTGGATCCGTAGCCGACCGTCTTGAGCATCTCGGCGGTCTCGGCGGGGGCGGGTCCGATGTGTCGGTCCGCGAACACCCGGGCGGGGGCGCCCGGGGTGGGGACGTTCGACGGGTCAGGCACGGAGACCTCCTGGTGACAGGGCCGATCGGGTCGGCGGTGTTCCTCACGGTCTCCCCCTCTGTCACCGGGCACGACCGCGCCCAGGCTTCAGAGCGGCCTACTCCGCGCGGTCCATGGTGCCTGAGAGGTTACTGGGGAGTATTGCCCCGTCGGCGCCCCGTTGCCGAGGTCTCTCCCGCGCGGTATCAGCGGCCTGCTGACGCTCTGTATGTGTGTACAAGCAGGGCGAATGTCGGTTTTCATCCCCGTTGTGACTACGACCGTACTCGATCCTGGCCCCTGACACCGAGTCAGGGCACACCTTTCACCACGGCCGACTCACCAGTGTCGGCACGGTTTCACCCGGTGCGGCGCTCCCTGCGCCGCAGGGCCAGTTCGTCCACGGCCTGGGGGGCCGCGGCGGGAAGGTCGGCTCTCTCCTCGGCCGGGACCACACCGAGCGCCTCCTCCAGTTCGCGGGAGACGTTGGCCAGCGCCAGACCGAACATGCCCTGGCCGCGCTGCATGAGATCGACGACCTCCTCGGGCGAGGTGCACTCGTAGACGCTCACGCCGTCGCTCATCAGGGTGATGCGGGACAGGTCGACGGCGGGGCGGCCGCGCAGGTGGTCCACCGCGGTGCGGATCTGCTGGAGCGATATCCCGGTGTCCAGGAGCCGCTTGGCCACCTTCAGCATCAGGATGTCGGGAAGGCTGTACAGGGGGGCGTTGTGGGCTCCCGTGCGCACACTGGGCACCACCAGGTCGGTCCTGGCCCAGTAGTCCAGCTGTCGATAGGTGATCCCGGCGGCCGTACACGCCGCTGGACCCCGATACCCGACGTCCGTAGGCAGCGCCATCACGTCCTCTTCGCACAGTAGGCCCTGCTGCCCCGCTAGCCGCAGCGCGGACCGCCTGTCATGGTGATCCCGCTTGCCGCTCGCTACCGCCACGCCGACCTCCGGCTTCTCGTCCCACGGCGGCATCGACAGGGGAATCCACTCAGGGAACGGGCGCGCCGTGGGTTTCACAGCACTGACGGTAGGACGACCGCAGGGCAGCGTCAACGAAGGCGCGCGGCGCGTCGCCAAGTGTGCACGCCAATGGAGCCGCGGTGCCGGACCCCGCCGGGCCGAAACCCACCGAACGGTTTTCGGCTGCGCCCTCCACGACCATTCCGTTCACCCAATCTATCACCAGTGCGACCGACGAACCCGCAGGTCACGGCCGCGAGAAAGCAATCGGGGCCCGCGAAGGGCGAGCCCCGACCGCTCAGGTACCACGTTGCCCGAAATCCTCCGGCGAGATGTTGTCCAGAAACTCCCGAAACGCCTCGACCTGGTCCTCCTGCTCGTCCGGGATCGGCATCCCGGCCTCCTCGATCACGTCCTCGTGGGCGTAGATCGGGGTGCCGGTCCGCAGGGCCAGGGCGATGGAGTCCGAGGGCCGGGCGCTGACCTCCACACCGTTGCTGAAGACCAGCTCGGCGTAGAAGATCCCGTCGCTCAGGCCCGTGATGTTCACCGTCTCCAGCGCCGTGTCCAGCGCGTCCAGGACGTCGCGGAACAGGTCGTGGGTGAGCGGGCGCGCGGGCGAGACACCCTGCTGGGCGAGCGCGATCGCGGAGGCCTCCACCCCACCGATCCAGATCGGCAGGTAGCGGTCCCCCTCGGATTCCTTGAGCAGGACAATCGGTTGGTTCGAGGGCATCTCAACCCGGACGCCGACGACCTCCATGTGTTTCACAGCGGCTCCGTCCCACGAGTCGTCATGCCGGATGGGCGCTCGTCCCTGCTCCGTCGGATCAGGACCCGAGGGCGAAATCGGCACCCTTCGTTACAAAGCTGTCCGGAGGCGGGGGGCCGCAAACCTCATCGGCACACCCGCCCCCGTCGACCGTGGTCAGCGGATCGTCATCGGCGCGGCTTGGTCAGCAGGACCATCCGGAACTTGCCGATCTGGATCTCGTCCCCGCCGCCGAGTTCGGCCTCGTCCACCGGCTCGCGGTTGACGTAGGTGCCGTTGAGGCTGCCCACGTCGCGGACCCCGAAGCCGTTGCCGCGGCGGAAGAACTCCACGTGGCGTCGGGAGACGGTGACGTCGTCGAGGAAGATGTCGCTGTTGGGGTGTCGGCCAGCGGTGGTCACGTCGCTGTCCAACAGGAACCGGCTCCCGGCGTTGGGGCCCCGCCGGACCACCAGCAAGGCGGTTCCGGGCGGAAGGGCGTCGGTACTGGCGGGGTCGTCGCCGCCGAGTTCATCGCCCTGTTCCTCCTCCTCCAGCGCCTGTATACCGGAGATGGAGATGGTCGACGTGACATCTCCCGCGGAGTCGCCGGCGTTGGGCCGTGGGCTCTGCTGTTCGGCCCTGCGGACGGGTGTTCCACAGTGGGAGCAGAAACGGGCATCATCCGCAACGGCGTGACCGCACTGCGTGCAGTAAACGCTCGACATAGGTCGGCTCGGCCTCCTACCGCACGGGGCGGTGCTTGATTCGGCTGATCGGTGGCGCGTTCCGGGCGCCGGGCGGGCAAGGGGCCCACTCACCGTCCGGAACACGGTGAGTCGGTCCACTGTCGCGGCAGTGGGTCGCCTCACGCGGTCGGTCGCTAGGTCTCATCCCCCAAGTAGGACTCCTTGTCACCCCCGTTGGATGTCCGCCGTTGCCGGGATTCCCGTGGCGGGTGGTGACACGGTGCCTCAGGGAACACTCGACTTTAAACCATATCCCTGTCCAGACAGGGTTTCGCTCCCCCAAGCCCGCCGCGGACACCACGCCGGGCGCCCGCGCCGCGGGGTTCGGACGCGTAGGAACCTGGGGCCCCGCCGCGTCCGGTGACCGGCCTCGTGGGAGACCGACACCTGTTCTGGAACAGATGCCCTTCCCGGGCGTTTGGTTCTCGGTCACCCGGAGCGGATTTCCACGAACTGACCTCCCCTGCCCGGGCCTGCGACTTCGTCCACTTTATCCCCGGACCCGATGAAGGACGTGAACACCCCGGGGCAGGAGGCGGACACACCGTGTGGGCGCGGACGTCCCTTCCGTCCGCGCCCACACGCCCCCGGGGACCGGGGCCACTCCGCTAGCGCGTGTTCTTGTGAATCATTCCTCCCACCCGCCGCCCGCCACCAGCCTCAACGGACGCCTGCGGTGCGGTCTCGCGTTACCACCAGGGGCCTCTCGCCGCGCCGACGAAGCTCGGCCAGCCAAACCCGGGCGGGCCCCCACTGTGCTTGCGTAGTGGTGCACAGCGGGGGAGACGGCCGCTCTCGTCGGTGTCGGCGGAGCCGCCACCGACGAGAGCGCCCAAAGAACACGCCCTAGCTCTCGGCCTGCTCCACCACGGCGGCCCACTCGTCGAGTAGGCGCTGCACAGTGTCCGAATCAGGACCTTCCGCCCAAAGATGGGTGACGGCCTCCGCCGTGTCCGGCAGGACCAGCGCCCAGCTGCCGTCGGATTCGATCACCCGCACCCCGTCCGTGGTGTCCAGCTCGCGCTCTCCGGCGGCCTCCACGACCGCGCGCATCACGCTCCCCTTGACCGCCCACGGGGTGGGCACCGAACGGCGCAGGAGGTGCGCCTGAGGGATCGCACGGTCGATCTGGCCGAGCGAGCGCCGGGTCCGGGCCACCAGACCGAGCAACCGCACGAAGGCGGCGATCGCGTCACTGGTGGGACTGAACTCGGGGACGACGAAGCCGCCCCGGCCGTCTCCGGCGAAGACGATCTCTGCGCCCTCGGAACGCACCGCCTTGGTCAGCTCGTCCGTGGCGGTGGCCGTCCAGAGCACCTCGGCCCCGTGGGAGCGCGCCACCTTCTCCGCCACGCGGGTCGTGGTGACCGGCAGGGCCACCCGTCCGCCACCGCGTTCGGCGGCGACCAGGTCCAGGACCACCAGGAGCGCGCGGTCGCCGTCCACCAGCTCGCCGTTCTCGTCCACGATGGACAGCCGCTCGGCCACCGGGTCGAAGCGCACACCGAAGTCGGCGCCGGAGTTGGCGACCAGCTCGCCCAACCGCTCCAGGTCCCGCATCTTCTTCGCGACGGTGTCGGTGGGCGAGGCCTCGTCCAGCCGGTTGTTGACCGTGAGCACGTCCACGCCGATCCTGCCCAGCAGGGAGGGCAGGATGAGCGATCCCGTCCCACCCGCGCAGTCGACCACGACCTTGAGTTCGGCCTCGGCCACCCCTGAGGTGTCCACGGAGCGCAGCAGCTCGTGGGAGTAGTTCTCCACGTTGCGCGACGGGAAGGACAGCTCGCCGATCTCCCCGGGGAAGGCCCTGCGGTACTCGGCCCGGGAGAAGACCCGGTCGAGCTTGCGCTGGGCCCCCGACGAGAGATCGGCGCCCTCTCCGTCCAGGAAGATGATGTCCACGGACTCGGGGTCCCCGGGGCTGGTGCGCACGGTGATGCCGCCGCTGATCCCGCTCTGCGAGGTGTGGAAGCGCGCCACCGGAAGCGGGACCACCTCCAGGTCGCGCACCTCGATGGCGGCCGCCGTGAGCGCGCTGATGACCGCCCGTTTGAGCGTGCGAGCCGCCCGCGAGACGTCACGGGAGGTCGTGACGATCGCGCCCTTCTTGAGCGTGGTGGCGTAGGCGTTGGCCAGCCGCACCGCGAGCTCCGGGGTGATCTCCACGTTGATCAGTCCGGACACGCCCCGGGGGCCGAACAGCGAGCGCTGCCCGCGCGACTCCCAGACGACGTTGGTGCTGACCACCGCGCCGGCCTCGATGGTCTTGAACGGGTAGACCTTGACGTCGTTGCTCACGTACGCCTCGGACTCGATGACGCAGTCCTCGCCGACGACCGCGCCCTCCTCGATCCGGGCGGCCGCCATCACGTCGGTGTTCTTGCCGATCACGGCGCCGCGCAGGTTGGCGCCCCGGCCGATGAAGACGTTGTCGTGCAGCACGGTGCGGTGGCAGAAGGCCTCCGCGCGCACGACCGTGTTGCTGCCGACCACGGTGTACTCGCGCAGCTCCGCCCCGGCCTCGACCTTGGCGTAGTCGCCGACGTACAGGGGGCCCTTGAGCACGGCGCTGGCGTCGACCTCGGCGCCCTCGCCGATCCACACTCCGGGCGAGACCTCGAAGCCGTCGATCTCGACGTCGACCTTGCCGGAGAGCACGTCGGCCTGTGCGCTGAGGTAGCTCTCGTGGGTGCCCACGTCCTCCCAGTAGCCGTCGGCGACGTACCCGTACAGGGGCGCGCCCTCCTCCAGCAGTTCGGGGAAGACGTCGCCGGACCAGTCGACCACCTCGCCCTCGGCGACGCGGTCGAGCACCTCCGGTTCCATGATGTAGATGCCGGTGTTGACGGTGTCGGAGAAGACCTGGCCCCAGGTGGGTTTCTCCAGGAAGCGCTGGATGCGCCCCTGGTCATCGACGATGATGATGCCGAACTCCAGCGGGTTGGGCACCCGCTTGAGGGCGATCGTGACCTTGGCGCCGCGCTCCTTGTGGAACCGGACCATGTCGGTGAGGTCGATGTCGGTGAGCGCGTCACCGGAGATGACGATGAACGGTTCGCCGCGCAGGTGTTCCTCGGCGTTCTTGACGCTGCCCGCGGTGCCGAGCGGCACCTCCTCGGCGACGTAGTGGAGCTTCATGCCGAGCTCCTCGCCGTCACCGAAGTAGTTGCGGATGAGCGTGGCCAGGAACTGCACGGTGACCACGGTCTCGGTGAACCCGTGCTTGCGCAGCAGGCGCAGCACGTGCTCCATGATCGGTCGGTTCACGACCGGAAGGAGCGGTTTGGGCTGGTTGGCGGTCATCGGGCGCAGGCGTGTGCCCTCGCCTCCCGCCATCACCACGGCCTTCATGGGGGGTGCGGTGGGTGCGCCCTCGTTCGGGGGGACGGGCGCGGAGTCGGGTGCGGTCATCGCGCGCACCCCCGAACGGCGGGGCCGTCAGGAGACGCGGCGAAGGATGGTTTCTCGGAACGCGCACGGTCGCGCGCGGTGGGACATGTTCTCATTGCGGAGACGACACTCCCTTTCGATCCGACAGGACTCTGGTGAGCCGGTCCGCCGGTTCGTTCGGTGGATCAGGGCGCGGCCTGGCCCTGGTCCGGCGAGCCCGGTCCGTCCGAGCCCTCGGGTTCCGCGCCGAGCGCGCCGTCAGCGGACGCCGGTGCGGACGGATCGGGTCGGTCCACGCCGCGGCCGCGTGCGGGGTCGCTGTCCCGGGCCCCCGTGAGGGAACCCGTGTGATCAGCGCGTTCGTCGCGGCGGGTCTGGTCGATCAGACGCAGTCCCTGTACGGCGTAGAGCAGTCCGGCCCACCAGTACAGAGCCGTTCCCCAGAGCGCGAAGGCCCAACCTATAATCCGGGCCACATCTCCGACGAGGGACGCGTATCCGGCGATGAACAGCAGCGGGAACGAGTAGAGCAGGCAGAGGGTGGCGGCCTTGCCCGCGAAGTTGACCGGCAGCGGCCCGTAGCCGAAGTGGCGCAGCAGCGGGAGCGCGCCAAGGATGAGGACGTCGCGCAGCACCAGGATGCCCATCAGCCACCACGGGATGATGCCGCGCAGGACCAGTCCGAGCAGGGCCGCGAAGATGTAGAGGCGGTCGGCGAGCGGGTCGAGGATCTGCCCCAGTTTGGTGGCCTGGTTCCAGGCCCGGGCGATCTTGCCGTCCAGCCAGTCGCTGAGTCCGGCCAGGGCGAGCACGAGCAGCGCCCACCAGTCGGCCTGGGGCACCAGGATGAGCCAGAGGAACAGCGGCACACCCAACAACCGGAGCATGCTCAACAGGTTGGGAACCGTCCAGATGCGGTCACTGACCACCGGGCTGGCCACGCTGCCCCCCGCCTCGTCTCTGCCTTCTTCCGCGGATCGCCCCATACCGCCAACGATAACGGGCGGGGCCGTCGTTCCCCGCCACCTCGTGCCCCACCGGAACCGGGTGCCCGGACGGACGGCCTCCCGCTGATCGTACCGTGTACGGACTTCGCCCGGGACCCGGGTGCGACCTGCGCGGACGCACACTCCGGTGGTGGTTCAGCCGAGGTCGAGGATGCGGTCGGCTTCCCGCCGCCCGGAAAGCAGGGCGCCGTGCACGGTGGCGGTGTGCTCGATCTCGGTGGCCTCGCCCGCGAAGAAGAGGCGGTCGCCGACGGGATCACCCAGGGCCACGCGGTCCCCGTCCCCGGCGCCGACGGCGGTGAACGAGAACCCGCCGCGCGCGAAGGGGTCGTCCATCCAGTGCGTGAGGTAGTGGTCCACCGGGTCCGGGGCCTTCTTGAACATGCCGCGCAGGGAGGCCATGGCGTGTTCGACGACGTCCCCGTCCCCCATGTCCGAGAGGAAACGCGCCGCGTTGCCGCCGTTGCGGCTGACCAGGATGGGTTGACCGTAGACGTTCTGACCGGCGTACCAGTGGAACCAGGTGCCCTCCTCGGTGCCCAGGTGGACCAGGACCTCGGCGTCACCCCAGAAGACGTCGTCGAAGCGCAGGAACAGCTTCTCCAGCAGACCGTTCCCCAGTCGCGCCACGGCGTCGCGTTTGTCCTCGGGCAGTTCCGGGGTGAAGTCGACCTGGCCCGCCTGGAGGACCCCGATGGGCAGGGTGACCAGGACCCGGTCCGCGGTCAGGGTCTCCTCGCCGTCGGGGGTGTCCACCCGCACCCCGACCCCCCGGTCGTCGTGGGACACCTCCAGGACCACGTGCTCCAGACGGACGTCCAGCCCACGAGCGAGGTGGTCGGTGAGCTGGCTCATGCCGTCGGGGAAGACCACGTCGTCCCCGCTGAACTCGTGCCGGGAGGCGACCGCGGCGAACGCGACCTCCTCGGCGTCCGCCCCGTGGTCGGCCTCGGCGATCCGGTGGACGATCTCGGCGGCGTCCCTGGCCCGGGAGCGCACGAGGTTGGCGTCGTAGAGGGCGTGGTCGATGCCCTCCTCCATCGACTCCTCCGGGCTCGCGCCGACCGTCGCCCAGTACATGTGCTCGTGGAGGAGGTTGACGTCCTCCAGGTTGCGGCGGTGCCGGTCGAACAGGAGCCTGCGGCCCTTGGGGTCGTAGGCGGTCTCGGTGGAGCGGTTGAACACGGCGGTGCGCGCGCCCACCTGCTCCACCAGGCGGGACAGCGGGTTGTTCTCCTCGCCGCGCATCCAGGAGGCCCCCACATCCAGGGTGGCGCCCTCCCAGGCGTGCAAGGAGTGGATGCGTCCCCCGGTACGGTCCCGGGCCTCGACCACGGTCACGCGTTCACCCTGCTCCGCCAGACGGTCCGCGGCGGCCAACCCCGCCATTCCGGCGCCCACGACGATGGTGTGGCCCCGGCCGGGTGCGGCCTCGCGTCCGCGCGGTTCGGGCTCGGCGCGGGGGGCCTCCCCGTGCCCGTCCTCCGTGCCGGAGACCTCCTCCTCGGTGATCTCCGCGCCCACGTCCTCGCTCATCGCGTTCCCCCTCCGTGTCGGCGGCCGACAAGAGCGACCCTAAGCGCCCGGTCTGTCCCGACCAGGGAGGACACACCAGGGAGCCCCTGCGCGGGCGCGCGGACACTCTTGACGGGGACCTCCCTGGAGAATGCCTGGACCGGGCCCGGGGCGGTGGCACGGACGCCTCAGGGCTCGACGTGCCCGGCGAGGTTGGCCAACGAGGATCGCAGACCGACCTCGTGGTCCTCGGCTCGGATGCCCGGGGGCACACCGGTCGCCTCGATGGTCACCCGCGTGCCCTGGGGGACGGGCTCCATCCGCCAGGTCATGATCATCGTCCCCAGGAAGGCGGGGTCGTCCGAGTCGAAGTCAACGGACTGCACGACCCGCTCGCCCGGCACGAGTTCGTCGAACCGCACTTCGGTGACGTCGGTGGTCTCCGAGGTCTTGCCGTGCCCGGCGTCGGACTCACCGTAGGTGAGCACCATGCGGAACCCGCCCCCGAGCCGCGGGTCGAAGTTCTCGATCCGACCCCCCATGCCCTCCGGGGGCAGCCAGGCCTCCAGGACCTCACCGTCGGTCAGCGCCCGGTAGACCGCGGCTGGCGGCGCCGCGACGATCCTCTCGGCCCGGTCGATCCGCTCGTTCCCCTGGCGGTCCTCGGCCATCGGGGCCCTCCCTGCCTTCATCGCGTCCGGAGGCTCCGGTCGCGGGCCACGACCCTAACTTGAGGCGGGGACAGAGTGAGGGAGGGCTGGCGGGTCGGCGGTGGGCGCTCTTCCCACTCCCACCGCCGACCCGCCCCCGCATGCACGGGCCCGTCCCGTCCTGACCGGCCCGAACGAACGAGCGGTCCCGTCCTGACCGCTCCGAGTACCCGGGTGGCAGGGCCCGGGTCCACGTCCTCACCGGGGCTCGTGGTGTCAGCACCGCCGCCCCGGCGTCCGTCAGTCAAGAAACCTAGTGCGCAAGGCTTTCAGATTTCTTCCGCTTTCCCCGCGGGAGGCCGAAGCGTCAGAGGAGGCGGCCCTCACGGGCCACGACTCGGCCCGCGCGGACGACCGCGTGGCGCTGGGGCAGGTCCACCACGACCTGCGGCAGACACTCGCCGTCTACCAGGAGGAAGTCGGCGGGGGCACCCGGCGCGAAGTCGGCCCGGGGCAGGCCGACCAGGGACGCCCCGTCGTGCGCGGCGGTCAGGAAGGCGTCCGCGAGCTGGTCGTCGAGCCGCGCCCTGAGCGCCCTGGCCAGCAGGTGGGCGCGGTGCAGCATGTCGGCGTCACCGAACGGGCTCCAGGAGTCACGGACCCCGTCCGAACCCACACCGACGCGCACGCCGTGTTCGCGCAGCCGCGCCACCGGCAGGACCCGGGACGGGTCCGGGGCCACGGTGGTGAGCGCGATCCCCGCCTCACCGAGACCGGCGGCCACGGCCTCGAAGTCCTCGGCGGCCAGGGTCACCCCGAAGGCGTGGCTGACCGTGACGCGGCCGCCCATGTCCAGCGCCCGGGTGCGTTCGATGATCGCCCACATGGTGCGCGAGCCCACGGAGCCGCTGTCGTGCAGGTGGATGTCGACACCCACCCGGTACCGGTCGGCGAGGCCGAACACGAGGTCGAGCTGTCCGTACAGGTCGTCGTCGAACCCCTCGGGGTCGATCCCGCCGACCAGGTCGGCCGCGCCGGTGCGCAACGCCTCCTCCAACAGGGCGTCCGTGCCGGGAGCGCGGCGGACCCCGTGTTGGGGGAAGGCGACGATCCGCACGTCCAGCGCGTGCGCCAGACGGCGGGAGGCCTCACGAACGCCGTGCAGACCGTCCAGCCCGTAGGCGGGAGCGACGTCCGCGTGCGCGCGCATCGCCCGGGTTCCACGGGTGACGGCGTGGCCCATGAGGCGTTCGGCGCGGTCGGCCACGGGGCTGGGGCAGGCACGGAAGAACTCTGCGTCCTGTTCTCCCAGGTCGGCGATCCCCCGCGCGGGGCGGCGCGAGTACCAGGGCTCACCCCAGGAGGTCTTGTCCGGGTGGATGTGCGCGTCGACCAGCGTGGGCAGCGCGACGCGCCCGCCGCAGTCGACCACGTCGGCGTCCCCCGTGGAGGCGCGGTCGGCCACCACTCCGTCGACCACCACCAGGTCGACGGGGGCGCCGCCCATGGGGCGTACGTCGCGGAAGATCGTGGGGGGCTTCTGCTCGGTCATGACAGCCTTCCTGCTAGCGGTATACCAAAAATACCGAGCAAGGAGGCCCGCACGAGCAAGCGGCCCCTCCTGGGAGGGGCCACTCGGAGGTAGCGTGTACGCGCGTCGTCACGGAGCGCCGTCAGGACCCCTGGGCGGGATTCCGTCCTCGTCCTCGAAGTCGATGCGCTCCTTGCGGAGTTCGCCCTCGATGTGCTCCTCATGGGTGACGTCCCGCTTGCGGACGTGGACCTCCTCGACCGGCACCTCCTCCTTGGAGACGACCGGGCGCTCCTCGTAGAGCGTGAAGGTCCGCTCGTCCTCCTCCATGTGCCCGGGATCGGGCACCTGCGACGGATCGGTGATGGGCCGCCGCTCCACTTCCAACTCCTCGTGGTGCAGCGGGACCGTCTCCTCGAAGCGCTCGGTCTCGACGTGCCTGCGCATCCGCGCCTGCCCGCCCTCACGGCGCTCGACCCCGATGTCCACCCGCTCCTCGTGGCGGAGGACGGAGAGGTCGTCGGTGTCGCCCGCGCCGGGACCGCCCAGACGCTCGTCGGGCCGGAACCGCTCCAGCGGGTCACCGGCCTGCGGCTCGTCTCCCCGGCCCTCACGCTGGTCCGCGAAGTCACCGTGGCTGCCGGTCCCCCCGGTCATGGCGGCACCGGATGCGGTCCCCTCCGCGGTCCCGGCGCCCGGGTCCGCCATCGCGGTGTCGCTCTCCCCCTGGGCCTGCCGGGGGAACCCGCCCTGCCTCGCGAAGTAGTCGCGGACCAGGGCCTCGTCCTCCGGGGTGATGTGCCGCTCGGCGTCGACCTGCGGGGCTTCCTTGACGACCGCCTTGTCGTAGGGCACCTGGATGTCCTCCTCCACGGGACGCGCCCCCTGGAGCGGCACGAGGGTCTCCCGCATGCCGAACATCCCGGTGTGGACCGACACCCAGCTCGGTTCCCCGGTGCTGTCGTCGAGGTACACCTGGTTGATCTTCCCCACGTGGGCGCCCTCGGCGTCGAGCACGCGGTGACCGACCAGGTTCTCTGGTACGAGTTCGCCTGTCACGGAGCATCCCCTCCTGGTTCACGGCAACGGGACGTGTGCCCCGTACTCGCCGGGGCTCTACCCCCACACGGAGCCCGCAAAGGCCTTTCGGTCACTCCGTGAACAAGGAAGTGCCGACCATAAAACCCCCCTTGGCCTGCGGCGACTTCGATGAACCCCCGATGACGAGCCGTAGCCCGGCCGTTGACGCGTGGCACACCCCGTGGACGACACGGCGCCCGCCCCTCGGCGAGGGACGGGCGCACGGGGTGGAACGGTCAGACCTTGCGGTGCTGGGGCACCCACACACCGTCCTCGACGGTGTAGTCGCCGAAGAGCGCGGGGGCCTCCGCCTTCAGCGTCTCTCCGATGAGGTTGAACAGGAGACGGATCTCCTCCTCCGCGCCGGGCGCGGTACGGGCCTCCAGGGTGTGCCGCAGCGTGCGCACGTTGGCGGTCCACACCAGCCCGGTCGCCACGCCCTCGGGGGCGAAGCGGCGCATGAAGGAGGTCTTGTGCTTCTTCTCCGCGAACTTCACGCCGTCGTCGTCCAGGCCGAAGTGCTCGGCCATCCAGAACTGGAAGTCCTCCATCTGCTGGAGCATGGCGCTGGCGCGCTCCATCAGCTCCGGGTCCTCCTCGGCCCACTCCGGGAACCAGAAGGGCAGGTCGGTCAGGCGCACGAAGCGCAGCGACTCCTGCGAGACGGCCACGCCCGGCCGGTGGCGAATGAGTTCGTGGGTGAGCACCCGAGAGACGTTGTGCAGCACGAAGCTGAAGCTCACGTGCTCCAGGACCGAACCGTGCAGGCTCGCCAGGATGTTGCCCAGGTAGGCGTCCTGGTCCTTGCGCACCCGCGTGACGTTCGGGTTCAGGCCCGGCTCCCACGAGCGGTAGCACAGGCGCCCGGCGAACTCGGCGAGGTTCTGGGGGTCGTTGAGGTGGGCGTCCAGGTCACCCCGGTCGAACCGCTCCAACCACGCCTCGCCGCCGACCTCCTTGAGGTAGTCGGCGATCGCGTCGTAGTCCACCTGCGGACGTGCAACCAGGCGGACCTGGGGCTCGACCTTCTTCACGGCACCCTCTCCTAGCAACTCCCCCGCCCAGGGCACGCGTCATGGCCGCGACCAGGGATGTTCCGGAGCACGGGAGCGTGTGTGGGGCGGGGCCGATTGACCTCCCCCGAGGGTACACGTCCCGCTGGTCAGCCGTGGTCGGTCCGGTGTCGGGAGCACCAAGCCGAGGGGCCGGGTGACCGACACGCGCTCGGGCGTGGTCGGACACCCGGCCCCTCGCCGGTCCGATGGGGGCGGACTCCCGTGGGTCAGATCCCGTAGAAGTAGCCCGGCGCGACGAACAGGCCGATGACGATGGCGACGATGCCCCAGAGGAGCTGACCACGCAGCACACCGAGGACGCCGGAGACGATGAGGACGATACCGAGGATCGTAAGCAAAATACCCATACACCACCCCTGTCCGGTCACAAACCGATCAAACAGTATCCCTGGGATAATTGTTGTCGCACGACATCGTTCCAGGTGGGCGGCGGTCACTGTGACACAGGTCGTACCGCCGCCACCACGGGTTTCACCCTCGGGCGAGCTCCAGGACACGGGCGACGACGCCCTCACCGACACTGGCGGTGAGGATCGACTCCGGGTGGAACTGCACCGCGTACCAGCGCGCCACCGGGTCCTCGATCGCCATCACCACCGGTTCCTCACCGGGTTCGCCGTCCAGGACGGCGGTGACCTCGAAGTGCTTCACCAGGTCCGGGGTGCTGTAGGTGGAGTGGTAGCGGGCGGCGGGGAAGGTGTCGTCCTCGCCCAAGCCGGACAGCAGCCTCCCGCCGGAGACCCGGACGCGGCCGGGCTTTCCGTGCACGGGCGCGGCCAGGGTGCGCAGCTCTCCCCCGGCGTGCTCGACCATCCCCTGGAGACCCAGGCACACCCCGAACACCGGCAGGCCACGGGCGGCCAGGGCGTCCAGCAGGTCCGCCATCGCGAAGTCCACCGGCAGACCGGGCCCGGGCGAGAGGACCACGAGGTCCGGGGCGAGCCGGTCCAGGAGGTCGGGGGCGAACCCGTAGCGGACGGTGGTGACCTCGGCGCCGTGCCGGCGCACGTAGTCGGCGAGGGTGTTGACGAAGGAGTCCTCGTGGTCCACCAGCAGCACCTTCATGCCCGCTCCGGGCAGCGGTGCCGGGGCGGGCTCGGGCCGGGCGTCCAGCGCCGGGCCGTCGGCGAGCTCCTCCCCCAGGGCCAGGGTCTCCAGCAGCGCGCGGGCCTTGAGGAAGGTCTCCTTCTCCTCCGCCTCGGGGTCGGAGTCGTAGAGAAGGGTCGCTCCCACGCGCACGGCCGCGACGCCGTCGCGGATGTGGGCGGTGCGCAGGGTGAGGCCGGTGTTCATGGAGCCGTCGAAGTTGACCACCCCGACGGCGCCGCCGTACCAGCGGCGGGGGCTGGTCTCGTGCTGCTCGATGAACCGCATCGCCCAGGTCTTGGGCGCCCCGGTGACGGTGACGGCCCACATGTGGGTGAGGAAGGCGTCCAAGGCGTCGAAGTCGCGCCGCAGGGTGCCCTCGATGTGGTCGACGGTGTGGATGAGCCGTGAGTACATCTCGATCTGACGGCGGCCGATCACCTTGACGCTGCCCGGTTCGCACACGCGTGACTTGTCGTTGCGGTCCACGTCCGTGCACATGGTGAGCTCGGACTTCTCCTTGACCGAGGAGAGCAGCTCCTGGATGTTCTCGGCGTCGCCCAGGGCGTCCTCCCCTCGGCGGATGGTCCCGGAGATCGGGCAGGTCTCCACCCGCTGACCGGTACCGGGCTCGCCGGTGACCCGCACGAACATCTCCGGTGAGGCGCCGACGAGGTACTCGCCCTCACCCAGGTTGAAGAAGAACTCGTAGGGCGCGGGGTTGCGCTCGCGCAGCAGTTCGTAGAAGCGGGCCGGGGACGTGCAGCGGGCGTAGGTGCGGTGACCGGGGACCACCTCGAACAGGTCACCGCGACGGAACCGCTGCTTGGCCTCGGCCACCACCTGGGCGTAGGAGCCGGGCTGGGGGCCGGGCGGGACCTCGGCGGCGACCACGGGCGGGGTCGGGCCGGTCTCGCGGGGAAGCCCCTCCGTGGTGGCCTCCGCGCGCTCCTCGGCGGCGGGGACGGTGAACTCGTAGGTGTAGCGCACGCACGTCTCGCGCTTGCGGTCGCGGACCACGATGGCGTCGGGCAGGTGCAGGACCAGGTCGCGGTCGGCGGGGTCACGGTCGATGTGCCGCTGGACCGGCTCGAACTGGAAGGCGAGGTCGTAGCCGAAGGCCCCGTACAGGCCCAGGTTGGAGTCCTCCGGGCTGCGCAGGGCCGCGACGACGGCGCGCAGGGCCGTGAACACGCTCGGACGGCGGCTGCGCTCCTCCTCGGTGAAGAAGGTGTCGGGGTCGGGGTCGGGGACCGTGACGGCGACGTGGTCGGCGCCCCGCTCGCGGTCGCTCCTCCCGGGAACGGTGTCGAGCGCGTCGGCCAGGACGGGCAGCAGGACCCGGCCCCGCTCGTTGAGGGCGGTGGCGGTGACCCGGCGCCCACGGGTGCTGATCTCCAGGCAGGGGTCCACGTACCCCAGGTGCCAGCGGTCGTAGCGGCCCGGATACTCCATCCCCGAGGAGAGGACCCCGCCCCGGCGCCCCTCCAGGGAGGTGACGAGTCCGGTGAGGATCTCGGGGTCACAGGGGGTGGCGTTGCGTCGGACGGTCACGCCGCTCGGGGTGCGGTACGTGGTGGTCTGTGCGTCGCTGGGCTTCACGGCCGGGGTCCTTTGGCGCTCTGCGGTCGGGTGGTCATCGCCGTCCGGGGCCGTTGGATACGACAAACGACCGCCGGTTGGGGGCGGTCGCTGCGGTGTTCGTGGAACGCGAACTGTCGGTGCGCCGCCTAGGAGCGGCGCCACCACTGTCCCTGGTGGGTCGGACTGGTTCGCATGTGGCCGAGTGTAGCGGGTACGCGGCGGCGGGTGGGCCCGAACACGAAAACCCCCGCCCGGTTCCGGGAGAGGGTTCGGTCCTCGTCCGCGCACGGGCGGACTGGCGTGCGACACGGCGGCCTGCTAAGCTACGGCACCCACGCCACTTCAATACGGCATCACAAAACTTCCTAAGGGCAAGGTTAGCCACCAGATGGACTCCTGTCAATACGACCGTTCGACGCCCTCCGCTCAGGAGGCCGCGGTCACGGTCGAGCAGGCCCGCGTCAGCGCCATGTACGAACGCCTCGACGCCCTGCGCGCCCGGACCGGCCAGCGGCTGGCCGACGCCCACCTCCAGGAACGCTCCGGGTACGCCGCCATCGTGGAACGCGAGACCCGTTCCTACGAGCACGCGCGCCGCAGGGCCCAGCTCGGTTCGGTCGAGGAGGGTCTGTGCTTCGGCCGGATCGACGTCTCCCACGGCCCCGGTGACACCGAGGCGCGCTACGTGGGGCGGATCGGGCTGCGCGACGCCGAGTACGACACCATCCTCGTGGACTGGCGGGCCCCGGCCGCCCGCCCCTTCTACGCGGCCACACCCAGTGCCCCGGAGGGGGTCACCCGGCGCCGCCACCTCAGGGTGCGCGGCAGGCGGGTGGTCGGGCTGGACGACGAGGTCTTCGACGCCGACGGCCTCACCGAGGGCGACCGCCGTCAGCTGGTCGGTGAGGCGGCCCTGCTGGCCTCCCTCCAGCGGGGCCGGACCGGACGCATGGCCGACATCGTCTCCACCATCCAGGCCGAGCAGGACCGGGTCATCCGCGCGCAGCTGGCCGGGGTCCTGGTCGTCCAGGGCGGCCCGGGCACCGGAAAGACCGTCGCGGCCCTGCACCGCGCCGCCTACCTCCTCTACACGCACCGCCGGGTCCTGGAGCGCCGGGGTGTCCTGGTGGTGGGCCCCAACCCGGCGTTCCTACGCTACGTCGGCGACGTCCTGCCCTCCCTCGGGGAGACCGACGTGGTCATGCGCACGGTCGGCGAACTGTTCCCCGGCGTGGAGTCCTCCGACCACGAGCCCCACACGATCGCCGCACTCAAGGGCTCCCCTCGGATGGTCGCGCTCGTGCGCGCGGCGGTGGCGGACCGGCAGCGCGCCCCCCGGCACGCCTTCGGCGAGGCGGACCTGCGCGTGGAGACCGACGCGGGCACCCTCGTCGTGCCCGCCGACGTGTGCGAGCACGTGCTGGAGACCACCCGCAACCTGCGGCTGCCCCACAACACCGCGCGCAAGTACCTGGTCAACACGCTGCTCGGCGAGCTCGCACGGGCCGAGTCCCAGGGGCTCGGCCGGCCGGTCTCGGACGAGGACCTCCCGCACGTGGGCGCACGGCTCTGGCAGGAGGAACCCGTCCAGCGGGCACTGGACGCCCTGTGGCCCGACCTCACTCCGGAACAGCTGCTACGCGACCTCTACGCCGACCCCGAGGCCCTGCTCAGGGTGGGGGCGCGGGCCGGGGTCACGGAAGCCGAGCGCCTGGCGCGCCCGGCCGGGGCGCACTGGACCGTCGAGGACGTGCCGATGCTGGACGAGGCGGCCGACCTCCTCGGCCGGGACGACAGCCGTCTGCGGGCCCGCCAACGGCGGGACCACGCGGAGCACGAGGAACGGGTCCGGTACGCGCAGGGCGTCCTGGACCTCACCGGTCTGACCGAGGACCCGAGGGAGGGGCTGGACGCGCACCTGCTCGCCGACCGCCACCACGACTCCGGACCCGACCTCAGCACCGCCGACCGGGCCGGCGCGGACCGCGACTGGGCCTACGGGCACGTGATCGTGGACGAGGCCCAGGAGCTGTCCCCGATGGCCTGGCGCACGGTGATGCGCCGGGTGCCGACCCGGTCCCTGACCGTCGTCGGCGACGTCGCCCAGACCGGCAGCGCGGCGGGGACCAGCTCGTGGGACGCCGCCCTGGAGCGGTACGCCCCGGGCAAGGTGCACGTGGAGCACCTGAGGGTCAACTACCGGACCCCCGCGCCGATCATGGCCGTCGCCGCCGACGTTCTCCGCGAGGCCGCCCCCGACCAGGAGGTGCCCGAGTCCGTGCGAGAGGAAGGCGACGCCCCGCGGGCCGTGCGGATCGCGGACCTCCGTGACCTGCCCGCGCTGGTCGCCGAGGAGCGGAGGGCCGTCGGCGAGGGCCGCGTCGCGGTCGTCACCTCCGACGCCTCCCTGACCGGGGTGAGGGAGGCTCTGCCGAACGCGCTGCGCACGGACCCGGGTGCGCGGGACGCACTCGGAGACGCCGTGGTGGTGCTGTCCGCGACGCAGTCCAAGGGGTTGGAGTTCGACTCCGTGATCGTGGTCCGCCCCGAGGAACTGCTGGCGCAGCCGCGCGGCGCCAACGACCTGTACGTGGCGGTGACCCGCGCGACCAGGCGCCTGACGGTCGCGCACGAGGCAGACCTCCCGGACCTCCTCAAGCGCCTGGCCGGATGACAACGGGTCCGTCGGGAGCCTCCCGGAAGGGGCCCCGACGGGCGCCGGTCAGGTGTCCCTGACGGACCCGCACTGCTCCAGGTCCCGTGAGGCCTCCAGGTCGTAGGCGTCCTCGACCGCCCCCTTGGGCTGATCCCCCTCGGGGTGGTCGTCCCCGTAGCTGGGGGTGAAGGTGTACTCCTCCACGCAGTGCACGGGCGCCACCGCGCGCGACCACATCGGCGCCGCCTCCAGCTCCTCCGCGCCCACGTCGTAGAAGCCGACCTCGCCGATGTGCGAGGTGACCAGGCGGGTGGAGGCCGATCCGCCGGGCCGGGTGACGGGGTGCACGATCGTGTACTCGGTGACCACCGAGAGGTAGTCCCACCCCTGGTCGTCCCGGGCTGCCTCCGCGCGCATCCCGCCGTCCACGCGCACCTCGTCCCCGATCGGCTCGGCGGTGCCGTGGGTGAGGTTGAAGGGCAGGTGGCGGCTGTTGAGCTCGTGGTCCTTGTTGCCGAGGTTGTCCAGGTACCACTCCAGGGTCTGTCCGGTGAGGAGTCCGGTGAGTTCGCTGTTGTCCTCACCGAACACGGCGTCCTCGTTGAGGTAGACCGCCTCCAGCAGCTCCTGGGTGTGGGCGTAGGAGCGTTCGACCTGCTCCTGGGAGTAGGGGCCGACCGCCTCGGCCTCGGGTACGGGGAAACCCAGCCCGTAGTCCTCGGCGGGGCTGCCCGCGAAGGGGGCGTCCCGGTCCACCCGGTGGACGGGGTCCAGCTGGGTGAGAACGCCCGTCCCGGGCACGGCGCGGTCCAGGAGGTCCTGGGCCGGCGCACAGCCGACGAGGGGCAGGAAGAGGAGGACCGTCGCCCAGGGGGCGGCGGCGATACGTGGGGGCATGACGCTGACTTTCGTTCTCTATGTGGCAAATGAGAACTTAGTCCGCCTTCTTCACTCCTGACGGCCCGGGATCGCCACACTTGCGTCACGATCCACCGCGGACCCAAAGGCTAGACAGGGAGCATGACCCACACCCCGGGCTCCCCCGCCCCGCACCCCCTGCCTCCGCTGCCCCGACCGGTCACCGGCGTCTTCGTCCGCAACGTCCTCCAGACCGCGTGCCCCGGCTACCTGGCCCTGGTGTGGCTCGACGCCGAACCCCTGCACACCGGCGCCGACTTCGCGTTCGTCGATGATCTCCCGGCGACCTGCCCCCACCCAGACGAGCCCCTCCCCGAGGAGTACAGGAGGGCCTTCGAAACGGGGGTCCGCGAGGGCCTGGAGAACCGGGGCCGGGGCAGGTCCCCCTACGCCACGCGGATCGTGTTCCGCGACGCCGCGTGGAGCTGGGTCGACTCCAACCCCCAGAGCTTCGAGATCGCCGGCAGGCGCGCCGCCGTCGAGATCCTGGACTGCGTCCGGGAACATCGCGAACCCCGCCAGGCCGGAAGGAACGCACGGATCGACCGCCCCATCCCGCCCATGCCGCACACCCGGACACGCGGATAGGCCCAGGCCCGCCCGTGGACACGGGCGCGTTGTGAAGTTCTGTGCCTGTTCGGTGGACTATCGCGAAATTGTACGTACACTCTGTACGGACAAAGCGTGTACCGGTGCCGTGAGACGTCGGTCCACGAACCCGGTCCCATGTGAACGGACACTTATGAGTGACAGCCAGGGGTCGCTGGTACCCCTTCTCAAGTGGATGAACAAGGTCCCCGGCGGGGCCATGCTCATACCCCTCGTCCTGGGCTCGATCCTGGGCACCTTCGCACCGGCCGCGCTGGACATCGGCAGCTTCACCACGGCGCTGTTCAAGGACAGCGCGATGCCGCTGATCGCCCTGCTGATCTTCGCGACCGGAACCCAGGTCACCCTCCGCACCAGCGGTCCGGTGCTGGCCACCACGGGTGTCGTCCTCCTCGGGAAGAGCATCATCCCGGGCCTGCTCATCATCGCCCTGGCGATGGTCACCGGCCCCGAGGGCGTCCTGGGGATCTCCATCATGGCGATGCTGGCCGCGGCCACCAACGCCAACGGCGGCCTCTGGCTCGCCCTGACCGGACAGTACGGACGGACGAAGGACCGCGGCGCCTACATCGCCGGGGCCATCAACGACGGCCCGTTCTTCGCCCTGCTGTTCATCGGCGCCTCCGGGCTCGGGCAGATCCCCTTCCTGACCCTGGTCGCCGCCATCATCCCGTTCCTGCTCGGCGTGCTCGTCGGCAATCTCGACTCCCAGTGGCGAGAGCTCCTCACCCCGGTCCCCGCGATCGTCATCCCGTTCTTCGCCTTCGCACTCGGCACCGGGATCAACCTGGCGGACGTGGCCAGGGGCGGCCTGTCCGGCGTCCTCCTCGGCGTGGCGATCACCCTCGTCACCGGTGGGCTCGTCTACCTCGGCTACCGCTTCCTGCTGCGGCGCGGCAAGGAGTCGGGGATCGGCTTCGCCGCGGGCACCGCGTCGGGCAACGCCGTCGCCACCCCGGCCATCATCGCGGCCGCCGACCCCTCCTTCCTCTCCTACGCGGGCACCGCCACCACCCAGGTCGCCGCGAGCGTGCTGGTCACCGCCCTGCTCGCACCGCTGGTGACCACCTGGGTGCTGCGCCGTGCCGGAGCCGCGCCCGCCGAGGCGGAGCGCGCGGAGATCGCCGAACAGCAGAAGGCCGACAGTGGATCCGCCACTGACGGTCCCGACCAGGAGGAGACCCGGTCATGACCCACACACGCACACCACGGGTGGCCGTGGTCGCGGACGACCTCACCGGCGCCGGTGACACCGCCGTGCAGTTCGTGCGCGCCGGCTGGCGCACCGAGCTCCAGCTCAGCGCGGCGGAGTCCACCTCCGACGTGGTCGCCGTGACCACCGACTCGCGGGCCCTCGCTCCGGAGCGGGCCGCCACGGTGGCCGCCGAGGCCGTGCGCGGACTCCGTGACGCGGGCGTGGACCTGATCTACAAGAAGGTCGACTCGACCCTGCGCGGACCCATCCGCGCGGAGATCGACGGCGTCCTCTCCGTGTCCCCACCCGGAACCGTGGCCGTGGTCTGCCCGGCCTTCCCCGCCAACGGGCGCGTCGTGCGCGACGGAGTCCTGCTGGTGGACGGGGTCGAGGTACACCGGACGGCCGTCGGCGACGACCCGGTCTCCCCGGTGACCGAGAGCCGGATCGCCGAACTCCTGGACGCCAGGTACGTCCGGCTGACCGGTGACGACACCGAGGCCAACGCGGAGCTGCTGCGCGCCGCCGCCCCGGTGGCCGTCGTCGACGCGGAGAGCGACGCCGACCTGGCCCGGATCGCCGCCGCCGTCACCGCCCTGGGAGACCGCGCCGTCCCCGTGGGCTCGGCCGGTCTGGCCACACGGCTGGCGGAGGCCTGGCGCCCCGTCCTGGAACCGGACCCGACCCTGGTGGTGGTGACCTCCCTCCACCAGGCCGCACGCGGTCAGGTGGCCGAGCTGATGGCCGACGAGTGGACGCGGGTGGAACAGCCCGACGCCCACGCGCTGGCCGACGACACCGCCTGGCGGGAGTGGTCGCAGCGGGTGCTGGACACCTTCGACCCCGCCTGCCCGCACACCGCCCTCGTCGCTCCCGACGACCGCACCAGCGGGCTGGACCCCGCCCTGGTCGCCCGACGCTTCGGGGAGCTGGCGGCCCGCGTCGCCCAGCGATACCCGCTGTCCGGGTTCGTCGTCACCGGCGGCGACGGGGCACGTGCCCTGACCGCCTCCCTCCAGGCCAGGGCCATCGTTCTGACCGGCGAGGTGGCCCCGGGCATCCCGTTGGGCTCCCTGGCGGGCGGCCCCCGCGAGGGACTCTCCATCGTCACCAAGGCCGGGGGCTTCGGCTCCCCCACCGCCCTCATCGAGGCCGCTGACGCGGTCCGCAACACGAAAGGCAGCAACGTATGAGCCGCCCCACCCTCGCGGTCACCCTCGGTGACGTCGCGGGTATCGGTCCGGAGATCACCGCCAAGGCGCTCCTCCACCACCCGGAGGTCCGTGAGCTGGCCAGGCCCGTGGTCGTCGGCGACGCCGACGCCCTGCGCAGGGCCGTCACCGCCGTGGGCGGGGACGCGTCGGCGGTGAACCCGCTCGACTCCCCCGCCGACGCGGCCGACACCCCCGGCGTGATCGACGTCGTGCAGACCGGCCCCTCGCTCGGCCACGTCCCCTACGGCGAACTGAGCGCTGAGGCGGGCGACGGCGCGGCCCGCTTCGTCATCGCGGCCGTGGACCTGGCCAAGCGGGGTCTGGTCGACGGGATCGTCACACCCCCGCTGAACAAGGCCGCCATGCACCTGGGCGGGCACCTGTGGCCGGGGCACACCGAACTGCTGGCGCACGAGTTCGGGGTCAGCGACTACAGCCTCGTGCTGTCCGCGGGCGAGCTGTCCTTCTTCCACCTGACCACGCACGTCTCGCTCCGCCGTGCCATCGAGGACGTCACCCAGGAACGCACCCTGGAGGTCCTGCGACTGATGAGCGCGTTCGCCCGCGCCCAGGGGGAGGCCGACGAGCCCATCGGCGTGGCCGGACTCAACCCGCACGCCGGGGAGAACCGCCTGTTCGGCGACGAGGACGCCGACGTGCTCGCCCCGGCCATCGAACGCGCCCGCGCGGAGGGCATCAACGCCCACGGGCCCATCCCGGCCGACGCGCTCATCCCGGCGGCCGTGCGAGGCAAGTGGAAGCTGGTCGCGGTCTGCTACCACGACCAGGGGCACGCGCCCTTCAAGGCCGTCTACGGCGACGACGGCGTCAACATCACCGCGGGACTGCCGGTGGTCCGGGTGTCGGTCGACCACGGTACGGCCTTCGACATCGCGGGCCAGGGCATCGCGCGCGAGGCCAGCCTGGTCCTGGCACTGCGCCGGGCCGCCGAGCTCGCTCCCGGCTGGGGGCACGTCTGGAAGGCCACCGCCTCCTGACGGCACGGACGACGCACCGCCGCGAGGCGGCCGGGACGCCCCTGTCTCCCCTGGTTTCCGGGGAGGCGGGGGCGCGCCCCGTCGCGCGCGACCCGCGGGCCCGGGGGCACCTCCGACGCTCCGTGGCACCCGCGCCACACGCCCTAGAATGACGGCCATGCCTGTCGACCGCTCCGACCCCCGGCCCCTGCACGCCCAGGTGGCCGACGCGCTGCGCGCGGAGATCCGCGACCGCTCGATCCCGCCCGGAGACGCCCTGCCCAGCGAGGCCGCCCTGCGCGAACGCTTCGGCGTCTCCCGAAGCGTGGTCCGTCAGGCTCTGGCCACCCTGGAGGACGACGGGACGGTCCGCCGGACTAGGGGCCGGGCCCCGGTCGCGGCGGTCCCCACCGAGCACCACCGCCTGGTGCAGCGGGTGACCGGACTCTTCGACCAGTTCTCCGCCGAGGGTCTGAGCCTGCGCACCGCGGTGCTCTCCCTGGAGCGGACCCGCGGCGGACCGCCCTCGGCCGTCCACCACCTGGTGACCGAGGACCTGCTGCGCCTGGAGCGCGTCCGGTCGGTCGACGACGAGGCGCTGTCCTACGTGCGCACCTGGCTCCCGGCGGGGCGCTTCGCCGACCTGGACTCGGCGATGCTGGCCAACGCCTCCCTGCACCGGCTCATGGAGACGCGGTTCGACGCCGTTCCCAGCAGCGGCCGCAGGCAGATCCGGGCGGTCCCGGCCGACCCGCGCATCGCCCGTGAGCTCGGTGTCTCCGACGGAGTCCCGCTCCTGCTCCTGGAGGGCGGCACCTTCGACCAGGACGGCCTGCCCCTGGAGTGGTTCGAGAGCTGGCACCGCTCGGACCGGGTCGTCTTCGACATCGAGGCGGACGGTGCGGCCGACCAGATCCGCATCGCTCCGGGTCCGTCGCTGGCGGTCGCCCCGTCCCCGGAGGGCCCGCAGGAGGCCGCGTCCGAGGCTCCCGCGCCGCACTCCGGGCTGGACCGCGCCGCGGCCCTCGCCGCCGAACTGCGCACCGAGCTGGACCGTCTGCGCGCCGGGAGCTGATGCTTCCCGCGGTCCTCGCGGTCACGCCGGACGGGTCCCACGGCGACGGGGGTGCCCGGGGTCGCCCGCGTGCGAGAGGTCACTAGGATCTGGGCATGCCCATCGTGTTCGACCTGGTCAGCACCGACGCCTCACGTGTGGTGGTGCGCCCCTCGCCGCTCGCCGAGCTGATGGCGTTCCTGCACAGCGTCGCCGAACCGGGCCACCACCCCGGCGCGAGCCGGGACATCCGCGCCGTGCGGACCGGTGTGGACCGCGCCACCGATCGGCGCCTGCGCACGTTCGCCCCCCTGTGGGCGCGGTTCCGTCTGCGCGCGCTGCTGCCCCTGGACACCAGCCACCCGGCGACGTTCCAGGACGAGCTGGCACTGATGAACGCCATGCCCGCGTCGGTGTTCGACTCCATGGTGGCGGAGACCATCGCGAGCGGGAGCTGGGAGCGCTACTACGGCCTGCGCGACCCCAACGACCACCGTGCGGAGTTCCTGGAGGTGTGCCGGGCCAAGAGCGAGGAGCGCGAGGAGCTGGGCGAACTCTTCCTGGCCGACCGCGCGGCCTTTCGCCGCAACCTGTCCGACCTGCTCCAGCACTGCCATGACACGTTCTTCCGCGCGCGCTGGGAGGCGACCCTGCCCCAGCTCGCCACAGCCGAACGCGAGGTGCGGGGGCGGTTCTCCAGGGACCGGCTCGGGGTCGTGCTGGCCTCGCTCACACCGGGCGGCCACTACCTGCCGCAGACCGCGCAGGTGGCCTACGACAAGCTCCAGAACGCCTTCGTCTCCTGTGCGGGACGCGACCTGGTCCTGGTGCCCAGCCTGTTCACCCGCCCCCACCTGGTGGTGAAGTTCGAGGAGGCGCAGCCCCGCGCGAACCTGCCCATCGTGGTGCAGTTCCCCATCACCGAGATGGGCACCACCGACGTCCCCCTCAAGGAGTTGCAGCACCGTATGGCCGTGCTCTCGGACCCCGCCCGGCTGGAGCTGTGCCGGCACCTGGTCAACGAGCACTGCACCACCGGCGAGCTGGCGGCACGGGTCGGCATGACCGAACCCCAGGTCTCCCGGCACCTGCGGCGCCTGCGCGAGGCCGGGCTGCTGGAGTCGGTGCGCGACGGCAGGCTGGTGCGCCACCGCATCAGGCTGGGCACCGTCTACGCGCTGGGACACCAGTTCCTCACCCGGCTCGTGCAGTGACGCCGGAACCCGGGAGCCGCTCCGTGGCCCCGATCCCCCGTGCCCCGTGCGGCGACGCGGCCCGGGACGCCACGGGCCCCGGTCCGCGTCCGCGCGGAACCGGGACCCGCGCCGGTCAGAAGTCGACCGGCTCCGCGGCCAGCCGCAGCTGCTCGGCGTCCTCCGGCAGGACGAACCCCTCGGCCAGCATCCGGTCCAGGACCCGCGAGTGCTCGCGCCGGTAGCCGTCCGCGTCCCCGTAGCGCTCGACGAGCCGTTCGGTGCCCAGCGGCGTCTCACTGCCGTGGTACCAGGAGGGCCGACCCATGGGGGTGGCGGCCACCAGGGTCGACAGCGGTGCGTCGGTGTAGGTGGTGCGCAGCCCTCCCCTGGCGTTGCCGTCACCGTCCCTGAGCACGGTGTCGGTGTCGTCCACCGTCTCCAGGAGGCGGGACGCCGGGGGCGCCGCCTCGCCGCGCGCCCACGCGGAAAGGGACTCCAGCAGGGCGTTGTACACGTGGGAGTTGGGGAAGGTGGACCACCGGGCACCCTCGGGGAGCGGGCAGTCCCGGAGCCGCTCGCGGTCCCGGTCGCTCATCTGGCGGGTCTCCCGGTGCGCCATCCCCGCCACCTCGTACAACCGGAAGGTCGGCGAGTCCGGCCTGCGGTGCGTGAGCCCCCGCACCTGGCCGGAGACCCCGCAGGCCCAGCGGACGGACTGGAACTCCGCCTCCCCCAGAACCTCCATGACCGGGGCGTCCACGTCCGGCAGCGCGGGGCCGCCGGAGGCGCAGGGCATGTACCCGTCGAAGACGGGGCCGCCGTCCGGGCGCCGCAGGACGCCGTGGTGGCGCTCGACGAACCTGCGCACGACCCCGCCGGTCTGGGAGATCCCGGCGAACAGCAGGGTGCGCACGGCGGCCTCGGGCAGGCCGGGAAGCCCCTCCCTCAGGGCGTTGGCCACCTGGGCGACGATCTCGAACGACTGCGGCGTGGCGCGCCACCACCGCTCCTTGAACTCGTCGTACTCGCGGGCCAGCACCTCCGGAGTGGGGTTCTCCGTGAAGGGGATGCTGCCCGCGAAGTCCTTGGCCAGCTCCCCCGGGGAGAAGGTCATGTCCGCGTACCGGCGCTCGTCGACCCCCTTGATGAGGTCGAGCGCGGACGGGGCCTGGGAGTCGATGCCCACCCAGATGAAGCCCCCGCGCATGATCTGGCGGTTGAAGGCCCGCCACACCGAGTTCCCGCCCCAGATGTGGCTCACCTCGGCCAGCGCCCGACCCGTGTACAGCGACATGTCCGCGGGACGCCGGATGAGGATGCGGGTGCTGTAGGGGTCACCGGCGGCCGTGCCGGAGACGAGGTACTCCTCCTGGACGTAGTCGTAGGTGGGCATGCGGTCGACCCCGTAGGGTTCGAGCACCACGGCCCGGTTCCCGTCGGTCTCGGGGACGGGACCCCGGATCAGGGCATGCTTCGCCTGCGCGTGTCGGGTGGTCATGTTCTCCTTCTTCCAGAACGGAAGGGGGGCGGGCGGGCGGGAACGGACGGTCAGAGTCGGGGCACGGCCTCGAGCAGCGTGCGCGTGTAGTCGTCCTCCGGGGCGCGGAGCACCCGGGACGTGGGGCCGGACTCGACGACCCGGCCGCCGTTCAGGACGGCGACGCGGTCACACATGAAGTCCACGACGGCCATGTCGTGGCTGACGAAGAGCAGGGAGAGCCCGCGTGCCCGGCGGATGTCCTTGAGCAGATTGAGGACCTTGGCCTGCACGGACACGTCCAGTGCCGAGACCGGCTCGTCGGCGACGATCAGTTCGGGTTCCAGGGCCAGGGCGCGGGCGATGGACACGCGCTGGCGCTGACCGCCGGAGAACTCGTGGGGCAGGCGCCCCATCCAGGACCGGGCGAGCCCGACCTCGTCAGCGAGTGCCAGGGCGCGGGCCTCCCTCTCGGCGGGGGTGTGCAGTCCCTGCACCCGGTAGGGCTCCTCCAGCAGCTCGCGCAGGGTCATGCGCGGGTTGAGGGAGTTGGACGAGTCCTGGAAGACCATCTGCATGCGGCGCCGGTAGGCGCGCAGTTCGGCCCGGCGCATGGACAGGATGTCCCGGCCCAGCACCGTCACCGAGCCCGAGGTGGGCCGGATGAGGCCGATGGCCATGCGGCCCAGGGTGGACTTGCCCGAACCGGACTCGCCGACCAGGCCCAGGACCTCGTCGCGGCCCAGTTCCAGGGACGCGTCCCGGACCGCCACGTGCGCGGTCCGGCGCAGGATCCCGCCGAGTCGGAACCTCTTGGTCACGTTCTCCATGCGCAGGACGGGTTCGGCACCCGCGGCGCCGTCGGTCGTGCTCATCACTGCACCGCCTTGGTGAATCGGCTCTTGTCGATGACGGGGAGGCGGTCCGGACTGTCCCCGAGCCGGGGTGAGGCCTCCAGCAGACCGCGCGTGTACCCGGACTCCGGGGCGGACACCACGCGGTCGGTGGGCCCCGACTCCATGGCGTGGCCGTCGAGCATGACCACGACGTCGTCCGTGTACCGGGAGACCAGTCCGAGGTCGTGGCTGATGAGCAGGACGGACAGGCCGAGCTCCTCGCGCAGCTCGGCCAGCAGGTCGAGGATCTGCTTCTGGATGGTGGCGTCGAGCGCGGTCGTGGGTTCGTCCGCGATCAGCAGGTCGGGCTCGCAGGAGATGCTCATGGCGATCATGACGCGCTGGCGCATTCCGCCGGAGAGCTGGTGCACGTAGGCGTCGAGGACGCCACGGGAGGGCGGGATGCCGACCAGGTCGAGGAGTTCGGCGCTGCGTGCACGGGCCTGGCGCCGGGTCAGCCCCAGGTGCAGGCGCAGGGGTGCCGCCATCTGCGCGCCGATGGTCTTGGTGGGGTGGAGCGCGCTCATGGGCTCCTGGAACACGAAGCCCATCTCGCGTCCGGCCATGGCTCGCCGTTCCCGGGCGGGCAGGGACAGCAGGTCGCGGCCCCGGTACAGCACCTGCCCGGAGGCGATCGCCGTCTCGGGGAGGATGCCCATGACGGCGGTGGCCGTCATGGACTTGCCCGAACCGGACTCGCCCACGATCCCCAGGGTGCCCCGGCGGCGAAGGGTGAGGTCGAGGGAGTGGACCACGCGGCGCGGACCCTCCGGGGTCAGGACGTCGACGTCCAGGCCGCGCACGTCCAGCAGGATGTCGTCGGTGGAGTTCGTGGTCACTCCTTGGCCTCCAGCCTGATGCGGGGGTCGAGCGTGGCGGCGACCACGTCGACCAGCAGGTTGACGAGGACGAAGGCCACCGCGATGAAGAAGATGCAGCCCTCGATGAGCGGGTAGTCGCGCCGTTCGACGGCGGTGAGCAGCAGCTTGCCCAGCCCCGGCAGCGAGAAGACGTTCTCGGTCACGACCGCTCCGCCGAGCATGGAGGCCAGGGAGAGCCCGACCACCGTGACCAGGGGCGCGAGCGCGGCCGGGAAGACGTAGGAGCGGGTGATGGTGCGCTCGGGCAGGCCCTGGGCGCGGGCCGTGGCCACGAAGGGCTGGTGCTTGGCGTCGAGCACGCCGTTGCGCGAGTACCGGAACAGCGTGGCCGCCTCCAGGGTGCCCAGCGCCAGGCAGGGCAGCGCCATGTAGCGCACGTACTGGACGGGGTCCTCGGTGATCGGGGTGAAACCGGCGACCGGCAGCCACTGGAGGGTCACCCCGAAGAGCATGACCATCAGGATGGCCAGCCAGAAGGTGGGCATGGCCACGCCCACCGCCGAACCGACGACCATGGTCCGGTCCAGGGCCCTCGACCTCGTGGCTCCGGCGACGGCGCCGAGCGCGGGGCCGATGAGCAGCGCGAGGAGCATGGAGATCAGCGCCAGCTGGCCGGTCACGAGCGCGGCCGACAGGACCAGTTCGGCCACGGGCGCGTGCAGGAAGATGGACTCCCCGAAGTCGAAGCGCGCCATCCTGGCGAGCCAGTCCAGGAACTGCTGCCACATCGGGGCGTCGAGTCCCAGCTCGGTGCGCAGCTCGGCGATCTCGGTCGCCGTGGCGTTCTCACCGAGGATGACGGCGGCGGGGTCACCCGGGGTCAGTCGCAGCAGGACGAAGAGCAGCACCATCGGCACGGCGACGGTCGGGATGAGCGCCAGCAGGCGTTTGAACACGTAGGAGAGCACGGGTCACCCGTCCTTCTCGTCGGAGCGGGCGGTGGCCGCGACCCGTCGCGAGGACCGGGCGGAGGACTTGGAGGAGCGCGCCAGTTCGGCCAGGCGCCGGGCCCTCGGGTCCATGGCGTCGCGCAGTCCGTCGCCGAGGAGGATGAGCCCGAGGACGGTCAGCAGGATGGCCGCGCCCGGGAACACCCCGATCCACCAGGCCACCGCCGCGTACTGCTGCGCGGCGGACAGGCTCGCGCCCCAGCTGGGCACGTCCGGAGGCAGCCCGATGCCGAGGAAGCTCAGGGCCGCGATGGACAGCACCGTGGCGGCGAAGCCCATGGTGGCCTGGACGATGAGCACCGAGACGGACTCGGGTGCCACGTAGCGGAAGAGGATCCAGGAGTCCCGGGCGCCCAGCGCGCGGGCCGACTCCACCATGGGCGCGGAGCGCGCGGTGAGCGCGGCGGCGCGGACCACACGGGCGATCGGCGGCACCAGGACCACCGTGAGGCCGAACAGGACCGGTCCCACCCCCCGGCCCAGGACACCGACCAGGCTCATGACCAGGATGATGTTGGGGAACGACATCAGTCCGTCGATGACGCGCATGACGATCGCGTCCACCCAGCGGAAGTAGCCGCAGACGACGCCGGTGAGGAACCCGGCGACGATGGCGAGCAGGGTGCAGGCGGCGGCGATGCCGAGCGATGTGCGGGCTCCGTGGAGCAGCACCGTCCACATGTCGCGGCCCTGCTCGTCGGTGCCCAGGGGGCCACCGGTTCCGGGCGCCTGGAGTCGCTCGCTGGGTCGGAGCAGGTCGGGGTCGCCGCCCAGGACGGGCGCGAGGAGTGCCAACAGCGTGATGACCGCGACGATCGCGGCGCCCGTCATCGCGCTCGGGTCCCTGGAGAGGGACCGCAGGGTGGTTCTCATGAGGAGTCTTTCGTGCGCGGTGGGTTCCGGGGCCCGGCGGCCCTGCGGCGGGCCGCCGGGCGGCGGGGTCCTACTGGTCGATCCAGATGTTGTAGAAGCCCCGGACGGTTCCCTGCGTGGCCTCGAAACCGCCGACGTCGGCGGAGGTCACCGCGAGACGGGGTTCGTGGCCGAAGCGGATGAACGGGACGTCGTCCCAGATGAGTTCCTGGAGTTCGTCCCAGGCGGGCTTGCGGCTCTCGGTGTCCTCGCCCTCGGTGACGGCGGCCATGAGCTCGGCCTTCTCCTCGGTGGCCCACCAACCGGGGAAGTCGTCGTTGAGGAAGACCACGGTCAGGGGGTCGGAGTAGGCCGCGCCCCCGCCGAGGAACACCTCCCAGGTGTCCTCCTCGGTCCGCGTGGAGCCGAAGGTGGCGGCGTCCATCGCCTGGAGGTCGACGTTGAGGCCGACCGCCTCCAGCTGCTGCTGGACGATGGGGCCGTAGTTGTCGTTGGAGGGGCGGTAGAGCACGCGCACCGGGGTGCCGTCGTACCCGGCCTCGTCGAGCAGGCGCTCGGCCTCCTCGGCCGAGCGGTCCGTGTAGGCCTCGGATCCGGCGTCGGAGTACCAGGGCGAACCGGGCGGGAAGAAGCTGGAGTCCTCGGTGAAGTAGTCGGTCCCGCCGAGGTACTGCGTCTCGATCTCCGCGAAGTCCAGCGCGTTGAGCACGGCGCGGCGCATGAGCACGTCGCCCATCAGCTCGGATCGCAGGTTGAACTGCATGATGGAGAACTCGGAGTCCTCGCTCAGCACCGCCTGGAGCGAGGGGTCGGCCTCGTAGACGTCCAACTGGTCGACGCCGAGGAACTGCGGGGCGACGTTCACCTCGGCGGTGCGCAGCTGGTTGAGCGTGTTGGACTCGTTGAACGGGATGAACCTCAGGGTGTCGGCGTGGGCGGTCTTGGCCCCCGCCGCGCCGTCCGGGTCCTCGTCCCGCGGGGCGTAGTCGTCGAACCGGGAGGCCGTGGCCTGGCGGTCCACCGTGAACTCGTCGAGGCTGTAGGGGCCGGTGCAGTCCAGGGACGACAGCTCGTCGTCCCCGGCGGCCTCCAGCGAGGCGGCGGACATCACGTAGGCGCCGGTGTCGGGCGTGGAGAGCAGTGCGGGGATCGCGCCGGTGGGGTTGACGGTGGTGATCGTGACCGTGAGGTCGTCGGTCTCGACGATTTCCTCCACCAGGCTGTTGAAGAGCTCGCCCGGGTCGGAGTCGGCGTAGCGGTCGAGCGAGGCCACGACGTCGGCGGCGGTGAGCTGACCGCCCTCGTGGAACGGGACGCCCTCCCTCAGGCGCAGCGTGTACACGCCCGCGTCGGCGTCGTACTCGTAGGAGTCCACGAGGCCGTCCTGGATCGAGGTGTCGGCCGCGTTGGCGAACAGGCCCTCACACACCGAGGCGGCGACCATCCAGTTGGAGCGCGAGGTGGTGGCGTGCGGGTCGATGACGGCGGGCAGGGAGGCGACCACGAGCTCGCCTCCGGTCACCGGCTCCGAGGAGGCTCCGCCGCCCTGGGGGGAGCCGCAACCGGACAGGAGGAGTGCCGTGCCGCCCACCAGTCCTAGTGCGGCCGCGCTGCGCTGAGAGATCACGGATCAGGCCTTTCGGGGAAATCGGGATGGTGGTCCCGTGGGGACACCCACAGGTTAGGCATGATCCACCCACGTGAAAGGCATCGTTTACCGCGACCCCGGTAAGAAACGATCAGGTGACGGGAGTTACAGGTGTGACTGGTGGGACCGTGGGTGTCCGTGACCCCACCCACAGCGACCACTCCGGGGCCGCCGCCTCCCCCGGACGCACCCGTCCCCGGGCCCGCGTCCGCCCCGACGGCTCCTCGATTCTCATTCGTGGGGCCCGTTCCGACCGGCCGTGGGTCCCGGTCTGGCCGGGTCCGGACACAAGCGCAACCTTGTCGCCGGGACGGCGGTCCGACACTGGTGAACGAGCCCCCGACCGCGAAGGAACCCCGTGCGTCAGAGGACCGCCCTCATTCCCCTGCTCCCCCTCGCGCTACTTCTGCCACTGACCGCCTGCGATCAGCAGATCAACGTCACCGCCAGTGACCGCCTGGAGTCCCTCCTGCCCTCCGGATCCGACTACCCGGCCGGGTACGACGTGGAGAGCATCGACATGGCCGAGGTGGACGGCACCAGCGCCCCCGGCACCGACTTCGACTCCGTTGAACCCCCCGAGTGCGCGGCGGCGATGAACGCGGGCCCGGCGGACCTCCCCGAGGAGTCGTTCGAGAGCGCGGGGCAGGTGGCCGTGAACGCCCGCTCCGGACCCTCCATCTACTCCTACGTACTGGTCACCGGGGACTTCGACGAGGCGGACCTCGACACGTCCGCGTACGAGTTGCTGCTCGACACCTGCTCGACCATGACCGTGGTCATCGAGGGGGTCGAGATGGAGGCCACCCTGAGCTCGTCCGACTCCCCCGCGCTGCCCGACGACGGCGGCAAGTTCGTCATGGAGATGTTCGCGGACGGAATGAGCACGGCGATGTGGACCGCCTGGGGGCAGATCGAGGACGTCCACTTCATCCTGATCCGCATGGACCTGGACTCGGGCGGGGGCCTCTCCGCCGGAGAGCTCGCGGGCGAGTGCGAGGGTGACTTCCGCGAATTCCGCGAGTGTCGGGAACGTCTGACGCGGGAGCGCGCACGGGAGGCCCTGGACGAGGCGGACACCGAGTTCGACGAGTTCCTGACCGTCGCCTTGCGGGAACTCGAACAGGGTGTGTGAAGGCGCGGCCGCGGTGGATCGGGCGCGCGGTCCATCGTCGGCGCCAGGGGGTACCGGGCGTCCACCAGCGCCGTCACCGCGCCGCAACCGGAACGCGGTACGGATTTCACGTGGGGGGTCTGGTCAGAACGCCCGCGAGGCCCCATGGTGTGAGGGTTCGACCGACTCCCTCCTCCCCCAAGGAGCAACGTTGCCCGCGATCCCCCGTACGTTCCCCCTGACCCACGCGCGCCGGACGGTGGTCCGCGCCCTGTCCGCGCTCACCGCCGCCGTACTCGTCGCCGTCCTCGGATGGGCCACCCCGGCCCTGGCCCACCACGTCCTGCCGCCCGGCATCCCCTCCACGTCAGCGGCGCAGTCGCAGCTCAACGGCCTGACCGTCCGCGCCAAGAACAACGGCGCGGGCTACGACCGCAGCCTCTTCCCGCACTGGGTGATCATCAGCAGCCCCTGCGACGCGCGCGAGACCGTCCTGCGACGCGACGGCCACACCGTCCAGGTGGACGGCAACTGCCAGCCGACCTCCGGCCGGTGGTCCAGCGAGTACGACGGCGTGTGGACCGACAACGCGTCCTCGTTCGACATCGACCACATGGTGCCGCTCTACGACGCCTGGCGGTCGGGCGCCAACGGCTGGTCCGCCGCCCAGCGCCGCGCCTTCGCCAACGACGTCTCCTCGCCCCAGCTGTGGGCGGTCTCCGCGAGCAGCAACCGTTCCAAGGGCGACCGGGACCCCTCGGCGTGGATGCCGCCGCGCACCGCGATCCACTGCGACTACGTCAAGGCCTGGGTGAACGTGAAGCACCGCTACGGCCTGTCCGTGACCAGCACCGAGAAGTCCTCCATCCAGGGCACCATCAACTCCCGCTGCTGACCCCCGACGACCCGGGCCGTGTGGACGGTGGTCCACACGGCCCCGGACGTGTTCGGCGCGGTGGCGGAAGGGGGCTTCCGCACGGTTCACCGGCTCTGCATGATGGTGCGATGAGACGCTGTGATTTCTGCGAACTCCCCCTGGACGGCGGCTGCGCCTGCGCGCTCAGAACCGACCGTCGTCGCGGCGAGGCGACCCCCGTGAGCGAGATCCACATCCACAGCAGCGGAAAGGCGCACCTTCCCGGCTGCCAGCACCAGTACCCGAGCGGGGTCAGCGCCCCCAAGTGGGGATGGGTCCTCGACGCCGATCCCTCCGTGTGGCGCAGGATCAGCGAGGGCTCGCCCCTGAGGGCCACCCACGGCAACACCGACCGGATCGCCACCAGCCGCTGCAAGGACTGCGACGTCTGATCCCCCGGTCGCCGATCCGGGTCCCACCGCCGCCCTGACCGGGGCGGTGGGCACGGCCCACCGCCCCGGCCTCCGGCTCACCAGCCGGCAGTGGCGCCCAGCTCCCGCAGGGCGGGCCGCACGGCGTCGAGGACCGTCGGGAACCACACCGAGAACTCCGCCGTCCCGCGCAGCCGCTCCAGTCCGACGGAGTCCACGAAGCACGTCTCGGCCACCTCCTCCGGGTCGGGCCGGGTCCGGCCCCGGACCACCCCGACGAACAGGTGGTTGAACTCGCGTTCCACGAGCCCGGAGACCGAGTCCGTGTGGTGGTAGCTCACCGTCCCCGCGGCGCGCAGCAGGGTCGGGGCCACCCCCAGCTCCTCACCCGTGCGCCGGGAGGCCGCCACGAAGGGGAGCTCGCCCGGTTCCGGGTGACCACAGCAGGTGTTGGACCACAGGCCCGGCGAGTGGTACTTGGACAGGGCACGGCGCTGGAGCATCAGCTGACCCCGTTCGTCCAGGAGGAAGACCGAGAAGGCCCGGTGCAGCTGACCCGGGGCCTGGTGCGCGGACAGCTTCTCGGCGGTGCCCGTCGTCGTCCCGTCCTCGTCGACCAGTTCGAGCATGATCGGCCGGTGCTCGTCCCGCACGGTCTCGTTCACGGACCCGGGGACTCCGGCATGGGTGTCGGTGGTCATGAGCGCCCTTCGTGTTCGACGGTGTTGTGGCGTGCCGCGTGGTGACGACGGCCCGGGCCGGGGCCCCCGAGGGAGGGGCACCCCGGTCACCGGGCCGTGCTCGCGGAGGGGTCAGACCTTGTCCGCCGCGATGAGCAGGTAGTGGAAGCTGCCCTCCTTGTAGGCGGTCAGGAAGGGGTCCTCCACGCCGGTCGCGACCTGCGACTGCGCGCGCAGCTCCCAGTACGGGATGGTCGCGGCGGTGAGGTCGACGACGTTGATCGGCACGAGGTTGTTGGCGGACATCGCCCGGAAGTACTCGCTCCGGGGGTGGATGTTGCAGGTGTAGTGCTCGTCGATCCGGCTGACCGCCTTGGAGCGGCCGCCGGTCACGTCGTTGTAGCAACCGGTGATGGTGACGTAGCGGCCACCGTACTCCAGGAGGCGGGAGTGCTCGCTGAACAGCTCGAACAGGTCCACGTACATGGTGGACTCGTTGTTCCAGCTGGCCCGCATCGAACCCGTCTCGAAGCCGGTGTCCAGCATGTTGCGGAAGTGGAAGCGCACCTTGTCGTCCACACCCCGCTCGCGGGCCTGGGCGTTGGCGAACTCCACCTGCTGCTCGGAGATGCTCACCCCGTCCACGTGGCAGCCGAACCGGGCGTTGGCCATGAAGCTGGTGCCGCCGCGGCCGGAGCCGGTGTCCTGGATGCGGTCGTCCGGGGTGATGTCACCGAGGTGGTCCAGGAGCACGTCCGCCTGCGCGGTCTCCAGGCGGTGCATCTCCTCGATGATCCGCTGTTCCCGTGTCTCCTCGGGGCCCTCCAGCACGGAGGGGTCGTAGTCGCCGATCCCGTAGTGGTGGTGGAAGAGACCGTCGACCTCACCCAGGCGGATGTTCACGGGGTCCTTCTCCGCGTTCCAGTAGTCGGCGACGGACTGCTGGTAGGCGGTACGCAGGACCTGGCCCTGGTTCCGCACCTGGTTGTGAGAGGGCATGGTCGTGGTCATCGTGTTGCTCCTTGTCATGGTGGTGTTCGTCCTCGGCTCGGGCGCACCGCGTTCGCGGCGCACACCGAACCGGAGCGGGGGCACGCGCCCCCGCTCGGAGGGGTCTCGGATGCGGTGGGGTCAGGCGGCGGAGGCGCCGTGGTAGCGCGCGGTCCGGGCGTGCCACTCCCGGCTTCCCCCGAGCCAGGCCCACACACCGGCGAGGAAGCGGCGCAGCTCCGGTGAACCGGAAAGGGCGAGCGCGGCCGCCTCGGCCTCGTAGGTGTGCATGATCTCGTCGTGGATGAGGACGGTGCGCTCGATGGCCTCCTGCTCCGAGCAGTTCTCCTCGGTGGCGATCAGCCGGGGGACGCTGAAGTCCGAGGGGTCCTCCTTGCCCATCGAGTAGAGGTCGTTCACGATCACGCTCGCCGACCCTGCCAGGGTGAAGACCCTCCGCACCCGGGGGTCGGCGAACTCGGCCTGGGAGAGTTCGTAGCCGGCGACCGCGTCGATGAGCACCATGCAGGGCACGAAACTGTTCTCGTGCCGGTGCATGAGGAACTCCCAGACCGGGGGACGCTGGCCGGTCGCCGCCCAGACCCCCTCCTGGTTGTAGGCCACGAACATGATGGCCAGCTCGTGCCGGAGACGGCGTACCTGTGCGGCGGAGGCGTAGTCGGACAGGTTGTCCAGGGCGGCGCGCAGCGCCACCATGACCGGATCGGCCTGGACGACCTCCTCCAGCTGCGGTGCGTAGCGCAGCGGCAGGTGCGCCTGGTCGATCACCGAGTGGGCGATCGCCAGCCGCTGCCCGAGCAGTTCGGGCTGGGCCTCCTCCACCTCACCGTCCATGTAGTGGTCGTCCACCGACCACTCGGACAGCGCGCACTTGGCCGCGGCCAGCAACCGTTCGGGGTCGTCGGTCTCGGGGTGGGCGAGCATGATGAGGCGTCCGAAGTCGCAGGCGCGCACCCGGTCGAGCTGACCGGGGTACACACCGACCTCCTCGGCCCACTCGACCAGCCGGTCGTTGACCTCCTCCCCCAGTGCCGGGTCGTCCCGGACGGCGGGAGGGCAGTAGAGCACGGGGACCGGTGATCCGCCGTCGCCCTGCGGGAGTCCGGGACCCGCGGGCGAGGCCGGGACCAGGGTGGCGGCCCTCTGGCCCCTCGGCTCGGAGACGGGCGGCCGGTCGGGCAGCAGGATCCGGGCGGCGGAGGTCCCCAGCCCCGAGGGCCCGCCAGGCAGACGGGGTCCGCGAACCGGTCTCGCCGACGTCGCGAGCAGGTCGGCGTTCCCGGGGCGTTGGGGGTCGCGCAGCAGCGACCGCACCAGCTCCGCCGTCGAGTGCCCCGCGCTGGTCGAGGACATCCGGGACAGCAGTGACACTCAGTCCCCCTTCCCTGAGGGTGTGGACGGCTCAGGCACGGGGGCGGACCTCGACGTTCTCCAGGACGCCCAGGGCGTCCGGGACGAGCACGGCGGCGGAGTAGTAGGTGCTCACGAGGTAGGAGATGAGCGCCCTGTCGTCGATGCCCATGAACCGGGCGTTGAGGCCGGGCTCGACCTCGTCGGGCAGGCCGGTCTGGTGCAGGCCGATGACGCCCTCGTTGTCCTCGCCCGTACGCACGGCGATGATCGAGGAGGTCTGGTGGTCGGAGATCGGGATCTTGCCGCAGGGCAGGATCGGCACCCCGCGCCACGCGGGCAGGTGGTGTCCGCCGACCTCGACCGTGCCGATGTTGAGGCCCAGCTTGTTGCACTCCTTGCCGAAGGCCGCGATGGCCCGGGGGTGGGCGAACATGAACTGGGTGTTGCGCCGCATGCTGACGAGGTCGTCGAGGTCGTCCGGGGTGGGCGGGCCGGAGTGGGTCTGGATCCGCTGGCGGAAGTCGGCGTTGTGCAGCAGGCCGAAATCGCGGTTGTTGACCAGCTCGTGCTCCTGGCGCTCGCGCAGCGCCTCGATGGTCAGACGGAGCTGCTGCTCGGTCTGGTTCATCGGCTTGTTGTAGAGGTCGGCGACCCGGGTGTGCACGCGCAGCACGGTCTGGGCCACGCTCAGCTCGTACTCTCGGGGCTTGAGCTCGTAGTCGACGAAGGTGCCGGGGAGCTCGACCTCACCGGAGTGCCCGGAGGAGAGGGCGATCTCGGCCTCGCCGTACTTGTTCTGGCTGTGCCCCGGTGCGGACAGGTAGCCCTGGACCTGGACCTGGAGGCTGGGAGAGTCGTCCAGGAGCGCGATGAACTCCCGGCGCGGCAGCTCCAGGAGGGTGCCCGCGGTCGCCGCCTTGACGGTGAACCCCCAGATGGGGTCGGTGTCCAGGAGGTACCGCTCACCGACGTTGTCGCCGTCCGCGAGCACACCGAGGCGGTTGGTCTCCCCGTAGGCGCCCTCGCTGGTCTTGTGGACTCGGCCGTGCGCCAGGAGGAACAGCCGGTCGGCGGGGGTGCCCTCCTGCGCGAGGACCTCACCCGGTTCGAACTCTCGCTGGGTGAAGCGCCCGGCCAGGGCCTCCAGGACCTCGATGTCGTCATAGCCGCGCAGTACGGCCAGTTCCCCGAGCTCGCGCGGGATCACGCGCACCTCGGAGCCGTTCTGCTCGAAGTCGATCCGGCCGTCGCCGATGGTGTAGCTCAGGCGACGGTTGACCCGGTAGGCGCCACCGTCGGTCTGGACCCACGGAAGCGTCTTGAGCAGCCAGCGGGAACTCTTCCCCTGCATCTGCGGAGCGGACTTGGTGGTGGTGGCCAGGTTCCGCGCGGCCGCGGTCGCCAGGCTCTGCTGATCGCTGGTCCGAACCTCGGGGGCTGAGTCGATCGACATCGGAGGTGTCTCTCCTCATGGTGGTCGCGTGTACCCGCACGGCGGTTGGGCCGCGCGGGACTGAGAGGGCGAAGGGGACACGAAACGCAGGGAAGAGCTCATTTCGAGCGCTCCCGAACCGTCCCCCACAAACCGCGGCCCACCTTACGAGAAACACCGTACCGAAATCACAGGAACCTCTTTTTCAGACACAAGAAGAGCTTCCCGCCACACTCCGATTCCCAAAACGGACCTTCGAGGCACATCACCCCACCTCAAAGACCCAGCACACCTCATGAGCAGCACCAACGGAGTTCCTCACCCTTCCCCGAAGACAGCGAGGACATTATCCCCCAAGGCACCCACAAAAGACCAAAGATCCACCCGAAGACCGCATTAACCCTGCATCCAGGACCACCGAACTCCCCGATTTTCGGTCACCCCAGAAATCACCCCAAAGCCACAAAACACCCGGGGCTACTCCCGGAGCCGCTCCTGCTCGACGAGTGCCTCGAGGTCCGGCAACCGACGCATCGTCGCGAGGGGTTGCGCCATCCGGTGATTGCCCGAGAGCACCTCCTCGTTGCGCCTCATCCACGCCCAGTACCCGGCGGTGAACGGACAGGCCCGGGGCCCCACCCGCACCCCGGGGTCGAACCGGCACGAGCCGCAGTGGTCGCTCATCCGGTGGATGTAGGCGCCCCCGGAGGTGTAGGGCTTGGTCGCCACCTCTCCTCCATCGGCGTACTGGCTCATCCCGATGACGTTGGTGGCCATCACCCAGGGGAAGCCGTCCACGAACGAGGTGGCGAACCACTCGCTCAGCCGCTCGGGCCGGTAGCCCCGCTGGAGGGCGTGGCTGCCCAGCACCATCAACCGCTCGATGTGGTGGGCGTAGCCGCGCTCCCGCACCCCCGCCATGGTCTGGCTCAGACACCGTGCCCCGATCCCCTCGGAGTCGAGTCCGCGCCACCACCCGGGAAGCTCCGTGCGCGCCCCGAAGTGGTTGGACCGCAGGTAGTCGGGCCCCAGATGCCAGTAGAGGTGCCAGGTGCACTCCCGCCACCCGAGGATCTGCCGGACGAACCCCTCGACCGAGGCGAGCGGCGCGGTGCCCTCCCGGTACCGGCGCTCGGCGGCCTCGACCACCCTGAGCGGGTCCAGCAGACCCAGGTTCAGCGGGACCGAGAGCAGCGAGTGCGACATGCTCCAGTCGCCCTCCAACATGGCGTCCTGACGGGCGCCGAACGTCGGCAGCCGCTCGTCGAGGAACCGGCGCAGCGCCCGCCCGGCCTCCGCGCGGCCCACCGCGAACAGGCGGGGACCGTCCTCGCCCACCACCCTGCTCCCAGTCTCCCCGCACAACGCGTCCAGGTCCCGGCGAACCCCCTGGTCGATGGCGTTCTCCCGCGGGTGCCACGGAGCCGGCACCCCCAGAGTCGCGGCCTTGGGCGGTCCCTCACGGTTGCTCTTGTCGAAGTTCCACCCGCCACCCACGGGCCCACCGTCCGGCTCCAGCAGGACACCGAACCTGCGGCGCTGGTCCCGGTAGAAGTCCTCCATCCGGAAGCCCGACCGGCCCTCCACCCACTCGGCGAACTCGCCCTTGCCCAACGCGAACCCCGGAGTGGGCAGGACCTCGCCGACCAACCCCTCGTCCCGCAGGCCTTCGACGAGCGCCAACGCGGCGTGCGACCCGGGTTCGTGCACGTCCACCGTCCGACCGAACCGGCGCAGCCCCTCCCGGTAGGTCGCCGCCCGGACATAGGTGACCCGCTCGCCCAGGTCCCGCGCCAACCGCCGCATGGCCGCCAGGACCAGGTGCAGCTTCTGTCGGTGGTAGGGCCTGCGCCGCAGGGCCAGCTCGGACTCGATCAGCAGGATCGGCCGGCCCCGGTTCCGGTGGGTTCCGTGGAAGTGCCCGCCGAGCTGGTCACCGAACAACCACAGAGGTCTGTCCTGGGTCATGTGCGCCCGATTCCTTCGGTGTCGTGGGTCGTGTTGGAACGCGCTGTGAGCAGGGGCCACCCCGCAGGTGCGCACACCATCGCGAGGCCACAGGCCAGGTGACGCAGGAGCATGGTGCGGGTGAGCAGGGCCGGGTCCGGGTCGGCCGCCCCCACTGTCCGATCGCATCGGTCATCACCTCGGGGCTGACGAGGACGAGAAGGGCGCACCCGATGGTCGCGGGGACGCGCACAGCAGGGCTCCACCCACGCGCTGACCAGCGGTGGAGTCCTCCGCTCCCACAGGCTCCCTCGACGGCGGCATCGCCCATGGGGACAGTATGTGGCCGACTCCGCACTGGGAGTGGGAGGCACAGAGGCGGGACGCTGCGCTCGGGAACGCGTACTCTCTGACAACATAAACGTTTGGAAAACGAGCTACTCGGTATACGAGTAATAAGCCGACGGTGTCGGCGCCGCCACCTCAGGCGCCAGCCGACCACAAGCCAGCGCTCCTGCGCTCGAAGGGAAGCCATGACCACCGCCACGCCCAGAATCACCCCGTCGACCACGTCCGCACTCCTCGCGGCCCTGGTGTTCGCCGCCGCCGTGACCGCGGCCGCGCTGGTCGGTGTGCTCTCCAATCCCGGAACCGCCGGGGACTACGCGGCTCTCCAGCAACCGTCGTGGGCACCACCGTCCTGGCTGTTCGGCCCGGTGTGGACGGTGCTGTACGCGATGATCGCCGTGTCCGGCTGGCTGGTCTGGCGCCAGCGAGGCTGGCAGGGAGCCCGCACGGAACTGTCCCTGTTCGCCGTCCAGTTGCTCCTGAACGCGGCGTGGTCGCCGCTGTTCTTCACCGCCGGACTCCGGGGAACCGCCCTGGTCGACATCGTGCTGCTGTTGGCGGCCCTGGCCGTGACCATCCTCCTGTTCGCCCGCGTGTCCCGTTGGGCCGCGGCCCTGCTGGTGCCCTACTGGGCCTGGGTGGCGTTCGCGACCGCGCTCAACTTCTCCATCTGGTCGCTCAACACGGGGAGTTGACCACCGGCCGTCCGACTCCGTGGCCCGTCTCGCTTACCACTCGGCACCGCCCGCGTGCGAACCTGGGCGTGGGTGACACGCAGTCACGCACCCGCACCGAGCAGCATCGAGACCAGGGGGCGACCATGGCGTCGGACGCACAGGCCACGCGGTCCACGGCGCTGGCGGCCATCGAGGAGTACCTCGCCGGCCGCCTGGAGAAGACCCAGAGCGCGGCACGCTCCGCGCGCGCCTCGGGCGGCGATCCAGGCGGCACCGGCAGGGAGGTGGAGCTCCTGCGCGCCCGGGAACTGACCGACTGGCAGGAACGGGGTTTCCTCAGCCACCTCAACGCCGCCGCGGTGATCGAGGAGTACTACGGGCGCAGGATCACCAAGGCCCGCCGCGACCTCCGGCGCGAACGCCCCGAACGCGGGGACCGGTATTCGGGGGTTCGGGACGCCTACCGGCGCATCCGCGAGGAACGCGACGACGTCCGCGCCTGGTTCCTGGAGCAGGGCTGGGACCCCGACCTCACCACCACGCTCTCCGAGGAGGCGGGCGGGGTCTCCGGCCACTACTGGAACGGCAACCCCGCCCCGCCCTGACAGTCACCTTCGCCCGACGGGGCGGATAGATGGACAGAACGTTCCAGGAGCTCGGCCCGGCTCAACCGCCGATGAGCTCGCCCGCCACCGTCTCGGGTTCGACGAGGCATCGCCAGGCGGGTACGCGCACCGTGCGCGCACCGGAGACCTCCTCGAACAGGGCCGCCCTGTCCAGGACCCGCTGGAGTGTCCGCCCCGGAGCGGGAGCGGCCGTGGAACCGACACCGGCGCGGTCGACGATCACCGCCGTATCCTTGTGCTCCCCCGGCACCAGCAGGTCACAGGAGTATCCCTCGACACGGTGGCTGACCCTGGGGGCCCTTCCGCGCACGGTGAGCGCCTCGAACAGCAGGCTGCCAGCCTCGTCGAGCGCACCGACGCCCGAGACCTCGTCCTGTGCCGCGAGGTCGCCCAACAGCCCACCCTGTTCGGCCCAGTACTCGCGGTCGCCGACCACGTACAGGCGCGAACGAGCGCGGGTGACCGCCACGTTCCACAGGTTCTGCTGCTGGCGCGCCCAGTTCCCGCTGCTCCGGTGCACTCCGGCCGCCGCTGCGGTCGAGACGACAACGACGTCACACTCCCCGCCCTGGAACCGGTGAGCCGTGCCCACGCGAATACGGTCGGCGGCCCCCTCCCCGAGCTTGTCCTCGATGAGGCGGACCTGCGGGGCGAACGGCGAGACCACTCCGATGCTCGCCTCCGGAGGCAGGGACCGCCCCAGCTTACGGAGCAGGTCGAGCACCGACTCCGCCTCCTCCCGGTTGCGGCAGGAGCGTCCTCCGGGACGTTCACAGGCACCACGCACGTCGATCCACTGCACCGCGGGGTCGCCCGGCGCGACGAGAGCGGCGCTGTTGGTGCGCACCGCCAGGCGTTCGCCGTAGAAGCGCCGGTTCACCGGCGCGACGATGTCGGGGTGACAGCGGTAGTGCTCGTCGAGCCACAGAACCTCGCCGCCGCCCGCGACCAGCGCTGACGCTGCCGCGTGGTAGGCGGAGGAGCCGCCGAAGGAGAGCGAGCGCTCCTCCGTCTCCGCCGCTGGCAACCCATGCACGGAAAGGATCCGACGGTCGTCCTGCGTGGTCATGGGGTTGACCGGTTGCAGCTGGTAGGGATCGCCGATCACCAGGGCCCGACGCGACCGGTAGAGCAGCGGAACCAGGTCAGCGACCGTGCACTGACTGGCCTCGTCGATCACCACCAGGTCGAACAGCCCGGGTTCGGGAGGGAAGACCCCGCGCACCGAACGTGACGTGGTGGCCCACGCGGGCACGGTGCGCACCAGCGCCTTCATGCCCTTCCAGCCGTTCTGCCCCGAGGCGAGATTGCGCAGGCGCGCCTCGACGACGCCCCTCCCCCGGCGCAGTGAGTCCGCGACCCTGCCCAGCAGGTACTCCGTGCTCCCTTCGCGGCGCTGCTCGCTCAGGCCCCGCATCCTGGCCACCGTCTGCTCGGGGCTCGTTCCCCGCTCCGCCCGCCCGCGCAGCTCCCACCACTCGTTCTCCGTGGTCAGGTACGCCAGGACGCCGGACAGTTCCTGGTCCGTCCCCGGGATGCCGAGTCCCCGACGCGTCAACCACCGGTGCCACCAGCCCGTCCAACGCGACTCCAGTGACGCCTCCACCCTGCGTGTCCAGCGGTTCCGGTCCCGTGGCCTCTCGAAGGCGGAGGGGTCGACCGCCCTCGGCAGACTCCGCCGGAGCCGGTTCCGTTCTCCGGCCAGGAGCGCCAGACGTCGCTCCGTCCGCTCCGCCTCCGCCAGTTCGTGACGGCCCGCGTCCAACCCCCTCTGGTGGACCACCAGACGTGCGTGTGCGGTGGCCGCATCCGCCGCACCCCACTCGGCGGCCATCAGGGCGTTGAGGATCTCGGACTCACGGGCACGGCGTTCCTGGTTGCCGGTGCGCACCATCAGATCCGCGTCCGGCGCGAGCTTGTTCACCCTCGTGACCACCTCGTCCACGGCCGTGTTGTTGGTGGAGGCGACCAGGACCGACTGACCCGCCGCGACGGCCGTGGTGACCACGGAGGTGATGAGTTCGCTCTTACCGGTTCCGGGAGCGCCAGTGGCCACGGTCAGCACCCGGCCCATGGCGGAGGCGAGGATCTCCTCCTGCGCGGTGTTGCTGCGGCCGGTCACGACGGGCAGCACCGGCTCCCCTCCACCGGCGGCAGACGGAGGGCCGGACAGGGCCGCGAGCGCGGTCCTGTCGATCGTCTCCAGGCGGATCCCACCGCCGCTCCGGTCCAGGTCGCCGAGCAGCTGCTTGACCGCCGCTCCAGCGGGGTCTGCCCGGTAGAGGACGGCGGCGTTCTGGGCGCCCCGTCGGGCGCCGTGCCGCACGTCCAACGCCGTGCGCAACTCCCCGGCGATCAGATCATCGACCCTGGTCAGGTCCAGCTTGACGCAGACCGTGCGCGCCTTGTCGGCAAGGCCCGAAACCCCTCCCCCGTCCCAGTCGACCTCGAACCAGGTGACCAGCTCCTCGATGTCACCCTCGTCCAGGTCGGCGGCCGAGACCAACAGTTCCCGGTTGAGCTCCGGCTCACCGACGGGAACCAGGAAGCGCTCGCCGTCCTCCTCCTCGACCTCCACGTCCATCACGAACAGCGGGGCGAGTTTGGCCTTGCGGCCACGGCCGCGCTCGGACCGCACCGGATCGAAGAGCACCGCCGGATAGCCGTAACGCAGGTGGCGGCCCTCGTCGACCGCTTCCCGGGCCAGGCCCTCCGCCCTCCCGGCCAGTCTCCACCGGTCCGCAGCCCTGCTGAGCAGCACCTCCGAGCCCATTTCGCAGACAGCGACGTCCCGCCCGCTCGCGTCCGGCAGCTGCTGTAGCACGCTCTGCTTCATCAGGCAGTCCCGCAGGTAGTCGAGGTAGGGACCCCAGCCCCACACACCACCCGCACGGTGCCCGCCGCGGCCCGCCTCCCCTGCGGGAGCCTTCGCTCCTTCCTCTGCGGCGCTCCCCTGTTCCCCGGTTCCGGCCTGGGCCTTCGGCAGATCAGCGGCGGTCGCCGACCCCGTGTGCCGGGCCAGTACCAGTGAACCGCGCACACCCAGGGACGAGACCGTGACGCGTTGGCCCTCGACGTGGTCGACCTCGCGGTGGACGTGCTGGTAGAGGTCGACCGCGTCGATCCACCCGTCACCGTTGGAGTCGGTGGCCGCCCCCGCCAGCCCGCGCACCACGGAGGCACTGAACGGGGACGGACGCGCACCCGCGCTGTTGTCACCCTCCCGAGCCAGCTCCAGGGCGCCCGAGGCCGCGATCACGTAGGTCCCGGCTCCATCGCTGAGCTGGCGCTCCAGATCAAGGGGCTCGGCCTCCTCGCCACCAGCGGACCGGGTCGCGAACCCGTCGGCGAACGCGCCTCCGTGGCAGCAGTCCAGCAACAGCACCTTGCTGCGCATCCGGGAGTCCTCCAACAACCGCTTGAGGACCTCCGCGGACAGCGCGGTCGTCTCCAGGCGCTTGCGGCGCGTGTCCCGCAGCGCCAGGTGCAGGCGTCCCCGCTTGTCCTTGACCCCGTGCCCGGAGAACGAGACAAGGAGGAGGTCGTCGGGTTTGCCCTCTGACAGCGCCGTCTCCAGGGCCTCCATGGCCTCGTTGCGGGTGGGGTCCAGCAGTGGCTGGACCCGGTCGTAGTGCCCGTTGGACTTGAGGACCCGTTCGATGGCGCGGACGTCCTCGTGCGGCGAGTCGAGCGGCGCCAGGTCGTCGTAGCGGTTCACCCCGATGAGGATCGCTGTCCGGCGCATCAGTCACCGTCCTTCGCGGTCACCTGGGTCCTGCGCCCCTCGTTCAGCGCGCGCACGTAGGCCTCGACTTCCCCCGTGCCCACGCGCCCCTTCACGGTGACCTTGGCGTCGCCGAGCTCCACCGTCACCGACCGTTGGCCGCTCTGTTCGATCCACTTCCCCAGCAGCGTCACCAGCCCGGCGAGCACGGGCCTGAGGAACGCACCCGCCAGCACCACAGCCCCCGCGAGCAGCGCGGGGTCGGCGGACCTGGTTCCCGCCACCGCGTCGCCCTCCGCCACACCCACCTCGTCGACGTCCAGGTCCTCCAGCAGGAGCACCAGGTCCCGGGTGTGCTGTTCCGCCTCTTCCTCCGTGACGTCCTCGTCGAAGTCGACCCTGGCCACAAGCTCGCTCGGCTCCACGCGCGCGTTCTCCCGATTCCCCTGCAAGGGGCCGCTCCGTCACGACCCGCTGACACTCCGCCACGCAGGTCTACCAGCCGGAACCCTCGTTCGTCAGGGACTTTCGACCACTGACCGGAACCGGCCACAGGACAACAGGAACGCGCTGCGAATGCCACGAGTGCACAACAGGCATCTAAGCGACTTGTACGCTCGTTCCCGGCTGTGCCCCCTGTCCGGAAGGCGAACCACGTGGCGTCCCGAAGCGAACTCAGCGCCCGCATCACACGTGCCCTGTTCGAGGTCTTGAGTGAGAATCCGGAGGGCCTCCACAAGAACTCGGTCCAAGACCGTGTTCGCGGCTCGATTCCCCGCCTGGAAACGGAATGGGTCAAGGTGGTGGAAGGCACGACCACCCCCTCCATGCACATGGGATGGATTGCCACCGAAGCTGTCAAGGCCGGCTGGATACGCAAGGACGGCAACGGCACTTGGACGCTGACAGGAGCAGGCCTGCACATTCTTTCCGAGACGACTGACGGAAGTGAGCTCTACCGTCTCATCCGAACTCGGTACCTGACGTGGAGGCGGAAGCAGAGCGAGCACGAAGGCGCCTACGCCGTGCTCCAGTCCCTGCCTGAAGAAGGTTGGGTGGCTCTGCACGATCTCGCCGCGTTGACGGGCCTGGAGGAGGAGTGCTTCGCCCAGCACCTCTCCGCGGTCCGCCCCGAGGGCTGGCACCGCGTTCTCGACGAGGAAGCCAGGTTCCCGGCTTCGGCGCATCTCACCGAGCGGGAGAACTCCGAGGCCAACAAGCTGTTGGAGGCGGATGCCATCCTCGGGCCCGGAGGGTGGACACTCACGAGCCACCGTGTCTCCCTCAAGGAGTTGCGGGATCTGCTCGGATCGACCACGCAGGGAGACATGCAGGAGGAGATCAGCGTTCCTCCGAGGGCTTGGTTGCTCCGCAGCACAGGCGTGGGTGGTGACTCGAGCGTCGACGCGCTCTGGTTGGCGCGCGGCATCTGCGCCATACCCTCGGCAGGCGCCGACACCCTGCGCACAGGGGTGGGTGAAGCCGAGGTGCGCGACACCGTGCAGCAGCTACTGCCGCACTGGTCGGTGAGGGAACACGACCAGCTGAGCTACGCGCTGCACAGCTTCGTCTCCAAGATGCGCGCCGGGGACACCCTCCTGACCAACGTGGGTCGGCAGGTCCACCTCGGAACGGTGTCCGATAACGAGCTGGAAACCGATGTCTCGTCCCTGCCAGGCCACCTGGTACGTCGCGTTGACTGGCACACCCGATCCTCGCCGCTGGACGTGTTCGCGGATCTCTCGACCGAGCTCGCGTCCAGAATCGGCACACCCAACACTGACCTGCTCGACCTCACCGGTTTCACCAAGGAACTGGACGAGCTCCTTTCCGGAGCCTCGCGTCGTCCCTCGACACCGGTGAGAGCCGTTCTACCCCCTCCCACAGAGGAGCTGGCCTGCGGTGTGTTCATGGACCAGGAATGGCTCGAGGAGTGCGTCGCGCTGTTGAGCGACAGACCCCAACTCGTCCTCTACGGTCCCCCCGGAACCGGGAAGACGTACCTGGCTCAGGAACTCGCCCGCCACCTCACCGGCGACCGACCGGAGAACGTCCAACTCGTCCAGTTCCATCCGTCCTACTCCTACGAGGACTTCTTCGAGGGGTACCGGCCGCACCCCGGTGACGCGGAACGATCCGCGGGCTTCACTCTGACCCACGGTCCGCTTCGCACGCTCGCCAGCGCTGCTCGCCGACACCCAGCGGAACCGTTCGTCCTCATCATCGACGAGATCAACCGCGGCAACCTCGCCAAGGTCTTCGGAGAGCTCTACTTCCTGCTGGAGTACCGGAACAGATCCGTCCGCCTTCTCTACGGCTCCGAGGGCGACGCCGGGTTCGGCCTCCCCCAGAACCTCATCATCATCGGCACGATGAACACTGCGGACCGCTCGATCGCTCTCGTCGACACAGCGATGCGCCGACGGTTCTGGTTCACCGAACTGCACCCCAGCTCCGTGCCGGTGTCGTCGGTCCTGCGGCGCTGGCTGGAACACCACGCTCTGCCGGACACCCCGGCTCTACTGTTGGACGAACTCAACAGCCGGATCGAGGACCACGACTTCCGTGTCGGCCCCTCATACCTGATGAGACCATCGGTGCACGAGTCCGCCGTCGGTCTGGAACGCGTCTGGCGACACCAGATCCTGCCGCTGCTCGAGGAGCACCACTACGGCGACGGCACGGACGTGCACGCGAGGTACGGACTCGAATCCTTGTACAAGGCTTTGGCACTGGACGAGCGGCCATGACCGGGGTCCTGCGGCTGACCGAGCACAGGCCGCAGCGAGGTGTCCCCCTCACGACCGCGCAGGCCGCGCTGCTCACCTTGTCGAAGCTGGTCACCGTGGCTCCGGAACCCGGCGGCGGCTGGTGTGTCACCGCTGACCGCGAAATGGTCGGATCCACGCGGCTGAGCTCTGCACAGACCTCGATCAATCTTGTCATCACCCCCAAGCTGCCCGTCCGGCGGTTGTTCTTCCTCCTCGGCCACGCACAGAAGGGTGTCGACTGGCACCGGCACGCCACGAACGTTCAGGAGCACCAGGAGCTGGTTCCCGCCATCGCGCATGCCTTCGCGCGCATGTGTGAGCGTGCCCTGAACCAGGGGGTTCTCCAGGGCTACAGCACCGTCGAGGAGTCAGCGATGGTTCTCCGGGGCCGTTTGCGAACCGCCGACCAGATCCGCCACCGCTTCGGCAGGCCCCTGCCCGCAGAGATCCGCTACGACGACCACACCGTGGACATCCCGGAGAACCGACTCCTGTTGACCGCAGCACGGAAGCTGCTTCGTGAGCAGGACCTCGCACCCGCCACCCGCGCCCTTCTTCGTCGGATCCTCCTCCGCCTGGATGGGGTGAGCTCTCTGGACTCCAGCCAGATCCTGCCCCTCTGGAGACCGAGTCGGCTGAATACCCGACTCCAGTCGTCTCTCCGCCTGGCCGAAATCGTGCTGAGGTCCGGCTCCTACGAGTTCGAGGAAAACCCTGGTCTGCACGCTGACGGTCTCGTCCTGCGTATGTGGCAGGTCTTCGAGGACTTCGTGACCCGCGCCCTCACCGACGCGCTACGTCCCATGGGAGGGCGCTGCCTGACTCAGGACCGGCGCTTCCACCTGGACCACGCGAAGTCCGCCCAACTCCGCCCGGACTTCGTCTACGAGCCGCCAGGGGCCCACAGTCCTGGCGGAGTGGTGGACGTCAAGTACAAGCAGGTCAGGGGCACCAGAGGAAACACGGGGGACCTCTACCAGATGCTGGCCTATTGCACGCGCCTCAACCTGCCCGAGGGTCACTTGGTTTATGCGGCGGGCCCAGGGACTGCGACCACGCGTCACCACCTCCACGGAGGTCCGGGCGTCACCATCCACCAGCACGCCCTTCACCTGGACACGGAGCCGGGGTCCCTCCTGGCCCAGATCGACACCATCGCCGCGGCTGTCCGCAACACGAGCCCGAAGACCAAGTCCGCATGATAACGAGACCCACCTGGCGCCCACTCCACAGGGGTCACAGGCTCGTGGTCACGAACACCATTCGCCCACCGCGTGCCACGAATTACTGAGAGAATCGCTTCACGCGCAGAGCACTGATCCACAACGGTATGTAGGTCCGGATCGGACTACGGAATTAGAGGGACCCAGTTAGACATGGCTCGCAGCGCACAAACCACTATCTCAGATCAGGACACGATAGCCAATATCGTTCTCTCCCGTCCACCGCGAGAGAACGACGGTGAGGCGACACATGGTCGGTACCACTGGCAGACCCAAGTCGCTGTGCGCCGAGTCTTCGAACTACTTCTTGCGCATCTCGACGCCGAAATCCGGGTTCCTGCAGCCAACGGATGGGTGCTCGTGTGTGAGTGGCATGAAGACTTCTGCGTCCTACACGCGGGCGAGGCGGAACTGTGCGCGGTCAAACACCGCGAGACCACACGCAGCAGATGGAGTGACAAGGATCTGTTAGAAAAAGGTGGCCTCCTTCACCTTTTCAGAAACTGGTGGTACCTGGACCGTTCCTGCCGGGCCTCCCTGTACACCAACTCAGATCTGCTCGGACACAAGGCGCAGCGGATCAAACTGGCCGCAGAGATCCTCCATCGTCACAAAGGGCAAACTCTTTCGGAACACGAAGAAAAACTGATCCGCGAAGTGGTCGAAGCAATGGGGCGAATCGCCCTGAAGGCACACCTCGGCCGAGGAGCTTTCACACTCCCACAAGAGTTGGCTTCAACAGCCCAGGGCGAACCACCCTCTTTTTCGTTGCGCCGACACCTCCGATCCTTCCTCGAAGTGCTCACGCTGATCACCGACCTACCGGAAAGAAATATCACCAACGCGTTGCTGGACAGCGACACCATCCGGCCCTGTCTCGAACATCTGGGCATACCGAAAATGCTGACCGAGGATGCTTGGGATACCGTCGAAAACCTAGTCCTACAAGGGATGCGGGGTGAGCGAGATGTCCGCCGCCTGGAACATGGGGCCCTCGGTTTCCAGATTCTGTTGGATCCCGCCGGGCGGAACAGTCCGGAAGTCAGTTGGGCAACGAGAGTAGTCGACCCCAGACAGGTCATGGAAGCGCTACGCAAGCGTGCCCGAGGTGCGCCCACCGGGCGACACGGAATAGCGAGAACAATCGGACCACCCGGGCTCTCTTTCATCGACAACACATCCCACGGGTGGTCTCATCTACCTTGGGATGGAGGGCCAATCCTGATCACCGGTGGCGCAGGCATTGGGAAGACTTCCACGGCACGCCGCTTCGCAGAGCTCGCCCGCAACGACTTTCCCCACGGTCAGTTACTCGTTGACGCACGAGGTTTCGGCCCCTCTCCGCCGATGTCGACTGAGGAGATCGTCGAGATCCTCCTCGGCCAGCTAGGAGAGCGACGCAGAACCGGAGATGAGATGTTGGAAGAGCGCTGTATGCGCTTCACCGACATCATTGAGGAAGGACGATACCTGGTCGTCCTGGACAACGTGTCCGAAACCGAGACTGTTCGTCCGCTCCTGCCCGCCAAATGTGCATCTGCAGTCATCATCACCAGCCGTCGACCTCTGAGCGACTTCATGATCAGCCACCAGGCCACGCGCGTCCATATGGGCCCCTTGCCGCCCGACAGAGCACACGAGCTCCTCAGGCGTCTGGTCGGCGAGGGGCGACTAGCCACCGACCCGGTGGCCACCAATCAGCTACTCGCTGTATGCGGCGGCATACCCCTTGCCATCACTATCCTCGCGGCGCACCTGAACCAGCTACCAGATCACCCGCTGTCGCGATTCATGTCAGAACTGGATGACCCCGACGACAGACTTGACCTCTTCGAACTCGGCGAGGAACGTTCGAGCATCAGAACCGTTTTCTCATGGACCTTCCACGCCCTCGAGCCGGAGCTACGCGAGGTATTCGTTTTGTTCGGGGCCTGCCCTGCACCAGACCTGGACCCAGAGGCGGCCGGCGCGCTTCTTCAGATCAGTAGGCCTAGAACTGCCCTCCGGCGATTGCAGCAGTTCAATCTTGTGACGGAGCGGTCAGACGGCCGGTTCCAGATGCATGATCTTCTGCGCGACTATGCAGTCTCACTGAGCAACGCATCAGACGAACTTCAACAAAAAATCGACCGAGCCAACGCGCGGATCGCACAATACTATGCGCGCCTGGCATCGAGCAGATCAGAGGCACCGCCCCACCATGACCAATACATTTGGGTTCATCAGAATATCGACGCCCTACTATCCATCATTGCTTACTGCAGCCAGAATGAAGCGGTCGATGACCTCTGGGCTATCGTGGACGCGATCACTGAATACTTGTGGCACGAGGGACGATTGGGTGACTGTACCAACACACTCGAGTCCGCACTGTCCGCCCTAGGCCCGGACACTCCCCCAGAGCGCCGATCGTATTACCTACGCCAGCAGTCCGTCACCATGAGAAGAAGAGGACTGCACGACGAATCAATCCGATACGCGCAAGAATCCTTGTCGGCCCTGGGTCCGACCGCATCGAATGTAGACGCAGCGGATAGTCACTACGAACTCGCGGTGGCATGTTCTTATGCTGGCTCCCACGAGAAGGCCGTCACGCATTACCAGCATGCTCTTCAGGGTTTCCACGGGCACCAGGACGAGATTCGAACCGGCGATGCTCTCAACGGTCTTGGATGGAGCATCTCGGAATCCGGAGATCCCACCACTGGCCTCGCCTACTGCCAACAGGCATGGGACATCCATCGTTCGTCGAAAGACCGGAACCGAGAAGCCGCCGACCTCGACAGTATCGCCTACATCCGACACCAACTAGGCGAACACGAAGCGTCTCTCGAAAACTATCGAGCATGTCTCCGGATTTACACGTCGATTCACCATCGGTCGAACGAGGCGCGCACGCTGGACAGCATGGGCGACCTGTACAAGGACATGGGAGATGTCGAGGAGGCTCGCTCCTCCTGGGAACAAGCCCTCGCACTCTTCGAAGCGATCTCCTCGCCATCCGAAGAGAAAATACGAACGAAGATGAACGGCCTTGCTTAGGTCAAACCCACGGCGGATCCCAAGCCATACTGTTTAGATACGGCACAGCACCCACTACCCCCGAATGGTATGATCAAGTAACTGGGGATCTACTCCTTGATCGATCTCCGTGGAGCAGCGACCAGGGCATATCCACCTGTCGAGCAATGAAAGGAAGCCCATGCGAAGATACCGTCCGACTAGCCCGAAGAAGCCGCCGAAGAACCACTGATCCGAGGGGTCGCCACCCCTCTCAACTCTTCACTGTTCGGTCTCTTCGAGTAGTTTCCGGGCCTTGCTCACCAGGGGGTCGTTCTCCCCCCGCTTGGGCAAGGCCCCATTCAGTAGATTACGCAGTTCCTCTGATGCCTGGGATCCTCTGCCATCCTCTTTGAGCATGGAGGCGTAGGCGATCCCCGCTTTAAGCGTCGGCTTCGCTTCGTCAGTCAGTGCGTCCTTGGCCCTGCTTAGGAGATCTCGGGTCGCAGCGAGAGCTTCTTGTCGGCGACCCGCTTCCCAGAGTTGCTCGACGTCCCGGAGCTCTGCAGCAACAGAGGAATTAGTAACCTTCGGCTTGTCGATAACGGTCGGTGGAACCCGGAACCCGGTCGCCTTAACGCGTTCCCGCGGAAGTGGACGCCACGGATCCACGAACGGCCGAGTGAGATCGAAGGAACCCCTCCCCCGGAAACCCGGCTGAGGGATGTGTATCCTCAGCCGGTCGTAAACCTCCCTGGCCCCGCTCGGACGTTCCTCTGGCACTTTGAGTAGCATCTGATCGACCAACGCACCGAGATTTTCTGGAACGTTCGGATTCCTTTCCCTGAGTGGTTCGGGGGTCTCCTTCAAGTGCGCTGCGGTTATCTGGTCCGTCGTCCCAGTGAACACGGGCCCACCCAACACCTCATACATCACACAGCCCAGCGCGTAGAGATCCGACGCCTCTACCCCGGGACTCTCGTTGGTTCGGACCTCAGGCGCCATGTACCCGGTGGTTCCAGGACTTCCCTGGGAACTTCTCGTCATCCTGGTGAAGTTCTCATCCGTCAGAATCGCGATACCGAAATCGAGGACCCTGACCATCCCTGACCGGTCCACCATGAGGTTGCTGGGTTTGAGGTCCCGGTGAACAAGCTCCATGTCGTGTGCCGTGGCGAGGACAGAACAGACCTGCGCTGCCAGACAGGCCGCCTCTTCCACGGCGAGGGAGTGATGCTCCTCCAGAAGAGCTCCGACCGTCTTACCCTCGACGCGCTGCATCACGATATAGCGGCGCTTGAACTCCTCTCCCGGGTCCATACACCAGTCGAAGACCGCTGGGATGCCCGGATGGTCAAGCAAGGCCATGACCTGCGCTTCTCGTAGGAACCTCCTCTCCAGCTCCTGGTAGTTCCACCCTTCTCCTTGGGAGTCCTTCGTCAGTTGATGCTCCTCAAGGAGGAACTTGACAGCGACGTACCGCCCGAACCTCTCGTCCCGTGCTAGCCAGACCTCGCCCATACCCCCGCCACCAAGACGGTCCACGAATGTGTACCGACCGTCGGGCGTCTTGGCACCGCTCTGCACAGCTTCCTGCACTTCTTCCTCCACGCATCAGGGACACCTCACCAACGACAGCAGGCTAGGGCAAACAAGGACCAGTTCTGACCTTTTTCGCAAAAGTCCCACCGGATCCGGATGCGCGTGCCATAATCTCCATCTGGAGGAAACTTGACCCATCACTCGAAACACCCGATTGGCCATGAATCGGTCATTCGGGTCTTCAGCGGAGCCGTCGACACCTCTCGGAAATACTGCCCCGTACATGCACGTTCAAAGTCTGACCGTTCCATAAAACAGACAGGAGGAAGAAAGTACCCCACGCACTCCGACATGCCCTTCAACCCCCTCAACGCTGTCCTCGATCTCGTCGAACACCTAGGTCAGTCCATCGACAGGGCCTGTAACCAGCTTCCTGCCCCCGGTGAGCGCTCCAAGAGGATCATGGGTGAGTTTGTCCGGCCCGTGCACGAGGGTCTTCTGACATGGACACGACACGCGGCGCAGACTTACCTGAACGCCCTGGAAGCGGACGAGCGCGCGAGCGGCCTTAACCGAACCCCCGTCCACGAGCCCTGGGTCAGGCAGTACCTCCCGAAGGACTACCCCAGCCTCACCCGACCGCACGAATTCTGTGTGTGGGGTCGTAGATACACCTTCCAGGACGGTCATGAGACAGTTCGCGAACTGCGCATCCCCGTCCTGGGTACCCTCGACAAGCGCCAACATGACGAAGCCAAACTCGCGGTCGCCGCGTTCGTCCTCGCCACGGAGACACATGTGGATCAGGACATGTTCGACGTCGATCCCGGCTACTACTTGGGCGGGGCTCCGTATCCGATGCGCCGTGATGCGTCTAGGCTTCAGCCGCCCCACCGAGTACGGATCGTCGAGGCCTCCTGCCTAGACTCCTCCACCTCGTCACCAGCCCTCTTCGACGGGAGCATCACCGAGGCGGAGGATTTCTATACCTCTTCGGGTCAGAAGGCGCTCTATGCGGTACTCCAGGCAGACACTCGTGTGCCCGGATCCGGCTGTCTCTCCTGCAAGGTGCGTGAGGGCTGCACAGAACTGCGCCGTACCCCGGGACTGCTCGGCGTCAACAACCAGTCCCGTCCACGAAGGTCCTGGTCGGTCACGGCGGGACGGTACTTTCTCGAATGCCCGGCCAAGGAGCACTTCCGGTCTCTCCACCTTCCCCCCGAGAACAGTGTGGAGAACCCTGTCGCCGTCCGTCAGGGCCGTGCCGTCCACGCCTGGCTGGAAGAGCTACACTCCCGCTTTCCCCGTCGACCCTGCACCCTCGATGACCTGCCCCGTAACCATGACTCATGGACGGCCGGCGAATGGACTCTCATCGGGGAGGAGGCCAGGCAGGCCACGGAGATGCTCGTTGGGCACATCGAGGTCTGTCCCTTTCAGGACGTCTTTCCCGCTGCCCATGTCCATGTGGAACAGACTGTAACTGCCGACGACCCACAGGCCGACGTCCTGATCCTGGCCAGGCCCGATCTGCTCTACCAGCGCGACGGTTCATGGGTCTACCGCGAGCTGAAGACCACGTCGTCCGACTACACACCGGGGGGCCGATGGTTACTGTCCAGGCACCCTCAGCTGGCCCTGGCAGTTCTGCTCTTCGAGCGTGGAGTGATCCCTCTGGGGGCGAACTCGTCGGTGGAACTCGAAACACTCACTCCGAACGGTCCCGATGTGCGGATCCTCGATCCCCATTCGGAGCTGACCAGATCCAAGGCCCGGGAAGTGATCCACGAACTCGCCGGTCCCTGGCACGCAGACATGTCGCACATTCCCACCCCGAGTCCGAAGATCTGCGGTCAGTGCTCCTACCGTCGTTGGTGCCCTTCCTCCGCCGCACTCGAAGAGGAACTCGAAAGCCCGTGACCGAGTCCCCGCCCCAGGAACACAAGCCCACCACTCTGGATGACCTCGTTGGCGGCCCCTACAACGAGAAAGCGTCCTTGCAGGTGCTCCGCATGGTCGCACAGGCAGTGGTCGACCTCGCCGAGCATCCCCGAAACACTGCCTTCGGCCCGCCATACCCGTTGATGGCGCAATCAGCGCTGGACCGCATCTGTCTCCTGGGCGCCTACAGATACCCGAACGCGGTCTCCCGTCACGTGTCGGGGCCACGCTATCCCCGTGGCCTCACCGAGCTCTTGGCCTGGTGTCGGGACCGACCCGTGAGCGACTGGTACTTCCTCGAACTCCCGGAGGAGTTCGAGGAGGTCACCGACCGTCTCATCGAGAGTGACCCCCTACGCCCGTCCTCCTTCTGCCTACGGCTCTCGCTGGGGATGGACCCGAGCACACCTCACCGGGAGGTGGAGAAGCGCGTCATGCAAGAGGTGTTCGACGCCTATCAGAAACAGGGCAAGGAGGAAGGGTACCTGGCCTTCCGACGCAGCATCATCGACACTCCGGTCATGACGGGCCGGGACTTCTCTCTCCAGAGGATGAGCGTCATCGGCGGAGTCCACCTTCAGGACCTACCGATGAAGCATGTCTACACAGAGGTACACGACAAGTACTTCGATCCGACCGGTGGAGCCGCCACCTGCATGCACTGCGGGCTGCTCCTCATTCCCAAGGGAAGCTCCTCGGTGTGTGAGGTCAGCTTCTGTCCAAGCCGTGAGCAGGTCGCGGTGGGTCCGGTCCTTCACCGTGACGAGGGCGGACTGCACCACGTCATACGTCCCATCCGTGAGTTCGTCGTGGCACCCGTCCGCATCGACCGCTCCGCGCGAACGTCTGGCTACGTTCCCTCCCCCGACCGTGAGCTCTGACCTCAAAGGACCACCCGATGCGCGATACACAGGCCCATCTGGACGAGGCCATCGACACCCTGTCTGTGGCCCAGGCAACCGAGTTCAGGAAACTCATCCACGACAAACACCCAGGTCAACTGGACTACACGATCGAATTGGGACTCCGTGTCCTGGAAAGGTGCAACGGGGTGCCCGGGGCGGCCCCACTGCGCCCCATTGACGGATGGACGTTCTTCGGGGGCTATCCCTTCGCACGCGCTGCCGGAATCGTCAATGGATCACCAGACGAGGAGCTGGCCCGTCTCCTGCGCGCTGCCCGACACCACCTCGAACCCATGCACCGACGGGAGATCTGGCGTTCGGGGCTCCTGCGCTACATCCAGTTACCCGAGCGGATACGCGGGTACGAGCTAGGTCTCGAGCGGTCCGCGGAGTGGCGCTCGCCCTCGATCGCGGCCCATCGCAGGGACATCTACGACGCTCTTCTGAGCTCCTCTCCGCCGTTTCGCACACGTCCCCTGAAACTCGCTGTACCCGGCGAGTACCGGTTCCGCGGTCCTCGAATCGGGACCGAGTACATCACCATCCCCGACGATCTGCCAGATTTCGAGGTAACCGGGTTCGACCTGGAGACCCCGTCTCGCCGCGAACCGTTCTCTGACGAGGTGGAGCTCCTAGAGGAGACGGCACGGAAGATGGCCGGACTCGACGCCCGCGAGAAGGCCGACGGTGAACGAGGCCACGACGACTGGGAGAGCCGCTTCCAGCGAATGGAACTCTTCACCCTGAAGAAGGAGAGCAGAAGTTTCACGAAGGCTGACCGCCTGGTCGTCGACGGCCTGCTCCACCTCATCGGCGTTCCCGGCGTGGGTAAGAGCACCCTGCGCGACATCGTGACCGCGCACGCCGTGGCGGAGAAAGGGTGGCACATCACGCTGGTCGTCGGCGACGTCTCCGAGGCCCTGCGTGTGGTCGAGCGCTTCAACCGGATGGGCCGGGCCGCGAGGGGACGAGCGCAGGAGGGTGACACCGCGTATGAGAAGTGGTCCCGCCTCCATGCCGCCCCGATCATCGGCTCCTCTACTCGAGAACAGCACACCTCCCGGCTCCATCACCGGGTCGGCCAGGTCTACGACTCACCGCTGGCCCACCACGACGAGGCCTTCGCGTATCTGAGTACCGCGTGTTCCCTGAGCGCTCTTCGCGCAACGGAGTCGCCTGAGCCGTTGGCCTTCACCGAGGCTCCGTGCCAATCCCTGGTTCCACTGAAGAGTTCGGGGCCCGGCTCTGACACACCCTCCGACAGCGATCCTGCAGACCTTGAGGAGGGAAAGGTCCGACAGGGATGTCCCCTGTGGGCGTGCTGTTCGCGCTACGACACCACACGGGAGCTCCGGGAGACAACGATCTGGGTGGCCACACCCGAGTCCTTGGCCGTGTCCTCACTTCCCCGGCATCAGAACGCCGAACGTCTCCGCTACCTGGAGCTGGCCGCGCACACCAGCGACATGATCATCGTTGATGAAGCCGACCAGGTCCAGATCCGGCTGGACCGCGTCTTCTCCCCCACCGCGACGTTGTACAAACCGGGTAACGACTCCTGGCTGGACGAACTCGACCGGCACAAGGTGGCGGAACTGGCCCGGGAGGGACGTATCCAGCTCACCAACAGTGAGGTCGAGCAGTGGACCGCGGCTCTGGACACCGTCTCCACCACGGCCAACCGCATCTACGCGATGCTCGTCAACAACGAGGAGTTGAGGGCGTGGGTGCGGGAGGATTTCTTCAGCGTGTGGTCCCTTCAACTGGAGTTGGTTGGCCGATGGCCCACGACCAGGTTCTCCAACGACATGTTGTGCGATGACAAGGTGGGCACGCGAAGGGCCCAGACGGCCCGATGGCTGGCTTATCTGGATCCCGATCCCAAAGCGGGCCAGGAGATGCGTGACAAGCGGCGGGCCGAGGTCCTTCAGCTCCTGGATGACTTTCGAGACGACCCGGTGGAGGACAATGACGAGGACCTGCTGATCAATCCCGAACCGGCACAGGAGACCCTCCGGCTCGCCGAACTGGCGCGCCGCCTCATCAGCAACCGTCCAGGCAGCCCGAGGGTCGCCCGCGAGCTGGATTCGGTCCTGCTGTCCCTGACCGGCCTACTCAACCCTCAGAAGATCCCCGAGGAGGAGTGGGAGAACGAGAGCGTTCGGAAGAACGTCTTGGCCGAGCTCGACAGAGAGCGGCACAGGTTCGAGTTCACCCTTCTCCTGGCTGTCATGCACGACCGGTTGAACCTGCTTACCACGCTCTGGCCGCGTGTGGAGACCGCACTCAGGCTCGACGCCTCAACCAATGCGCTGTACCACAGTTCACCCGCCGACTACGCACCGCACATTCCCGAGTCCCCGATGGGAAACATCCTTGCCTTCCAGTTCGTGGCCGACAGCAGGAAACGCGACGCGCTCACCGGAGAGCTAAGGTTCTTTCGGTGCACAGGCGTCGGGCGCGAACTGCTACGCGCATTGCCCTCGCTGGGCGCGGATGATGACGGCCGCGGACCCAACGTCGTTCTGATGTCGGGAACAAGCTGGGCGAGCGCCTCTACCCGGTACCACGTCGCCGAACCGGTCAAGGCCGTGCTCCGCGCCCGCCCAGAACAGAACGGGTCCACCACTTCCACGAGCAACACACGGACACCGGTTCCCACCACTGGCCGGGCCGCCGAATCACAGGTCTTCATGTACACGGCCTTCGTGCGCGGTCGTCCACCCTCATCCCCATCCGACGAACCTAAACGACCACTACAGCTCTCCGGTGCCCCGCTCGAGGACCGGCCCAACATCCTGCGACAGATGGTGCGCGGCCTCACGCGAGAGGACCCGGAGGACGGAGGGGGCCGGTCAAGGTTCCAAAAGGAGATCAGCCTGCTCCCTCTCCAACGCAGGCACCTTCTTGTGCTCGTGGGTAGCTACACCGACTCACAGTTGGTCGCCGAGGAAATCCATTCCTCGCCTGGCTGGCGGGGCAAGGTGTGCGTCCTGGCCTCCGACGACGCCGACCTGTCCTCGGAGCATCAGCCACCGGACCTGGACGACGCCATGGCCGTGCCCATCCTGCGCAGGGGCGACCTCGCCAGCTTCCGGGACACCGGACGCACGATTCTGGTGGCGCCTTTGCTGTCGGTGGAGCGCGGCCACAACATCCTCAACCAGGAGGACAAGGCGATCTTCGGGTCGGTCTACTTCCTCTCCCGGCCTTTCCCCCACCCAGGGGACGTCGGCGTCCTCGTGCACGCGCTCAACGATCTGACCGTCCGCAGAACCCAACGCGGAGGCGGCTTCGATGAACTGCTCCTCAAGCATGCGTCCCTGGACGCAGCCGGGTTGGCCTGGCGCAAAGAGGCACGCCAGGAACTCCGGCGCCTGGCCAACCGCCGGCTGTCATGGCGAGGGCTATCCCCCGAGGACCGCGAGTACCTGACCTGGGACCTCCTCGTCGTGCTGTGGCAGGTGATCGGCCGTCTCACTCGAGGCGGGGTGGACGCGCGCGTGCACTTCGTCGATGCATCCTTCGCTCCACGCCTGGCCAGGGGAAGCCGGGACACCGCCAAGACGAGTCTGCTGGTGAGCATGCGCGACGTGCTCGCACCCTATTTCGGAGACACACTCCCCAGATCCGCAGAGAAGCCTCCGCCACACCGCCTGCCGGTTTCCTCTGCCACCAGGTATCTAGCTGCAGCCCTCTACCAACCGCTGTACGACGCCCTGGTCGACCTACTGCGGCAGCCGCCCCCACCCGTCCCCGAGCGCAACGACCGGAAAACACCATGAGCCGCAACTACAAGTCCATCACCCTCACCGCCTACGAGTTGCCCGAAGGGCGGGAGATCAACCACCGCTTCCATGTCCTGCCCATGCCGGAGGAGCTCCGCTCGGCCTTCCACAGGTTCCATCACTCCAGGTTCGCCGATCCGAACGAGCAGCGTTTCCAGAGTTTTCCCATCAACCGACTGAACAACGTGCTGACAGCAGCCGCGCCGGACGTGATCTCCGTCGGTCGTAGCGTCGCGGTTAAGGACGACTCCCCCTGGCTATACGCACGTGGCCCCGTGGACCTGCGTCTCGTCCGCGGAGTTCTGGGGCTCTGGGTGCGGGGGATGAAGGGCATCAGCTCCGCTGATCTCGACCCCGGTGAGGTGTTCGACCTCATCGACTCCACCTCTCTCGCATGGCGGGAACAAGAGGTGGACCTCAAGGAACAGGTGATCAGCCCCGGAGGAACGGCTGAGCCCGCCTCCTCGCTCTACCGCCTGCTCCCCGATTTCCTGGCGCGGCTCATCAGATTGTCCGGGCCCTTCATCGGGCCCAGCGGTCGCAGCCACTCCTTTCTGGAATCGCCCGGAAGTGCCCGGCGCTCGGAACTGGTCTCGTGGCCACCGATGACTGACCAGGTCGGCGAGGCCGGTGCCCGATTCTCCTACGTGATCACCATCAGCGTGCAGACGGTTCCCTTCACCCCGCGGTTCCGCGTACACGTACGCACAGGTGTCCGGCGGTGGACAACAGATACTGGTTCCGGTGGAACCCTCTACAACGGTGGCCGGTCTGTCTCGGTCCATCTGCTCACCACCTCCCTCTGGGCGGGGATCTCAGGTGAACGTAGTCGGCTGTCCGTGAACCGGCTGCGCTACTACCCCAGCAAGGGAACCCACGTGTGGCGGCTCACCGACGGGCCCGACCTGCCGAGTGGTGCGAGCATCCTGCCCCGGCTGCCCGAACCACGGGAGCTGATCAACGCACCGGAGCGGTGGCTCAGTGGAGTGGACGGCGTGGTCGCGGCCATCCCGTACAACACGAGGATGGGCTCACACGACGTGGGGGCCGGGTTGATGGCGGGAGAGCGCGTCCCGCTGATGGACTGGATCGATGACGCGCTCTCGCCCTTCCTGACTCGGGCGCCGCTGTGTGAACAGCTCTCTCTGCCCAACCATCCGTCGAACTTCCCCTCTCCTCCCAGTGTTCCCGCCAAGGAGAGCAAGGAGGAGAAGGATCGGATCAGGGCTGAGAAGGTCCATGAGCAGAAAAAGCAGGAGGTCCGCGAGCGACGCGACCTTCTGCGGAATCTACTCGATGGTGCGCCGTTCGTCGCGCGCGTGCACTGGCAGGAGACCGAGACTCGCGATGCTCTCGTGTCGGCGCTGCGCGCGCTGTTGGATCTCCCCCTTCCGGAAACCACACGTGACAACACCCTGTCCTGGAACATCCCGGGCTTGGAGCTTCATGTTCAACTCCGTCCGAGTGGGACTCTCACTTCTCCCCTAGACCTGAGTGACAGGTCACAGGTGACTCCGAAGGATCTCCAGGAGGCCATCCGGCAACGCCGTACCTTCGCGGAGGCGACGATGGGCGGCAAAGAACCGGAGGAGGAGGCAGTGACACGTATTCCGCTCATGGCCCTGGTGGAGATCGATAACGGCGCGGAGTTCAAAGACAGCCGGGCCGATCCCAAGTTCGCCGTCCGGATCGGCTGTGCCAGTGCCGGGGTGGTGACTCAGTTCATTCAGACGGCCATCACCGGAAACCTCAAGACGAGCCGTACACACCGGGCCCGAATGGCCTGGCTGGATGCCTTCCGCCAGATAGGGGTGTCTCGGGTCCCACGGCACACGTTGACCGCCAGCCTTCCCTCGGAACTCCAGTACGTGTCTGTCTGGATGGCCAAGCGTCGCTGGGACGGTCCGACCCGCAAGTCCACCTGGCGGCTACTCGCTCTGCGGGTGCGCCCTGAGGACGGTGTACGGGCGGTGTGCGGATGGCGCCACGACATCCGCCGTTGGGTTCCCTACCGGGAGTACCTGCTGTGGCTCGCGGGTGATGTCAACTCCGCGGAGGCCGCCAACAATCAGTACGGTGAGTCCTTGCCGGAGGATGATCGGCATGAGAATCAGCCCGAGGACTGGGGCTCTGTCTCTGGACACACCGAGGGAACCCGTGAGGAAAGGCGACGCAAGACCAACGCCCTCCTGCGACCTCTCATCGCGCAGTTGAAGGGACGCCCGAGCCTTCTCATGACCCATGCCCAGAACCTTCGCGACAGCTGGACCTGGCTACGCAACGGCGATCTCGAACGCGACCGCATCTGGTTGGACGATGGCGAGGAAGGCCTCCCCATTCACCAGTGGGGTCGGGGACTGCGCCTGCTTCGGGTTCGGGACAGCGGCGGGGACGAGACTCCCCAGTGGTACGGGACTGACGGCAGACACGGGCTACCCCCCGGAATCAGGCCGGTTCTCGACGGCCTAGACCAACGGGTCTTCTACAGCAGCGCGGACAAAGCTCTCACCGCCCGGAACTCCGCGATCGGGGCCGTGAAGGACGGGACACGGACGAACGCGAACGGCAATGTGGTCTCCGACACGAACACGGACGCCAACAACCCCAATCTGCTGGAGATTACTGTCCTCGCCCGGCAGAAAGGGGAAGAACCGGACGTACCCAAAGAGTGGGCGGCCTGCGCCCATCAGCTGCGCTACGCACCAGACATCAAAGCTCCACTGGCGCTCCCCTACCCCCTCCACATGGCCAAGCTGGCAGTCGAGTACGTGCTTCCGACCGCTGAGGGATGATTACTGCGCATCGGCACTCACCCGGTCTCGGTTGGGGAACCTCAGGAGCGTTCGCCCAACCCCGCCAGGATGTTGATGTCATCCGCAGTCATGCCCCTGGAAGCCGTCGGAGCTGAAAAGGTACGAATTCCATGAACAGGTATGACACGCCCCTCCTGTGGTCGGGGATCACGTTCCCGTAGCGCGGTCCTCAGCGAGGAGTTCGATGGTGAACTCCCTGAGCACGGGACGGGTGGCCTCAGAGTGGTGGCGCAATCCACCCGGCTGGTTCGTGCCCGCATCGGGCATGTCGATCAGCCAGAGAAGGGTGTCGTCGTCCAACGTGTCGGGCTCGGTCAGGTCGCGAAGCAATGCCTTCGGTCCGGCCTCCCGGTAGGCAGCGGGAAGGGCGAACCCCTCCTTGATCGCGTCCTGCACGATCCGTCCACAGATGGCGCTCCAACGCCCCTGTCCCCACCAGCTCCGGGTGTAGCTCGTCGCGCCTCCCACGCTGAGCAGACGCAGCGTGGGTTCCGGCCCCAGGTGTTCTTCGTCCATCCGCCTCCAGAAGCGCAGTTGCTCGGATACCGTGCGTCGTACCTCCGGCCAGCCCTCGCCGAACAGCTCTGAGATCTTCCGCCCGTCCGGCAGCGCCCACTCCGGATCGGTCAGCTGTGTCTCGATGGCCTCCCAGTCAGTCCCCTCGATCGCGTCGAGATGGGGAAGAACCGCCTTGGTCACGGCGATGTTGACTCGTGCCATGAGGACGTCATCGGGCAGGTGCCATGCCTCCACCGCGGTGTCGTTGCGCCAACACCAGGTGGCGATGCCGAGGGCCGCCGCGCCGGGCACGTAGTCGGGAAGCACATCACCGCCGGCGAACCGGCACACGAAGCCGTAGTAGCTCGACATCCCCTCCTCTGTGTCCAGCCGGGCGGCCAACTCCCGCGTTGAGAGTCCGCTGTAGGAAGCCGCCGGCGCGAATACCCAGTCGGAGTAGGCACAGGAGACGAGTTCGGTAGTGTTGACGTCGCTTCCCTCGGCAGCCTTCAGCCGGAGAGGATCCAGGAGACCGAGTGCCCCCAACCGGGCCTCCACCTCGCGTTGAGCGTGTTCGACGCCCTCTTGGAGGTCCACCGTCACCGGGTCATCGAGCGGTTCCACGCATCCATAGGGCGGGTCCTCGACATCGTCCACGAACTCGTTCGAGGAGAACTCGATCTGGCTGGCCCAGACGTCGTAGGTAACCAACAGACACACACCGGTACGAAGAAGCCGAGCCATGATTCGCGGTCCGTCCCCGGGTTCGTGGTAACCCTCCTGATCGTCCTCCCAGAGCGCCCAGCCGCCCTCCAGCAAGGGGCCGACTAGAGTGTGGAGCGTAGCGAAGTAGTTTTTCCACTCCTCCTCTGAGGGTTCGCTTTTCTCGTGAAGCGCGGACAGCGCGGCGTGGACCCCTCTGCGGTACTCCGGTGTGTTCCATGGCTGGAGAAGTTCTTCGACTCGCTGGGACGCTGCGCCCCGTTCCTTCTCCTGTGTTTCTCTCTCGAAGCTCTCGGCGAGCTTCTGCATCCTCCAGAGTGGGTGGGGCACCTCCTCTGGTTCACCCTCAGCACGACGCCGATCCAGTTCCCGCAGTTCGGTGATCAGCTCCGCTTTGGGCTTGTCGAGGTGCACCACAGGACGCCTCTGTGCCAGCTTCCGCAGCTGGCCCAGTGTCATGCGGTCATAGTCGTCGGAGGGGACATCCGAGGATCTGTTACCGGACAATGAACCAGGTGCTTTCCGTGAGGAGGGCGCGCGCACCGTCCACGTCGGCCAACCTCGCGGACAGGGTGCGTTCGGCCAGGTGCTCCGGTAGAGCCGCGTTGAACTTGAGGCCTTCCAGAGCGCGGGTCGAGACCTCGGGGAGCACCACCCGTTCCTGGGCCGCCTGTTTGGCGGCGGCCCAGGAACTCGGGTCCAACTCAGGGTTGAGGCGTAGGCACGCGTCCGTGGGTTGTTGTTTGGGATCAGCGGCAGGACCGAGGGTGGCTGCCAGGGTCAGGTTGGCCCGTGCCCCCGCCCAGGTCCACCAACGCAGGTCTCCATTGGAGGCACGGACGATGACCGATCCCCCAGGGTGGACCATGTCCAGATGGTCCTCGCGGGTCTCCGCCAGAGCTTTGACCGCGCGCTGGGTGAGCCGCACCTTGGGGTCTGCACCGAGCAGCACCTCCCGAACGGCTCGGGTCAGGGCGAAGAAGGAACCCAGGTGACCACCCGAGTCCCACTTGGCCTTGCCACCCCCTCCTTCGACCGGTTCGACCTGGCAGCGTTGCCGGCGCCAGTCCACCCAGGTGACGGCCCAGGTACTACCCGCCAGGAGTAGGCGGCGCGGACCGGCTTCCTTCTCGTCCGCGGCCAACAGCGAAGGGTCCACGCGGCCGATCTCGGTACGCCCGTGCAGGGCGGTGAACTGGGGCGGCGCAGTGAAGACGCTGGTCAGTTCCATGAAGTGGCGGTGCCCGAAGCGCTTCTCCGCCTCGGGGCCGACCATCATCAACCCGCCGTCGAGATCGATGAAGCCCTCGCGAACCAGGTGGGCTGCGATGGGCTCTCCCTGCCGGAACGGTTCCAGGTCACCCCACCACTCGGGCCAGAGCCCTCGGGCAACCTGCGGTTCCTGCAGACACAGGGCGAGCAACTGCTGGGCGACGATGTGCCGGGGTTCTGGAGTGGGTACCACCGGTTCGACCCAGTGCTTGCCCCACAGGTGCAGGAGCGCGGCGGCGTCCAACAGGCCGGGCTTGTCCACCGCGAGGAACAGACAGTTGCGGGCGCTCCCCTGGCGGCGCCCGGTGCGGCCGATGCGCTGCAGGAACGAGGCGACGGTCCCCGGGGCATTGATCTGGATGACCCGGTCCAGGTCGCCCACATCGATGCCCAGCTCCAGGGTGGAGGTGGAGACGATGACGCAGTCGCGGGCCTCGGAGAAGGCCGCCTCGGCGCGGCGGCGTTCGTCCAGGGCAAGGGAAGCGTGTGACAGAAAGGTGGTCACCCCGAACTCGCGCAGGGTGTGGCCGAGTTCCTCCACGTACTTGCGCGAGTCGCAGAACACCAGGCGCTTCTCGCCCCCGTGGAGGGAGGCGATGACCTTGGCGGCGTTGCGCAGTGAGCCCACGTAGTCGAGTTCGACTTCGCCGGGTGGCGGATCTTCGGGAACGTGTCCTGCCTGGGGCAGACTCACTCCGGGGGCGATCACCCGCCCAGGTCGCTCACCGGCCAGGGACCCCTGCAACCAGGCCAGCAGCTCCTCGGGGTTGCCGACGGTCGCGGAGAGCCCCACTCGTTGCACGGGCCGCCCGGCCACCCGGGACAGACGTTCCAGGACAGCGAGCAGATGCCAACCCCGGTCGTCCCCCGCGAAGGCGTGCACCTCGTCCACCACGATGCCGTGCAGGTTCTTGAAGAACGCCCGGTGGTCGACCTTGGTACTCACGAGCATCGACTCGAGTGACTCGGGGGTGGTGAGCAGGATGTCGGGCCGGTTGCGCAGGATGCGCTGCCTCCCTGCCGAGGAGATGTCACCGTGCCAGAGTTCGGCGGTGCGGCCCATCCACCCGGCGTAGGCCTGCGCCCGGGGCAGCAGGTTGTTGAGCAGCGCCTTGATGGGGCACACGTACAGCAGGGACAGCCCCTCCCCCGTCCGCCCGGCCATGGTGGTGAGAAGGGGGAACAGGGCCGCCTCGGTCTTACCTCCAGCCGTGGGCGCGAGCAGGATCGCGTCGTCCCCGTCGATGAGCGGGGCCAGAGCCTCGCGCTGCAGGGGGCGCAGCCCGGGCCACCCCAGGGTGTTGACGACGTGATGGGCGAGCGTGGGGTGCAGCAGGTCCAGGGTGCTCGGCTCCGCACCTGCGGGAGCCGAACCACCCACCCTGCCGCCCTCCCCTGCTGCAGAGGAGGTATTCACAGGTCGAGCTCCACCTCATCCGCGCTGCTGGCCCGCTGCACGTGGGCTCCGCGTTCCACCTCGGTCAGTTCACTGCCACCCACGGTGAGGTTGTAGTGCAGACGCGGGTCGAAGTCCTCGTTCTGGTCCACCCGGTCCATCACGTCCACGAGTTTGCGCAGGTACAGCCTGGGCGCGATGCCGACCTTGCCACCCAGTTCACCGGCAACCGCCTCGGCGAAACCGAGTAGGTAGCTGTCGTCCACCCGGCTGCGGACCCGCTGGGGTGCGTCGGCCCCGTCGGCGTACAGCTCCCGCACGGACACTCCCAGCTCGTGGAGCTTGTCCAGGTCGAAACCACCGAGGCGGATCTGGGAGGCGTACAGGTTGTCGTGCCGGGGATCGGTGAGGAAGTCCGTGTGCAGACGCTGGGCCAGGGGCGCCAGCCGCTGCACGCCCTGGGGGCCGTCGAAGAACGCCGGGGTACCGGTGATGACCAGGTACAGCCCGGGAAACTGCTTGTTGGCGATCTCGTCCAGTAGCTGTCGCAGCGCGTTGAGCCCCTTCTCCCGGGTGTCGGTGCGAGCCCGCTGAAGGGTCTCCAGCTCGTCCAGGACGACCACCAGTCCCGGGTGGCCGCAGTCGCGCAGCAGCACCAGCAGCCCCTTGAGCGCTGCCAGCGCGCCGAAGTGGTCGAGGTCGCCCTTGATCCCGGCATAGCGCTTGGCCGCGGCTGCGACGTTGGGCTGCCCGCCCAGCCAGGCGATGAGCGCCTCGGCGATGGCCGGCTGTCCCTCGGCCTGGGCACGGTGATAGCCGCGGAGGGCGGCGGCGAATCCGGGGTTGGTGGCCGCGACCTCGGTGAGTCGACGCTCGAGGAGAGCCGTCACGGCCTGGTTGAGTGCCTCCTCGTCGGTCTCCTCCACCGTTCCGTCGGCGAGGACGTCCTCCTCCAGGGAGTACACCCAGTTGTCCACGATCTCGCGCAGCGCGCTGGGGGGCTGGGTGGAGGTGGTGAGCCGTTCGGTCAGGCGCCGGTAGACAGTCTCCAGCCGGTGCAGCGGTGTCTCGGTCTCGGAGATCTGGATCTCGGTGACCGCGAAGTTGGAGCGCTTGGCCCGCTCGCCCAGCCACCGGACGAAGAACGTCTTGCCGGAGCCGTACTCACCGCGCACGGCCTTGAAGTCGGCCCCGCCGGTGCTGACGTTGCCGAGCTCCTTGTCGAGGGCGTTCTCGTAGCGGTCGAGTCCGACCGCGAACAGGTCGAGGCCGCCGTGCGGGACGGTGCCGCGGCGCAGGGCGCCGACGACCTCCTCACGGCGTGCGGCGCTGACGGGGTTCACGCTCGGCCCCCTCGGAGGAACTGCTGCTGAAGCAGGGCGGTGTTGAGTTCGACGCTACGGTCGCCGTCGGTCAGGGTGAGGACCGGGTAGGCCTCCACGTTGAGCACCTTCCCGACCATCTTGAGGAAGCGCACGGCTCGTGGGTGGCTCTGGGGCCCGTTGGCCGCACGGGAGGCCGCGCCGACGGGCAGTCGCGGGTTGCCTCCGCCCACGGCGGCGAGGGCGTCGACGAGCGCGGCGATCTCCTCTGTGGCCGGAGCCCGGCCGACTCTGCTGAGGCTGGCCTTGAACGCGGGGGTGTCGATCACCTGGGTCCCCAGGGTCTGGTCTCCGAAGAGGGCGGGGGTCTGCTCGGTCTTGGCCTGCTTCTTTCCCGGCCGTCGTTTCTGAGCGCTGGTGCCCTTCTCCTTCTGGGGGTCCCAGGTGACGAACCCGGTGAAGTCGTCGAACCGCGTGTGGTGCCCGCTGTCGGCCGCCGGGGTGCTCTCCAGCGGCTGGGACCACCAGACCGGCTCGACCTCGGCCGGCCCCAGTCGCTGCCAACCGTGCGGGGCGGGGGCGTGACCGCTCTCCCCCGAGCCTAGGCGTGCCGTCTCCACGGGTACGAACACCAGCACGGGGATGACCATCTCGGCCGCGGAGAAGCCGCCGTGGTAGCCGTCCTTGCGGTCGGTGTAGCGGATGTCCTCCCGGTGGGGGACGACGAGGGTGCCGTCGCCGATCAGGACCCGGTCTCCGGTCGCGAGGATCTCGCCGTCACCGGGTTCTCCGACGCGGTAGCGGGCGGACTCCCCCGACACGGTCTTGACGGCCTGTCCCCGATCCCACACGTGACCGTGGTCGGAGGTGAGCACGACGGGGCGGCCGGCCCGAGCGGCGGCGTCCAGGAGCGAACCGAGCTTGCCGACCTGCTTCGTGGACCAGGTGGCCTGGTCCGCTTCCCGGCCACGGGAGAGGGCGTCGTCGATGGTGTTGAGGACGACTCCGACCACGGTCTCGGTGTCGTCGATGTCCTCCTGTACCTGAGCAGGCAGGTGGAGCCCGGCGCCGACCTCCAGGTCGCGCTGGTAGTAGAGCACCGCTCTGCGCTGGCCGAAGGCCGTGTTCTTCCACAGGGCGGTGAAGCCGGAGCGTTCGCGGTCCTGTTTGCCCGTGGTGAGTTCGCCGGTGAGCAGGGACGCCCGAGAGCAGTTGGTGACGGAGGGGACGGTGGCCAGAGCGCCCTCGCGCACACCGGCCTGGGTTCCCTTCGAGATACGGCCGACCTCGGCGAGGCGTCCGCCTCCGTTGACGTCCTCCGCCAGCTGGACGGCGACCTCCACGCTCATTCCGTCGAGCACGATGACGAGCGGTGCCTGGTCCTGTGCGAGCGGCAGGGCCACTCGGCTGAGGAGGTTCTCGGCCCGCAGTTGGGTGTCGGTGGGCGCGTGCCCGCTGTTCCAGCGGTTGACGGCGGTGGCGAACGCGGCGTCGACCCGAGCGCGCCAGGCGCGGACACGCGTGTAGAGGGTGCCCAGGGCCTGGACGAAGACGGGTACGTCACCGTGGTGGTGCCAGATCGCTGAGGCCGCGCGGTCCACCCAGCCGGTCTCCTGCACGTGGACCTGGATCCACCCGTGCGCGGTGCCGGGTGTGGTGGCGCCCAACGGGTGGTCCGCCGAGCCGAGCGCCAGGCGGCGCAGCAGCCGTACCGCGTTGGTGGCGGCGCGTGCCTGCTCCTGCTTGTCCCGGGAGCCGTGGCGGCGGTGGTCGCGCAGCCGCCCCAGTGCCCGTTCCACCTCTCGCAGGTCCTGCGGCAGGGGCCCTCCTCGGCCGTCTTCACCCAGGGCGAGGGTGATCTGCCGCCCCAGGTCGGCCAGGCGGGTGTGCAGCCCGGCGTCGAGCAGTCGGCTGGCCTGGGCCACCGGTGCGGCGTCGAGCTGGAAGAGGAGCTCCTCGGTACGGCGGACGGTCTCGTCGGCGTGGTCCTCCTCCGCACCGTCGAGCAACCGCACCAGGGAAGCGGTGCAGGCGTTGCCGAACTCCCTCAGTTCCCCGGCCCGGGGCTGGTTGGCGCCGAAGTACCGTTCCTGGGCGCGAATCAGGGCGTGCTGGGCCGCGCGGGCCGCGTCCCGGTCCCCGTCTGGGCGGTCCTCCTGGGCTGCCTCGTCGAGTTCGGACAGGGTGAGCCCGATGGGGACTGCGTCGAGCGCGTGGCCTCGGTCCAGGAGTGTGAACAGCACCCGCGGGACGGCTCCGAGGTTCTCCTCGACCTCGCGGCGCAGGTCCTCCCGTTCGTCCTCGTGCAGACGGGTGAAGGCGGCCACGGAGGCGGGGTTGCGGGTCCATTCCAGGAGCGCCGCGCTGTCCACCTGTTCGCCGGGTTTGCGGCCGAAGCGCGCGGAGACGGCGATGGACAGTGCCTGTTCGAGCTTGAGCACACCGGTGCCCAGTTTGAGCTGGTGGGTGGCCCTGATCTCGCGCAGGGTGTCGGCCAGCCAGCTCAGCCGGCCCGAGTACAGCCGTGGGTCGATCCGGGTGACCTTGAGTTCGCCGCGCAGCAGCTCCCAGTCGTCGAGGCGGACCACCTCCTCGCCGAGGAAGCGGCCCAGCAGCGCCTCACCGAGGTCGGCGGGGTCGAGCGGAGTGAGGACGACCACGTGGTCGACGTCCTCGTGGCTGCCGCTCAGCGCGTGCACGAGGGTCAGGACGCTGTCGGCGCCCACCACCCGTACGGTCCGCTGCTCGTTCGTTCCCTGACCCGTCTCGATCTGCACGGTGAGGGTGCCGGGGCCGTCCCAGTGCGGGGCGGCGGACAGGGCCAGAGCAGTGGCACCAGAACGCGGGTGACCCTTGGCGACCCGCCGGGCCTCGGCGTCCAGCGCGCGCTCCAGCGCACCGGCCAGACTCTCCGCACTCACCCGTCCCAGGGCCGGGGCTGCGGGTCGGGACGCACCCGCGCGGGTGGTGGCGCTGTTCACTCGGCCTCCCGGATGGTGATCTGGATCTTGCGGTCCTCGGGGATGCCGAGTCGGGTACGTAGCTCAGCGACGGCCGCGTCCACGCCGACCCCCGGGTCGACCGCGACCCAGGACTCGGCGGGGGTGGCCGCGGGCTGCGGCAGGGTGGAGCCGTCTCCACCTGTCACTCCGGTGTGTTCCGGGACGGTGCCGCCACTCGGTTGCGGAACCGGGGGTGTCACCTTGGGTCCGGAGGCCTCACGGATGATGAGGTTGTTCAGCGCGCTGGCGGCGCTGTTGGCGGAGCTGAGAGCCGTGGCCAGCTTCTGGCTGCTCTCGTTGTGCCGCGCGGCCTCCCTGAGCGCGCTCAGGATCTGTTCGGCCCGGCTGGAGTGTGTGCCGCCCGACTGACTGATGGTCTCCAGCGCCTCCAGCAGGTCCCACCGAGCGGCGGCCAGCGCCTGGGCGAGGTTGCCCGCCCCCGTGATGCTGAGGTGGTAGACACCGCTCTGCTCGGGAAGGTCGGCCTGGCCGAGCGCCCTGACCAGTTCGGTGTCGTCCGCCAATCCGCTGAGTCGGCCGAGGAGCTCGTCCGCGGCCCGTGCGGTGCGCAGCCGCGGGGCCTCTTCGTTCAGGCCGAGCACCTGGGTGTGCTTGGTGAGTTCACGGACCAGGTGTTCGCTGCCCGCCTGGAGCCGGTGCGCCTGTTCCTTGAGCTGCTCGGCCATGCGCTGCACGGAGCGGCTGTTGAGTAGCGGCTGGGCGGGGAGCCCGAAGATCCGCTGGGCGCGCTCGTTGGCCTGCTGGAAGTCCTCCTCGGAGGGCAGTTCCTGGCGGCGGAGCACAATGTCGTCCGCGAGGTGGCCGATGTCCGCGCCGGTGTAGCGCTTGCCCGCCCGGATCCAGGCCCGGTCGCTCTGCACGGCGTAGACCAGGACCAGGAGGTCGACGATGTCCTCGGGGAGCCCCTGCCCGTCCTCGCGGGCGCGGATCCACTTCTTGAGGTCGCCGACGCGCACGTCGGTGCTGGTGGGCATGTTGACCTTGACGAACCGATCGATCTCGCGCTGCCAGTCGTCCCGCAGCACGAACACCTCACCGACGGTGGCGATGCGCAGCGGACCGGCGATGTGCCGCAGGGTGGGCAGGTCGCTCTTGGGCGCGTTTTCGTACCGGTTGAGCTTGTCGGCCTTGGCCTCCTCCACCGCCTTGAGCACGATGCTGAGGTCGCCGCGCCGCAGCGCGGACTTCTTGGTGGGGCTGGCCAGGTCGGGGTGCTCGGGGTAGAGGTGGTCCAGGAGCTTCGTGGTGATCCGCTCGAGGGCGGCCGGGAACTGGCTGCCGGCCTCCAAAGGGATGTTCAGGCCCTGCGGCATCGGCTCGATGTGCGGGTCGGCGGGGGCGCCGTAGTCGCTGCTGTCCCGCTCCACCTCCACCAGGCCGTAGGCGCCGCGCAGCAGGTTGCTGATCTGTGCGATCAGCTGGTTGCGCTGGTTGTCCAGCTGGGCGCGGGCCTCACGGCGGTCCTCGCTGCTCCAGTCAGGCGCCTTCTCCTCGATAACGTTGGGTTCGAGGAGGTACTCCATCATGAGGATCCGACGGGCGTCCTCCAGCTTGCCTGGAGACAGGAACGTCGGCAGCCAGACCAGCCCCGGGACGGTCTCACCGAACTCCCCCCGCAGGGCCTGCACACGGTAGCGGTCCTCGGAGGGGCTGTGGTCACCGTCGTCGAACGGGTAGTCGATGACCACCCGGACCGCGTTGGTCGCGACTGGCCGGAACTCCTCCCGGCCCAGGTCGTCGGTGGAGCGTACGTTGCCGAAGACCAGCTCGACGGCGCGCTGGGTACCGCGCCAGACCACCCCGGCGCGCTCGGCCCCCGGCTCCAGGCCGAACTTCCCCCACAGCAGGCGCTTGAACAGCCGACGCAGAGCGTGGTCGTTCGCGGCGGAGTAGGCGCTGCGCATCAGGGACTCGGTGTCCACCCGCAGCAGGTTCAGGGACAGGGTGGGGTTGTCGCTCTGGGCGCCGACCCGCACCTCACCGAACTGGGCGGCCATGTCCTGGAAGAACGTGGTCGCCGCCTTGACGTCCTGCCCGGGGCGGCGGGCCTTGACGATGCCCTGGTTGAGCGCCATCGCCCGACCCACGGTCAGGTCCTTGAGCGCGGGAACGTTCGGGGTGAGCGCGCTCAACAGGAGAGTCTTGACCAGCAGGTCGTCCCGGCGGAACGGGGAACGGACGTCCAGCCCGGCCACCTCGGCCTTGGTGACCTCATGCTTCTCCAACAGCCAGGGCTGGACCTTGTTGAGGTAGAAGTTGCTGATCTTGGCGTACTCGGCGCTGAGGTGGTCCTTGAAGGGCTTGGCCTCACCCTCGATGAGCACGTCGAACACGGCGCCGATCGGCACCATCTGGCCCACGGGCAGGGTACTGCGGTACTTGACCAGCAGTTCCAGGAGGAGCTTGATGGCGCTGCGCTGACGCTGCAGGGCGTAGGACATCTCCACCAACACATGCAGCGCGGCGGGGCTGAACGGGTAGAGGCTGCGGAAGTCCTCCCAGGTGCTGGTGTCGGCTCCGCCCGCGCTGTCGAGGAGAGTGTCGCGCACCTCGGCCCGGCTGCCGCGCATCCGCTCGAACGCCGCGTCGATCTCGGCGGCGGCCTCGTCACTGCGGGGCTTGATGAGGCGGTGGCGAGCGATCTCGGTGAGGTTGGCGTCGGCGAGCTTGATGTGGCCGAAGCGGCCGTCCCAGTAGCTGATGGTCTGGGAGATACCCTCGGTGCCTCCGCCGAGGCCGACCAGTTCGCGCAGGTCGCGCTGGCGGGGCACGAAGCTGATGATGGGCGCGGGCCGGTGACTGTGCGAGGACTCGACCAGCTTGGCGATCTTCTGCACCTCGCTGCTGATCCGGCCCTCGTCACCGATGAAGGCGGTGAAGCGCAGGATCAGCTCGTCCAGGAGCAGGACGACGGCGTCGCAGCCCAGGTGCTTCTTGGCGTGGCGGCTGATGACTGACAGGCCCTCGTCGATGCTGACGTAGGCGCCGCTGGAGTCCCCCACCGCGCTGGTGTAGCGCTTAAACGGGCCGCTGATCAGGGCACTGATCAGCTCTTGGCGCAGACCCTGCTCGGTAGCGACCTCGGTGTCAGGGTGGACGGCGAAGGCAGCGTCGAGTTCCTGGGAACTCCAGACGGAGGGACCGGCAAGGTCCCCCCAGGCCGGGTCGTTTGCGCCTCCGTCCTGGGTGCTTTCTCGAGTCGGAAGCAGGTCGATGAACGCCTCGTCCCCCATACGGGAGCGCTGCTCACGAGCGTCATCCAGCAGCCCGTCCGCACGGTAGACCGCCGGGACCGGAGCGTCCGGGTACTCGTGACGAACCTGGCGCACGTACCCCCCGAGGATGTTGGCCTCGATGGAGACGTCCTTCTCCACCAGGTGTGCCTTGACCTCGATGAACTTCTTCCCGGACAGCCAGCTGTCGTGCTTGGCGAGCAGGTCGGCCAGGCCGGACTTGCTCCGGGCGTCCGGGTGGTGGTCCAGGATCGCGGAGAGCACCGCGAGGAAGTGGCTCTTACCGGCACCGAATGAACCGTGCAGGTAGGCGGCCTGGGACTTGCCGTCGGTGACCGAGGAGCGGATGGCCTCCAGGGCCTGGTCGAAGCTCTCGGCCAGCTGGGGGGTGACCACGTACTCGGCGAGGGCCTGGGCCTGGCGGGTTGAGGTGCTCTCGGTGAGCTTGACGACCAGGTCGCCGTCCTGGACGGCGAGGGGGATGTCGATCAGGTCGCTGATCACTCGGCCGGTGCCGCTCGAACCAGGGGAAGGGGTCGTCATCGCCGGGGCGCGCCTTTCTGCGTTCTGCTCGGGGGGGGGGTGGGAACCGTGGGCGCGGCCAGTGCGAACACGCCGGGTGCTGGGGCGTCCGGTGGGCGCACGGTTCCCGATTCTGGGCCGGGGTTCCAGCCTAAGTCCGGGTGAGGACAGGAACACCCTGTGCGGTGGGGGCGGTGAAGGGCGAGGTGCTAGGGGAAGTTCGTCTTGCTGTGTTGGAAGGAGGGTTGGGGCACTGATGTGACGAACGGGGCGGGATTCGGGTTGTCATACGGTTTCAACCCACTGCTTACCCACAGGAGCGGCGGCGTGAGCACGCCGCATCCAAGGGATGGACGCGAGTTGAGGGGTGTTGTGCGTTCCCGGGCCGGAGACCAGCGGGCGGTCTCCGGCCGTGACGTGGGGACACTCGGCAACGTTGAGCGGGATGCGCTGGAGGTCAGGCCTTCTTGCGCCCTCGGGCGGATTGCGGACGCCAGGCCTTCATCTCCGACTCGGTGATACCGGTGGTGTCACGCAGTTCGGCGAGGTCCGTCCTGAGGTGGTCGGCAGGGGTCTCGCCGTACTCGTCGGCTTCGGTGTGCCACTGCTGGACCCAGGGAAGCAGCTCGAGCATCCCCGCGAGAAGCGGAACCATCTTGTCGCGGGTGTCCTCGTCCCTACCCCAGCCGAGTTCGTCGAGGCGCTCGTGGGCGAGGGTTCCGAGGGCGTCCGCTTGCTCGGCGTGGTCCCACCCGACCCAACCGAGCAGGAGGGTCGAGTCTGTGTCCGTCTCCGCGCCCGGGTAGGAGACGAACCGCTCCTTGGGTACGTCGAGCTTTCCGCGGTTGGACCAGTACTCGTTTCGACGGAAGTCAGCGGACATGTACTTGGGCGGGACGGGGATGTCGAGGCGGTGTTCCTTCTCCCCCTCCGCGAGATCGGCGTTGAGCTTGTCCTCCTCACGCTGGAGGTCCCACACCTGCTCCCAGTCGGCACGCTTGCGCAGACCGGTGTCCTTGTAGCGGAGAGCGGCGAGGTAGGGAACGTGCTCGGTTTTGACGATCTCCTCGATGACCTCACCGAAATCCTTGGTGGAGTCGTAGAGCGCAGCGACTTCAGCTACCTCGGGGAACAGGTCCCGGACCCGGTTGGCCAAGGCGCGAAGCGAGAGCGGGTGGGCCCGCTCGTCCCCGTAGTCATCGAGGTTGAACCAGAGACGCCGGTCTTCGCACTTGTCCAGAAGCCAGGACTTGAGTGCCGCCTTCTGCTTCTTCTCCCAAGGCTCGGACTGCCAACGCCGCTTGTACTCGGGGCGTTCGAGCAGGTTGATGTTCTTGTCGGACTCGATGAGTTCGATCCGCTTAGCGACTACTTGCCTGTAGGAGTCAGGCCAGTGAGAAGGGATTTCCGTGACGGGGGCGGATCGGTGGCGATTGAACCACACAGTTGATGCTTCGCCTGTCTCGACCTTGCGCGCGAGAACGATCTCGAAGGCGCGCTCACCCAGGTTGACGGAGGGGACATCAGCCGTGTCGGGGATAACCAGCTCTGCAAGCTGCGCATCGCCGATGAGGCCATAGCGGTGGTAGACGTCCCAATCGAGTTCTTCCTGGAGGGCGATCATCCTCTGGCAGGTAGCAACGTGCTCAGCATGCGTGTCCTCCAAGGGTCCGGTCGTAGGCGTACTCGACTCCACCAGAGCAGCAGGTTCTAGAGTCGATAGTTTCTGAGCCAGAGAGTCGATCTCCCTCGATCGAGCCAGGGGGAGCTTGGACGGTAGCGGGAATTCTTTTAGCTTAGTACCAGTGAACTCATAGAATCTCTCCCACGCAGCACTTGTGATCCCACCGCCTTCCCCCCTGTTCCCCTTATCGTGACTCACCTGCTTGAGCCAGAAGCACGCAACAGACGAATTCAGCACCCCCAACAGCTCAAGATGCTGATCCTCCGTCGCCCCCTCCGGCAACTTGATCACCGGAGCATGAGCATCAAAAACTTTACCTCCACGATCCAGCACATAGTTATTGTGAGTACCAATATTAGCAAACACGATCGAAAGAGGAGTCTGATAAGCCGAAGCGGTGTGCTGCATATACTCCCACCACTCCCTGCCCGCATCAGCCATCACCCCTTGAAACGTCCTCCTCGCCGCCAACAATGAGCGAACAAACCAGAGCTCATTCTGAATATTCACAGAGGAATCCGCTTCTTCAGCGTACGGATACCAAACAAAAAGAAGTGATTCAAGCCTCCAATCCCTCACGCGATCCCCGTGAACAATATTTCTCATACCTTCAAGGGACACCGCAACGGAGCATGCCGCACGGCGCCTCACAAAGGAGTCATCAGAACCGATCCGGACAGCCCTACCCACAGGCAGATCAATTTTCTCAGACAGCAACGCAACAGGACCGGCCTCAAGCAAGACCCTCAACTCCGATGCGCCACCACCAGAAAGCGACCACGGATGCTTCTTAAACCGATCCCACCCGAGGTCTTCAACCCCCACATACTCCGACCCAAATCCAGGCCTGTCAACGTATTTAACTATGTCTTTCCAAACAATTCCCTGGGAGGGACTTTCTGGCTGATTCGGCTCACCACGAATTCCCAAAACAGCTCGAATAGAGCCCCCAGGCGAAGGCAACATGTTTCGACCAACAAGGACTACCGTTGGAGTCCCATGACCTGGAATATATGCGCCAGATGAATCAACCACAAGGCTTAAGCGAACTTCATTTCGAAAGAAATTCTCGATCAATTTTTTGCCAAACCCGCGCTTCATGAAGGAGTTGGCTGTGATCTGACCGACAAATCCTGCACCAACCCTGTCGCCACCGGCTCGTTTAGCCAGACCAAAAAAGCGCTCAGCAAAGGGAACCGACAGAGCGTATGTCCCGGAACAGGTCGAGTAACATTCCCGGTAATTCTGGTTTTCTTGCTTGTCCTTCACTGTAATGTAGGGAGGATTCCCCACTACTGCATGGTAGCTGGCGACACCCAAAAGGTCGTACTCAGCCTCATAATCGAAGACGTCTTCCGATGAGTAACGGTGAACTTCGTCCCCAGATCCGAAGAGGTCCTCCTGCCGTTGCGGAGCACCGCGCCCATGCAGCAGGGAGTCACCTGTCGCCACGACGATCGGCCACTCTGGGTTGCTCATGCCGAGGACGACAACCCCGCCTTCCTTCATCGCCGCGACGAGGAGGCGGAAGCGCGCGATGGCCACCGCGTACGGGTTCTTGTCCACGCCGTGGACACTGCGCAGGCTCCGGCTAATCAGGTCCCAGTCCGAAGTACCCGGTTCGGCCTCGCGCCACTTGTTAAGCAGCCGATGGAACGCGCCTAGCAGGAAGTGACCCGACCCGCAGGTCGGGTCGATCAGGCGGAAACCATCGCTCTCCTTATGCTGATAGATCCTCTTACCGTCGAGGCCAAACTCTTTGATGGCTGGTTCGAGGGTGTAGTCGAGGATGAACTCCTCAACGAACTCCGGCGTCTGGAGCAGCGCGTACTTCTTCCGAGTCGCCTCGGACAGATCCTGGTAGAGGTCGCCCAGGAAACGGGTGTTCCACTCGGAGTCAGTGAAGTCATGGACCAAGTGGCCGTCTTCGCCCACGGCACGCCAGAAGTCGATGATCTGCTTGGCGGCCGAGTGGGACGGGGTGATGGTCCACATGGGGTTGTGCCGCTTGTCGAAGAGTCCCGCCATGACCGAGGACACGCTCATCTGTTCGAAGGCGTGCTCCAACCAGTCACGGTCGGTCCGCTCTGGAGCATCGGGGTTCTCGCTCCGTCCTTGGAGAACCCATGCCTCTTTCAGCTCTTGGGCGACGCCGTACCGGTCACGCTCATCCTTCGGACCTGCAATGAACGGCTGCTCAAGAAGTCCGTTGTCCTCGCAGAAGCGCAGAAAGACCGTGGACAGCACCCACGCCACTGCGGCCTGGGTGATCTGTCCCTCGCGCCACTCCCCCTCGGTGACAGCCGTGCGCTCGGCGTCCCGCGCGCGCTGGTACTCGCGCTTCAGGGAGGCATCGAAGGTCTCAGGCTCTCCGGTGGAGTCGGTTCCCTTGATCGCTGTCGGGTCCTGACCGCGTTCGCGTAGGTCGTCCTCCAACAACTTCACCTGCTTTTGCAGGTCCTTCAACAGCGCCGCCTGATCGACCACGGGGGGCTCCAACCACAACGAGAGGGACGGGGTACCTCTCCATTGTCACGCGTGGAGCACCTTGGTCACACCGGCATCCTTGATCGTGATCCCTACTGTGTGACGGTGGTGGACATCTAGGCATGGAGATCCACCACCGTCCTTGTTCGGCGGGGTTACCAGAGTTCGAGGAGTGGGGGCAGAAGCCGGGTGAGGGTGTGGGCGTCGGGGACCTCAGTGAGGCCCGTGGGGTTGGCGATCCAGTAGGAGCCGGTCCGCTCTCCATACCAGATGACCAGGCGCGGGTTGCGAGCCTGGAGCGAGGCGGCGAGGGCGTGCTCGGAGCGGTACTCGGCCAGGTGGCCGCCGAGGCGGGGCAGGTGCTCGGCGCGGCGGTCGCGGCAGGAGCGGTGGGCGCAGGTGGTGCAGGCCGGGCCGGAGAGTGGGTTCCGGCCGAGAGCGTCGCTGGAGGGTCGGGGTGCAGGGATAGGTGCGTCACTGATCCTGCTTTCTGACTTCGCTAGGTCTGGAATTCGGGGTTGTGTTGGGGGCCCGGGAAGCGTTGCACCGCTTTCCTGGGCCCTTTTTCGTGCGTTCTTGCTGCTGAGGGCTATGGCTCGTGGGTCAGGTGGGGCCAGGCGCTGTCTTCGAGGTCGTAGGCGAGGAAGCCCCACACTTCGCGGTGGCCGGGGCAGCCGTTGTCGCCCCAGTCGGTGGCCAGGGCATCGATCATGGCCAGCCCGCGTCCGGAGTCGCTGGTGGGGTCCAGTCCGCCGGGGTTCGCGATGAGGTGGTGGCGTTCCCTGTAGTCGATCCTGCGGTCGGTGGTGACCCCGTCGTCGCGGCAGATGACGCGGAGTCCGTCCCGGTGGCGTTCGCACAGGAGCCGGTAGGAGCGGCCGGGCAGTCCGGAGCGGGAGTGCTTGAGGGCGTTGCTGGCGAGTTCAGAGCCGATGAGGGTGAACAGGTAGCGGTAGTCGGGGCTCTGTTCGGCGGCGCAGGTGTTCAGGAAGGCGCGGACCAGTGGGAGGAAGAGCGGAGAGGCGCCGAAGTCGTAGCGGCGGGTCCTGTAGTGGGGGCGGTCGGGTCGGCCGTTGAAGTAGTGCCGGTAGGAGTGGGGCACCAGCTCGTGGAGGGCGATGGTCACCTGGGCCATCGGGGGTACGGGTGCGAGTACGGGCATGACGAACAGACTCCTGACGCAGAGGGAAGCTGCACGTGGGTCGAAGGAGTGCCCGCAAGGCCGATGACCTTCACGTTTTCCCTACGGAGGGAAAGGGGCACGACGTAGCCTGAGCACCGGAGGCCCTGACACTCTGTGTGAGTCACCGGTCACTGGCTACACATCCATCATGTTCTGGAGATTCTCTGGAGTCAAGCCATGTGGAGACTCTCCAAAGAATTTTGATAGATTGCCTCCATGAAGCCCTCCTTCAGCCCAACCATCAGGCGTCGCCGCCTTGCTCGCATCCTGCGTGACCTTCGTGCGGAATCCGGGGACACTCTCGACATCGCTGCCAGGAAGTCAGGGGTTCCGCGAGCAACCCTGGGCAAGATGGAGACGGCCTCACTCAAGCGCATTCGGGCTGCCTACATCGACTCTCTCGCGGAGATCTACCAGGTAGACAAGAGCGTCTGGGAGGGTATGCACCAGCTCGCCAAGGATGCGGTTGAGCCGGGCTGGTGGTCCAAGTACAAGGACGTCTTCAGCCCAGCTGGGCTACCGTCCTTCGAGGTGGAGGCCTCGTTCATTCGCGTCTATGAGGCGCAGGTCATCCCCGGGCTGTTGCAGACCCCCGGGTATACGAGAGGTGTGTTTCTGGGTGCCAACGCCTACTCAGAAGAGCGCATCCAGCGCCACATCCAGGCGCGTATGGAGCGCCAGGAGATCCTGAACCGGCTTCACCCTCCGGAGTATGCAGCTGTCATCGATGAGGGTGCTCTACGAAGGCACTCTGGTGATGCCTCGAACATGCGGGAACAGTTGCATCACCTCGTGGAGATGGCGACACGATCCAACATCGCGATCCAGGTGCTCCCGTTCTCCGCAGGCCTGCACGCTGCCAACCTGGGCAGCTTCCAGATCATGGAGTTCCCGGAGTCCAACGACCCCACCATCGGGTACTCCGAAACACCCACGTCCACCCTGTATGTGGAGGATCTGGAAGAGATCCGCCGATACGATGCCATGTGGCGTGAAGCAAGCAGCGCTGCTCTTACAGTGGCCGAAACCATAGACTTCGTGCATGACGTTGCTGAGTCGATGAGGGATTGATCGTGACTGACCTCGTATTTCATAAGAGCAGCTACAGCGGAGCTGGCGAGAACTGCGTCGAGGTCGCGGACCTACCCAGGGGCGCAGCTCTCAGGGATTCAGAGAACCCCGCCAGGGGCCACGTCCCCTTCCCTGTAGCCGAGTGGACCGCCTTCCTGACATCGGCCTGCGCATCCCAGAGCTGACCTCAGGGTCACGTGGTGGTCGACGGACACAGTCCAGTCGGCCACCATGCTGTTTCTCGCAGCCACGGTCCCCCTGACCGCCGACGACAGCGCGACTCCACCTCTCGTCGACGATCAGTCAGCTCGACGCCGAGCTCTCGCGCTCATCTCCCGCGAGCGGCAATACGAACACCCAAGGGAACCACCAGTCATCACTGCTGACATCCGGGGCATCCCTGGCACCGCTCGCGAGGCAGGCACAGTGGTCAGGTTCCCGAAGTCTTCCGGCTAGGAGACGGGTGGCGTAGACGAGCCGGTACGACGAGCAGCGTGCGTTCCTGGAGGGCGATCGGTTCACTGGCCGCGCCCCACCGCGAGATGCCGCGCGGAGATCGCCACCCTCCGCCACACCGGCGAAAAGCTGGTGCACCACTCCTCCCCCGCGACGTCGAGGGGACCACGCTCCAAGGCGACTGACCGCGGGTCCTCCGAATCCCAGGGGGCAGCTCGAAGCGCGATCCAGCACCGGACGCACGCACGGGCGATTGACCCCCGCTGCGCCCTGCTGCTTCTTCAGCCCATATTTGACCGATCGCGCACCCCCCCACATCGGGATTCTTGTCGCTTACTCCGGCCCTGACAGCATCGCAACCGATCAGTCTCCTGAACTGCGGACAGAAAGACTTCAGACCCACGCTGGTGACCACTCCGCAGAAGCACTCAAGGACCTACGGAGACTTTCAGGGATCTCCCACCTCGTCCGGCCCAGGCCACCCAAGGGAACCGGACATCAACCGTCCACGCTCCAGGCCCGCATCTCGCCATGAGCTGCTAGTTCCCCGGAGTCGACCAACTGTCTGGCAAGAGCCTCAGGCCATGCCACCACGGCGAAACCGACCATGGATCTCCCTCACCAAATCCACTCTCGGCCCACGACCGAGGCATGTTATTTTGCTTGCAGCGCGCTCACCCCCCATGCCGGAGCGCGCGAGAGGGGAACCCATGGCAGACCCTTGGGAAGCGGACTCATCAGCGGAAATGAAGCGCAGGCTCGGAGCCTCACCGGCCGAACTCGGCAATTCCAACAACATCGACAAATGCCCGGACATCTGGGAGCTCGACAACGGGGACATCGCGGTCATAGGTCGTGATCTCACTGATTCCTACGCTCCACGCCTCCCTGAGGGTGTGGCCATCGCAGAAGACGAACGGCTGGTCATCATCCCCCGTTCCACACTCGTGTCAGCGAAATCGGACATCGCAGATGCTTGACTCCGTCAGCTCCTTCCCCGGCGACCACCTGAGTCTCTCCGAGTACGGCGATGACTTCGGAGACCGGTTCCGATCGCTCCGCAACGCCGACGTCTGGAAACTCGAACGGCAGCAGGAGTTCCACGAGCCAGAGAGCGAGAGCTGGATGGCCTTCCTCCATGGCCACTGGGAGGAGTCCTTTCGGCTAATGGAGGCTGATCGTCCCGCCCTGCGCAAGATGTTCGAAGGCCTGGCCCAGGCCGGGTGCCGGGTCCGGCGGGTTCGGGTCGTCGAGCAGCCCTTGTCGACCTACCTGCTGTGGGAGCTGCACTCCGCAAGGATTCGAGCCCAGTGCGGCGAGGACATCCGTGTCATCACCCCGGAGGCGCTCTCCGCCTTCGAACAGGAAGGCCCCGTCCCGGAGATCGTCATCCTCGGTGAGGAGGTGACCTACCGGATCCTCTACGACGCTCAGGGAGAGGCCGAGGGAGCGGTTCGCCACACCGACCGCGCTCTCCTCGAACAGTGCCGGTCCGAAATCGCCGCCCTGCACGAACGGGCCGAACCCGTGGAGGACTACTTCGTCCGCGAGGTGGCCGAAGTGGGAACGCCCCGTGCTCGATGAGCACACGCCTCTTCCGGGCGAGGGACCCGAGGAGAGTTCGACCAGCGGCCACCAGTCACGGATGTCGGGTGTCTCCGGACGAGCGATCCAGGCTCGGGACGTCCGTGGTGGAGTGCACTTCCACGGGGAGGGTCAGGAGAGCTCCGGTGCCCCGGTACCGCGACAGCTTCCCGCGGACGTTCGAGGATTCGTGAACCGCACCGGTGAGCTCGAGCTACTCAGTAACCACATGCCCGGTACCGGTCAGGAGTCCGACGGGCGAGTAGAGGCGGCGATGCACGTCATCGTCGGTACCGCCGGGGTGGGGAAGACCGCCCTGGCACTGCGCTGGGCACACCGGGTCCGCGGCCGCTTTCCCGACGGACAGCTCTACGTCGACCTCCAGGGGTACGGTCCAGGGCTGCCCCTGCCAGCGAACCAGGTGTTGGAGCGGTTCCTCCGGGCCTTCGGCGTCGCCGCAGACTCACTCCCACCCGACACCGACAGTCGGTCCGCCCTCTACCGCTCGTACCTGGCGGAGAAGCGGGTGCTGATCCTGCTGGACAACGCGGCCAACGCCGCCCAGGTGCGCCCGCTCCTGCCCGGCTCCGCCGACAGCGCGGTCGTCATCACCAGCAGGGACCGGCTGTCCGGGCTGGTCGCCAGGAACGGGGCACAGCGTCTCACCGTGCGCACCCTGGACACGGAACAGGCGGTGGAACTCCTCGAGTACGTGACCGTGCAGCACCGCCCCAGGGATGACCCGAGTGAGATCGCCGAACTCGCACGCCTGTGCGGACAACTTCCGTTGGCCCTGCGCATCGCGGCCGAACGTGCGGCCAGCCGTCCGCACATGCCCCTGGCCGACCTCATCCAGGATCTGCGCGACGAATCCGGACTGTGGGACGCTTTGGCCACCGATGACGAGGAGGAGGCGGACACCGTCCGTTCCGTCTTTGCCTGGTCCTACCGGGTCCTGCCCCGGGACGCGGCACGCCTGTTCCGGCTCCTGGGACTGCACCCCGGAAGGGAATTCGGCACCGGCGCCGCGGCCGCGCTCGCCGACCTCCCGGTGCGCCGGGCCCGACGCTCGCTGGACACACTCGTCGGTGCGCACCTACTGGAGCAGACCGGCACGGACCGCTACCGGTTCCACGACCTGATTCGCTCCTACGCAATGGACCAGGTACGCGACGAGGAGGCTGCCAAAGACCGAACAGCAGCCCTGAAGCGACTCCTGACCTGGTATCTGCGCACGGCCTACTCCGCAGCTCTCACCGTGGACTCCAACCTGCGCCGCCCGGAGCCGGACGAGGTCCTCACTGCTCCGTCCTCGGGGCCGGTTCTCTCCGACAACTCGGAGGCGCTCCGCTGGTTCGAGCAGGAGGAACCGAACCTGAGAGCCGCGGCACAGACGGCTGCCGAGCACGACTTCACCGACCTCACCTGGCGGTTCCCCCACGTGCTGGGGCATTTCCCCGTCTACGGCGAACCCTGGATCAAGATGCTCGACCACGGCTTGAGGGCCCTACGCACAGAACACCACCCTCGGGCTGAATCCGACCTCTGGGAGAACCTCGGCATAGCCCACCTCCAGGCCAACCGGTTCGAGGCAGGTATCGAGCACCACACACGTGCCCTGGAACTGAGGCGGGAACTGGGTGACGAACACGGGGTCCTCATGTCCCTGAACGCCCTCGCCCTGGCCCAGCAACGCGGCCGCAGGCTCGTTCAGGCGCGCGAGAACTTCGAGCGTTCCCTCGCTGCGGCCCGAGGTCTCGGAAACCGCCTGTGGGAGGGGATCGCCATGGGGAACCTGGTCCGCTGCCTCCTGGAACTGGGGCGATGGGAGGAATCGGTGGCGCTGGCCGACCACGCTCTGGCGATCCACCGGGAGACCGGGGACAGGACCAGCGAGTTCGCCTGTCTCACCGCCCTGAGCACGGCCAGGCGGGAAGCGGGTCAGGCCAATCTGGCTCTGTCCCTGACGCAGAGAACCCTGGAGATCGCCCACGATCTCGACCTCACCACGTACGAGGGTTTCGCTCACCTGGAGCTCGGCCGCGCCTACTCGATGCTCAACCGGCCGGAGGAAGCGCTCGACCATTTCCACGAGGCGGCCAGCCTGCACCGATCGATGGGTGAGCACGTCCGCGAGTCCGAGTCCTTCGAGGGTGTGGGCGGGATCTACCAGTCCCTCGGCCGCCTGGACGAGGCGGCCCGCTTCTACCGCCAGGCCGCCAATGGCTACCGCCGCGACGGCGCCCGCTGGAACCTGGCGGTCTGCCTGGACCGCCTGGCCACGGTAATCACCCAGAACGGCGAAGAAACGGGGGCCCAAAGGTACCGGCGCGAGGCTCTGGAGTCCATTGGGGACTTCCATGACCCAAGAGCCGAGCACCTACGCGAGCAACTCACCGCCCATCTTGGCGACGTGAACGACTCTTGAGTAGCCGTTGAGTTGCGAAGATAACTCGATGGCATAAAAAGCACCAGGGATTCATAGGTGGACAAATGAGACCAGATGACGCACTCCTGAGCTTCATTAGCAGCCGCCGAAAGGCCGAACGCGAACTCGCTGGTTGGAAATCCGGGCCAGAGCGGCTAATGGCCCTGCTGCAATGCGCAACCCGTCTTCGCGCCATGGAGTTTGCTCGTGGGATTGACACGGAAGTTCCCTGGGAAACCGTACTTGCCCAAATCATCACGTGGCATCACGAGCTTCCGTTGGGGGAAGGGGCCTGTGACAGTGAAGACGCCCTGGAAATCTGCATCGCTGCCCTGGCATCGGCCCGTCTGGATAACCTCGAGGGAACCGTGCGAGCCGGAGGCTACGAGGTGCGTCGCCGAGGCAACGCCTTCCGTGTTCGCTTCCGTTGGGATCCAGCAATCGAAGCCGCTGACATGCACCTGGAACAGGCCGCCCACCCCACTAGTCTTCCGGAGCTCTCCTCAACCGAGCGCGAGTGGATCAGGGGCCGGTCACGAACATCCCGGGAACTCCCCCCACCGGAGGTTCTCCACGCTGCAGCCCAGCGCGCACAATCGGCCATTGACATCCACCGGCAGGCTCTACCGGAGGGCACTCTTCCCGACACGTTCCGACTCGATGAAGGTCTTACCGTCGGCCACGCTACCGCCGTACTGTCGGTCATCATGGGTCTTGCCTCACTTTGTGAGTCGACAGCACACATACTTAAGCGCACCGAAACAACACTTGCCCATATTCATCGAGATAAGTTGTCAGAGATGGTCGCCGACCAGCTACCCACAGTCCCGTCAGAACACGTCGAAGCCACCATCGAGCGGCTTACCTTCAAAAAAGGTCGCTCCTGCCGAGCATCACCTCTGGCCGAGGTACAGGGGAATGTCATCGTGTGCCCGCCACTGATCACACCTCGGGCCGTTGACACGATCATCCTGCGCAGTTCAGCCTATGATCCAAATCGTTATGGCCCTATTGGCCAACGCCAAGGACGCCGGGCAGAGAAATGGAAGGACTGGCTTGGAGAGATTCCTGGGGTTCTTGTGTCCGAGCGCATACGGGCTCGGCGCCAAGACAACCGTATTGCTGGGGATCTTGATGTGGTAGCCGTGGATCCGCAACAACGACGCGGTGTGTGCCTGGAGGTCAAGTGGCCCATCGATGCAATCTCCTTGCCTGAAGTCATCAAGATCGAAGACTGGGTGAAATCGGCATCGGCCCAGGCCAACAGGCTCCGCACCGAACTGACCTCAGGTGAAGCAACGGTTCAACTGCCCCACGGCTGGCCCAAGTTCTCCGATATCGACTGGACATGGGCTGTGGCCACACCCCAACAGCTCTGTCTTCGGCCAGTTCCCTTTGACGACATTCATGTGACGTCGTTTCGATACATGACCGGTCTCGATGCACCCAGTTCTCTAGACCAGGTCATCGACATCCTCATCTCACCCGACCTACCCGTCGAGAACATCGACTTCCACATCGGCACTCGCGAATTCATGATCGGCCATCAGAAAGTAGTCCTCGATGTGATCGAGCTTCAGGACAAGATATGGAAGCCATACCACAGGGGAATCAGCGACTCCCAGAATCAAACCATGGCGCAGGCGGCTCCGGGTCCACGTCTCCTTTGAAGGTGGACCCGGAGCAACTTCACGTACCGCATCACAGTTTTTGGGCAGTGGCTACCCCACCAGCATGGCCTCCGGGGCGGTGAAGCCTCTTGGCAGCAGAACCTGCTCGGAGTCAGCGATGATGCCGGCGGGCTGGCCGTCCAGCGTGGCCGGGGTCTGCGGACCCCGCATGGGGCACAGCAGCCACAGGCCGTACGGGGCACGGTCGGCCTCGCGAGCCTCCTGGATCAGGCGGCCCAGGAGGGACCGGCCCGCCTCGTACCGGGCCAGGGGTGTCGCCCGGTACAGCACCACCACACCGTTACCGGCGGGCGACTCCGCGCTGGCGGTGCGCACCCTCTCCCCCAGGCGCTGGAACACCTCCTGGAGCAGGGTCTCGAAGGGCCTGGGCCGGGGCTCGCTGTTGTCGGCCTTGGCCAGGTGCTCCCAGGTCAGGCCCCTGCCCTTGGCCTCCATGACCTCGTCGACCACGCGGACGAACTCGGTCGAGACGTCGAAGGGAACGGTGCCGGGCATACGAGTGAGCATCCGAGCGGAGCGCTCGGTGTCGGGCAGCCAGGTCTTGAGCGCCCGGTAGCCGCCTCGCTGGACCGCTTGCTCCAGTCGCTGCCAGGCCTGCAGGGAGGCGGTTCCCACCCGGTCCATCTCATGGTGGTGCCCGGTGTGGGTCGAGGGCTGGTAGGTGGTGAACTCCGGCTCCAGATACCAGCAGACGGTGTCACCGACCCGCTCCTCCCGGAGCTTGGGGTGGCGGTGCTTGAGCAGTGCGTGCAGCTGCTTTCGGCTCGGCGCGGGCAGTGCAGGGAAGCGCGAACGCACCCGGTCGCTGATCTGCTCCGGGGTGATCCCGGGTTTGCCCAGATAGCCGATGGCCTGGGTGATGCGCAGGGCCCGCTCGAGGTCGAGGTCGACCGGGTACAGCTCCAGTCGCGGGGTCGCCGCCGCGCGTTCCGACGCTGCCGCGGCGAGCTGCACCAACGCGGTGTCGGGGAGAGGCTTCATGCCCTCCGGCGACTCCGTTCCGCGCAGGGCCTCCCGCACCGTACCGGGACCGGGCAGGGCGTCGGAGCCGCCGAGAGCCACGAGTTCGTCAGCGCGCTCACCGAGGGATTCGGCGTAGTCGAACAGGTCACCCTCGACTGGGACCAGGGGGTCGTTGTCGATGACCCGAGCGACGATCACCCGGCGCGGGTAGCGCCGCGCCACGAAGCGCTGTTCGGTCCGCTGTTCCTCGTACTCCACCACCGCGCGCACCGCGGCGAGTGCGTACACCGAGCGCTCCTCGGTCTCCAGAGTGGAACCGCGCATGGACAGCAGCTCGGAGGCGATCTGACGCACCTCGCGGAGCCGGTTGTTACGGTCGAGGATGTCCGAGACGTCGTCGCGGACCGAACCCATCAGGGAGGCGTTCTTCGCCCAGTAGGCGAAGGCCTCCTGCAGCGCCTCCTCGACCCGTTCCTGGGGCAGGGAGAGCCGATCGGCGATCTCGCGCCGGGTCGGCCACCAGTCCAGGAGGCCCTTCTTGCCCTCCGGCGTGCCCAACAGCTCACGTGCCACCCGGACCCACCAGCGGTTGGCCTCGGTCGTGTTCGGCAGCAGCTGGCGGATCACCTGGTCGAGCAGGGCGTTGCGCTTGGTCTCTTCATCGGCGCCGCTGGGCAGCTTGGCCTTCGCCGGCACCGCGTACTCGGCCACATCCAGACTCTTGCGCCAGTAGGCCGTGGCACTGCTGAGTTCGTTGCGGATCCCCCGGGTGCTGCCCCGCATGTGCGTGATGTCCCGGACCGGGGTGCGCAGGAGCTGACCCACGGTCTCGCAGCGCAGGATCCGCTGGGCGGTGTCCACGGCGAGGGGGGTCAGACCTGCGAGGTGGAGGGGGGTCTCCACCGTGGCGCTCTCCATGTTGCGCCGACGGGTCTCCTCCGTGTCCTGCGCCGCTTCAGCGGGGGGCGCGGCGTGAAAGGAGGCCTGCCAGGCGGTGCGCATGTCCGCGAGGGAGGCGAAGCGCTTGCCGAGGTCCCGGTGCAGGGCACGGTGGAAAAAGTCCACCAGCGCGGCACGGCTCTGTTTGGGGAAGGCCTCCTCCGTGAGACGGGGGACCTCGACGTCCTCGCCGAGGAACTCGGGAGATACGCCGTCCTCGTCCCAGAGCGGCAGTTCGCCGGTGGCCATCTCGTGCAGGGTCACCGCCGCCGCGTAGCGCTCGGCGAAGTCGTCGTAGGAGCGGCTCTCACCGAGGAAGGGGTCCAGGTAGCCCCGGGTCCCGGCCGAGGTGTGGGTCAACGGGGCCTTGGACAGCGAGAAGTCGAACAGCACCAGGGCACGCGCCTTCTTACGGGTCTGCGCCACCCCGAGGTTGGCGGGTTTGATGTCCCGGTGTAGGACGGCCCTCTCCTCCAGGTGCTCCAGCGCCTCGAACAGGTGCTGACCGAAGGTGTGGAGTTCACCGCTGGTGAGCGCTCCCTCCTCACCCAGGAAGTCGGAGAGGGTCTTCTGTCCGGCTCGCTCCAGAACCAGGACGGTGCGTTCCCCGATCTCCTCCAGACCGGGGTCGGCCCCCTTCTCGGTGGCGGCCATGTCCACGATCCGCGGATGCGCGCCCACCTCGCGCAGGGTCTCGGCCTCACTGCGCAGAGCGGCCGCCGCGGACCCGGTGTTCAGCGCCACCTTGTAGACGATCTCGCGCCCCGCCGCCTGGTTGCGCATCAGCAGCGCCCGTGAGGTGGCACCCTTGCCCAGGATCTCGCGCACCTCCCACCCCGGGGTGACCTCGTCCCCCGTCCGGGCTTCGAGCGGGTCGGTGGTGACCTCGGGCAGGGTCAGGCGTTCCTCGACCTCGTCGAGTCCGCGCAGGAAGGCCTGCACGGTGGCCAGCCGGTCGTTCGGGGAGCGCTGGGTCGACTCACGCACCAGGGTGTCCAGCTGCGGGACGATGTCGTCGCTGACCGCCGCTGGGGTGAGGCACTCGTGCTGCTGGATGGTCTGGCTGAGTTCGGCACGGTCCCTGGCGGGCGGCCGCCCGGTGAAGACCAGGTAGGTCAGGGCTCCCAGTCCGAACAGGTCCTGGGCGGCCGCCCGTCCCGCGTAGTCGGGGAACTCGGGGGCCAGGTACGGGGCCGCGGCATTCTCCACGTGCGCGGCGAGGGCCCGGCCTCCCAGAGCGGCGTCCAGGTGTTCGGTGGCTCCAGTGCTGGAGGCGGTGTGCGAGGTGCGGTTGCCGCGTAGGCGAAGACTCTCCCGGGAGGCCACCTGCCAGTCGGCGATGTACAGGCGCGGGTGGCTGCCGTCCATCTCCACCCACACGCTGCGGGCCGCGAGCGCACGGTGGTAGAGCCGGTTACGGTGGGCGTGGTTGACGGCCTCGGCGAGTTGGCGGGCCATCGCCATGCGGGTGTCGACGTCCAGGCCCTCGCCGTGTTCGGCCATGAAGTGGTCGAGGCGCTGCCAGGACTTGTGGTGTCGGAAGGCGATGGCCGGACCGAAGTCCGTACCGCTCTCCTCGATGAGCCCGTAGTACTCGGCCTTGACGATGCCCTCGTGCGAGATCCCCTCCAGGGACATGTACTCGCGTTTGGCCGCGCGCTCGACGGAGCGGCGTTCGTCCTCGCTCGCGTCCTCACCGTAGTGGTACAGGCGTACGCGGCTGAGTCCGCCGAGGCGCTCGTGCTTGGCCTTGAAGTCGGTCCAGGTGGGTCCGCTGTCGAAGGACCGCTTCTCCAGGGTGTACTCCCCCAGTTTGAGGGCGCGGTCCATGGGCGTGATGCCGATGGTCTCCATCAGGCGGGTGACGTGTTTGAGGAAACCCGGGTCGACCTTGCTGTGGGGGGTGTTGATCAGTCCGTCCGACACCCCGGGCAGGCCGGTCTGCTTCTCGAGTCCGTCGCGGCCGTAGACGTGGGCGGCCTGGACCTCGTCGAACTCACAACGCAGGTCCGGGTCGGAGAGGAAGACCCCGGCCTCGATGAAGGGGATCCGTACGTTGCGCAGACCGAGCTTGTTCACCGCCCACTGCAGGCGGTTCTTGAGCTCCTTGGCCTTGAGGTCGTTCAGGTGCAGGGGGTTGCTGATGGTTCGACGGCGCCCGTCGCGGTCCACGAACGTCCACTCACTGCCTCGGTTGGTGGCATGCCCTGGGTGGCTCTTGATCTCGATGAGGTAGGCGCCGGTGGGCGTGACCGCGAACAGGTCACACTCGCGGATGCGCTTATTGCGCGCGGTGAAGGTGAAGCCGGCCCAGGCACGGTAGTTGCCCGTGGTCGGGAACCGCTCCCGGATGTGTTCCAGGGCGGCCTGCTCCCAGGGGAACTCCGAGGGCTTTCCCCACCACCGGTTCGACATCCGATCCGCTCCCTGTCCGGTTCTGCGACGCGCGACTGCCCGCCCAGCATAGGACTCCCGTGAGACAGCAGGGGTTGTCCTTGGAGTCCTGCCCATCCACAGCTCGGCCCCAGGGAGAAGTCGACACAGGCCGGTCCACGCAGTTCCTGGGAGCGGAACCTGCGGTGCCTTTGACCTCAGTGGTAACCCGAGAGTCACGTTTTCGCTCCAGAAGCCTGGATGGTTCCCCTGCGTGGCCGCTATCGGTCATTCCTGTGCACGCTGATGAACAAGGGGGAAGAGTGAAACCAGACACACGAAGCGGAAGCCCAGCAGGTGAGTCCGTGCCCACCGCCGGCTGACGCCGTTCCCATCATTAACCGCAGCACGCCGGAATCGAATCAGGAATCTTCGCGGCGAGGTCCGGAGATCACCGAGCAAGCAATCAAGTTGGGGGCCAGATGCCAGAAACCACCTCCCCTCCTCCTCACAACTCCTCATGCGAGAACGCCGAGCAGGCTAACTGCCATTGTCACTGCCGTGGGGCAGGCCACCAGAAGAACCTGCTCATACGAGCGGCACGATGCTCGGATTCTGGTGAATACGAATCACTACGTGAAAGCCTCCACGAAGTCTTCGGAGGATTCCACAAGGACGCACGAGATGTAGGAACTTGGACGCGTTCAGCCCGAAACGTTCCCACTCAGAGCGAGATCTCCACACTTGCCCTCAACAAGAGAAAGGGTGCCACCTGGTTGGAGACCCTCCTGGTCGATGAGGCTCTGCATGCTACGTTCGTCAAGCTAGCGGAAGCCAGCCTCCGAAGTAGCGCGCAAACGAGAGAAACCCAGGAGAAGTTCGTTAGCAAGGTGACAAGCGATGCCATCTCCATCGTTGGCTCGGAAGTCACCCTGAAAAGCGTCACAGAGGCACACGTCTGGTGCAGCATCGTGTCAGAGTTCCTGTCCCGGTTCAGCGAGGACAGCGACTCTCCACCAACCCCTAGAAGTTTCTCGAGCATCTGCTACCCCCGAAAGAGCAGAGGTGGAAGTCCCAGCTCTCTCAAGGACGTCCGAGAGCTGGGACTTCATCACGTCGCGGACACCTTCAGGACGACCCGGAACATTCCTGAATCCACAAAGATAGAATACTTGCGTCTCGTCGGAGCCGCCACTTGCCCTGACCTGTGGCGCCATGCATCCGCCGTCCGCTACTGCCTCTCCCCCTTCGTAGGGGATGAATCATGGCCGCCGCGCGCCACTACCAGGCTGGCAGTCCCACCACATTTCAAAGAGCTCGAATCCAGGTGGAAGAGGAAAGGGAACTGGTAGCAGCACCTGGCTTCAGTGAGAAAAACCGACCTGTGCGTAATCACCCTGGTGACGAAACCTCTGCTATTCATATGAACGCAGAGAGTCGTGAACTGACCCGATTCTCACAGCGGGGTGGGTGGCGGACACTCTCGTCCGCCACCCTGGTTCATCTGAGGTCTCTGGGCACGAGTGAGGACAGGAACGCCTGGGTCTCAGGATCGGTGGAGTAGAGGCGGCACGATCTCATGCCACGGGTCATGAGAACGCGGTAGGTGTTCCTGGCCAGTTCGAGGTACTCGTCGGCGTTCACACCTCGGACAGCTCGGTCCCGGCTCTCTTCGGGGTGAGCCTCCCACTGGTCACCGCGTCGTACAAGGTCAGGGCCGAAGATGACGCCGGCGTCGTGGTACTCGAGTCCCTGCGCGGTGTAGACGCAGCCGACCTGGCGTTCGCCCCCGGGGCCGGTGGCCCACAACCAGCTCTCCGGACCAACGAACTCACCGTCGGCCGCGATGGTCTGATCCTTGCGGAGGTTCCACGGACGTTCCCATTTCTGGGGTTCACCGTGGGGCCCGCCCTCCCACTCGATCTTGACGCCGGGCAACTCCTCACCCAAACGCACCTCGTCCCAGCCCCAGCAGAATCCGGCGCTGATCCGAGCGGTCCGATCCTGATCCAGGCACGTGTCGAGCCACCGCTCCATTTCCGACGGGTTGGAGCTGACGGCCAGGTCGTAGTCAGTGCCTGCCCAGGGCCTGGGTTCGTCGTAGAGGAGGTCGTCGACCCAGGAGTTGAACTCGCGGGAGCCGTTGCAGCGGAAACTTCCGTTGAGGCTGTGCGTGACGACGTTGATCGGCGGTGAAGCAGTCTGGGCGAACTCGTGGATTTCCTGCTCGGTCACACCTTCGTTGGGGCGGACCCGCTGACGTTCGTCGAGGAAGACCACCACGACCGGAACTTCCGAGAGGTTCCTCAGCACGTAGGTCCCCAGGCCGCCGCTGCTGCGGTGGTAGCGGTGGACCTCGTCGATGATCAGTAGCCGCGAGTCCCTCACCTTGTTCTTGGGTAGCTGGAACAGGGGATCCGAGCCAGGGACCCCCAGAGTCTCGCGCAGGTTGCGGGTCAGTGCGCCGGAAGGAGTCCCGTAGCGAGCACGGACGTTCGGCTTGTTCACGTAGTCCCCGAGCAGCCGCATCGCCAGTGCTGTCTTGCCGCTACCGGGCCCGCCCTTGACGACGATGAGGGTGCGCTGTCCGCTGTCCAGGGCCGTCCGCACGCGCGCCCTGACGTCCAGAAGCGCGGTCTGCTGGTCCCCGACGAGTTTGAACGAGGGTTCCCCGCGCACTGCCGCGGCCACGCTGTCCAGAAGAGCCTCGCTCCCCCGCCACCTGGCACCCGTGAAAGTCGTGAGGGCATGTTGGTCGAGCCCCTGAACGTCTGCGCACCGAAAGAGTTCACTCAGCTTCATGTCCTCCGAAGAGGAACGCACCTCCTCGCCACTGACCACTGGCACTCGGTACTCAGCGGGGAGTCCCCCGCTCTCCTGGACCGTGGCGGCCTGGGCACGGGTCGCGTTGTGGAGGAAGACGACTCCGCGAACCTCGAGTCGAGCGACATCGGATTCGAACCACCGTTCCAGGAAGGCCATGTACCCGGCTGTCTGAGCGAGCGGATGGGTCCACAAACGGTCGCCCCCCGGGAGGCGAACCAGGTTCCTGGCGACCGGGTTCGCCTCGGTCCACTGCTTCAACTCCACCACGGTGGCGACCAGATCATCCGGGCCTCGTTGACCGACCAGCAGGGCGTCCATCCGGCTTTCGGTGTCCAGGGTCGCGAACTCCAGGTAGATGTGCAGGTCCTCGAGGCCCGCACGGACCAGGACTTCGAGGAGCGGCGGCCAACTGTTTCGCCAGCTTCGCACCTCGGAGTCGCCCGGCTCTCCGAACCCCGCCGACTGGTAGGCGAGAACGCATCGATCGACGAAGTCCGGCTGCAGCAGCTCCTTGGCCGTGTCACCGACACGACCGGCGTGGACGTACCTGAGGGGGCTGGGGGGTGTTTCCGGCATCAGCTCTCATTCACATTGGCGATGTTTCCACGGTGCCAGGCGAAGTACTCGGCGTTGTTCTTCGTGAAGGCGGAGCAACTCTTGCCAAGGCGTTCCACCGCCGAGACGAGCGCCCCGTCCTTTGCTTTTTCGGATGCCTGGACGCAACCGTCGACATCCACGTATACGTAGCCGTGTTCGAAGAGGGCGTCGCAACCAAGGACACAGGCGAACATCAGGTTGTGGGGGTCAAGGCGCACCTCGTGAGGGCTTTGGCTGCGCCTGCGGATATGCGCGGTGTGAACCAGACGTACGGGTAACAGCAGTTGGCACAGGTCGCAGTACACCTCGGATCTGCCGTTGAGCTTCTTCCTCCGCAGTTTCTTCTGCTCGGCGCGTGCGAGGACATAGGCGCGGCGGTCGAGGTCGGAGGGTAGGTCCCAGTTGGTGCTGTCGGCGGGGTCCTCCGCGTCCGTGAGGCCGTCCTCGTAGTCTTCGAGCACCTTCTGGAAGAGCTTCTCTTGGACGGACTCCCGGCTTTCGGGTGAGAAGGCCCCGCCTTCGCCGCAGGCCGATCTGCGCAGGGCCTCAATGCCCTCCGGGCCGATGTCGTCCCTGGTCACGTCTTCCCAGGTTTCGACGAACTCCAGAGGCACCCTGTAGGGGTAGACGTCGTCCGCCCAGACCGGGCTCGAGTGCTCATACAGCCCTCCTGTCAGGCGAGCGACCTCGATCCGGGAGATCGTCTTCTCCTGTGCTACGTCCGCCTTGATGTGCCCCGAACCGCCAAAGCCCAGGTATAGGTAGTCCCCCTCTTTGAGGGATGCGAGGAGGTCGTGGTTCCTCACGACGCCTCTCCGGTTGGGCTTCCAGCCCCAGACAGACTGCTCGATACCGGTCTCGAGGTTCTTCTCTGCGGAGTTCGCAACGTAGACGTAGACCCGAGCGACATCGCTCTCGTTCAAGGTTCCAGCTCCTGATCATTCCGCAGTCAGGCATCTCACCACGAATGCGTGGAAATACTTCCAATCCCTCTTATGCTAAGAAATGGGTGTGACACTACAGGTTCACTCGCACCCATCCTCCGACCCGTGTGGGTGAAGGACGGCGCCAGCCGCCGCGTATCGCTAGCCTGGCCCGGTACGTCTCGCGGCCCGACAGGCTTCCTGCCCCGTAGGACACGCCTCCACCCGCACGAGATACCCCTTCGTGCTGCCCTGGAGTGTTCTTGACGGCCTTCCGCCGATCCGCCGCGTCCGTGTCGCGTTTCTCCGAGCTCGAGGAGCAACTCGGTGAGCTCATCTCCGAGCATCTCCGTTTCACCACTGGGCGCTCCGCGAGCCCCTCCGAGGTCCGTTCGTGGAACCGGAGTCTGCCTGTGCTCGCGAGCGACCTGGTGGACGCTGGGCTTGGTGAGGTCGAGATGCTCATGGAATACCGCCTGCCCCTGTCCGGCAAGCGCGTGGACGTGGTGCTCGCGGGTCACCATCCCGAGACGAACGACCACAGTTACGTGGTGGTCGAGCTCAAGCAGTGGAGCGAGTCCGAGTCATGGGAGGAGGACCCGAAAATGGTCCTGGTCCCCCACCAGCCGGGCGGCCCCAAACTCCACCCGGTTCTCCAAGTCCGCGGCTACTGCGACTACATCGGCGACTTCGTCTCGTCCGTCACCGACCCCGAGAAGCAGCTCCGGGGCGCGGCCTATCTGCACAACGCCTACGACCCCGCCGTACGCGATCTCTTCGATCTCCCGCAAGACGGCAACGGTCGGCTCTTCACCGTCCAGCGTCGCGGGGAGTTCCTCGACTTCCTCCGGGGAAGGCTCGCCCCGCTGGCAGGTGCCGACTCCGCCGACCATCTCCTGAGTGGGAAGACCCGACCCAGCAAGCAGTTGATGCAGGTTGCGGCGGTCGAGGTGAAGGAGCGGACCCAGTTCACCTTGCTCGATGAGCAGCGCACCGCCTTCCAAATGGTCATGCACGCGGTGGAACGCGCGCACGAGGAGGACCGCAAGACCGCCGTCATCATCACCGGCGGACCGGGAAGCGGTAAGAGCGTCATCGCCCTGTCCCTGCTCGGTGAGCTCTCCCGCAAGGGTGTGAGCACGATGCACGCAACCGGCTCCAAGGCCTTCACCGAGACCATGCGCAGGGTCGCGGGCAAGCGCAGCACGAGGGTGAAAGAGCTGTTCAAGTACTTCAACAGCTTCATGGAGGCCTCGAAGAACCAATTCGAGGTCCTGATCTGCGACGAGTCGCACCGCATCCGAGAGTCCTCCGCCAACCGGTTCACCAAGGCGACACTACGCACGGGAAGGCCCCAGGTGGACGAACTGCTGTCGGCGGCCAGGGTTCCCGTATTCCTCCTCGACGAGCACCAGGTCGTTCGTCCAGGAGAAATGGGCACCGCCGAGACCATCAGACAGCACGCGACGAAGATGGGGCTGGAGGTCCATCAGGTGGACCTGGCCGGCCAGTTCCGCTGCGGTGGCAGCGAGCTGTACGAGGAATGGGTTCTCCGCCTGCTGGGTCTGTCGCCGGGCGGTCCCCTCCCTTGGACCGGGGACGACAACTTCTTCCTGAATACGGCCGATTCCCCAGCCGAGATGGAACTGCTTCTACGACCGACTCTGGAGCAGGGGGACACAGCGCGCCTGAGCGCTGGGTACTGCTGGCCGTGGAGCAAGGCCGAGAATGATCGTCCGTTGGAGAACGACGTCCGTATCGGGGAGTGGGAACGTCCATGGAACAGCCCCCTGAAACGCTGGCTGCCGGGAGTACCCCCGAGCTCTCTCTGGGCGACCGAGGAGGGCGGGTTCGACCAGGTGGGATGCGTGTACACGGCTCAGGGGTTCGAGTATGACTGGTCGGGGGTGATCCTGGGACCGGACCTGCTGTTCCGTGACGGTCACCTGGTCGTCGACCGCACAGCCAACAGGGACCCCGCGATGAGGAAGAAGACGACCGACAACGAGGCCGAGGCGCTGATCCGCAACACCTACAAGGTCCTGCTGACCCGGGGCATGCGCGGCACCCTTCTGTACTCGACCGACCCCGAGACCCAGGAGTTTCTCACCGCGCTCGTGAACAGAACGGGCTGACCGGCCCGAGCTGAGCAGGATTCGCTTTTCTCCTCGGATGTCCTCCCGGACCGCGTCTGTTGGCCGGGCGGGCCCTCGCAACACCGCGAGGGCCCGCCCGCTGTGCGCGTGGCGCCTTGCGTACGGAGCCTCGGCTCAGGCATCCCTCGCGGCGGGCACGGCGGCAACCACCGGCTCGTTCCAGCGGCCGGTCGCGAGGAAGTCCTCCAGCGCCTTCGTGTAGGGCACGAGGTCCAGCTTGAGCGTCTGCTCGACCCATGTGTCGTCGTAGTAGCTCTTCATGTACCGCTCGCCCTGGTCGCACATGAGCATGACCACGCTGCCCTGCTCACCGTCGGACAGCATCTCCGCGACTATCCGCAGGGCTCCCCACAGGTTGGTCCCGGTGGAGGGGCCGGCTCGGTGGCGCAGGCGTGACAGGAGCAGGCGCATGGCGGCGATCGAGGCGGCGTCGGGGACCGAGATCATCCGGTCGACGACGGCGGGCAGGAACGAGGGCTCGACCGTGGGGCGCCCGATCCCCTCGATGTGCGACGGGCTCCCCTTGGTCCACGTCGAGGGGTCCTCGGGCCACTGGCTCTTGGGGTGGCCCTGGTTGGCCACCCAGTTGGGGAAGAACGCGGAGTTCTGTGGGTCCACGACGCACACGCGGGCGTCGCGACGACTGAAGCGGATGTGTCGGCCGATGGTCGCACCGGTGCCGCCGGTGCCCGCTCCCACCACGAACCACTTGGGGTCGGGGTGGCGCTCCTCGGAGATCTGCTGGAAGACGGTCGCCGCGACGTTGTGGTCGTCCCGGTAGTCGTAGGCGCGCTCCGCGTAGGTGAACTGGTCCATGAAGTGCCCCTTCGGGGTCTCCTTGGCCAACCGCGCGGCTTCCTTCTCGATGTCGCCGTCGGGTCCGGGGTTCTTCACCTCGCCCCCGTACGCCTTGATGAGCTCCACCTTCTCCACGCTGGTGTTCTTGGGCACCACGGCGGTGAACTTCAGCCCCAGAAGCTGGGCGAAATAGGCCTCGGAGACCGCCGTGGACCCGCTGGAGGCCTCGAACACGTGCGTGTCGGCCTCGATCCAGCCGGTGCACAGGGCGTGCAGGTACAGCGCACGCGCCATGCGGTGCTTGAGGCTCCCGGAGGGATGCACCGACTCGTCCTTGACGTAGAGGTCGATGCCCCAGTCCGTGGGGAGGGGGAAGCGGAACACGTGCGTGTCCGCTGAGCGCGTGGCGTCCGCGTGCAGCAGGCGCACGGCCTCCTTCACCCAGGCGCGTTTGCGGCCGTCGTAGTAGTCGACGATCCGGGTCGTCACGGGCTCTGTGATCTGCTCGGTCTGTGTCGTGGTCATGCGCCGTCGCTACCCAGACACCGGCGACACGGACCGCATGACCGCGAAATCACCGCTCGTGCCTCCTGCTTACGCCTGGTTTCTCTGGGTTGGTCCTCGTCGGCTCAGGCGTTTTCGGCTCTTCGCCATCGAGTGATCAGGCGAGGCCACGATCCCGGGTTGGGAGGGCCTGGCGGTGACGGAAGGAAGCCGCTCCCGCGGGGATCGGGTGGGAGCGGAGCACGATCCCCTGCTTCCCCGCGGTCGTGGAAGGGGGTTGCCGGCTCCCGCCCGCGCGACGGGGCCTGGACGGGGCCCCGAGGGAGGTTCTTTTATTTGGTGGCGCGTTGGGAACCGAAAGTTGCCTGAACGTCACCATGCGGGTGCACTGTTAGAGAATGAAGCGCTGCGATTTCTGTGAACTCCCCATCGGTGAGGGGTGCGCCTGTGCGCTGCCCCGGGACTACATCGGTAGCTGTGGGACGGGGACTCCGTTCTCCACCGTGAAGCCGTACCCCTCCAATGACGCCATCCTCATCTCCCTGCGGGGCGTGGCCCACCGGCTCGGTTGCTCCCACCAGTCCGAGTCGGACGTCCGAGCCCCGTTGTGGGGCTGGATCAACTACCCCGACCCCCGGCTGTGGCAGCGGATCAGTGAGACCTCCCCCCTTCAGGCCACCGGGGGCAACACCAAGCGCGCGGCAACCCGGCGGTGCCGGAGCTGCGACCACTGACGGACTCCGGGACGGGTTCCACGAAGCCGTCCCGGGACCGGGTCAGTCGCAACTGCAGTCGCAGTTCTCGCAGCAGGAGCAGTTGCCACAGCAGCTGCACGCGTCGCAGCAGGTGGAGCAGGTGTCGGCCACGCACGCGCAGGCGTCGCACCAGGAGTCCTGGGGTTCACCCGACCACGGGCCGGGGTGCGGGTCGCGGCAGCAGTACTGGCAGGTGCAGCACATGAACAGCGCCGTGGCGCAGCCGGTGAGGATGCCCCGGCCGCGCGGCGGTTCCTGGAGTTCGGGGGTGCCGCAGGAGCAGGCACCACCGCAGCAGCCGCGCTTACCGGAGCGCTTCGAGCCCTTTCCGCCGTGTCCGGAGTGATCCCCGTGTCCGGCGTCGTGGGGGTGTCCGCCGTCGCCGGGGTAGTCAACGTGGCCGCCGCCGTGGGGCGGGTAGTGACCGTGCCCGGGGTGGCCGCCGTGGGCGAAGGTGCGCTCGACGGCGCGGTGGAGCTCTTGAACCAGGAGCACGCGGACCAGGCGGTCGTCGGTGAACACGGCCTCACGGAGGGCCAGGTCGACACCGAGGACCGCGTCATCGCAGAGCTCCCGGGCCCGGCTGACCGGGGTACCGGTGGCCGTGAGCGGGTTCCAGGCGCCGCTGGCCAGGTCCTCCGCACGGTCCTCGACCGCGTCCAGCAGGTGCGCCACCCGGCCGAAGAGGCGTCCCGCCTCCTGGAGCGGGGCGGCGTTGCGCGGGATGCCCGCGAGGGCCGCGGTGTGCGCGAAGGCCTCACCGGTGGCCTCCTCGGTGGGCCGGGTGACGGTCAGGATGTCCGTGCCCTCGGTGGCGGAGAGTTCGGCCTCGCGTTGGCGGTCCACCACTGAGACCAGGGCCCTGCCTTCGAACCCGAGTCCGCTGCCGGTCCGCTGGGCGCCGTTCTGCCAGCGCGCCGCCACGCGACCGGCCACGGCGCGCACGCCGGGGCGGGCGTAGGCGCCGTCGCCGTCCTCGATGTGGTCGCTGATCTTGGCCGAGGCGAGCATCAGGGAGACCGCCGCGGCCAGGTGGGCGCCGGAACCGTCTGCGACCTGGGCCCCGCGCATGCCGCGGAGGAGGCAGCGGCCCGCCACGCGGGTTCCGGCCTGGTCGCGGGACTGCGCCGCGGTCAGGACCGACACGACCAGACCGTCGTAGTTGGTGGCGACCCTGGAGGCCTGGCCGTGGTCGTCCCGAAGGGCGAGGCACAGTCCGCACATGTGGGACATCCACTCCCGCGCGAGGTCCTCGGACAGGCTGTGACGGCAGGGCCGCAGGATTCCGAACACGAAACCGACACCTCTTCTCCCGGTGCGCCGAGCGCGCACTGATGCGGGATGTGACTCCCGGAAGGGGTGTCCGGTTCTCACTGGTTCGTGACTGGTCAGCGGGCCAGGGGCGAACCGCAGCACTTCTTGAACTTGCGCCCGGACCCGCAGGAGCACGGTTCGTTGCGTCCGGGTGACGGAGCGGGGCGCTCGTCGGTGGGGAGGTGCCCGCTCGGAGCGCCCCTGAGGTCGTCCTCCAGAGGGGGCAGGTAGGCGTCGGTGGAGCGGGTCGCGAGGTCGTGGGCGTCCGGGGCCATGCCGAGCGCCTCGCGCATGCGGGCGCGGCCGAGCAGGGGCAGCAGGCCGAGCCGGTTGAGTTCGGCGACGGTCTCCGGGGGCTGGGCGAGCATCCCCCGGCAGACGACGTTGTAGCAGTGCAGGGCCTTCTCGAAGTCGCCCCGCGACGCGAGGTCCTCGGCGAGGAGCACGGCCACGCCGCGTTCCAGGCCGGAGTCCATGAGCTCCTTGAGCAGGGCGTCCGCCTCGGCGGTCCGGCCCTCGGCGCGCAGCATCGTGACGATCTGGTTGGTCGCGAACTGGCGGTGCCCGCTCTTCGGCGCGTGCTCGCGCAGGGCCTCGGCGAGCGTCCGAGCGGCGTGTTCGTCCCGCTCACGCAGGACGTCCACGGCTTCAAGGAGGATCTCACCGGCCTCGTCGGGGAAGGCCGTCAGGTCCTTGAGGTGTCGCTTGGGCAGGTCGAGGTCGCGGATCGCGTCCCACAACGGCTGCGGGACCGCCGTGGGGGCCGGGGAAATGTCGGTCATCCTCCCAGGTTAGGACGTGTCGGGTGGGTGCTGCCCGTCACACGGAGGCGGTCAGATCGGGCTGATGCGGCTGAGGAGGTCGAGGAGGCCCGTCCCCGTGCTGGAGCCGACCTCCAGCCCGATGACGAGGGCGGCCACGGCCAGACCCAGGACGAGCAGGATCAGGGGCCAGCGCCGTTTGCGTTCCGGGGTCTCGGAGAAGGGTTGCGCGTCGATCCAGGACTGGTCCAGGCGGGCGATCTCCCTGCGGAGGTCCTGGACCTCGGTGTGGTAGTGGTCGCGCTCGTCGCGGACGCGTTGGAGTTCCGCGCGCTCGGCGCGGACGGCGGCGCGGGCGTCGACGACGTCGGTGTGGGCCCCCTCGGGGCCGCGTTTGGAGTGCCACCGCTCCAGGCGGGAGAGGGGCAGGTCCGCGTACTGGGTGGGCCAGTTGTCGTCGGGGTCGTCGAAGTCCTCGTCCGGCTCGGGCACGGTCTCGGCCGCGTAGTCGGGGGTTTCGGGGAGGGCGAGGGGCGGGGCGTCCTCGGGGGAACGGGGTTCGGGCCGGTCGGCCCGGACGGGTTCGGGAGCGCTCATCGAGGCGGAGATGGTCCAGGGCTCGGGATCGGTCCCCGGTGTCTTGGTGGCGGGCTCCGTCGTGCGCGGCGCCTCGTCCCAGAAACCCGCCCCGGGTGAGATCCGGGTGTCGCCGGACGCGGCCTCGGGTTCGGCTGAGCGGGCCGTGTCGGTGTCGGGTTCCCCCGGTCGCGGTTGACGGCCGAAGATCGAGAGGGGGTCGTGTTCCGGTTCCTGCGGGGGCTGGCGCCGCGCCACTCCCAGGAAGGTGTGCCCCCGCCTTCCGGAGGAACCATCGAGGCGTCCGGCCCAGGTCTCCTGCTCGGCGGTGTCCTGGGAGTCGTCGTCGGTGAAGGGGTCGGGGGCCTCTTCGAGATCGCTCTCAGGGTCTGACACCGGGTCGGGGTCGGGGTCGGCTCCGGGCAGCGGTGAAGGCCAGCGAGCGGATTCGACCTCGGTCAGTGGCGACGTCCTCGGGCCCTGTTCGACCTCGGTCAGTGGCGGGCGCACCGGGGAGGACTCGACCTCCGGGAGCGGCGAGGGCCGTGCGTACTCGCCCCCGGTCAGCGGCGAGCGCGCCGGGGAGGATTCGGGCTCGGTCAGCGGCGATGGCTCGCCATAGGCGCCGTAGGCGCCGAAGGCTGGGGTGGCCGCGGTGTCCTCCTCGGCGGCCAACCAGCTTTCGGGGACCTGCTCCACCGTGTGGGTCTCGTCGGGCTCCTCCTCCTGCGGCTCGGAGCGGGGGGCCGGGTCCAGCCAGTCGCGGAGCAGGTCGCGGCGTTCACCGAAGGTGGTGGCCTCGGGGATCCCGCGATCCCTGAGGTGGTCGGCGAGCGCGTCGCCGCCCTCCTCCCTCAGGACGGTGACCAGGCCCTCGGCGATCCGCAGGTGGTCGCTGGGGACCGGTGAGAGGAAGGGCGACCCCGTGGCGTGGTTCGCGGGGGGTGGCGCGAAGGCCAGGTGCGGGCCGTCCTGCGCGCCCAGGACCGGGTCATAGGTGGAGAAGGACCAGCTCCACCCGGCGGCGGGCAGGGCGGCGCGCGGGGTGAGCACGTCGTGCAGGGTGCGGTGCATGCCCCACAGGAAGCGCAGCTGGACGGCCTGCCACAGGTCGGCCCGGTCGGGGTCCAGGGCCAGGTGGACGGGGCGGTCGGGGTGCGCGAGCGCGTGGGCGACGGCCCCGGCGAGGATGGGTTCGCCGTCGATCTGGGTCTCGGCGGCGCGCCGGTCGCGGGTGCGCAGGGCGCCCGGCGCCGCGGTGCGTTCCCAGGGCGCCGGGGCGGACAGGCTGCGCATGGTCGCCCAGCCCGGTGTCGGTGGCCTGCTCGCGGCGGGCCGGGTGTTGGGGTTCTCGTGCAGGGAGAGGACACGGGGGAAGGTGAGCCCCCGGGTGGGCCCCACGATCGCCCAGGCGTGCGCCTCGCGGACGTCGCCGGGCCACCGGTAGACGAGGGCGCTCTGGCCGTCGGGGTAGTGGTGGGCCCAGAGGGTCTCCGGGTAGGCCGTCGGGTCGGTGCCGGGCAGCGCGGAACGGTAGTCGGCGGTGAGGGCGGGGATCAGGCGGTCGCGCCATGAGCGCAGTACGGGCTGGTCCCGGTCGGGGAGGGACGTGGCGGCCGGTCCGGGGCCGACGCGACCGAGGAGGGTGGGTTCGGCCCAGGCGAAGTGGATCTGGTGGTAGGCACCTGAGTCCGCTTCCAACGCCGTCGTGCTCTCGGGCAACTGGCCCCTCCCCCTTGGTTCGCGGATCCGTGGTGCGCGCGGATCCGCCGCGCGCCTACCTAGGGAAGGTATCCGCCGGAAGCGTCAGGAAACCGCGAAAGCGGAGTTATAGGGACATGTGCGAGCTATGTCGGGTCCGAATCAGCGCGCGTCGGCGAGCCGGGAGTGCTGATCGGAGGTCAGGGTAAGGTCCATGGCCTCCAGCGCCTCGTCCAGCTGGGCGACGCTGCTGACACCGACCAACGGGATGACGCCCGGATCGTGGCCCGCGAGCCAGGAGAGCACCACCTGGTTGCGGGTGGCTCCGGTCTCCTTGGCCACCTCGTCCAGGACGGCCAGGCGGGCGGCGGTGCCGGGGTGGTCGTAGGCGTACTCCAGGGGCCGGTCCGGGCGGGTGTAGGCGCCGCTCAGCAGCGACGTGTACGCCACCAGGACGTGTTCGCGCCCCTGGGCCGCCTCGGCGCGGACGAAGTCGAACAGTTCGGGGGTGGCGTGCATGTGACCCGCGGACTCCAGGGGCACGTCGCCACGGGGCTGGAGGTAGCTGTAGCGGTACTGGAGCACCCGCGGGCGCGGCCACCCGTGGGCCTCCGCCGCGGAACGGGCCCGCTCCAGCCGCCAGGTGCGGTGGTTGCTGAGCCCGAACTCCCGGACCGTCCCCTCGGCGACGAGCCGGGCGAAGGCCTCCATGGTCTCCTCGACCGACGTGTCGGGGTCCTCCCTGTGGGCGTACAGGAGGTCGAGGGTGTCGACCCCCAGGCGTTCGCGGCTGCGCTCGGCGGCCGTCGCCACGGCTGCGGACGAGAGCCCCTCCGCCGCCACCAGACCGGCGCCGGGCACGGTCGGCTGTGCGCCGATCTTGGTGGCGATCACGACCTCGTCGGTCACGCCGCGCTCGCGCCGCCAACGGCCGAGGAAGGTCTCGCTCTCGTGTCCCTGGCCTCCCTCGATCCAGAACTGGTAGCAGTCCGCGGTGTCGACGAAGGTGCCCCCGGCCTCGACGAAGCGGTCGAGGAGGGCGGCGGAGGTGGCGGCGTCCGTGGTGCTGCCGAACTGCATCGCCCCCAGGCACAGGGCGCTGACGGTGCGGCCGTTGATCGTGGTGTGTCGCATCAGGCGCTCTCCCCGGTCACGGGGACCGCTTCCGAGGCTTCGTCGGCGAGCGCCCTCGCGTAGTAGTCGATCTTGTGCTGGATCGTGATCTGGCGTTGGCAGAGCTCGGCGATGCGGGCGTCGAGGTCCCGCTGGTGGCTCTGCAGCACGTCCAGGCGCTCGGGGATGGTGTGGTCGCCGTCGCGGACCAGCTCGGCGAAGTCGCGCAGCCGGGCGATGGGCATGTCGGTGTCGCGCAGACACCGGACGAGGTGGAGCAGGTCGACGTCGTCGGTGCGGTAGCGGCGATGACCGCTGGGGGCGCGCTCGACCCTCCGGAGCAGGCCCGCCTTCTCGTAGTAGCGCAGGGTGTCGAGGGTGAGACCGAAGCGCTCGGCGACCTCACCGGGGGTGTAGTAGTCCTTCATGCCGCAAGCATGGGACCTGGAGCGCACTCCAGGTCAAGTACCGGCGGAAAGTTCGCCTCGGGAGAGGGGAGCAAAGGGGCGGGTGGGGGTGAAGGGACGAGGGTGAAAGGTAGCGGTGCTAGGCAGCCGACCGACCACGAGGGCCCCGGGGGGCCGAGTGGCTCCGGGGAGGGGCGTGAGGCAACCGACCGACCACGTAGGACGCGTGGGACCGAAGGGTCCCGGCCCGATCCGCGCGAGGCGACCAACCGGCCCACGGGCCCCGGGTGGGGACGAACGGCCCCCGCCCGAGCGGCGCCAGACAACCGACCAACCACGAACGCACCAGGTGCGGACGACCGGCGCTGCCTCGCCGAGGCGGCCCTGGCCGGGGCTCCGGGTCAGGTGCCGCTGCCCCGGATGGCACCGACCACGGCACCGGTGAGGTCGTCGATGATCTCCTGTTCGCTCACCTCGGGGTGTTCGAGCCACCACTCCCCCGCCGCCTGGACCATGCCCACGACGGCGTGCGCGGCGATCTGGGCCCGCAGCCGATCCCTGATCCGCCCCTCGGTGAGCAACAGGTCCGCGAGCTCCTCCCCCAGGCGGCGCACCATCAGTCCGAGGTCGCTGCGGGTGCGCACGTCCTCCGAGGTGGCGCGGTCCATGAGGAACCGGTAGAGGTTGAGGTTCTGCGAGATCATCGACAGGTACGCGCCGACCGTGGCCCGGGCGCGCACGTCGAAGTCGGCGTGCTGGTACAGCTCGGAGCGGATGGCCTCGATGAGCGGGTCCACGTGGCGCTGGGCCAGCGCCTGGTAGAGGCCGCCCTTGTCGCCGAAGTGCCGGTAGAGGATGGGTTTGCTGATTCCCGCCTCGGTGGCGATGGCGAGCATGGAGGCGTCGGGGCCGTCGCGCTGGATCACCCTGTCCGCGGCGTCCAGGATGGTCCGCCGCCGTTCGGGGTCGCGGCCGCGCCCGCTCCTTCCCCGGCGGGGCGCCGCCGCGGGGGTGTCGTCGTCGGGCGCGGTCTGCTGAGTGTTTTCGAAGGCCACAAGCGTTCACCGTACTGGAGGGCCCGGCACGGCGGACCGGGGCGCGGACGTCGCCCCTCAGGTCGGGATGGCGATCCAGGTCGCGCGTGCCAGGGCGAGCACGCGGCCGTCGCCGTCGTACAGGGCGCTGCCGGTGTGGACCTTGCGACCGTCCACGGACTCCAGGTGTCCCATCACCACCTGTGTGGACTCGACCGGCGGGACCGCGAGGACCTGGGCGGTCAGTCGGCCCAGGACGATGGGGCGGCCGGAGATGTCGCTGGACCAGCCGCCGGGGCAGTCCAGCGCGGCCCAGACCTGGGCGAGGGCGGCCGTTCCGTCGCCGCCGTCCACCTCCGGGCGGACCTCCCACGTGCAGGCGACGGTGTTGCCGACCCCGTCGGGGCCCTCGCCGGAGCGGACCCGTCCCGCGAACAGGCGCAGGCCCTCGCCCTCGGCGCGTTCGGGGCCGCAGCTGTAGCAGCGCGGGAAGGGGTGGTCGTCCAGCCCGGCGTAGCGGTCGCGGGCCTCCTCGGCCTCGGTGACGCCAACAGGTCCGCCGGGGATCAGCCCGGGGTTGAGGGGACCGGTGGTGACGGCCTCGGCCACGAGGCGGGCGCGGTCCTCGGCCGCGGGGTCGACCAGGCGCAGGCCCTCAGGGGACTCCTCCACCGTGAGCGGGCGGTCCAGCGGCGGCGGGGTGCGCAGGGTGACCTGGACGGCGGGGCCGCCCGGGGCGGTCAGCCGCGCGGCGAGCAGTCCCGCGCTGTAGCCACCGTTCCCTGAGCCGTCGGGGCCGTTGAAGGCCGCCGGGATGGTGAGGGTGGGGGCGCCGTTGCCTGGTGTCATGGGCCACAGGCTAACGGGGGTGGTGAGTGGCGGCGCCGTCCGCCCCGTCCGGTGTGCGGCCCGGGTCGGGGTGCCAGGGGTGGTGAGGGGGGTTGGTGTGGTGTCAGGGCGCGGAGTTCGTTCTCCGGGATGGAGCACGGGTTGTTTCAGGAATCTCGCGCATGTGTTTCGATTCATTTCCTCCGAGTTTCCTTTCTTCACTTCGGGCCCGCACTCAACTCGGTCAGCCCGAAGGAAAATGCAGACCTCCAACCGCATCGGTAATCCCTTCATGGGATGAGGTGACCATGGGCCTTCTCTATGACGCGCGGCAGACCGGCCAGCCCGCGAAGACGCAGGTGATCAACGGACGAGAGGATGGCGGCAGGCCCGGTTTCCTACCTGGAGTTCCTTTTTTGGCTAGCTTTGGGGCCAAATACGCCTCAGGTGGATAACAGCCCGTTGTGGACTATTGCCACGGACTCACCCGCTGCCCAGAATCCGATCTACTTCGATCCTGGATTCGTCCCCCAACGGCAGAGGAACCACTGCGTGAGAATCACCGGGAAGATCACCAAGGCCACGGCTGTGGTCGCGGCGGGAGCGCTCGTGCTCTCCGCCTGCTCGACGTCAGACTCCGGCGACGGCGGCGACGCCTCCTCCGGCTCCTCCACCATCACCTTGGCGTGGGACCAGGAGTACGACAGCTTCAACAACACCACCGCCGGAGCCAACTCCAGCAAGAACGCGATCATCAACCACCAGTTGACCAGCGGCTTCTGGTACTTCGGCGAAGGCGGCGCGGTCGCCCCCAACACCGACTTCGGGACCTACGACCAGGTCTCCGACGACCCGCAGATCGTCGAGTACTCGATCCACCCGGACGCCGTGTGGTCCGACGGGGAGGTCATCGACTGCTCCGACGCGCTGCTCTGGTGGGCGCAGCAGAGCGGCCGCTTCGAGTTCTCCTCCAACGGCACGGCGGGCGTCGAGGACACCCTCATGCCGGACTGCGAGATCGGTGACAAGGACTTCGCGCTGGAGTACGAGGTCCCCTTCTCGGACTGGGCGAGCAACGGCCCGGGCAACGGCAACAACACCCTCATGCCCGCGCACGTGGTCGCCGAGCAGGGCGGGCTCACCGTCGAGGAGCTCGTGGAGGCCATCCGCGACGAGGACCACGACGCTCTGGCCGACTCCGTCGAGTTCTTCAACGAGGGCTGGACCGTCAGCGGCGCTCTGCCGGACTCCTCCCTCACCCCGTCCTCCGGGCCCTACCAGCTCGCCGGTTACGAGGCGGGGCAGTCGCTGACCCTGGAGCCGAACGACAGCTGGTGGGGTGAGGCCCCCGCCACCTCCAACATCGTCGTGCGCTGGATCGCCTCCGACGAGCAGACCCAGGCCCTGGAGAACCGCGAGATCAACATCATGCGGCCCCAGCCCACGGTCGACCTGATCAACCAGGTCGAGGCCCTGGAGGGGGTGGAGTACCAGGTCTACGACGAGTACATCTACGAGCACCTCGACTTCAACTTCGACTCCAGCCCCTTCGAGGAGTACGAGCTGCGCGAGGCCTTCACCGAGTGCGTGCCGCGTCAGCTGATCGTGGACAACCTCATCAAGCCGGTCCAGCCCGACGCCGAGACCATGGACGTCCGCAACATCGCGCCCTTCGACCCGGGCTACGCGGAGGCCGTTGCCGCCAGCGGCGGCGACCAGTGGGCCGAGGTCGACCTCGACCGCTCCCGGGAACTCCTCGAGGAGCTCGACATGGTCGGCCAGGAGGTGCGGCTCGGCTTCATCGGCGGCAACCCCCGCCGCCAGCAGACCGCGGAGCTGATCAAGGACTCCTGCGACCAGGCCGGGTTCGACGTCCAGATCAACGGTGAGGACACGTTCTTCGACACCGACGGCGGGCTGTCGCAGAACACCTACGACGTGGCCATGTACGCGTGGTCCGGCTCGGCCCAGGTGAGCAGCTGGAACTCCACCTTCCGCTCCCCCGACGAGTGCACCGGCGAGGCCAAGGGCAACAACAACGGCTGCTACGCCAACGACGACCTGGACGGGCTGCTGGCCGACGTCCTCCAGGAGGCCGACCCCGACGCCCAGCTGGAGATCATCAACGAGATCGAGACGATCCTCTGGGACGACCTGGTGACGATCCCGCTCTTCAGCCACCCCGGCACCGCCGCGTGGAGCGACAACGTGGAGAACGTCATCCCCAACCCCGCGCAGACCGACATCGTCTGGAACGTGTGGGACTGGTCGGTCCAGTAGGCCGCACCGCACCCAACGCGCGCGAACACCCGTGCCGTCCGGTCCCCACCCGGACGGCACGGCCCCGGCCCTGGCCGGGAGGGCCGGCCCGCCGGCCGCGCGCGAACGTCCCCCTGCCTCCAGGAGTCAGCACCCGTGCTCGTCTTCATCGCGCGAAGACTCGTCGTCTCGGTCTTCGTGCTCTTCGCCGCGACCTTCGTGATGTTCGTCCTCGCGACCAACACCGGGGACCCGCTCGCCGACCTCCGCGAACTGCCGGAGAACGCCCGCGAGGCCGCCATGGCGGAGCGGATCGAGCGGATGCGCCTCGACCTCCCCGTCTACTCCCGCTACTTCCTCTGGCTCGGTGGCGCCCTCACCGGTGACTTCGGGGTGAACCGGCAGGGCCAGGACGTCAACGTCCTGCTCACCGACGCCGTCTCGGCCACGATGCAGCTGGTGGTGGCCGCCACCCTCCTCGCGATCATCATCGGCATCGCCATCGGTGTCGTGTCCGCCCTGCGCCAGTACAGCGGATTCGACCACTCGGTGACCTTCGGTGCCTTCGTCGCGTTCTCCCTGCCCATCTTCTGGGTCGGGGTCCTGCTCAAGCAGTACGGCGCCATCGAGTTCAACAACTGGCTGGCGCAACCGGCCATCCCTCCCCTGGTCATCGCCGTGGTGGCCCTGCTCGCCGGGCTGGCCTGGAGCTCGTTGGTCGTGGGCGACCGGCGGACCCGGATCATCGCCTTCGCCGGTGCCGCGGCCGCCACGGCGGGGATCCTCACGTTCGTCTCGGTCACCCGGTGGTTCACCGACCCCGGGCTGGGACCGGTGGTGGTGGCGGTCAGCGCCTTCGGCGCCGCCGTCGGCTTCAGCGTGCTCATCTCGGGGCCGAGTCCGAACCGGCCGATGTACGCCGCGTTGGCGTCTGCGGCGGTGGGCACGGTCATGTACTTCGCGCTGTCACCGGTCCTGGCCGACCCCAGCCTGGCCGTCATCGGCGGCCTGGCCCTGGCCACCGTCGCCGTGTGCGTGGCGCTCGGCTACGGGATCGGCGGTGTGCTGTACCGGCGCGAGGCCGTGGCGACGGCGCTGTGGACGGGCCTGTTCACCGGCGGCGTCATCTTCGTCGACCGGATGCTGCGCTCCTTCGCCTCCTACAGCTCCTCCATGCAGGGCCGACCCATCTCCACCGTGGGCGCCCGCACCCCCAACTACCAGGGCACGTTCTGGGAGCTGTCACTGGACTCGGCGGGCCACCTGGCCCTGCCCACCCTGGCCCTGATCCTGGTCTCCCTGGCGACCTACACCCGTTACAGCCGCGCCAGCATGCTGGAGGTGATGAACCAGGACTACGTGCGCACGGCTCGGGCCAAGGGCCTGCCCGAACGCACGGTCATGACCCGGCACGCCCTCCGCAACGGGCTCATCCCCATCACGACCCTGGCCGCCTACGACTTCGGAACCGTCATCGGCGGGGCGGTGGTCACCGAGACGGTCTTCGGCTGGCGCGCGATGGGGCACCTGCTGCTCACCGGACTCAACGAGGCCGACCCGGCACCCGTCATGGCGTTCTTCGTGGTGGCGGGCGGCGCGATCGTCCTGTTCAACATGGTCGCCGACATCACCTACGCCTACCTCGACCCCCGGATTCGGCTGTCATGACCGAGGGAGACACTCGATGACGACGCACCACGACGCTCCGCCGCCGGACCCCGAGGACGGTACGACCGCGCCCGGGCACCCGGACCCCGACGCCGCCGAGGGCCTGAACATCGCCGCCCGCACCCAGTGGCAGCTGGTCCGCTCGCGGTTCTTCCGGCACCGCGCGGCCCTGCTCGGCATGGTTCTCCTCGCCGGGGTGGTCCTGCTGTCCTTCACCTCGATCGGGTTCGGCCCCGTGCCGGGCTGGTGGGACAAGTCGCCCTCCGCGACCGGTCCCCTCACCGACGGCGGCGACCCCACCCTGAGCCTGGTGCCGAGGTTCCTCGGCGGCGCCGGGCTGGCCCTGGGCGAGCACCCCTTCGGGCAGGACAACGTCGGCAAGGACTACTTCGCGCTGACCATGCGGGGCACCCAGGTCTCCCTGACCGTGGCCTTCCTGGTCGGGATCGTGGCCACGGTCGTGGCGACGGTGATCGGTGCCTGCGCGGGCTACTTCCGGGGCTGGACCGAGGCAGTGCTGATGCGCCTCACCGACGTCCTCATCGCGATCCCGCTGCTGGCGATCGCCGCGGCGGCCGCCAAGATCGCCGGGCAGGCCGGCATCGTCTACCTGGGAGTCGTCCTGGGGCTGGTGACCTGGACCCAGACCGCCCGCCTCGTACGGGGCTCGGTGCTGTCCCTGCGGGAGAAGGAGTTCGTGGAGGCCGCCCGTTCGGTGGGCACCTCCTCGGTCCGCATCATCTTCAAGCACATCCTGCCCAACACGGTGGGCGTGATCATCGTCAGCGTGACCCTGGCCATCGCCGCGGCGGTGCTGCTGGAGTCCGCCCTCTCCTTCCTCGGGATGGGCGTGCAGCCGCCGGACACCTCGCTGGGACGGCTGATCACCGACTACCGGAGCGCGATGGGCACCCGCCCCTGGCTGTTCTACTGGCCCGGCCTCTTCATCATCCTGATCGCGCTGTCGGTGAACTTCATCGGCGACGGCCTGCGAGACGCCTTCGACCCACGACAGAACAGGGTGCGTGACTGATGACCCAGACACCCGCCATCCCCCCGCCGCCCGGGCCCCTACCCGACCCCGTCCTCGGTGCGGCGGTCACCGACGCGGCCGGGGAGGTCCACACCGCCCGCACCCTCTCCGACGCCGAGGCCCCCACCGAGCACGAGGTCCTGCGCGTCGAGAACCTCTCCGTGGAGTTCCCCACGGACGACGGCGTGGTCAGGGCCGTGCGCGACGTCTCCTACACCCTGCGCGAACGCGAGGTCCTGTCCATCGTCGGCGAGTCCGGCTCGGGCAAGTCGGTCTCCTCCATGGCGCTGCTGGGCCTGCTGCCCCGCAGCGCACGCGTCAGCGGGAGGGTGCTCTACCGGGGCCGGGACCTGCTGGCGATGCGGCAGAAGGAGCTGCGCTCCCTGCGCGGCCGACGGATCTCGATGGTGTTCCAGGACCCCATGACGGCGCTCAACCCGGTGCACACCGTCGGGGACCAGCTGGCCGAGGCGGTCCGGGCGCACAGCCTGGTCCCGCCCCGCAAGGCGCTCGAACGCGCCCGCGAGATGCTCGACCTGGTGGGCATCCCGCAGGCCGCGCAGCGCCTGCGGAGCTATCCGCACGAGTTCTCCGGCGGCATGCGGCAGAGAGTCATGATCGCCATGGCGATCATCAACGACCCCGACGTGATCATCGCCGACGAGCCGACCACGGCTCTGGACGTCACGGTGCAGGCCCAGATCCTGGAGAAACTGCTGGAGGTCAAGGACACCGTCAACGCGGCGATCCTGCTGATCACGCACGACCTCGGAGTGGTGGCGGGCCTGGCCCACCGGGTCCTGGTCATGTACGCGGGCCGCCCCGTGGAGATCGGGGGGACCGACGACGTGTTCTACCGGACCCGGATGCCGTACACGGCGGGGCTGCTCGGCTCGACCCCGTCGATGACCTCGGAGCGCCGCGAACGCCTGCGGCCCATTCTCGGCACCCCTCCCTCCCTGATCAACCTGCCCCGGGGCTGCCCCTTCTCACCGCGCTGTCCGCTGGCGGACGCCACCTGCCGGTCGGCCGAGCCCGAGCTGGTCGAGGTGGACGGACCCGACAGCGGCCACCTGGCCGCCTGCCATCACAGTGACCGGCTGGTGGACGTGGCGGACCCGACGACCTTCTTCCGTAACGGGGGGACGCGATGACGACCGTTCCAGAGGAACCCGGTACCCGGACGGACCCGGACACCCCGCTGCTCGACGTCCGGGATCTGGAGGTGCGCTTCCCCGTGCACGGCTCCGGGCTCCTGCGCCGGGTGGTCGGGCAGGTGCACGCGGTCAACGGGGTCAGCCTGCGGTTGGCCGAACGCGAGACCCTGGGCGTGGTCGGGGAGTCGGGCTGCGGCAAGTCCACCACCGGCCGGGCCATCCTCCAGCTGGTCTCCCCCACCGCCGGTTCGGTGCGCTTCCGAGGGGAGGAGCTCACCACGATGTCGGCGGCGAGGATGCAGCGGGTCCGCCGCGAGGTGGGCATGGTCTTCCAGGACCCCTACGCCTCGCTCAACCCCCGGCTCCCGGTCAACGACATCATCGCCGAACCCCTCAAGGTGCACCGGCGCTGGCGTGACGGCGGGCCGGAGCGGGTGGCCGAGCTGCTGCGGATGGTGGGGCTGAGCCCCGAGCACGGGAACCGCTACCCGCACGAGTTCTCCGGCGGTCAGCGGCAGAGGGTCGGGATCGCCCGGGCCCTGGCGCTGGAACCCAGCCTGCTGGTGCTCGACGAACCCGTCTCCGCGCTGGACGTCTCGGTGCAGGCCGGGGTGGTGAACCTGTTGGCGGAGCTCCAGGAGCGCCTGGGCCTGTCCTACGTGTTCATCGCGCACGACCTGTCGGTGGTGCGGCACATCTCGGACCGGGTGGCGGTGATGTACCTGGGCGGGGTGGTGGAGACCGGCACCCGTGAGGACGTCTACGACCGGGCCTCGCACCCGTACACGATCGCCCTGTTGTCCGCGGCGCCCTGGGCCGACCCGCGTACGGAACGGGTGCGGGAGCGGATCGTCCTCACGGGTGACGTGCCGAGCCCGGTGAACCCGCCCAGCGGCTGCCGGTTCCGTACGCGCTGCTGGAAGGCGCGGGACCTGTGCGCGGAGGAGGCTCCCGAGTTGGTGGACCGGGGAACGGGCCACCCGGTGGCCTGCCACTTCCCGGAGTAGGCGGCGCCGGGCGCGGGGGGTGGAGTGGCCCCGACCCGCGCCCGGCGTCGCTTCCTTCGGGCCGGGGCCGTTCCTAGCGGATCGGCAGGCCGGTGACGGTGCGGCCGATGATGAGCCTCTGGATCTCGCTGGCGCCCTCGAAGATGGTGAAGATGGAGGCGTCGCGGTGCCAGCGCTCCACCGGGTAGTCCCTGGTGTAGCCGTTGCCGCCGAGGATGCGCAGGGCGTTCTGGGTGACGAAGGTGGCGGTCTCCGAAGCGTAGAGCTTGCTCATGGAGCCCTCGGCGTTGGCGAAGTCCTTGCCGTTGCGGGCCATCCACGCAGCCCGCCACACCAGCAGACGGGCGGCGTCGATGCGGGTGGCCATGTCGGCCAGGAGGAAGGCCACACCCTGGTTGTCGCCGATCGGCCTGCCGAACTGCTCGCGCTGGACTGAGTAGTCACGGGCGTACTCGTAGGCGGCCCGGGCGCAGCCCACCGCCATCACACCCACGCTCGGGCGGGAGGCCTCGAAGGTCTTCATGGCGGCCTGCCCCTTGGAGCGCTTGCCCTCCTTGGCCCGGGCGATCCGCTCGTCCAGCTTCTCCTTCCCGCCCAGGAGGCAGGAGCCGGGGACGCGGACGTCGTCGAGGACGACCTCGGCAGTGTGGGAGGCGCGGATGCCGTGCTTGGCGAACTTCTGGCCCTGGGACAGGCCGGGGGTGTTGGGCGGAATGATGAACGAGGCCTGACCTCGCGAACCCAGCTCGGGCTCGACGGAGGCCACGACGACGTGGACGTCGGCGATGCCGCCGTTGGTGGCCCAGGTCTTGACGCCGTTGATGACCCACTCGTCCTTGGCCTGGTCGTAGACGGCGCGGGTGCGGATGGCGGAGACGTCAGAACCGGCGTCGGGCTCGGAGGAGCAGAAGGCGCCGAGCTTGATGTCGTCGGCGGAGCCGAACATCTGCGGCACCCACTCGAAGAGCTGTTCCTGGGTGCCGTTGGAGGCGACGGACACGGCGGCCAGGCCGGTGCCGGTGATCGCCAGCGCGATGCCCGGGTCACCCCAGTACAGCTCCTCGAAGGCGACGGGGATGCCGAGTCCGCTGGGCTCCAGCCACTGGTTGGCGAAGAAGTCCAGGGAGTAGAGCCCGATCTTGGCGGCCTCCTGGATGATCGGCCAGGGGGTCTCCTCCCGCTCGTCCCACTCGGCGGCGGCGGGGCGGATGACGTCGGCGGCGAACCCGTGGGCCCAGTCCCGGACGTCGCGAACATCCTCGCTCGGTTCCAGGCTGAAGACGGGCGCGGTGGCCTCACTCATGCGCTTACATCCTTTGTTGGATCCTCCGGGGGCGGAGGGACGACCTTTAAGTGCTACCAACGGTAACAGTCTGGTTGGGCAGGCACAACGGATCGGGAGCGGAGGAACGGGGAAGAGTCGTGACGTGCGTCTGTCCGGTATTTGCCACCCCGCTCACACACTGGGAGACGGGGGTGTGAGCAGTGCCAGGAACAGTGTGGACCGGAACGATCAGCTTCGGACTGGTGTCGGTCGGAGTGCGCATGTACTCCGCACGTGAGAGACACGGACCGACCGTCCACCAGTTCGTGCGCGGCACCAACGCGCGCGTCCGCTACCAACGCGTCAACGAGGACACCGGTGAGCGGGTGGCGAACGAGGACATCGTCAAGGGCGCCGAGGTCGACGAGTCCGACTCCTTCGTGCTCCTCGAACCCGCGGACATGGAGCAGATCCAGCCCGGGCGGAGCAAGACCCTGGAGATCACCGGGTTCATCTCGGCTGAGGACGTCGACCCGCTGTGGTTCTCGTCCACCTACTACCTCGGCCCGGACAAGAGCTCGGCGAAGCCGTACCGACTCCTCCTGGCCGCGTTGGAGGAGTCCGGAAGGGCGGGCCTGGGGACGCTGGTCATGCGCAACCGGCAGCACCTGGCCCTGATCGCCCCACAGCAGGGCGTCCTCACGGCGAGCACCCTGTACTGGCCGGACGAGATCCGCGACCCCGAGGACGTCATGCGGCCTCCGAGCGGTGAGGTCGACAAGGGCGAACTCCGGCTCGCCTCCCAGCTGATCGACGCGATGACCACCGAGTGGGAGCCGTCGCAGTACTCCGACGAGTACGAGCGTCGCCTGGAGGAGCTCATCGCCACGAAGGCGCGCGGCGGCACGGTCAGCTACGAGGGCAGGGAGCCCGAGGAGAAGGGCGAGGGCAAGGTCGTCGCGTTGGACGACGCGCTGCGCGCTTCCCTGAAGCAGAGGAAGAAGGACCGGGCGGCGAAGTCCGGACAGCGCGGACGCGCCCCCGCTCCGAGGACCTCGGAGGACCACCAGCCCACCAAGAGCGAGCTCCTGGAGCAGGCCAAACAGCTCGAGATCCCCGGCCGCACCCGTATGAGCAAGGACGAGCTGGCCGACGCGATCTCCAAGGCCGGCTGACGCTACTCGGTGTCCAGGTCCGGTGGCACGTCCCCGGGCGTCAGGTCGGGGCGCGCGCGCAGGTACTGGACGACGTGCCGCCATCGGCCGGACACCTCCGCCGAGTCCGGGCACACCTCCACCACCAGGTCAGGGACGACCCGCGTGTAGCTCTGGCGGGACTCGTCCCCGCCCCATGTCGCGGCGAGGAGCCGGGGCCAGGGATGGTCGTCCGTCTTGACCACGTGCCCCGCGAGCTCCTCGGACTGGTCCGGGGTGAGGTCCGAGGTCCGACCCGCCACCCGCAGCTCGCCGGTCGAGGAGTCCACGCGCCCGAGGATGAGGGCGCGTGGGGCTCGTGCGTGGCCGACGATCCCGCCCACGATCGCCTCGGTGGTGACGCGGTGCTTCCACTTGCGCCAGTCCCTGCGGCCCGGGCGGTAGGAACGGCGCGCGTCCTTGACCATCACGCCCTCCACCCCCACGGCGGGCATCTCCTCCCACCACTGCATGGCCACCTCGGGGTTGTCGGTCTGCCAGCCCAGTGTGAGCGGCGAGGGCTGCTCGACCAGGGCCATCAGCCGTTCGAGTTCCGCGCGCCGGTGGGAGAGAGCGCGGTGCGCGAGGTCCCGTCCGCCCGCCCTGAGCAGGTCGAACACCACGAGGTGGCACGGAGCCGTGCGGGCCAGGGCACGGGCGTGGCGGGGCGACGCGCTGTTGCGCCTGAGCAGGGCACCGAAGTCCAGCCGCCCGTCGCTCGCCCAGTGGATGATCTCCCCGTCCAGCAGGACCCCCTCGGGCAGCTGCTGGGCCAGGGCGTCGACGATCTCCGGGAACCGCTGGGACAGCAGCCTTCCCTGTCTGCTGGTCAGGCGTACGGGACCGGTCTCGGCCAGGCACCTGAAACCGTCCCACTTCGGCTCGTAGAGCAGGCTCTCACCGGTGGGGAGATGGTCGACGGCGCTTGCGAGCATCGGTTCCACGCCTGCCCCCTACCCCGCAGCAGCTCATCGGGAGCCCAATTCCCAGCTAAGGCACCGCCCCCGGGCCCCTCCCGCCCCCGGGGAAGGACTTGACACGCGCGCGTGCCCGTCTGAATGATGCGGGTCCCACCCCCGCCCCCTCCCGGAGACGACCATGGCTTCGCACTACGGCGACTACCAGCTGGAGATCTACCTCGACGGCCTCACCGGCGTCGTCCCCTCCCACCCCGTGACCTTCGCCGAACTGGAGCGCAGGGCCGCCGAGACGCTCCCGCCGTGGGTGTGGTCCTATGTGGCGGGTGGCGCGGGCAACGAGCACACCCAGGAGGCCAACGCCACCGCGTTCCGCCGGTGGGGCCTGTACCCGCGCATGTTCGTGGGCGCCAAGGAGCGCGACACCGGCGTCGACCTGTGCGGTGTCCACCTGGCCTCACCGCTGTTGATGGCCCCGGTCGGGGTGGTCGGCCTCTGCTCCCAGGACGGGCACGGCGACCTGGCCACCGCTGAGGCCGCCGCGCGCACCGGGGTCCCGATGATCGCCTCCACGCTGTCCCAGGACCCGTTGGAGGAGGTCGCCGCACGGTTCGGCGACACCCCGGGGTTCTTCCAGCTGTACACGCCGACCGACCGCGAACTGGCGGCCAGTCTGGTCCGCCGCGCCGAGGCGGCCGGGTTCGCGGGGATCGTCGTCACCCTGGACACCTGGGTCACCGGCTGGCGTCCGCGCGACCTGGCCACCGCCAACATGCCGATGCTGCGCGGCCACTGCCTGGCCAACTACACCTCCGATCCCGTCTTCCAGGAGCGGGTGGGCTCCGACGCTCCTCGCGACGCCGTGGTGGCGCACTGGGCCGGCGTGTTCGGAAACCCGCTGACCTGGGAGGACCTTCCCTGGTTGCGGTCCCTGACCGACCTGCCGCTGATCGTGAAGGGTGTGTGCCACCCCGACGACGCCCGCCGGGCGGCGGACGGGGGGGTGGACGCCGTCTACGTGTCCAACCACGGCGGCCGCCAGGCCAACGGCGGCATCCCCGCCCTGGAGTGTCTGCCGGACGTGGTCGCCGCCACGGACCTGCCGGTGGTCTTCGACTCCGGGGTGCGGTCCGGAACCGACGCGGTCAAGGCCCTGGCGCTGGGCGCGACGGCGGTGGCGGTCGGCCGCCCCTACGTCTACGGGCTGGCCCTGGGCGGTGCGGACGGGGTCGTGCACGTGCTGCGGTCGATGCTGGCCGAGGCGGACCTGCTCATGGCGGTCGACGGCTACCCCTCGCTGTCCGACCTCACCCCCGAGGCTCTGCGGGACCTGCGCGCCTGATCGGTTCCGGGGACCGAACGGTCCGGAGACGACAGTGAGGGGGCCGACGCACGCGGCGTCGGCCCCCTCCTGCTGGTGGCCGGGTGGGCGTCAGTCCTGGCTGTGGCCCTCCAGGAAGGTGTAGACGTCGTGCTCGTCCACACCGGGGAAGGTGCCCGAGGGCAGTGCCGACAGCACGTGGGAGTGTGCGCGGGCCGAGGGCCACACGTTGCCCTCCCACCGGCTGGCGAGCTGGGCGGGCGGCCGCACGCAGCACTCGCCGTTGGGGCAGTTGGACTTGGTGCGGTTGGTGGTCTCGCGTCCACGGAACCAGCGGGACTCCTTGTAGGGCACGCCCAGGGTGATGGCGAAGTTGCGCTCGCGGCTGGGGTCCACGTGGGCCACGCACCAGTGGGTGCCGTTGGGCTTGTCCGTGTACTGGTAGTAGATCGAGTACCGGTCCGGTGACTGGAAGACCTGGCGGCCCGACCACTGGCGGCACATGCGCTGGCCCTCGATGGCGCCCGAGTCGTCCGTGGGGAAGACCAGGCCGTCGTTCTCGTAGGCCTTGTAGATGATGCCGGTCTCGTCGTTGCGGATGAAGTGGCAGACCAGGTCCAGGTGGCGGTGGGCCAGGTTGGTGAACCGGTGCGCCGCCATCTCGTAGGAGACGGAGTAGACGTCCCGCAGGTCCTCCACGGACAGGTCGCGCGCCTTCTTGGCCTCCTGGAGGTAGGTGACCGCCGTGCTCTCGGGGATGAGGACGGCCGCGGCGAAGTAGTTGGCCTCCACGCGCTGGCGGAGGAAGTCGCCGAAGTCGCGGGGCTGGCTGTGGCCGAGGATCACGTGGCCGAGGGTCTGGAGGAGGATCGTGCGCGGGCTGTGCATGCCCAGCGTGGTCTCGCGCTTGAGGTAGATGCGGCGGTTGACGTGGTCGGTCAGGGAGCGCACCGAGCGGGGAAGGTCCTGCACGTACTTCAGGGAGAACCCGTGGTGGGTGGCGATCGCGAGGATCTGCCCCTGTGAGAGGGGTCCGGCCGTGTAGTTGACCGCCGAGAGGGTGTCGGCGGCCGCGGCCTCGATGGTCTCGAAGTAGTTGCCCCGCTCGCGCATCTGGCGGCGCAGGTCGGCGTTGGCCCGGCGCGCCTCCTCGGGGGTGGCGGTCGGCTTGGCGTTGCGTCTCTTGAGCTCGTCGTAGAGCCCCACGATGTGTTCGAGGACGTCGTTGGGGACCCGCTTGCCGACCTTCAGGTGCGGAAGGTTGAGGCCTTGGTAGAGGGAGTCGCGCTGGGCCTCCTCGACGGCGATCTCCAGCTGCGCGCGACGGCTCGGGGGCTGCTTCGACAGGAGCTCCTCGACGGACACGTCGAGGGCGGAGGCCAGGGACGTGAGCAGGGAGAGCTTGGGTTCACGTTTGCCGTTCTCCAGAAGGGAGAGCTGCGAGGGCGCCCGCCCGACGCGTTCCCCCAGGTCGGACAGGGTCATCCCGCGCGCCTTGCGCAGATGACGGAGCCTCTGACCAAACGTGACGAGATCCAGGTCACCTGTCAAAGACGGTATTTCTTCAGCACCAAAGTACGCCATGGCTTCATCTTACGGAAAGAAACAACGATCTTCACCAGATTTCCAGTGGAAAACCCTTGGATCTTGCCCAAGAATCATAGTTACCGGCGGGGAACTTACCGCTCAGGGGCTCACCCCCTGGCCCTTGGCAGGACACTCGACCGGTGCGAAGACCTTGGGGACTACACGTAAGGCGGGATCGAACATGAGCACCAGCGCTCGACGTCAGGAAGCCAGCGCCGCACTCCAGCGCGACTGGGAGACCAACCCCCGGTGGGCCGGTATCGAGCGCACCTACTCCGCCGACGACGTCGTCAAGCTGCGTGGTTCGGTCACCGAGGAGCACACCCTGGCCCGGCGCGGCGCCGAGCGCCTGTGGGACCTGCTCCACACCGAGGACTACGTGAACAGCCTCGGCGCGCTCACCGGCAACCAGGCGGTCCAGCAGGTCCGCGCCGGCCTCAAGGCCATCTACCTCTCCGGGTGGCAGGTCGCGGCCGACGCCAACCTCTCCGGCAGCACCTACCCGGACCAGAGCCTCTACCCGGCCAACTCGGTCCCGGCCGTCGTCCGCCGCATCAACAACGCGCTCATGCGCGCCGACCAGATCACCTGGTCCGAGGGTGACGACACCGCCCCCGAGTGGCTGGCCCCGATCGTGGCCGACGCCGAGGCCGGTTTCGGTGGCGTCCTCAACGCCTACGAGCTCATGAAGGGCATGATCGCCTCGGGCGCGGCCGGTGTCCACTGGGAGGACCAGCTCGCCTCCGAGAAGAAGTGCGGTCACCTGGGCGGCAAGGTCCTGATCCCGACCAGCCAGCACGTCAAGACCCTGAACGCCGCCCGCCTCGCCGCGGACGTCGCCGGTGTCCCGTCCCTGGTCATCGCGCGGACCGACGCCCAGGCCGCGACCCTGATCACCAGCGACATCGACGAGCGCGACCAGGCCTTCACCACCGGTGAGCGCACCGCCGAGGGCTTCTACCGCTTCCGCAACGGCGTGGAGGCGTGCGTGGCCCGGGGCCTGGCCTACGCCCCGCACTCCGACCTGCTCTGGATGGAGACCGCGACCCCCGATCTGGAGGTCGCCCGCGACTTCGCCGAGCGCATCAAGGCCGAGTACCCGGACCAGATGCTCGCCTACAACTGCTCGCCGTCCTTCAACTGGAAGCGTCACCTCGACGACGCGACCATCGCGAAGTTCCAGCGCGAGCTGGGCCACATGGGCTACAAGTTCCAATTCATCACCCTGGCGGGCTTCCACTCGCTCAACCACTCGATGTTCGACCTGGCCAAGGGCTACGCCCGGAACGGCATGACGTCGTACGTCGAGCTCCAGGAGGCCGAGTTCGCGTCCGAGGCCGACGGCTACACCGCCACCCGCCACCAGCGCGAGGTCGGCACCGGCTACTTCGACGCGATCAGCACGACCATCTCCCCCGAGGCCAGCACCACGGCTCTCACCGGTTCCACCGAAGAAGACCAGTTCTCAGCGGCTCACTGACCCTGGTCTTCGTCCCTGAGGCCGTCCCTCCCCGCTTTCGTGGCTGGGGCGGGGCGGGACGGCCTCCCCCTGGCCGTCGGCCATGCGCGGTCCGTGTCACTCGCGCATGACCGGCGGCTCTTCAGCGTGTCCGAAACGTCCGCGCGCGGGCGTGTGGCCCGTATACGGTGTCTCCAAGCAACGGGTAACGGAACAGTCAAGCCCGCCTCTCGCGGGCCCCGCCGGGCCGCCCCCACGGCACCGGAGCGTTCCGACCGACCACCCGGGGCACCCATTCACCGACCACACGGAGCCGACGTGAAAATCGATGTCACCAGCAGAGCGACCCTCTCCACGACCCGCCGCGTAGTGGCGGCGGGCGCGATCGCCGCCGTCGCCGTGTTCGGCGCGGCCGCCTGCGAGAACACCGACGACCTCGAACAGGAGGTCAGGGACGGGATCGAGCAGGAGGTCGAGGAGAACATCGAGGAGGGCATCGACGACGTCATCGGCGGCGGCGATGGCGACGAGGGCGGGGACGAGGGAGGCGACGGCGACGAGGGTGACGACGACTAGGTCAGCCGGCCCCGCCCGGTCGGGGCCGTGGGCCTCGGCCACCGAGCCGACGCCCTCCCGTCCTCCACGGGGGTCGCGGCCTCCCGCGCCGACAGCGCGTAGATTCGACGCGTGACCGACAGAACCGACCCGAACCCGCGCGCTCCCCGTCCCTCCCCCGACGGCTCCGCCGAGGGGGCGCGCGCGGGAACCACCGTCCCGCAGATGCTCGCCAGCCGCTCACTGATGCGCTGGGAGGTGCTGTGTGTCCTCGCCCTCTCGCTGGGCGCCGCCGCCGTGTCGGCGACCATCTCCTTCCTGGGCGTGCTCACCGCTCCCGAGTCGATGGCCGACCAGACCGCCAACCTCATCCGCTCGCGGGCCGAGGACCGTCCGTGGCTGGACCTGTCCTTCCAGCTGTACTCGGTGCTCTTCGCCTTCGCCCCCGTGGCGCTGGTGGTGTACCTGCTGCACCGGGGCGGGGAGTCCGCCCGCACGGTCGGGTTCGACCTGCGCCGTCCGGGGTTCGACACCTGGAGCGGCCTGGCCCTGGCCGCGCTGATCGGCACCGGCGGGCTGGTCGTGTACCTGGTCTCCTGGCAACTGGGCCTCACCCGCACCATCGTGCCCAGCACCCTGGACGGCAACTGGTGGGACACCCCGGTCCTGCTCCTCCAGGCGCTGAAGAACGGCGTCCTGGAGGAGGTGATCGTGGTGGGCTACCTGCTGCACCGGCTCGGGCAGATGGGGTGGTCGCCGTGGAAGGCGGTGCTGGCCAGTTCGGTCCTGCGCGCCTTCTACCACCTGTACCAGGGTGTCGGGATGTTCTTCGGCAACCTGGTCATGGGGCTGGTGTTCGGCTGGTTCTACCTGCGCTACGGCCGGGTGATGCCGCTGGTGGTCGCGCACACGGTGATCGACGTCGTGGCGTTCGTGGGTGCGGTGTACCTCATCGGCCGGATCGACTGGCTGCCGGTCTGACCCGTCTTCTCAGACCCTCTGGGCCGCCTTCGCGGCGATCGCGTCCTCCAGGTAGCGGGGGCGGCCGAGCAGGAGGCCGACGACGAGGTTGACGAGCACCAGACCGATCACCATCGCCATCGGCGCGTGCCAGTCACCGCTCGTCTCGTGCAGGAGTCCGAACAGGAACGGCCCGGCACCGCCGAGCAGATAGCCCAGGCTCTGGCTGGAGGCGGACATCGCGGCGGTGCCCTCGGCGGTTCGGGTGCGCACGGCGAAGACGGTGAGCGCCAGCACGAAGCTGCCCAGGCCGATCCCGACGAAGGTGGTCCACACCCAGGTGCCGTTGAGCGGGGACACCCACATCCCGGTGAAGCCGACCAGGTACGCGGCGACGAAGAGCACCACGAAGGGGCGCTGGTCGCGCACCCGGACGATGAGCGAGGGCATGACGAGTGACATCGGGATGCCCAGCGCGGTGAGGTACGCCAGCATCACCCCCGCGGACTGGGCGTCCAGTCCCTGGTCGCGGAGCATCTGCGCGAACCAGCCGAACATGATGTAGGCGATGGAGGACTGGGTTCCGAAGTACAGGACGCCCTGCCATCCGAGCCCGGTGCCGAGCACCTGCCGGACACCGAGTGCCGCGCGGGCGTCGCCGGGGGCGGGCTCGTGGCGCAGGGCCAGGAGCCACGGAAGCGCCGCGACCAGGCCGAAGAGGGCGTAGGCGCCCAGGGCGATCCGCCAGTCACCGGTGGCCCGTTCCAGGGGGACGGTGGCGGCGGCCGCGATCGCGGTGCCCACGGCCAGGCCGGTGGTGTACACCGTGGTCATCAGGCCCACACGGTGGGGGAAGTGCTGCTTGACCAGGGCCGGGAGGATGACGTTGCCGACGGCGCCGCCGGAGAGGGCCACGACGCTCAGGGTGAGGAAGAGCCAGGGTTCGGGGGCCATGGCCCGCGTGACGAGGCCGAGGGTGACGGCGGTCAGCGCGAGGACGAGCAGGCGGTGGGAGCCGAGACGGCGGCTGAGCATGGGGGTGAGCCCGCCGAAGACCGCGAAGCACAGGACGGGGAGCGTCGTGAGGACACCGGCGCCCACCGCGGTCATGCCCAGCCCCTGGGTGATCTCTCCGAGGACGGGGCCCACACTGGTGATCGCGGTCCGCAGATTGAGTGCGGCGAGGGCGATGGCGACGGCGATCAGAAGGAGAGCCGCGCGGGGCGCGGCTCTGGGCTGGTCGGTACCGGGAAGCGGGGTGCCCTGCGCTGCGTTCTCGCGCGTGGGGGTGACGCTCATAGGACGTGGCTCACAAATTCGTAGGATGACCCTATGTACTTCATGAGGATAACGCATTGACGTTCGGGGCCTATTCCTGCGCCCAACTGGTCTAGGCTCCCTCCTTAACCGTTCCCTACCCGTGCGCTGGGCCTGTCATCCGGCGACCCGCCCCTAGGAGGTATGAGCGTGCCCCTCGCGTCGACACGCCGGACCGGTCTCGTCGACCAGGTCATCAGTCAGCTACGAGCCCAGATCGACTCCGGTGAGTGGGGCGTCGGCGACCGCATCCCCACCGAGTCCGAACTGTCCGAACAACTCGAGGTCGGACGCAACACCGTCCGCGAGGCCGTCAGGGCCCTCGCCCACGCGGGTCTGCTGGAGATCCGCCAGGGAGCGGGGACCTTCGTCCGCGCCTCCAGCGAACTCGGCGGAGCCCTGCGCCGCCGCCTGGAACGCTCCCGTCTGCGGGAGAACCTGGAGGTGCGCCGCGCCCTGGAGGTCGAGGCCGCGCGTCTGGCCGCCATGCGCCACAGCGAGGAGGACATGGCCGACATCGACCGCGCCATGGCCCTGCGCGAGGAGGCCTGGCGGACCAAGGACATGGGTGCCTTCGTGGAGGCCGACTTCACGTTCCACCGCGCCGTGGTCAACGCCACGCACAACACCCTGCTCATCGACCTCTACGACGACATCGCCCAGGTCGTCTACGCCAGCATCGCGCACACCGCCTACGAGCAGAGTGCCGAGGCCTCCGACGGCCCCTCCTCCGCCACCGAGGGCATCGACCACAGCGGCCTGACGGAGGCCGTCCGGGAGGCGGACCCCGTCCGCGCCGCCCGTGAGGCCACCTGTTACCTCGACGAACTCCTCTCCCTCACCGAGGACTGAGTCACCCGGGGACGAACACGGGAGGGGGCCCGGACCACTGCTGGTTCCGGGCCCCCTCCCGTGTTCGGGTCGAGCGCCGTGCGGTCAGCCCGCCCCGGCTCCCCCTGCTCCCCGATCGTTCCGCGGTCGCCAGTCGTGTCGCCCCGGGGCCGTGCCGGGTCAGTCTCCGCCGTGGACGTCGCTCACCGCCGAGCGCGGGCCGAGCCTGGGGCGGGCGTGCCCTTCCGGCACCGCGCGCCCCTCGCGCCGCGATCCGATCGACCTCGGCCGACCGCGCCGGGCACCCCGGTCCGCGGCCCCCTCCCAGCCCGTCACCCTGGAAGGGTCGAGGTCGAGGAGGTCGAGGGTGCTCTCCCCCGCACAGACCGCGTCGATGAGCTCCCGGTCACGGGAGACGCTGTCCATGGTCTCCGCGATGATCGTGCTCACCTGGCCGCGCGGGAGGCAGACCACCCCGTCGTCGTCGGCCACGATCCAGTCCCCTCGCCGGACCGGCAGCGGCGCGGGACCGCTGGCGTCCATGAACACCTGCTGTCCCACGGAGCCGCCCGCATCGTGCCCCGCCTCGCGGACCGCCACCCCGGCGCCGAAGACCGGCAGCTCGCAACGGGCGATGGCGGCGATGTCGCGCACGCAGCCGTCCAGGACGATCCCGGCCACGCCCCGAGTCCGGGCGGCCACGGCGAGGATCTCGTCCACGTAGCCGTACTCGGACTCCCCGGAGACGTCCACCACCAGGGCGGAGCCCGGCGGGGCCTGGGCGATCGCGACGTGCAGCGCGAGGTTGTCCCCCGGCGCGCAGCGGACGGGGAAGGCACTCGCGGCGAACCCGGCCCCCGGCCAGACGGAGAAGAGGTGGGTCCCGAAGGGACGCCCCCCGCAGCGTGCCAAGGCCACCGTTCCCACAGCCGTCAACGTCTTCGCAAGCGCCACGTCAGCCTCCATTACACCCGCGCCCGGTGCGGTCGGTTCGGACCGACCCCTTCTATACTCGCGGGTAACTTAAACGTGACGCAAGGCGTGCGAGCCTGAAACACGTAAAAATGCTACCGATGGTTACATCTGAGCGGGATACCCGTGTCCGTCCGATCACCTTCGGTGTCCCCTGCCTGGCAGACGCGACCAGCGCAACCTCAGACGACCGACGCGACCACGTCCAGAGCGGCACGGGCGGCGACGACGTCGTGGACCCGGAAGACCCGGGCGCCCTCGCGCGCGGACACCGCTAGGGCGGCCAGGGTCCCGTCACCGCGCTGGGTCAGGCCGGCGCCGAGGGTCTCCCCCACGAAGTCCTTGTTGGAGACCGCCACCAGCACGGGCCAGCCGGTGGCCGCCAGCTCGCCCAGACGGCGGGTGAGTTCGAGCGAGTGGTAGGTGTTCTTGCCGAAGTCGTGCGTGGGGTCGATCATCACCCCGTCCGGGCGCACCCCCACCGACACCGCGCGCTCGGCCAGCTCGCACACCCCGGACACCACGTCCCCGACCACGTCGTCGTAGCGCACGCGGTGGGGGTCGGTGCGGGGGGCCAGCCCCCCGCTGTGGCTGCACACCAGACCGGTGCCGAACTCGGCCGCCACCCGGGCCAGGTCCGGGTCGGCCCCCGCCCAGGTGTCGTTGATCATGTCCGCCCCGGCCTCGGCGCAGGCCCGGCCCACCCCGGCCCGCCAGGTGTCCACCGAAATCACCACGTCGGGGTGGCGGGACCGCAGCTCGCGCACGAACGGCACGGTGCGGCGGACCTCCTCGGCCTCGTCCACGTGCGCCCCGTACCCGGCCTTCACCCCGCCGACGTCGATGATGTCGACCCCCGCCGCCACGGCGTGGTCCGCGGAGGCCAGCGCGGCCTCCAGGACGTAGGTGGCGCCCCGGTCGTAGAAGGAGTCGGGGGTTCGGTTGATCACGCCCATCACCGCGAAGCGCCGGCCCGCGAAGGTCCGCCCGCGCAACCGCAGGGCCCCGGGGCCGTGCGCCACTGGGCGCCGGGTCCCGGTCTCACGCTTGGCTGCTGTCTCCGGCGTCTGCGGACCGTGCGTCACCATGACTCCATCCTGGGGTACGGGCGGGGCGGACGGTCACCCGCCCCGCCCCGCCGTGGTCGGCCCGGATCAGCCGGGTACCCAGCCCAGCGTGCGCTCACCGCCCCGGCGCTCCTTGCGCACCTGGAGGTGGTCCCACGTCTCCACGTGCCCGACCCCCGCGGTGGCCCGGATCCGTTCCAGAGCCTCCACCAGCTGGCACCGGTCCGGCGCGGTGAGGGTCCCGATCACGTCGTAGCGACCGAAGCCGCTGGCCAGGAACGAGATCCGTCCCATGTTGGCCATGGCAGTGCCCAGCGCGTCCGCGTCGCCCCGGCAACGCAGTCCGAAGCCGATCTGTTCGTTGGCGCCCACGGCCGACGGCTCCACCAGCGCGGTCACGTGGACCACCCCCGAGTTGAGCAGGCGCACCACCCGGGAGCGGGCCGCCGCCTGCGACAGCCCCACCTGTCGGGCCAGGTCGGCGTACGAGGCCCGTCCGTCCTTGAGCAGTCTGCGCACCAGACGCCAGTCCAGCGCGTCCAACTCGATGTCGCGCAGTTCACGCACACTGCTGTGAGCGTCCTTGTACACGGCGTTGGCACGGAAGACCTCCGCGCCGTCCACACCCGGCAGCGAGCGCAGGTCGGCGAGCTCCTTGGTCAGGGCCGCGTCGTCGGCCACCCTGACCTGCGCGACGGCCGGGAACCTCCCGGCGGCCTGCGCAGCGAAGGTCACGGCCTCGCGTTCCCCCAACGCGTCGAGCATCGGACCGACCGGCCCGCTGACGCGGAACGACACGTGACCGAGGACCTCCATTCCCACCACGCCGGCGTGCAACACTCCGACGATCCTGATCGCCCCCGACTGCACCAACTGGCGCACTCTGGCGCGAACCGCCGTCCTGGACAGCCCCACCCCGTCCGCCAGGGCCTGGAACGTCGCTCTGCCGTCCCCCTGCAACGCCCGCATGAGCGCGGCGTCAACCGCATCGAGCACGATGGTTGCCTTTCGTTCCCATGACGCCGCCCTTACCCCCGGACGGCGCCCCCTCCTCCGGCCAGATCATCGCAGTTGTGGAGCCGCTTCACTACTGATCGCCAAAGAAATCGGTTGATTCACCCCTTTGACCGGCTGGACAGCGCCGCCCAATGCCCCAACAGGCATCTCTCGACCACATAACAGACTTGTATAGAACACCCCTTATGAGGTGGCCGCTGTGCACACAACCCCGACAAAGCGCCACACTGATGACACGGGCCCGAGCGACACCCGCCGAGGGCACGCCACCGAGGGCACGCACCGCGCACGGCGCGGGACGACCGGCGGGCCGCCCCCGTGCACGCACCTGGGAAAGGGCATAACAACAGAAAGTGACCGCCACACGGCGAACGTGGCGCGAACGATCAAAACCGGAGAAACGGGGCGGCCGTGATCGCCCCGCGGCTTGAGAGGAATCGCTGGTGGCAGCGGAGGACGAGCGGCGGGACAAGGCGCCCACGCGCCCGAGCACGGGAGGGGCGCTGCTGTGGACCGCCGCGTCGCTTCCCCTCCCCGGTGCGGCGCACCTGCGCATGAGGCGCCGGCTCGCCGGGACCGTGATCCTCGGCGCCTACCTCGTGGGGGTCTCGGCCCTGGTCCTCGGGCTGGTCTGGATCGGCACACACGAGGCGGGCACGATGACCGTGCTGGCCGGGATGGCCGTGCAGGACCGCTGGCTGCTGGGCGTGATGGGCGCCGTGTTCGTGGTCGCCGTGCTGTGGCTGACCGTGATCGTGCACTCGTGGGCCATCACCCGTCCCGAGGGGGCGCGTTTCGGCCAGCGCCTGCTCGGTGGCGTCGTGGTCCTGCTTCTGTGCCTGACGGTCGGAGCACCGGCGGCCTGGGCGCTCCACGGCGGCTACACGGCCTACGAGACGCTGGGGCAGGTCTTCGACGCCCCCGAGCGCGACGACCTGCCGCCGCACGACGCCGCCGACCCGTGGTACGGGGCGGACCGGGTCAACGTCCTGCTGATCGGGGCGGACTCCGCCGACAACCGCTACGGCGTGCGCACGGACACCATGATGGTGGCGAGCCTGGACACCGACACCGGCGACGCCGTCCTGGTGGGGCTCCCCCGCAACCTGGAGAACGTGCGCTTCCCGGAGGGGAGCGCGCTCGCCGACCGCTACCCCGAGCCGTACGGATTCGACCTGCTGCTCAACGACGTGTACCAGACCGTCGCGGAGGAGCCCGAGGAGCTGGCCCTCAACCCGATCGTCGCCGACCCCGCCGCCGACACCCTCAAGAAGGTGATCGGGCACAACCTCGGCCTGGAGGTCGAGTACTACGCGATGGTCGACATGATGGGCTTCCGCGACCTGATCGACGCCGTGGGCGGCGTGCGGGTGCGGATCGAGGAGCCCATCCCCTACGGGGTGCACGGCGGGGTGCTGGAGCCCGGCGTGCGCCGCCTCGACGGCCACGAGGCGCTCTGGTACGGGCGCTCCCGGATCGGCTCCGACGACTACGGGCGGATGGGCCGCCAGGGCTGCCTGGTCAAGTACGTCGCGGAACAGGTCGACCCGACCACGGTCCTGACCAGCTACCGGCGGCTGGCCGGTGCCACCAAGCGGACTCTGACCACCGACATCCCGCAGTCGAAGGTGCCCGCCTTCATCGAACTGGCCGACGAGCTCACCGACCACGGTGACATGAGCGCCCTCCAGCTGTCCCCGCCGCAGGTGTCCACCGGCAACCCGGACTGGGACGAGATCAAGGAGCTGGTCGCGGAGGCGATCACGGTCAGCGAGGAGGAGGACGACGCGCCGCTCGACGCGCCCTCCGCCTCCCCCGACGGTGACCGTCCCGAGGACGTCGAGGACCCGACCCCCGAGGAGTGGGAGGAGTGGGAGGAGGACGAGCGGACCGAGTGGCAGCGCTACACCGGTCTGGCCGAGCCCTCCCCCGCCGACCCGGGCCGTCAGGTCGGCTCCGAGGCCACCGACCTCGGCTCCATCTGCCCCTGACCTCCTCCCCCGGGTTCGGCACGCCGGTCCCGGGGGGCGGGGATCCCCCTGGGGGGCTTGCGGCAAACACCCGCGACGCACGGTGACCGGAGTCGGACAGTTGGCCACGGGCCGTTGTCACGCCAGTGCGGGCGTGTGAATCTGACACGGTGACCACAGCTCAGCTCTGGACTCTCGTCGCCTTGGGCGCCTTCCACGGGCTGCACCCCGGCATGGGGTGGTTGCTCGCCGTCAGCAGGGGACTTCAGGAGGGCGGTCGCCGCCAGGTACTGGCCGCCCTGCCCGCGATCGCCGTGGGGCACGCGGTTAGCGTCGCCGTCGCGGCGGTGGCGATCACCGTCACGGGGTCGGCCACCGCCTCGGTCCTCTTCCCGGTCCTGGGTGGCGGGGTGATCGTGCTGCTGGGGCTGGTGATCCTGCTCTCGCGCCAACACTTCCACTGGCGGGACGTGCGCCTGTCTCTGTGGCAGCTGACCGCGTGGTCCTTCCTGATGTCCTCGGCCCACGGCGCGGGGCTCATGCTCATGCCGGTGCTGTCGGGCCAGCTCGACCACACGCATGTGGAGGGCGGCGGCCACGCGGGGCACGGGGCGACCGGCCCCGGTGACGTCACCGGGACCCCCGGGGTGAGCCTCGGGGCCGGAACCGCGGACGCCGCCGAGGGGGTGTGGAACCTGTGGGACGCCACCCTCCTCGGGCTCGCGGCCACCGGGGTGCACTCGTTGGCCATGCTCGGAGCGGCGGGGGTGGCGGCGCTGATCGCCTACGACTTCCTCGGCGTGCACGCCCTGCGCTGGAAGGGCGTGACCATGGACCGGGTGTGGGCGTTGACCCTGCTCCTGGGCGGCGTCATGGTCCTGTGGTCGGTGTGGTGAATCGTCCGCCCCGCGCGTCGGTCACGGCCGCTTCCGCTTGATCCGCGTCACTGTCGGGAATGAGTGTTGTTCCCGCCGTGTCCCATATACGGAGGAATGTGCGAGGTAGCCGGACAGATACGGCGCCCGAGGCGTCGACGGCGGCGGGGGCCGCCCCCGTCTCCGGCGTGGAGGAGCGGAGTCCATGACCCACAGAATTCCCGGGGCCGACAGGGTCCACCGACGATGGCACGGACTGGTCCTGGCCATCGCGGTCCTAACCCTCCTGGCCCTGATCGCCGTGCTCGGCACCCGTTGGGTGGTGGCCAACCAGAACCGGATCTTCCCCACCGCCACGCCGTGGAGCCAGGAGTGCTCGGTGTGGACCGGAGACGAGCAGGTCAAGCTCGACCGCGACCAGGCCAAGCGGGCCAGCACCGCCGCCGCCGTGATCGCCCAGGGGGACGACGCGCCCATCTCTCGGCCGGACGTCGACGACATCCCCGACGAGGTCATGGACGCGCTGGTCAACGGGCCGGAAGACGACGCGGGCCCCTCGATGAGCTGCCGCTACTCGGGCGAGGAGGTCGAGTTCGAGGAGGAGCGGCCCTCCGGAATGACCCCGCGCACCGAGACCCTCAAGGCGGGGATCGAGAACGACTTCGCCGACACCCAGATCGGCGGGTTCGTGGCCGGAGGGTACGACACCGGGCACGGCGAGGGCTCCGCGCACTACGAGGGGCGGGCGCTCGACGTCTTCTACCGACCGGTCAACGAGGACAACCGGCGGGAGGGGTGGCTGCTGGCGCACTGGCTGATCGCGCACGCGCCGGACTACCAGATCGACGTGATCATCTTCGACGACAAGATCTGGAGCACCCGGTATCCCTCGATGGGGTGGCGCCACTACGAGGCCGATCCCGACAACGAGATCCTGCGCCACCTGGACCACGTGCACGTCGACGTACTGCGCGGCCCGGAACCCGAGGACGACTGAGCACGGGGCCGGGGCCGCGGGGCCCCGGCCCGGACCGCGTTCCGAACCGTGACGCCGGAACGCCGGGGCGGTCAGTCGTCCAGACGGAACCCGACCTTGAGGCCCACCTGGAAGTGGGCGACATCGCCGTCCTCGATGTGGCCCCGGACCTGGGTGACCTCGAACCAGTCGAGACCGCGCAGCGTGGCCGAGGCCCGCTGGATGCCGTTGCGGATCGCCTGGTCGACGCCCTCGGGAGAGGTTCCGACGATTTCCGTGACGCGGTAGGTGTGGCCGGTCATGGGTGACCCCCTGTGTAGTCGGTGGCTGGGGCCGCGCGAACCCGGCCCCGTTCCCTGCCTCCCCTCAATCCCCGCCAGCCACACGGCCCCTTCGATTTACTCCGGGAACCTTTCCGGAGAACGGATCGGTGCGCTTTGCTGTTTGTTTCTGAGGACTTTGGACCCGGTTGGGACGGGCTTGGCCCAGGTGACAGGCGTTCCGACAAGGGAATGGGCCCGCCGAACGGGATCGGAAGGGTGGGTGAAGTGTCAGATAAGTCCTGACCTGGGACTTAGGACCGGCCCTGGCGGGACTGTCCCGAGACAACGTCGTAACTCACTCTTGACGTACCCCGGGGGGCGTCGGTGTACATTGGGTCTAGCGCTTCGATCCCCCGTCGAAGCGCGGGACGATGTTTCGAGCCCCCGTCGAAACATCGCGCGCGACGCCGGGTGGTTTGCCCCCGTAACCACCCGGCGTCGCCTTTTGTCCGCACCCGGTCGGCGTGAATACCCGCCCGTGGCCGGGGCTTGACCACCGAATCCGCTTTGTCGCCTGGGGACCAGCATTGGGTAATACCGCACCGGACACACACTGCTCGCGCAGGGGCTGCCGTGCCGCCGCCGAGTGGGCGCTCGTGTGGAACAACCCCAAGCTGCACACCCCCGACCGCCGCAAGGTGTGGGTGGCCTGCGACGACCACCGCGAGTACCTCGCCAACTTCCTTGGCCTGCGCGGTTTCCTCCGTGAGACGGTCCCGCTGGCCGAGTTCCTGGACGGAGACGGCGGCGACGCTGGTCAGCACGGCGCAGACGAGCCAGGCACCCGCCGCTGATCCGTCACCCACGGCGGTGTTCGAGGCCCTCAGGCGGATCTCCTCGTGACGGCAGCGCGCCGCTGCGGCCACCAGTTCCGGCCGGGGACGAGCCCGGGAAACGGCCCCCCAGACGGTTGAGGACCGGGGCCGGTCCGAGCAGGCCCGCATGGAGTCCGACCGGACCGGGGTCGGCCCCGGCCTCCTCCAGAAGGCGGCGCACCACCCGGCCTGCGGCGTACCTCGGGCCTCGGCATGCCCCTCCGTGGTCCACCACGACGCGCACGCGGTGATGGGCGTCCACGCTCGACTCACGGGCCCGACGGGTGAGCCCCCTGCCGGAAGCAGGCGCTCGGGACCGGCGGCTGGTCCAGGCGTTCGCGGACCTGGACGGACTGCCGGGGCGAGCGCCTCAGAGCGCGGAACCCGCTCGGAGCGGAGCGGTCAGGCTGGTCCACGCTCCTTGGGGGGCCAGGCGGCGCGGGCGCGTTCGAGGGCCTCGGGGGTGTCCACGTCGAACTCTTCGGGGGCGTCGGTGAGCGGCACCCGCACGGGATCGAGGGGGCTGAGCAACCGGTGGAGCGAACGCCCCGTGTACGCGTCGAGGGCGGTGCGCAGCGCCTCGGTGTTCCAGAGCCCGGTGAGCCACTGTTCGCGGTCGGTCGAGTCCACGAACACGGCCCCGTCGTGCTGCCCCTCACCGCGGTCCCGGAGCACGGCTTCCAGAGCGGCGAGGTGGTTGGGGGCCAGGTGGGGCAGGTCGGCGGCGAGCAGCGCCACCCACGCGGCGCTCACGTGGGGCAGTCCGGCGCGCAGGGCGGGGACGGGGCCCCCGCCGGGCGGGTCCTCCCGGACGTAGCGCGCACGCGGGCGGTCGCGTTCGGGCCCGACCACGGTCACGTCGGCGTGCGGTGCGTGGGCGCGTACCGCGCCGACCACGTGTTCCAGCAGGGTGCGTCCGGCGACGGTGAGGCCGGGCTTGTCGGCGCCGCCCATGCGGGTCGCCGCTCCCCCGGCCAGCACCACCGCGTCGAGGTTCTCGGTCACCCTCCCAGCATGCCGCACGCGGCGTCGGCCGGGAGGGCGGGGCTCACCCCTTGACGCACACCACCTGGCGCAGGTGGGCCACCACCTCGACGAGGTCGGTCTGCGCCTCGATCACCGACTCCAGGTCCTTGTAGGCGGCGGGGATCTCGTCCACGACCCCGAGGTCCTTGCGGCACTCGACACCCTTGGTCTGCTCGACGAGGTCGGCCCGGGTGAAGGTCTTGCGGGCCTTGTTCCGACTCATGCGGCGTCCGGCGCCGTGCGAGGCGGAGTTGAAGGAGGCGGGATTGCCGAGGCCCTTCACGATGTACGTACCGGTGGCCATGCTGCCGGGAATCACACCAAACTCTCCCGAACCCGCACGAATCGCCCCCTTGCGGGTGACGAGCACGTCCACACCGTCGTAGGTCTCCTCCGCCACGTAGTTGTGGTGGCAGGAGATCCGCTGCTCGAACGTGGTGCCGGGGACGCGCTCGGCCAGGACCTGGCAGGCCAGTCCCATCATGACGTCCCGGTTCCGGCGCGCGTAGTCCTGCGCCCAGAACAGGTCGCGCCGGTAGGCGTCCATCTCGGGGGTTCCGGACACGAACACGGCGAGGTCGCGATCGGGCAGGTCCTGGTTGTGCGGCAGCGCCTGCGCCTGGGTGATGTGGTGGTCGGCCAACTCCTTGCCGATGTTGCGGGACCCCGAGTGCAGGACCATCCAGACGGCGCCGTCGTCGTCGAGGCACACCTCCAGGAAGTGGTTCCCGCCGCCGAGGGTTCCCATCTGGCGCCGTGCGCGCTCGTTGCGGGGGTGCACGGCGGAGGCGAGCCCGTCGAATCCGTCCCAGAAGCGGTCCCAGCCGGTGCTGCCCAGCCCCGGGACGCGCGCGGGGTCGACGGGCTCGTCGTGGGCGTGGAAGCCGACAGGGACGGCGGCCTCCAGGGCCGAGCGCAGGGATCCGAGGTCGTCGGGCAGCCGTTCGGCGGTCAGGCCGGTGCGCACGGCCGTCATGCCGCAACCGATGTCGACGCCCACGGCCGCCGGGCTCACCGCGTCGCGCATCGCGACGACGGAGCCGACCGTGGCGCCCTTGCCGTAGTGGACGTCGGGCATGACAGCCAGACCGTGCGTCCAGGGCATGCTCGTCACGTTGCGGAGCTGGTCCATGGCGGCGGGCTCGACCTCCTCGGGGTCGGCCCACATGCGGATCGGTACCAGGTCCCCGGGGACCTCGGTGTAGGGCATGGGCACCTCCCGTTTCTCTCGTCGTCAGCCCGGGGCACCGTCGTTGGTCGGTGTCGGTGCCCCGGAACATCAAAGCCAGTGAGACGGAAGGACGGCAACCGCTTTACGCCGGTTCGCCCCCTTGGCGGGCCGCCGCGCGGCGCGGGCGGGTCAGCCGCCGATGGCGGACATCGGGCGGGCCGGCTGGAGGAAGCTCGGGTCGTTGATGCCGTGGCCGGGGAGCTTGGCCCCGACGGCGGCCCGCCAGCGGTCGGCGATCTCGTCGTCGGTGGCGCCCTCGCGCAGGGGCGTGCGCAGGTCGGACTCCTCTCGGGCGAAGAGGCAGTTGCGGATCTGGCCGTCGGCGGTGAGCCGGACCCGGTCGCAGGCGCCGCAGAACGGGCGGGTGACCGAACCGATGACCCCGACCGTGGCCGGTTCACCGTTGGGGAAGGTCTGGTCACGCAGGTGGAAGAGCTCGGCTGGGGCGCTGCCACGGGTGTCGGCGTCGGCCGGGTCGAGGTCGAACTCGGCCTCCAGGCGCCCCAGGATCTCGTCGGCGGTGATCATGGTGTCCCGGCGCCAGCCGTGCTGGGCGTCCAGGGGCATCTGCTCGATGAAGCGCAGTTCGTAGCCGTGCTCCACGCAGAACCGGAGGAGATCGGCGGCCTCGTGGTCGTTGACGTCGCGCATGAGCACGGCGTTGACCTTGACCGGGGTGAGTCCGGCGCTCGCCGCGGCGGCCATCCCGTCGAGGACGTCGGGCAGGCGTCGGCGCCGGGCCAGCTTCTCGAAGACGACGGGGTCGAGGGTGTCGAGGGAGACGTTGACCCGGTCCAGTCCGGCCTCGGCCAGGGCGGGCGCGGTCCGGGCGAGCCCGATCCCGTTGGTGGTCAGCGCGGTGTGCGGGCGGGGTTCGAGGGCGGTGGTGCCCGCGACGATGTTCACCAGGCCTCGTCTCAGCAGGGGCTCACCGCCGGTGAAGCGGACCTCGTTGATACCGAGGCGGGTGGTGCCGATGCGGATCAGGCGAAGGAGTTCGTCGTCGGTGAGCAGCTCCGGTTTGGGAAGCCACTCCAGTCCCTCCGGCGGCATGCAGTAGGTACATCTGAGGTTGCACCTGTCGGTGAGCGACACACGCAGGTCCGTCGCCACGCGGCCATAGGAGTCGGCCAGCACGAGCGTCATCCTCCTCTCCAGTCCGGATTTGCCTGTCGGGAAAGCACGGGGGTGCTCCCACAAGAGGGATACCCCCTCTTAAGCGTAGAAGATCCAGTTTCACGGCGAGTCGTCGCGATCACACCATTTGGCATATTTCGTCGACTCGCACGAGATCACACTGCCCTGTCTGGCCGTTGCCCCAAACACACACCGTGACCACGGCCCCCACGAGGCGCCCCGGCCCCGCCCCACGGATGTTCTAGGGTGACCACTCCGGCGGCGACCACCCGATCGTCGCAGACGGCAGCGGCAACGAGGAGGCAGGACACGGTGATCAGCACACGTGAGTGGGGGCTGGCCGGAGGGCCGGACGGTTCCGGGAAACTGGCGGCGCGGGCCTGGGCCCCGACCGAGGGCGAACCCACCTGGCTGGCCGTGCTCGTCCACGGCTACGGCGAACACCTGGGCCGCTACGAACAGGTCGCCCGGGACCTGTGCGCCGCCGGGGCGGTGGTCTACGGAGCCGACCACCGGGGCCACGGCGGCTCCTCCGGCGAGAGAGTGCTCATCGACGACTACGCCGGGGTCGTCGAGGACGTCCACCGGGTGGTCACCCAGGCCCGCACCGCCTACCGCAGCCTCCCCCTGGTGATGATCGGTCACTCCATGGGCGGCCTGATCGCCACCCGCTACGCCCAGGTGAACCCCGGCGCGGTGCAGGCCCTGGCCCTGTCCGGCCCGGTGCTGGGCCGCTGGACCGCGCTGGAGGAGATCGCCGCCGCCGAGGTGATCCCGGACGCCCCCATTGACCCGGCCGTCCTCTCACGCGACCCCGCCGTCGGCGAGGCCTACCTGGCCGACGAACTGGTCTGGCACGGCCCCTTCAAGCGCGCCACCGCGAACGCCCTGCTCACCGAGTTGAGACGGGGCAACGACGCGGGCGACCTCGGTTCCCTCCCCCTGCTCTGGGTGCACGGCCACGAGGACCGTCTGGTGCCGCTGGACGACACCAGGACGGGCGTCGAGGCCGTGGCGGGCGAGGACGTCACCGTGCGCGTCTTCCCCGGCGCCCGGCACGAGGTGTTCAACGAGACCAACCGCGACGAGGTGATCGCCGAGGTGGTCCGCTTCGCGCGGCGCTTCGCCGTCTGAGGACGCGGCGCGGACTCCTGCCGGTCAGACGTACAGCTGGCCGCGCGGCTGTGAGGGGTGGGCCAGGGTCTCGGCGTAGGCCGCGGCCAACCGCTCCACGGCGTCGGCCAGCACGTCCGGCGGGCGGGTGTAGGCCAGCCGCAGGTAGCGCTCCAGGGTGCCGTCCGCTCCGAACACCGGTCCGGCCGCCGGGTGCACCCCGTGCCGGACGGCGGCCTCCGACAGCGCGGTCGCGACCGGCTGGGGCATCGCCGCCCACAGCACCAGGCCGCCCCCGGGGACGCTGGGCCGCCAGTCCGGGAGGCGATCGCGCAGGGCGGACAGCAGGGCGTCCCGGTTGCGGCGCAACTGGCGACTGCGTTCGGCCCGGATGCGCATGACGTCGGACAGCAGGTGGGTCGCGGTGAGCTGGTCGTGCACCGACCCGGCCAGGTCGAAGCGCTGGCGGATCGCCATGATCCGGGTGACCATGGGCGGAGTGGCGCGCACCCAGCCCACCCGCAGCCCGCCCCAGAACAGCTTCGCCACCGAGCCCACGGTCAACACCCGCCCGTCGGTGTCGTGCGCTGCCACGGGGGCGGGCAGGTCCCCGGAGTCGATGGCCAGCTCGGCCCCGGACTCGTCGATGATCAGGTGGGAACCCGCGCGGCGGGCCTCCCGAACCAGGATCCGGCGTTCGTCGTCATCCATGAGCGCGCCGGTCGGATTGTGGAAGTCCGGGATCATGTACGCCGCGGTCGGCCTGCGCTGTCGGAAGGCGTCCACGAGGTACTCCATGTCCCAGCCCTGCGGGGTCACCCCGGTGGTGCGGATGCGTGCTCCGTTGCGGCGGGCCGCGTCCAGGCCGTGCGGGTAGGTGGGTGACTCCAGCAGGACCTCGTCTCCCTGGTTGACCAGCAGGTCCATCGCAAGGGTGACACCCTGCTGGGCGCCGCTGGTGACGAAGATCTGCTCGGGTGTGGTGGGCAATCCGCGCTCCACGTACCGCCGGGCGATGGCGTGCCGCAGCTCGGGCAGACCGTAGGGGTAGTAGCCGATCCCGCCCACGTGGGCGGCGAGCTGCTCGGAGGCGTGGAAGGAGGCCGCCCGCAACCCGTCGACCGCCGGGGGCGCGGCCACGCCGAGGTCGATCTGCTCGGCGGCGGGGACGAAGGGCGCGGGGCCCCGGGTGCCCGAGTCCGGCAGGACCGTCCAGCTGCCCGCACCCTGCCTGCTGTCGAGGAAGCTGTTGTCACGGAGCCAGCCGTAGGCGGCGGTGACCGTGTTGCGGCTGACCCCCAGGGCGGTGGCGAGGTCGCGTTCGGCGGGAAGCCGCGTGTGCGTGGGGACCCGGCCGTCGAGGACCAGCCCGCTCACGGCACGGGCGATCGCGAGGTAGTAGGGGCGTTCGACCGGGCCCTCGCCGATCAGCCGCGCGAGCAGCCGGCCGTTGATCCGCCGGGTGCCGCCGCCGGTTCCGGGATGGTCGGTGCGCTGCCTCGCCATGGGATTCACCTCACCGGGGGAGAAATCGGGCCAGTTGCCGGGATTGGCTCTTCAATCCGAGCACCACCTGGGCCACGATACCGATGTGGCCCCCCTGCGGATGGTCATCCAATCACCCAATGAATCTCTTCCGGCGTGGCGCCGGTACGCGTGAAAGTCGAGGTCGGCCTTGTCCGAACCACCCCGGAGCCCCCTGTCCGCCCTGGCCCGGCGGCTGCTGATCACCCCGGTCCTGCCACGGCCCCGGCTCCGCCGCCTTGCCCAGCTCTACCTCGGCCTCTACTTGTACGGCCTGAGCGGCGCCCTGCTCATCCGCTCCGACCTCGGTGCGATGCCCTGGGACGTCCTGCACCAGGGGCTGTCGCGCCAGACCGGACTGTCGATCGGCACCTGGAGCGTCATCGTCGGCGCCCTGCTGATCCTGCTGTGGATCCCGCTGCGCCAGAAGGCGGGCCTCGGCACGCTGAGCAACGTGGTGATGGTCGGCGCGTCCGTGGACCTGTCCCTGTGGCTGCTGCCCGCCACCGACTCCCTGCCGGTCCGGGTACTCCTGCTGGCGTCGGGGGTCCTGGTGTGCGCGGTCGCCACCGGCCTCTACATCGGCGTCGGACTGGGCCCGGGGCCCCGGGACGGCCTGATGACCGGACTGGCCGCGCGGGGACTGTCCGTCCGGCTGGCCCGCACCCTCATCGAGGTCGCCGTCGCACTGTCCGGGTTCCTGCTCGGCGGGACGGTCGGCGTGGGAACCGTGGTGTTCATGGTGACGATCGGCCCCCTGGCCCAGGTCTTCCTCCCGATGTTGCGGATGCCGGAGGATACGCCGGAAAGCCCCACTCTGACGGGCCGTTAGCACGTCCGTCACCGCTCGTTGATCACCACGTCATAACTTCTCCCCACTGAAAGCCACCCATTCCGCGACATACTTCTCGCCCATCCGAATGCACGTGCATCCGCCTGTAGCCAGGCCCCCACAGAGCATGGAAGATGGGGACCGCGGTGACCGGCGGGGACGGGTCCTTTTCCACAACCGGCCTTTTCGCCTGCCCACACCTGGGCACATACCCGGGTACGAGGCGGCTGTGGGCGGTCCGGGGGGAAGAGCATGACCCGAACGGCGTCCCGACCCGAAGGCGGGTCGGGAGACAGGTCCCCGACGGGGTGCGCACACGGGCGTGCGCGCGCAGGATCGCGCGGAAGCGACAGTCCCCGTGGCGACGGGGCGGCTCGCGCCACCGCACAGACGAAGACGACGTGTTGGGGGTGAGCCGCGTGCCCGGCTGGATTGAAGACTACGCAATGATCGGCGACATGCAGACCGCCGCGCTGGTCGGGCGGGACGGGTCCATCGACTGGGCGTGCCTTCCCGACTTCGACTCCTCGGCCTGCTTCTCCGCGATCCTGGGCGACGAACAGAACGGTCACTGGACCCTGCGCCCGGCCGAAGGAAGCCCCCGGGCCGACCGGCGCCACTACCGGGGCGAGACCCTCATCCTGGAACAGGAGTGGGACACCGACACCGGATCCGTCCGGGTCATCGACTTCATGCCGCCCCGGGGTGGCGCCCCGCACATCGTGCGGATCGTGGAGGGGTTGAGCGGCACCGTGCGCATGAGCACCACCATGCGCATCCGTTTCGACTACGGCCACGTCGTCCCGTGGATGCACCGCGCCGGGACCGAACTGGTCGCGATCGCCGGGCCCGACGCGATCTGGCTGAGCGCCCCCGTGGCCCTCAAGGGCCACAACTTCACCCACGACACCACCTTCACCGTCACCGCAGGGCAGCGCGTGCCGTTCGTGATGACCTGGCACCCCTCCCAGGTGGAGGAGTCCGACCACCTGGACGCGGAGAAGGCCCTCTCCCGCACCGAAAGGTTCTGGGAGAAGTGGGTGGACCAGTGCACCTACGAGGGCCCCTACCGTGAGGCGGTGGTGCGCTCCCTCATCACCCTGAAGGGGCTCACCTACCGCCCCACCGGCGGGATCGTGGCCGCGCCCACCACCTCCCTGCCCGAGGAGATCGGCGGTGTCCGCAACTGGGACTACCGGTACTGCTGGCTGCGGGACGCCACCATCACCCTGGAGGCACTGATCCGCTCCGGGTACACGGACGAGGCGATGGCCTGGCGCGAGTGGCTGGCCCGGGCGGTCGCCGGTGAACCCCAGCTGATGCAGATCATGTACGGCATCCGGGGGGAGCGCCGCCTCACCGAGTGGGAGGCCGAGTGGCTCCCGGGATACGAGTCCTCCGCCCCGGTCCGCGTCGGCAACGCCGCGGTGGGCCAGTACCAGCTGGACGTGTACGGCGAGGTCATGGACGTGCTGCACCTGGCCAGGCGCTCGGGCATCCAGGGTGGCGAGCACCTGTGGGGGCTCCAGCGGTCCCTGGTCAACTACCTGGAGTGGTGCTGGGACGAGCCCGACGAGGGCCTCTGGGAAGTGCGCGGCCCCAGGCAGCACTTCGTCCACTCCAAGGTGATGGCCTGGGTGGCCGCCGACCGGGCGGTGCGCAGCATCGAGGAGTTCAACACCGAGGGGCCCATCGAACGCTGGAGGGCGCTGCGCGACACCATCCACGCCGAGGTGTGCGAGTACGGCTACGACCCCCAGCGCAACACCTTCACCCAGTACTACGGCAGCAAGGAGCTGGACGCCGCCCTGCTGCTCATCCCCGAGGTCGGTTTCCTCCCCTACGACGACCCCCGCGTGGTCGGCACCATCGAGGCGGTCCGCGAGGACCTGATGGTGGACGGATTCGTGCTCCGCTACCGCACGGACCTGGAGAACTCCGCGGACCAGCTCCCCGGGGACGAGGGGGCCTTCCTGGCGTGCAGCTTCTGGATGGCCAACGCCCTGCTGTCCATCGGCCGCCAGGAGGAGGCTCGTGAGCTGTTCGAGCGGTTGCTCTCCCTGCGCAACGACGTCGGCCTGCTCGCCGAGGAGTGGGACCCCGGGGCCGGCCGCCAGGTGGGGAACTTCCCGCAGGCCTTCAGCCACGTGCCCCTGGTGACCACGGCGCTCAACCTCGCCGACCGCCAGGGAGGGTGGCGCGCCGAGTAGCCCTTCCCTCGGTCCGATAGCCCCCGTGCCCCGATGGGGAGTGTCCCCACCGGGGCGCGATCATGCTCGAACCAGATGGCACACGGTCGGGGAACCCCCCGGTCACTGGTCAGCGTGGGATCCGCCGTCCAGGATGGGCCCACCGATCTCCTCCGGGCGACGCGTTTCCGGATCTTTCCTCACTGGTCCCGGACCTGGCCCGGACACGCGGTGAGGACGATCCCTGACGCCGTGGGCCTGCCACTACCTGTCCGCCTACCTGGGACACTCCGGCCACTTGGACGAGGCCGTCCGCCACTACGAGGCGTTGGTGGTCCACCACACCCGTCTGCTGGTGAGGGCTCCCCCGAACCCGGGACGTCCGCTCCCACCTGGTCCGACAGCGGAAGCGGGCCCGCCGGTGACCATCCGTGCCCGCTGCGATGAGGCGGGTATGGCGGCCAGAGAGGCCGAACCGGACCTGGTTGTCCGTGGCTGGCGCTAGTGTTCTGGCCATGCCGAACAAGGACCTGCACGAGATCATGGACAGCGGTTGGGCGAAGGCGCTGGAGCCGGTCGCCCCGCAGATCGCCGCTATGGGCGACTTCCTCCGTCAGGAGGTCGCCGAGGGCCGCACCTACCTGCCCGCCGGGGACCACGTGCTCCGTGCCTTCCAACAGCCCTTCGACGACGTGCGCGTGCTGATCGTGGGACAGGACCCCTACCCCACGCCCGGGAACGCCGTCGGTCTGAGCTTCTCGGTGGCGCCCGAGGTCCGTCTCCCCGCGAGCCTGCGCAACATCTACAAGGAGATGGGCGAGGACCTGGGTACCCCGATGCCTTCCAACGGTGACCTCACCCCGTGGACCCAGCAGGGTGTCCTGCTGCTCAACCGGGTCCTGACGGTGGCCCCGGGCAACGCCGGTTCGCACCGGGGCAAGGGCTGGGAGGCCGTCACCGAGCAGGCCATCCGGGCGCTGGCCGAGCGAGGCAAGCCGCTCGTGTCGATCCTGTGGGGCCGTGACGCCCGCAACCTGCGCCCGCTGATGCCGGGCATCCCGTGTGTGGAGTCCGCGCACCCCAGCCCGCTCTCGGCCCGCAACGGCTTCTTCGGTTCCAAGCCGTTCAGCAGGACCAACGAGATGCTCAGGGAACAGGGCGCCGAGCCGGTGAACTGGCAGCTGCCCTAGGGCGTCTCACCCCCGTGAGCGTCCACTCCCCAGTGGGCGCTCGTACAACGGACAACCCCATATTCGCGAAACCCCTTCTGACGTGCGGACTCGACGCCACCCCCGGTGTCGGGTCCGATCGCGTTCCCGCCCCCAGGCACCCCCGGACGAGGAAGAGGCACCGACCCGATGGCCAAACGGCTCACCTACAGTGACGCGCTGAGGATCCTCGGCAACAGCGACTCGGAGGCACTCGACCTCGCGGAGAAGGTGGCCGACGGCGGACTTGGTCTGGTGGGAGTCCCCGACGTCTTCGGGGTGCGCGGCGCACTGGTGAGCAAGGGCCGCCAACTGTTGGAGGGACTGGGCGGCAGGCTCCGGGGCGAGAGCCGGATGTCCCGCACCGAGAAGATCCAGGCGGCCTACAAGGTACTGGTGATCACCACCTTCTTCGAAGCCGTCGAGGAGTCACTGCGGTCCATGGACGCACCCTTCTCCCTGGCCGATCTGAAGATCACCACGGAGGAGCAGTTCACGATCCTCGAGAGGGACCTCGACAACATCTGGCTCGCATCACCCACCACCAGGGTGAATGCGCCCCTCAAGGCACGTCGTGAAGTCGATGAGAAGCTCTTCTTCCAGCTGAATGATGCCTTCGTCGAGTTCGTTCTGGGTCTGGAGATCGCTGAACGGCACGGGCTGACCCCACAGAAGCACTCGATCCTGGGCAAGCTCTACGACCTCGTCCCCGGGCTCGCTTGCCGTGGCCTGAACGAGTCCCTGCTGCAACTGGGTGCCGAGGTCCCGGAATTCGGTCTGTGGCTGCACGCGGGCGAGCACGATCGAACCCGGAAGGAGATCGGCGCTGGCCTGACCGACCTGCACGCACAACTGACCAGGATGGGCTCCGCCCGTCCCGTCTCACGGCGGAGGAAGGAGCTCACGGCCTCCTACCAGGCGGTGCTCAACCGGCCGATCCTGCGTTCCGACGACGCCCCGGCCGGGCTGGTGCTCCCCTCACTCCGGGCGGGATACATCCCACCGCGCGGGCGGGTCACCGTCGCACACGAGAACAGCAGCCCCGCCAGCGATGACTGGTGGCGCGAGTTCCCCGCCCAAGACGATCTCCAGACGATCGTGGCCTCCCTGATCACACACCCACGCGCCACCGAATACCCCACGGTGATCCTGGGCCATCCCGGCGCGGGCAAGTCCAAGTTCACCGAGATGCTCGCCGCTCGATTGCCACCAGCGGACTTCCTGCCAGTTCGGGTGGAGTTGAGAACCGTCAGCCCCAATGCCCCACTGCACGTGCAGCTGGAAGAAGGTTTGGCTGCGGACCTGCACACGAACATGTCCTGGCGCGACCTCTCAGATGACGCGGACGGGGCATTGCCGGTCATCATTCTGGACGGATTCGACGAACTCCTCCAAGCGACTGGGGTCGACCGGTCCGACTACCTGGAGCGAGTTCAGGAGTTCCAGGAGAAGCAGGAGCACATGGGGCAGCCGGTGGTCGTGATCGTCACCAGCCGCACCCTGGTGGCGGACCGGACCCGGTTCCCCCCGTTGACCACGGTCATTCGGTTGGAGCCCTTCGACGACTCCCAGATCGAGCAGATGCTCCGCGTGTGGAACGAGGCCAACGCCGCCTCCTCCAAGCTGCGTCCCCTGCCGCCGGAGGCGGTGCTCCGCTACCGCGATCTCGCCGAGCAGCCCCTCCTCCTGATCATGCTGCTCTTCTACGACGCCCACGGCAACGCACTGCTCAACGCCTCGGACACCCTCTCCCACGGAGAGCTGTACGAGCGGCTGCTCACCATGTTCGCGCGGCGGGAGGTGGACAAGCACCGGCCCCACCTGGGCGGCCGGGACCTCGCCCGGGCGATCGAGGACGAGCTGCGGCGTCTGGAGGTGGCCGCGATGGCGATGTTCGCACGCGGACGCCAGAGCGTGCGCGCGGAGGAACTGGACGCGGACCTGGCCGTCCTCATGCCGGAGGCCGCCGAGACACCCGACAACGCCGACCTGCACGGTCAGATCGCTCCAGCCCATCAGGTGCTGGGACGGTTCTTCTTCGTCCACGAGGCGCGTTCCAGAACCACGGACGGCACGAACAGCGCCTTCGAGTTCCTCCACGCCACCTTCGGGGAGTATCTGGTGGCCCGCATGGTGGTGGCGGCCCTGGAGGAGCTGGTCGAGGACCGCGCCCGGGTGTCCCGTCGCCGAAGCCGGGCCCTGCACCTGGACGACGGTGAGATGTACGCGCTGGCGTCCTTCGCCGCCTACGCGGGCCGGGACAGGGTAGTGACCTTCCTGGACGAGCTCCTGAGTCGACGGCTGGAGGAGGAACCGGACCTGCGGGAGGAGTTCCGGGAACTGCTTCTCGACCTCTTCCAGGAGGCGCCCTACCCTGCGGCCAACCGCTCGTTCCCCGGGTACGAGCCCATACGGATGCCCCTCACCTCACGGGAGGCCCGCTACACAGCGAACCTCGTCACCCTCCTCATTCTGGTCAGCGAGGAGCCGGTCGCCCTGGAGAACCTCTTCCCCGACACCGGCGACCCCTGGCAGGCCTGGCGGCAGACGGTCTCTCTCTGGCGGGCCCTGCCCGCCTCCCAGTGGTTCGGCATCCTCGACATCATCAGAATGCGCCACGTCGGGTACTGGGACAGCGAGCATCCCCTCAGCATGCTCAGCCGCAACCGGGGTGAACCCATGAACCTGGGAGAGTGCGTGGGCTTCGAGCTACGCGCGGATGCTCCCGGGGACACCCCCACCACTCTCAACCCCTACGAGGTGGAGGTCCCTTACGGGACTGTGAGCTCGCGGCTGCTCAGGTCCACGGCGATGCGCGCCAACGGAACCGCCTCCCGGCTAGCCCTCCTGCTCACCCCGTACCTGCGCTACGTCTCCGACGACATCGGCACCTGGTACACGGATGGGGCAGGGAGCGCCTGGGTCGAGGCCCACGAGGTCCTGCGCCTGCGTCTGGAACCAATCGACCAGATCCCGGAGGCGATGGTTGCCGATCGCCTGCACAGCTACTCCCGCCTCATGTTCCGGGACGCACCGGACCAGGTGGTGCTCACCGTGTTGCGCCAGGCCCTGGAGGACCTGCGCTCCTGGCCCCACCACCTGAGTCCGGACTCCCGTCGGAAGCTCTCCCAGATGGTTCAGAAGGCGCTTCGGGCCCTGCGCAGGAGCACCACCACCCCACAAGGGGTCTGGGACTCCTTCCAACGGCTCCGCGGGGAACTGATGACGCTCCTGGGGAAACTGGAGAACCATCCCGGGGAGGAGCGCTGGAGCGTCACACCCTCCCTGCCCGACAACCATTCCGCGTCATCGGGACCGATCCGGCGCTCCGGGTTCCCGGGCGGCTCCGCCGGACCGGGGTAGGGCGACTCCTCCTACCCCGCCAGGGCGCGCCTGACCAACGCCGGGACCACGTCGCCGATGGGGTCGTGCAGGACCGCGGTGGCGTAGTCGTCGTACGGGGTGGGTTCGGCGTTGACGACCACCAGCGGGGCCCGCCCCATCATGGCGACGTCGCACAGCCCGGCCACCGGGTGGACGGTCAGCGAGGTGCCCACCGCCACGAAGACGTCGCACTCGCGTGCGGCCTGTGCGGCGCGTTCGATGATCTCGGGGTCCAGGCGCTGACCGAAGGAGACGGTGTCCGTCTTCTGGATTCCTCCGCACTCCGAGCAGTGCGGGTCGGACTCCTCGTCCAGGCGGGCGAGCACCTCCGAGCTGGGGGTGCGCAGTCCGCAGGACATGCACATCACCCGGAGCATGGTGCCGTGGACCTCGATGACCTCGTCCTCGGGGACCCCGGCTCGCTGGTGCAGGCCGTCGATGTTCTGGGTGACGAGCGCGTGCAGGCGCCCGGCTGCGGCCAGGTCGGCGAGGGCGAGGTGGGCGGCGTTGGGGCCGGCCTTCCAGACCTGGTGGGAGCGGCGGGCCAGCCAGGTTCGGCGGCGCACGTCCACGTCACCCATGTAGCTGTCGATGTCCGACATCGCCTCGGCGTCGGGGTCGGTGGTCCACAGCCCCTGGGGGCCACGGAAGTCCGGGATACCGGAGTCCGTGGACACTCCGGCGCCGGTCAGGACGGTGATGCGCCGCGCGGAGGCGAGCAGCTCGGCCGCGTGTTCGAACCCCTCCGGGTCGGCGAACGGCGTGGTGTCGTCGGTCATCGAGGCCATACCCCATTCTTACAGCGTCTTTGCACGGCTTTCCCCGGTCTTGGCCCAGCACGGCGCTTTCTGGACCGATCCTGCCCTTAACCTCGGGGAACGTGTGGGGCGGGTGCCGCCAGGCCCCGACCGATGCACACGAGAAGGGCAAAGGGTGCAAAAATACGACACAATCATGAAGCAGCCCTCCTACATCCTCGTGGTCAACGGGACCAAGGTGGAGCGCCCGGTGTTCATGCTCGGCGCACCCCACTCCGGGGTTCCGGTGATCGCCCGGGCCCTGGCCCGCGCGCCCGGCTTCCATCTCGGTGCCGGTTCCTCGGGCGTGCTCAACGCCGTCTACGCCGTGGCCAGGCGCCCCTCCCTCGCTCAGGAGAAGGTGTCCGGAACCGCGAGCCTGCTGCGCGAGGCCTACGCCGAGACCTGGCAGCTCACCCCCCTGACCTGTCCCAGATGCCCGGGCCCTGGTGCCCGGGTGCCCGCCAACGCCTCCGCCGAGCCGTGCGAGCACAGCGCCGCCGCCCGCCGCTACGGTGACGCCAGCCCCGACCTCCTGTACTCGGCCAGCGCCCTGTACGCCGCGTTCCCCGACGCGCGCTTCGTCCAGATCATCCGCGACGGCCGTGACGTGGTGGCGGACATGATGGAGGACGAGCGCTCCCTGGCCTGGCTCAAGCCCAGCTTCATGAAGCTGGACCACGAGTTCCCCAACCACTTCTTCGGCCTGGAGGAGGAGTCGGACCTGGACGACTTCACCGAGGGTTCGGTGGCGACCAAGTGCGCGATGCGCTGGCGGGGCGCGGTACGCATGTCCGCGACGCTGCGCCAGGAGATCGGCCCGGAACAGCTGATGACCCTGCGCTACGAGGACGTGCACGGCCAGGAGATCGAGACCTCCGAGCGGCTCCTGGAGTTCACCGGCGCCCGGGTCTCGGCCAGTGAGCTGCTGACCGACCACTCCTGGGGCGTGGGCTCGTGGCGGGAGCGACTGACCCGCAAGGACCACGGTGACGTGCACGAGGTGGCGCGTCACGAACTCTCCCGGCTGGGCTACCTCTAGGCACCCACCCCGTTCGCGGTGAGCAGGGTGTCGGCGGCCGCGCGCGCGGTCAGGGCGGCGTCGGCGACGCCCGTGACGTTGCGAGCGACGACGGCGCCCTCGTGGAGCAGGGCCAGGACGTCGCCGAGCGCCTCGGGGTCGGTGGCTCCGCCCTCGCGAACGAGGTCGGTGTACAGGTCGCGCAACCACCGCTTCTGTTCCTCGGCCACGGTGCGGCCGGGGTGTTCGGGGTCGGAGAGCTCGGCGTAGGCGTTGACCATGGCGCAGCCGCGCTGGTTCTCCTGCCGCATCCACGCGTCCAGGGCCTCGAAGGTCTCCCCGATCCGCGCACGCGGGGAGGCGGCCGGGTCCATGCGGGTGTCGAGGAAGTCGCGCCAGCGCGTGTCCCGCGCCCTCAGGTAGGCGACGACCAGCCGCTGTTTGGAGCCGAACCGGTCGTAGATGGTCTTCTTGGTGACCCCGGCGCGTTCGGCCACCAGTTCCATGCCCACCGTGTTGATCCCCCGGGTGTAGAAGAGGTCGGTCGCCACGTCCAGGACACGGCGCGCGGCGGGGGTGAGCCGCGGTTCCCTGGTGATGCCGGCCATGATGCGCTCCTTCGGTCGGTGACTACATTGTGAGTATACCGACCGGTGTGTTTACCTCTGCGGCATGGACGTCATGACCTCACGCACACGGACCCGCCCGACCGCCCGTCCCCTGATCCCCTTCCTGCTGGCCTCGGGGCTGGTGGTGATGTGGAGTTCGGGGTTCGTCGGGGCCGAGCTCGGCACCCGGCAGGCCCCGGCGACCACTCTCCTCGCCTGGCGGTTCCTCGTCGTGGGCGGGTTGCTCGTGGCCTGGTGCCTGTGGCGCGGGTCCCGGATGAGCGGCCGGGACATGGCCCTGCACGCGGTGCTCGGGCTCCTGGCACAGGCCGGGTACCTGTACGGGGTGGTGGCGGCCGCCGAAGCGGGGGTGGCCGCCGGGACGAGCGCGCTCGTCGCCGCCCTCCAACCGATGGTGGCCACCGCGCTCGCCGTCCCCCTGCTCGGTGAGCGGGTGCGCGGGCGCCAGGTCCTCGGACCGGTGGTGGGTCTGGTCGGCGTGGGCATGGTGGTCGGCTCGGACCTGCTCCGGACCGGATCCGCCCCTTGGTGGGCGTACGCTCTCCCGTTCGGAGCCATGCTCTCGCTGGTGGCCGCCACCCTCGTGGAACGCAGATCGCGCCCCGGCGGGAACGTGGTGGAGGCACTGGCCGTGCAGTGCGCGGTGAGCGCGATCCTGTTCACCGGGCTCGCCGCCTCGACGGGCACCCTGGCCCCGCCCATGACGGTGGGGTTCTGGGCCGCGGTGGCGTGGGTGGTCGTTCTGTCCACGCTGGGCGGCTACGGGCTGTACTGGATCAACCTGGCACGGACCAGCGTGGCGCGGGTGTCGGCGCTGCTCTACCTGACCCCGCCCACCACGCTCGTGTGGACCTGGCTGATGTTCGGCGACCCGGTGGGCGCGGGCGCGCTGGCCGGGATGGCGGTGTGCGTGGTGGCGGTGCTCCTGGTGCGCTCGCACGAACGCTGACCACCAGCGCGGGGCCCCGACCGTCCCCGGTCGGGGCCCCGCGCCTTCCCTGCGGTGATCAGGGCCGCGTGTCCCGGGAGAACTCCCCGGGTTCCGCGGTCGCCCGGTCGTCCGCGAAGGGGTCGTCGACCTCCTCCACGAGTTCGCGGGGACGCCCCTCGTCCAGCTCCGCGCCGTCACGCGAGTCCGGGACCACCGCCACGCACTCCAGCTCGACCTGGGCCCCCTCCTCCAGCAACTCGGTGACGCCCAGGACCGCCATCGGCGGGTAGTAGCGACCCATGTGGCGGCGGTAGACCGATCCGAGTGCCTTGAGGTTGACCCGGTAGAGGCCCACCGAGGTGGTGTAGACGCGCATGCTCACCACGTGAGCCGGTTCGGCCCCCGCCGTTCTCAGCGCTTCCACCACGTTGGCGAGCGCGTGGTCGAACTGCTGCACCAGTGAGTCACCGGTCAGTACCCCGTCGGAACGCAGGGCCATCTGGCCGCCCACGTACACGGTGCGGCCCGGGGCCACCACGAGGGCGTGCGCATAGCCCACGGGGTCGGGAAGGGAGAGCGGGTTGATGATCTCGTGCGGTGTCTGGTCCATCGGCGGACCCTCCGTCTCGCTCGGCACGCACCCGGGACTCCCCCGGTGAGAGCGTCGTCCGACATGCGGCTACCATGACCGCATGATCACTTCCGTGCTGTCCGTCCTGGCCCTGACCGCAGTGGTCGGGCTCTTCCTCGCGATCTTCGTCGGCGGTGGCGTGTACGTCGCCCGTGTGCGCCGCGACGGCATCGAGGCCACCCTGTCCGGCGCCCGCAGGCTCCGCGAGCTCCGCTAGACGACGCCGCGAGCCGCGCCGCCACCGGTCACCGGTCAGCCGCGCGGCTCAGTCGCCGTCGAAGCTGTCCGGGTCGGGGCCGAACCGGTGCTCCTGGTCGAGACCGTCGATCCGGGCCATGTCCTCGTCCGAGAGCTCGAAGTCGAAGATCTCGAAGTTGGCGTAGATGCGCTCGGGCGTCACCGACTTCGGGATGACCACGTTGCCCAGCTGGACGTGCCACCGCAGAAGCACCTGCGCCGGGGTCCGTTCGATTTCCTCGGCGATCCGCGTGATCAGCGGGTGGCGGAGCAGTTCGCCCTGCCCGAGCGGGCTCCAGGCCTCCGTGGCGATGTTGTGGTCGGAGTCGAAGGCCCGCATCTCTCCCTGGGAGAGCAGCGGGTGCAGTTCGATCTGGTTGACCATGGGGGCGATCCCGCCCTCCTTCATGACCCGCTCCAGGTGCGTGCGCTTGAAGTTGCACACACCGATGGCGCGGGCGCGGCCCTCCGCGTAGAGGCGCTCCAGCGCCTTCCAGGTGGGCACGTAGAGGTCGCGCTCGGGCAGCGGCCAGTGGATGAGGTAGAGATCCACCATGTCCAGGCCGAGCCGCTCCAGGCTGGCGTCGAAGGCGCGCAGAGCGGAGTCGTAGCCGTGGTCGGCGTTGGCGAGCTTGGTGGTGACGAACAGGTCCTCCCGCTCGAGTCCCGACCGGCGCAGCGCCTCGCCCACCCCCTCCTCGTTGCCGTACGCGGCGGCGGTGTCGATACTGCGGTAGCCCGCCGCGAGGGCGTGTGAGACCGCCTCCCCCACGGCGTCGTCGGGCACCTGCCACACGCCGAAACCCAGCTGCGGCATTTGCAGCCCGTTGTTCAGCGCGATGCCGGGAACCGTCATCGTCCTCATCCCCTGTCCTCCCCGTCCGGCCCGGCCGTTCTCCCGGCCGACCGGTGTGCCCGGCGCGCCCGGCACGCCGACGCTCGGTGTTGGAATCGTGCTCTATACCGGGCCTGTGTGCGCATACTGCCATGTCAGCGGAGGTTGACCTCAGAGGCTGCGCCGCACATGTGCACGGTTTTTACCCGGATGGCCGGTCTCGGCCGTGCGCCTGAGGGGGCGATAGGCTGCCCGCCCGCCCGGAGGACGAGGTGTCGCGCTCGGTGCGGGGCCCGCCGGAGGATCGTCGGCGCGGGACGGAGGAGGGGCATGGGCCGCGAGGAACGCGTACGGGTCAGCGCTGAGCTGGAGCGTGACCGGGCCGGGCTGGTGGAGCGGATCGTCGCCGAGGTCCACACGGAGGTGCCCGCCTACCGAGCGCTGCACGGATCCCAGCTGGCGGAGGTACGGGCCATCACCGGCTGGTTGGTCGCCCGGTCCCTGGAGCTGTGGGTGCGCGGGGACCGTCGCCTGCCTACGGAGGACGTGGAGCGGCTCCGTGGGATCGGCAGGGCACGGGCCGCCGACGGCCGTTCGATCGGCGCCGTGGTGCGGGCTCACCGGGTCGGATCGGCCGCCGCCGCGCGGTTGCTGCGCGAACAGGCGGGCGACAGGCTCGACGCGGCCGACGTGTTCGCTCTGAGCGAACTGTGGCTGGCCTCCCTCGACCAGATCTCCGAGAGCCTGGAGACGGGTCACGCCGAGGCCGCCGAACGGCTGGACGCGGATCGGGAACGTGCCCGGCGCGCGCTCCTCGACGACCTGCTGATCGGCCGCCAGGCGTCCCGGGGCGCCATCCGGGACCGGGCGCGGACCCTGGGCATCGCCCCGCCCGACCCGGCGGTGCTGGTGGTCGCCGAACCCGTGCGCGCGGAGGACGTCACGGTGGCTGCGGGGATGGAGCTGGTGGCGGAGGCCTCGCCCGCAGGAGCCGACCCCCTGGTGACCACGCGTTCGGGCCGGGCGGTCGTCCTGGCCGCACCCGAGGACGCCGAGCGGATCACACGGACCGTGCTGGCGCGGGGGTGGCGGGGCTGTGCCCTGGATCCGCGCGGGCTGGCGGACCTGTCCGCCGCGTACCGGCTGGCGGACGGGGCCGTGGAGACCGCTCCCCCGCACGCCTTCGGCGCGCACGGCCTGCTGCGCGACTCCGACGCGTGTGTGCTGTCCCTGCTCAACGGTGGCGGGGTCGCGCCGTCGACGGTGCGCCACGTGGTCCTGGGCCCGCTGCTGACCCACGACCACCGCCACCTGCTGGACACACTGAACGCCTACTTCCGTGCGGGCGCGGCCACCACGGCGGCGGAGGCGCTGCACGTCCACGCCCAGACCCTGCGGTACCGGCTGCGGCGCGTCCGGGAACTGACCGGCCACGACCCCCACCGCCCCTGGCCGAGGTTCGTCCTGGAGACCGCCTGCGCGGTGGCACCCTGAGTCCGTTCCGTGTGGTGGCGCCACGGGGGCTCCGAGGCACGGCGCCCGCATTCCGCAGCCGCGACACGGCGTGTCCGGGTGGGTAGGAAACGGGTGACCCGCATCCCTGTGGAGAGGCCGACGATGACCCGCACACCCCCCGCACTGCACGGACCCGAGTTCGAGGCGGACCCGCACCCGGCCTACCGCTGGTTGCGCGACCACGCGCCCGTCCACCGGATCGACCTGCCCGGCGGCGCCCGGGCCTGGCTGGTGACCCGCTACGACGACGCCCGGTCGGTGCTGGCCGACCCGAACATGCTCAAGGACCCCGAGCGCGCCGACGCGACCTGGTACCGGGCCGGGCTGGGGCTGCCCTTCGACCACCGCCCCAGCCTCGTGCGCAGCATGGTCAACGTGGACGCTCCCGACCACGCCCGGCTCCGGAAAGCGACCAGCGGGGCGTTCACTCCCCGCCGGGTCAGGGCGCTGCGGGAGAGCGCCGAGCGGATCACCGGTGAACTCCTGGACGCACTGACGAAGGAGGAGGCGCCGGACCTGGTGCGCGACCTGGCCTACCCGCTTCCGATCGCGATCATCTGCGACATCCTCGGGGTGCCGGAGGAGGACCGGCCCGAGTTCCACCGGCAGGCGGCGGTGATCGACTCCTCCTCCCCGGACGAGTACGAGGCGATCGGTGCGGCCACGGACTGGTTCGACGCCTATCTTGACGGGCTGGTGGCGGCGCGGCTGCGCGAGCCCTCCGACGACCTCCTGGGCGACCTGGTGGAGGCTCACCGGTCCGGTGAACTCTCCCGTCACGAGGTGACCTCGACGGCGTTCCTGCTGCTGGTGGCGGGGCACGAGACCACGGTCGCGCTGATCGGCAACATGCTCCTGCTCCTGCTGCGCGACCCCGAGGAGATGGCGCGTCTGCGCGCCGACCACGAACTCGTGGGCCCGGCGATCGAGGAGTCGCTGCGCCTGGAGAGCCCGTTGCAGAACGCGACCTGGCGCTTCCCGGGTGAGGCGACGACCGTGGGCGGGGTCCGCCTGGAGGCCGGGGAACCGGTGCTGGTGTCACTGCTGGCCGCAGGGCGCGACCCGCGGCGCTACGAGGACCCGGACGTCTTCGACCCCCGGCGCGGGGCGTCGCACCTGTCCTTCGGGTACGGGGCCCACTTCTGTGTGGGCGCGCAGTTGGCCCGGGTGGAGGCGCGGGTGGCCGTCACGGCGGTCCTGGAGAGGTTCCCGGGCCTGCGCCTGGCCGTGGACGAGGGCGAGCTGCGGTGGTGGCCGAGCATGATCATGCACGGGCTGTTCGCGCTCCCCGTGGCGTTCGACCGGGACAACTCCTGAATCCTTGCTCTGACATGGCGTGCGTTTTCTCTCCCGACAACGGTCGGTGGCCAAGACTGGCTGGCGGAGCTCTCTGTTCCACGCAGCACACCGACCCGGAGGGGGAACCCGTAGTGACCACCGCCGACCAGAGTTCGAGCCAGACACCCAAGCCGCGCAGCAGCCAGCCGTGGCTCCACCAGAGGGGTGAGGAGATCCAGAAGTTCGGGACGGTCCGTCAGCTGCCGGTCGGTCTGTCCTACGACACGCGCATGTACTCGTGTCAGCGGCTCAACCAGGTGCTGAGCGACCTCCGCATCCTGCACGACATGTACAAGAAGCACCACTGGCTGATGCGCGGGCACACCTTCTACCAGCTGCACCTGCTGATGGACAAGCACGCCGAGGAGCAGACGGCGCTGATCGACACCGTCGCGGAGCGCATCCAGACCCTGGGCGGGGTCGCGGTGGGCGACCCGAGGCACGTCGCGGAGCTGACCAGCATCCCGCGCCCGCCGAACGGTGTCGAGGAGGTCCCCGCGATGCTCTCCCGGCTCCTGGAGGCGCACGAGGCCGTCCTGGAGGACTGCCACGACGCCGCGGCGCGTGTGCAGGAGATGGGCGACGACGGCACCAACGACGTCCTGGTCTCCGACGTCATCCGCACCAACGAACTGGAGGCCTGGTTCGTGGCCGAGCACCTGGTGGACACACCGCTCGTGCACACCTGACCGGGCGCACCGTCGGACACGTGCCGGAGGGCCGGGCCCGGCGCCCGGCCCTCCGCCCGCTCGGGGACCGTGCGTCACCGAGCCGGTACGAAATCGGTACGGTGCGGGGGGAGTCGAATCGGAGAGCGGGGTAGGTACCGGGCGTCGAGCCGCGGCCCCCGGCACGCCGGGGACGTCGCCGGTGCCCGTGCTCCCGTCCCCCCGGAGGTACCCCGAGTGTCCGCTTCCATCGTCCTGCCCCAGGTCATCCGCGTGGGTGCGGGGGCCTCGGCCGAACTGGCCGGGACCCTGGACTCCCTCGGACTGTCCCGTCCGCTCCTGGTGACCGACCCCTTCATCGCCGAGCAGCCGTTCTTCCACCGACTCCTGGCCGGTCTGGAGGCGTCGGGCCTGGCCCCGGGGGTGTTCGCCGACACCGTTCCCGACCCCACGACCGCCGTGGTGGAGGAGGGGGTGCGGGCGCTGCGGGAGGGTGGCTTCGACTCCCTGGTCGGTGTGGGCGGTGGCAGCCCCATCGACACCGCCAAGGCGGTGGCCCTGTTGGGCGCGCACGGTGGCCGGATGCGCGACTACCGGGCACCGGTGGTCACCGACGCCCCCGCTCTGCCGGTGGTGGCGGTGCCGACCACGGCGGGCAGTGGTTCGGAGTGCACCCGCTACAGCATCATCACCGACTCCGACTCCGGGGAGAAGATGCTCTGCTCGGGGTTGGCGATGCTTCCCCGGGCCGCGCTGGTGGACTTCGAGCTCACGCTGGGCATGCCCCGGCGGCTGACCGCCGACACCGGGGTGGACGCCCTGACCCACGCGATCGAGGCGTACGTGAGCGCCCGGGCCAACCCGGTCTCGGACGGGTTCGCGCGCGAGGCGATGCGTACGATCTTCACCCATCTGAGGACCGCGTACGCCGATCCGGGCGACCGAACCGCCCGGGAGGCGGTGATGGTGGGCGCCACCCAGGCGGGGATGGCCTTCTCGAACTCCAGCGTCGCCCTGGTGCACGGGATGAGCCGACCTCTCGGGGCGCACTTCGGGGTGGCCCACGGGCTGTCCAACGCCATGCTCCTGCCCGCCGTGACGGAGTTCTCGATCCCCTCCGCCCCCTCCCGCTACGCCGACTGCGCCCGGGCGATGGGGCTTGCCGCGCCGGACAGCACCGACGGTGAGGCCACCGGCGCCCTGGTGTGGGAGCTGCGCCTGCTGAACCAGGAGCTGGAGGTGCCGACCCCCCGCGAGTACGGGATCGGGGTCGAGCGGTGGTGGGAGCTGGCCCCGCTGATGGCCGAGCAGGCGTTGGCCTCCGGATCGCCCGGCAACAACCCGAGGGTGCCCGTCGCCGAGGAGATCGTGGAGCTGTACCACGGGGTGTACGGCTGATCGAGGAACCGACACCCTTATTCCTACCTTTACAGTAGGGTTTTGGGGTGACTCTGCTCCTCGCCGTCCTGGCCGGTTTCTGCGTCGCCGCCGTCACCACTCCGGTGGGGATCTCCGGCGCCGTGCTGCTCCTGCCCGTCCAGCTCGGTGTGCTGGGCCTGCACGGCCCCTCGGTCAGCGCCACCAACCTGCTCTACAACGTGGTGTCCACCCCGCTCGGGCTGAGACGCCTGGCCCGCTCCGCGCGCGGCCACGGAACGGGGATGCTGGTCGCCGCGTGCGCCGCGGCGCCCTGCGCGGTCGCCGGTGCCGCCGTCCGTGTGACGTGGCTGTCGGACCCGGCGCTGTTCCGCGGCCTGCTCGCCGTGCTCATGCTGGGTGTGGGTGCCCGGCTGCTGGTCACGAGGTCGTCGCGCCCGGGGCCCGGACCGGCCCCGGGCCGGGTCCGGCGGGGTGGCGCTCCGCTCGCCCTCGCCGCCGGGGGCGCCGCGCTCCTCGGCGCCGCCGTGGGGATCGGCGGGGGTTCGGTCCTGGCCCCGCTGCTGATCGCGGTGGGCGGATGGCCCACCTCCCGCGCGGCCGTGGTGGGCCTGACCACCACCCTGGTCACCTCGGTGGTGGGGCTGGGCGCCTATGCCGTCTTCGACCAGGTGGGTTTCGGCGCCGCCCCCGCCGCCCCGGACTGGGGCGTGGGACTGGCGCTGGGGATCGGCGGTGCGCTCGGCGCGCTGGTGGGCCTGTCCCTCAGCCGCCGCCTGGGAGAGCAACCGTTGCGAGTCCTCCTCGGCGGGCTGCTGACGCTCACCGGGATCTCCTACCTGGTCGGACTGTTGGTCTGACGTCGCGTGCCGGGGGCGCGACGCCGGAGGGGCCGTGCGCCCTCGCGAACACACGGCCCCTCCCCCTCGTTCCCTGGTTACTGGGTGATGCCCCAGCGGCGGCGCAGCGAGCGGTCCGCCCAGCTGAAGAACACGTCGATCATGATGCCGATGACCAGCACGATGATGATGTAGCTGAGCAGCCGCTCGGCGTCGTTGAGCTGGCGGGCCTGGCTCAGCGCCCAGCCGATCGAGTTCTGCTGGTTGATGATGACCAGGAGCTCTCCGGCCATCAGTGAACGCCAGGCGAACGCCCACCCCTGCTTGAGACCGGTGACGAACATGGGCAGCGCGGCCGGGATGACCAGCAGCGTGTAGCGCTGGACCCCGCGCAGGCCCATGACCTTGCCCGCCCGCAGCAGGGACGGGGACACGTAGTCGATGCCGGAGGTCAGACCGCCCGCGATCGACGGGGCCGCGCCCAGGATGATCACGAACATGATGGCCGACTCGCTGATGCCGTACAGCAGCATCGCGAACGGGAACCACACGATCGACGGCATGGTCTGGAGACCCGTGATCAGTGATCCGATCGCCGTCCGCAGCGGCTTGAACTGCGACACCGCCAACCCGACGACCACGCCCACGGCCAGGGCCAGCGCGAACCCCACGAAGGCACGGCGCATGGTGACCTGGACGGCGGTCCAGAACTCGGGGCTGGTGACCTCGTTGAACAGGGTGGGCAGTACCCGGTCCGGGCCGGGGAACACGAATTCGGTGCGCCAGCCGGACCACACGACCGCCTGCCAGGCCGCCAGCACGATGACGACCGCGGCCAGCTTGGGCCAGGTCGCGGCCCACACCCCCCGGGCGATCTCACCGGCGCCGCGTTCGTCGACGCCGCGTTGGGGCTGGAGTTCGAGGGCGTCGAGCCCCTGGACCTGTCGGTCACGCACGTCGGTCTCAGGCATGGCGCGAAACCTCCTCACGCAGTCGGTCGGTGATGGCGGCGGCCTGCTCGGCGATGGGCACGGAGTCGATCCGGCGGGGGCGTTCGCCGTGCACCGTGAACTCCTCGATGACGCGGCCCGGGCGGCTGGACAGCAGCACGACCCGGTCGCCCAGGCGCACGGCCTCGCGCACGTTGTGGGTGACGAACATGACGGTCAGCGACTTCTCCTGCCAGATCCGTTCGAGCTCGTCGTGGAGGATGTCCCGGGTCATGGCGTCCAGCGCGCCGAAGGGCTCGTCCATCAGCAGGACGTCGGCGTCCTGGGCCAGGGCGCGTGCCAGGGCGACACGCTGGCGCATGCCCCCGGAGAGCTCGTGGGGGCGCTTGCGTTCGAAGCCGGTCAGGCGGACCAGGTCCAGGAGTTCGGTCACGCGCCTGCGGCGCTCGGCCGCGGGGACCCGGTTCACCTTCATGGGGACCTCGATGTTGGCGCCCACGGTCAGCCACGGGAAGAGCGCGGCCTCCTGGAACATCATGGCCACTCGGTGGTCTCCGACGTCCACGGAACCCGTGGTGGGTTCCTCCAGACCGGCGACGAGCGACAGCAGGGTGCTCTTGCCGCAGCCGGAGGCGCCGACGATGGACAGGAACTCGCCGGTGCCGACGTGGATCGACATGCCGTCGACGGCGGTCACAGCGCCCCTGCCCCGGCCGAAGACCTTGGAGATGGAGTCGATCTCCACGGCGTTCGTCCCGGTCCGGGGTTCGGTGATGGCGGTCATGGTGCCCTTACCCTTCCAGCCCGGCGACCAGCTCGTGTCCGGCCTCGGCGAGGACGTCGTTGAGCGGGTCGAGGGCGTAGATTCCGTTGAGGTCGACGGGGTCCAGCAGGCCGATGGCCTCGGCCTGCTCCGCCTGGACCAGGAGCGACGGCGAGACCGGGTCGACGGTGAAGGTGACGTTCTCGAAGGCCGCGGTGGTGAGCTCGGGGTCGAGTTCGCCTCCGGTGAGCGCCTCCAGGTGCGCGCGGGAGGTCTCCGCGGCCTCCTCCGGGTTGTCGTTGATCCAGTCGACCGACTCCACATGGCCGCGCAGCAGGTCGGCAATGGTGTCGGGCTCGTTCTCCAGGAACTCGGCGCTGACGACGAGGAGGGTGGTGACGTACTGTCCACCGGTCCCCTCCCACAGGTCGGGCTCGTCGACGAGCAGGTGGGCGTCGTCCTCGGCCAGGACCCGGCTCAGGTGGGGTTCGGGGATCCAGGCGCCGTCGATCTCGCCGAGCCGGAAGGCGTCGACCGTGTCGGGGTTGTCCTGGGGGATGATCGAGAGGTCGCCGCCGCCCGCCGTGTCGACCTCCCAGCCCTGTTCCTGGGCGAACCAGCGCAGCGCCACGTCCTGTGTACCGCCGAGCATCGGTGTGGAGAAGGTGTGTCCGGGCAGGTCGTCGACGGTCTCGATGTCGTCGCGGACCACCAGGCCGGTGCCCTGGGTGGCGGCTCCGGCGACGACGTGCAGGGCCTCGCCCTCGGACTGCGACCAGCCGTTGACGGCGGGGTTGGGGCCGAGGAAGGCCGCGTCGATCTCCCCGGAGAAGACGGCGTTGACCGCGTCGGGACCGTTGTGGAAGGTCTGGGTGGCGAACTCGACCTCGCCCAGCGCCTCGTCGAGGATGTCCCGTTCCACGCCCACGAGCGCGGGGGCGTGGGTGATGTTCGGGAAGTAGCCGAGGGTCAGGGTGTCGGCGGCGCCACCGTCCCCCTCGCTCCCGCACGCGGTGGCGACCAGCCCCAGGGCCAGGGCGGCCGCGGTGGTTCTCAGCGGGGTCGGGGAAACGCGCATCTCAGGGGTCCTTGTCGGTGTCTGCGGAGGGACGGGGAAAACTCTACTTAATAAGTAGGTTTTGTGAAAGCACCGGGGCGGAGTGGGCCGGGGTGGCGGCCCCCGTCCGAGCCCGCCACCCCGCGACCGCCGGGCGACTACAGCCCGGCGACCTGCTCACGGGACCCCTCGTCGAGCAGCCTGTTGAGCGGGTCCAGGACGTAGATGCCCTCCAGGTCGACAGGGTCCAGCAGACCGACGACCTCGGCGTGTTCCGCACCGCCCCGGAGCGAGGGGGCGATCGGGTCGACCGTGAAGACCGTGTTCTCGAAGGCCGAGGCGACCACCTCGGGACTGGGACCACTGCCGGAGACCGCTCCCAGGTGCGCGATGGCGGCCTCCTGCGCCTCCTCAGAGTTGTCGTTGATCCAGTCGACGGTCTCGATGTGACCGCGCAGCAGGTCCTCCACCACGTCGGGGTGGGACTCCAGGAAGTCGGCGCTGACGATCAGGTGCGTGGTGACGAAGTCGCCGCCGGTCTCCTCCCAGAGGTCGGCCTCGTCCACCAGCAGCTCCCCGTCGAGCTCCACCAGCAGGCGGCTCAGGTGGGGCTCGGGCACCCAGGCCCCGTCGATCTCCCCGAGCTCGAAGGCGTTGATGATGTCCGAGTTGTCCTGCGGGATGATCGAGAGGTCACCGCCGCCCTCGGTGTCGACCTCCCAGCCCTGTTCCTGGGCGAACCAGCGCAGAGCCACGTCCTGGGTGTTGGCCAGCTGCGGCGTGGACAGGGTGGTGCCCGGCAGGTCGTCGACGGAGTCGATCCCCGGGCGGACCACCAGGCCCGCGCCACGCGAGGTGGACCCCGCGATGACGCGCAGGGCGGTGCCGTCCGACCGCGACCACCCGTTGATGGCGGGGTTGGGCCCGATGAAGGTGGCGTCGATCTCGCCGGCGAACAACGCGTTGATGGCGTCGGGGCCCGCATTGAAGGTCTGGCTGGACAGCTCGACGTCGCCCAGGGCCTCGGCGAAGGTGCCGTTCTCCACGCCGACCAGGGCGGGGGCGTGGGTGATGTTCGGGAAGTAACCGAGGGTCAGGGTGTCGACGTCACCGCCTCCATCTCCGCCCGACCCTCCACAGGCGGTCGCGGTCATCCCGATCGCCAGTACCGTGGCGGCGGCCGAAAGCACGGGCTTGCGCAGACTCATGAGGGTCCCTTTCGGGTGATCAGAGGGGCGAACGGGGCAAACTCTACTTAATAAGTAGGTTTTGTGGAACAGGAGGCACGGAGGTTTCCTGTGACTCAGGACACTTTACCCACGTTCGATCACGGAAAGTCATCAACCCGCCACCCACCAGCGGGAACACGAAAGGGGCGGTGGAGCCCGAGGGGCTCCACCGCCCCGAGGGGGTGAAGGCGCGCGCCCGTCGGCACGCCGGACCCGGAGGCCCGTGAACGCTACTCCGCGAGGGAGCCGTCGGCGTTGACCGGCAGCACCACGCCCTGCCAGGTCTCCTGGACGTACTCCAGGACCCGCTCGTCGTGCAGCAGTTCGGCCAGCAACTGGACGCGCTCGTCGTCGGTGTTCTCGTCCAGGACCACCAGGCCGTTGGCGTACTTCTCGACGTAGTCGTCGCCCTCGGGCTCCCAGGCCAGAACGTTGGCGTCCTCGGTGACCCCGGCCTCGATGGCGTAGTTGCCGTTGATGACCGCGGCGTCGACGTCGGCGATGGAGCGCGGCAGCTGCGCGGCTTCCAGCGGCGTGATGACCAGGTCCTGCGGGTTGTCGACGACGTCCTTCTCCGTGGCCGTCTCACCGGCGTCGGGATCCACGGTGATCAGACCCTCGGTCTCCAGGATCGTCAGCGCGCGGTAGAGGTTGGCCGGGTCGTTGGGGACCGCGACCTTGGCGCCCGTGGGCAGGTCGTCCGCGCCCTCGTAGGTCTCGGAGTAGAGGCCCAACCGCTCGATGTGGACGTCGGTGACGTAGGTCAGTTCCGCGTCGGGGCCGTTCTCGACCCACTCGTTCAGGAACGAGCGGTGCTGGAAGTAGTTGGCGTCCAGGTCACCGTTGACGAGCCCGGCGTTGGGCGTGTTGTAGTCGGCGATCTCCTCGATCTCCAGCTCCAGCCCGGCCTCCTCGGCGAGGTTCTCGTCGATGAAGGCGAGGATGTCACCGTGCGGCACCGGACTGACACCGACCCTGAGCGGCCCCTGCCCGGACTCGGCGTCGGCGGACCCGGAGCCCTGCTCGCTGGGGGCACCGCAGGCGGCGAGGGTCAGAGCCAGGGCGGACGCGCCGATAAGGGTCGAGGTCGTGCGCATGGTGCACTCCTTCGTGGTCGTGGGGCGGAGGATCGCGGGGGGTGCCCGACGGCGGGGGAACCGCCACCGGCAGGCCCGGCACCTTCGTGGGGCGCGGGCGTGTTGGTACCAGAGACTAGACCACCTTGTTGGTAGGAAAAATCCGTTTTGCCCCAGGCCGATCGTGGCCTTCCCCACAGCGTGAAAAATTACCCACTAATCCGGTAGCTTTTAAGGGAAACCGGAAGCATCATGGGTACATGCTCAGCGCACACACCGCACCTCCTCGAGCCGACGACCGCCCCACCCCGACGCGGAGTCACCCGGCCCTGACCGCCGTACCCGCACCCGCCGTCTCCCCCGGCGCGGAGGCCCCGGGGGGCGAGCACTCGCTCCTCGGCCTGCTCCCGCTCCCCGAGAGCGGCCGGTACATGCTGGTGTACGGGGTCGTCGTGGACGAACCGCACCCGGGAGTCCGCCCCACGCCGGAGGCCGGCGGCGACCTGCTCCTGGACCGGGACTCCCGCCGCGTGTGGGCCCAGGGCACCGAGGTCGAGCTGACCTTCCAGGAGTACGAGCTCCTCGAGTGCCTGACCGCCGCCCCCGGCCGCGCGGTCACCCGGGGCGAGCTCATGGAACGGGTCTGGGGCTCCAGCCGCGAACTGCACTCGCGCACCATCGACGTGCACATCCACCGCCTGCGCCGCAAACTCGGCCGGGCCGGGGGCCGCATCGCCACGGTGCGCAAGGTCGGGTACATCTACCACGGCCCCACGACGTCAGTCCCTGAACGGGGGGACTGACCGGCGGGGCCGTCGCGCGGAGTCTCTCGCAGAACGCACGGCGGCCCCCTTCGCGCCCACGGACACGACAGGGGCGCGGCGCCCCCTCACAGGAGGCGCCGCGCCCCTCATTCGGCCGGGCCGCCCCTGCGGCCCCGAGCCTCCCTGGTCAGAAGGAGAAGTCCCGGAACAACAGCATCGCCAGCAGCAGACCGACCAGCAGGTTGAACGCGGTGGCGGCGCCGAAGACACCGATCGGACGCCAACCCGCCTCGCGCAGCGAACCGAGCCGGAACTCCAGGCCGATGCTGGTGAAGGCCGCGATGAGGAACCAGTCACGCAGGGCCTTGGCCGTGTCCAGGCCCGCCTGGGCGTCCTCGGCGGCGTTGTTGGCCCACAGCGTGGCCACCACCGAGGCGACCAGGAAACCCAGCACGAACTTGGGGAAGCGGTCCCACAGGGTGCGCACTCCGGGACGTCGGCCCTCGGCGGCCGTGCCGTCGGCGGCGGCCACCCGGAAGGCGAAGTAGGCAGTGAGCAGAACCGCGACCACACCCATCAGGACGTTCTGGGTGGCCTTGACGATGGAGGCGATCTGGAGCGCCTCCTCGCCCACGATCGCCCCCGAGGCTGCGACGGCGGCGGTGGTGTCGATGTTGCCGCCGATCCAGGCGCCCGCCTGGGCGTCGCTGAGCCCCATCACCTGAACCAGCCAGGGGAGGAGGAAGATCGAGGGCACCGCGAAGAGGATGACCAGGCTCGCCGTGTAGGCCAACTGCTCCTTCCTGGCCTGCACGGCTCCGGCCGCGGCGATCGCGGCGCTGACACCGCAGATGGAGACCGAGGAGGCCAGCAGGGCGCGCAGGCGGTCGTCGAGGCCGAGTCTGCCGCCGAGCCACCAGGTGAACAGGAACACCGAGGTGACCAGGACCAGGGCTTGGAGGACGGCCGGTCCGGCAGCGCGAATGATGACGTCGAACAGGACGGTGGAGCCCAGGAGCACCAGACCGGTCTTGATGAGGAACTCGGTCCGGAAGGCCGGTGACAGGCGGTCGAGCAGCCCGGTCAGTGACAGGACCAGGTTCCCGGCCAGGCCGAGGAGGATCGCGTAGACGGGGTACTCGACGGCGCCCGCGAAGCCGGACAGCGCGGTGCCCTCGGCGGCTTCGGGGACCCAGGACTCCAGGAACCGGGTGGCGGCGGCCAGGGCCAGCACGACGAGCAGGCCGAGCGCGGTCCAGCCCCGGGAGGCGGTTGGGGGCGTGGTGTTCCCTGGGGCGTCGGACACCCCACCCGTGTCCGGGGCCTCGGCCGCGGTGGTGGCCGGGGCCCCGATGGCGGCGGGAGCCGCGGCCTCCGCGGGTCCGCCCTTCTCGGGAGTGTCGTCGGAGCGGTGGGGGTCGGTGTTCTCGGTGCTCACGGGATCAGCCCCTCGGGGATCACGCCGAGCAGGCACAGGCCGAGCAGCACGAGACCCGTGAGGGTGGCGGCCCAGTCCTCGCTGATCCTGAAGCCGGTCCGTTCGGGAGTGGTGGGTGGTGGTGTGGAGGGTGTTTCACTCATGACGCTTCTCCTCCGGGCGCGCCCGGCGCCCTGGGTCGGGGGAAGGGGAAGGAGGGTGGGACGGGTGGATGGTCGCGGTCCGACCATTCCTCATTAAACCTACTCATTTAGTATAGATAAGGGACATGCGACGACACCAGCCTCCGAGGCGGCGGAGTCAGGGCCGCCCCGAGCCGGTGGGCGGGGTCAGGAAGCGGAGACGGGAGCCCGCTCTCGCGCGGGTTCGGTCACGGGCAGACCGGCCTCACGCCAGGCGCGGAAGCCGCCGACCAGGTCGGTGGCGCGGGCCAGCCCCAGCTCCTGGAGCTGGACGGCGGCCAGGCTGGAGGCGTAGCCCTCGTTACAGAACAGCACCACGTGCAGGTCCGGCGTGTCGGCCTCGGGCACCCGGTCCGGACTGGTGGGGTCGAGCCGCCACTCCAGGACGTTGCGGTCGATCACCAGGGCACCGGGAATCTCCCCCTCGGCGGCGCGGTTGACGACCGGCCGGGTGTCGACCAGGAGAGCGCCGTCGCGCTGGGCGCGCAGCGCCTCGACAGGAGTGAGCCGCTCCAGGTGCGCGCGCCTGCTGTTCAGGACGCGTTCGATGACGCTCATCGGTCCGCCCCTTCGACAGCGGGCACCGACTCCAGCGTGGGGACGTCGGGCTCGGGGTCGGTGGTGAGGATGCTCCCCGTGCGGCGCAGCGAGTCCTCCTCGGTCACCTCGTAGTAGTGCATGGCCGTCAGCGGCGGCGAGTAGGCGTGCACGCTCACGGCCGGACGGTCCGAGGTGTTGATGACGTCGTGCACGTGGCCGAGCGGGAAGCGGCCGCCGCCGCGCTCAGCGAGGGTGCGTTCGCGCAGCTCCCCGTCCCAGTAGTGCTCGACCAGTTCGCCGGTGACGACGGTCAGGGCGCCGAGGGAGCCCGCGTGGTCGTGCAGTCGGGTGGACTGGTCGGGCGTCCAGGAGATGAGCCAGACGTCCGTGTAGTCGTCGGCGTGGAGCCGGACGGACCAGCGGTCCTCGGCGTCGAAACGGATCTCGTGGATTCCCTGGCGGACCTCCTCGGCGACCTTCGCGGTCAGCTCGGACAGGCGGTCCAGGGTGAGCGGGGTGGGCGCGGCGGCGCGGACTGCGGTGTCGTCGACGGTCATGGGCTTCTTGCTTCTCTCCGGGCGGCGTCAGTGGTCGTGCTGGGACGGGGTCACTGACAGCGTTCGTCGAAGGTGAGCGGTCGCCACCAGGGCCGAAGGTGTGGTGATGCGCTGACTGCCATGCTCGCCAGTAAACCATATTCCCTACAGGTTTAGTCGGTAGTAGCGAGTCGACACGCACCCCACCAGCTTCATCAGCACCATGCGAAACTCCACCACCACCCACTCTGACCACCGCTTTCCAGAAATCCCTACTTTATTGGTTGACAAAATCGGGTTACGGCGACCACAGTGGAACCCAGGCCGACCGGAATCGCGGAGCCGGTCGGCGAGGACCCGCCGAACCCTCGCGCCGTCCGGGCCACCCCGCCGGACGGACACACGAGCGCGAGGCCGGTCCACGTTCCGGGCCGAGGGGGCTGCCATGCGCGGAGCCGCCCGACCCTCGGCCCGGGACACCACCGGAACCGCCGCGCCACACCGACGATCGGTGCCTCACGACCGACCCGGCCCGCCCGTGCTTTGATTCCAGGTAATTCCAGTAGGCATTTCGGATTACCGGGCGTGTCGATCGCGCCCCAGCTCAGGAGGTTCCCCTTGTCCGAGACCATCGCCGGCCCCACCTCCGGCACGGCCCCCGACACCGCGCCGGTTCCCGTCCTCACCTCCGCCGCCGAGGCCCTCCGCGTGGCCCGCACCCTCGTCCCCCTGGTCGCGCGCGAGGCCTCCACACGCGACAGGGAACGCTGTCTGCCCCACGACGTGGTCCGCGCGATCTCCCGCTCCGGTCTGCTGGGCGTCACCGTCCCCCGCGACCTCGGCGGCGCGGCCGTGGGCGCCGCCACCGTCGCCGAGGTCCTGCGCCTGCTCGGCACCGCCGACCTGAGCCTGGCCCAGATCCTCCAGCCGCACTTCGCGTTCCTCAACGCCCTGCGGCTGCGCGGCGGCCCCGAGGCCCGGCGCCGCGTGTACTCCGACGTCCTCGCCGGCGCCCTGGTCAGCAACGCCCAGGCCGAGCGCTCCGGAAGGAACGCGCACACCCACGCCACCCGGATCGAACGTGACGGGCGGGACTTCCGGATCGACGGCACCAAGTACTACGCCACCGGCTCGCTGTTCGCCGGTTGGCTGGCCGTGGTCGCCCCCGCCTCCACCCCTGACGGCCCCCGCCCCCACCTGGCCTTCGTCCCCGCGGACCACCCCGGTGTCCGGATCGAGGACGACTGGGCGGGCATGGGTCAGCGCACCACGGCCAGCGGCACCGTCCACCTGGCCGGGGTGACGGTGTCCCCCGAACTGGTCCTGGAGCAGTACCGGACCTTCGAGGAGCCCACCACGTACGGAGCCCTCGCCCAACTCCTGCACGCCGCCATCGACGTCGGCGCGGCACGCGGCGCGCTGGAGGAGACCTCGGAGTTCGTGCGCACCAAGAGCCGGCCCTGGTTCGAGAGCGGCGTGGACACCGCCGCCGAGGACCCCCTGCTCGTACAGCGTTTCGGTGAACTGGAGGTCCAGGTCCGCTCGGCCGAGGCCCTGCTCGTCACCGCGGCCGAACGCGTGGAGACGGCCGACGCGCTCCTGGCCGAGGGCGCCCCCGACACGGAGGACGCCACCGCGGAGGCCTCGATAGCGGTCGCCGCCGCCAAGGTCGTCGGCGGCCGGACCGCCGTGGAGGTCTCCTCCGCACTGTTCGAGGCGGCGGGCACCCGCGCCACGGCGGACGACGCCAACCTGCACCGCCACTGGCGGGACGCCCGCACCCACACCGTCCACGACCCGGTGCGCTGGAAGGTCCAGCACATCGGCGCGTACTCCCTCAACCGTCGCCGTCCTCCCCGGCACGGACAGATCTAGCACCACGAGAGCAAGGACTGACACCCTCATGCCCCTGACCTTCCACTGGTTCCTGCCCACGCAGGGAGACAGCAGAGGCGTCGTCGGCGGAGGTCACGGCGCGGACGTCGTGTCCTCCCCAGCCTGGCGGACGCGCGAACCCTCCCTGGAGTACCTCGGCCAGATCGCCCAGGCCGCCGAACGGCTGGGCTTCGAGGGCGTCCTCACCCCCACCGGTTCGTGGTGCGAGGACGCCTGGCTGACCACGGCGATGCTGGTCCGGGACACGAGGCGGCTCAAGTTCCTGGTGGCGTTCCGCCCCGGGCTGCTCTCACCCACCCTGGCCGCGCAGATGGCCAGCACCTACCAGCGGCTCAGCGGGGGCCGCCTGCTGCTCAACGTGGTGACCGGCGGCGAGTCCGCCGAACAGCGCCAACACGGGGACTTCCTCGACAAGGACGCCCGGTACCGGCGCACCGGCGAGTTCCTGCGCGTGGTGGACACGCTGTGGCGCGGCCGGACCGTGGATCTCCAGGGAGAGCACGTCACGGTGGAGGGCGCCGTGCTCCAGCGGACGCCCGACCCCCGCCCGCCCGTCTACTTCGGCGGCTCCTCCCCCGCCGCCCTGGAGGTGGCCGCGTCCCACGTGGACACCTACCTGACCTGGGGTGAGCCTCCGGCCGCCGTCGCCGAGAAGATCGGCCGGGTCTCCGCGCTGGCCGCCAAGCGCGGCCGCGCCCTGGAGTTCGGGATCAGGCTGCACGTGATCAGCCGCGACACCGAGGAGGAGGCGTGGGCGCAGGCCCGGCGCCTGCTCGACGGGCTCTCCCCCGAGACCGTCGCACAGGTGCAGAGCAGTCTGCGCCGAAGCGAGTCCGAGGGTCAGCGGCGGATGCTGGAGCTGCACGGCGGGCGGACCGACGACCTGGAGATCCACCCCCATCTCTGGGCCGGTGTCGGTCTGGCTCGCGGCGGAGCGGGTACGGCTATGGTCGGCAGCCACGAGCAGGTCGCGAACCTGATCGAGGAGTACCACCGGGCGGGCATCGGGGAGTTCGTGCTCTCGGGCTACCCGCACCTCGAGGAGGCGTACTGGTTCGGCGAGGGCGTGCTCCCCCTCCTACGCGAACGCGGCCTGTGGCGGCACCCCGACGGCCGGGAAGCCACCGGCTCCCCCACCCACGTCCCCTTCGCCGTGGCCGAGCCCGCCGCGCCCTGAACCCGCCCCTCCTCAGTTCCGGAGCCGTGATGACCACCACCGTCCTCGTCGGGAACCCGCGCCGGGGCTCCCGCACCGCCACCGCCGCCCGGGCCGTGGCGCACCACGCCGCACGTGCCGCCGGACTGCCTCCGGAGCCGGAGGTCCTGGAGCTGGCGGACCTCTCGCCGCTGCTGCTCACCCCCGGCCCCACCCTGGACGTGCGTTCGGCCCTCGAACGGGTGAGCGGTTCCGACCTGCTGGTCGTGGCCAGCCCCACCTACAAGGCCACCTACACCGGGCTGCTGAAGGTCTTCCTGGATCTGCTTCCGTCCGGCGGGCTGGAGGGGGTCACGGCCGTCCCCGTCCTGGTGATGGCCTCCCCCGCGCACACCCTGGCCGTGGACGTGCACCTGCGCCCGCTGCTCCTGGAGCTCGGGGCCACGGTGCCCACCTCGGGACTGGCGCTGCTCCAGGACACCGTTCCCACCGGCGGGGATCCCGCCCCACGGCTTGACGCGGTACTGGAGCCGTGGGCTCTCGGGTCCACCCCCGCCCTGCGCACCGCCCTGCGACACAGGACCACCACTGTCTGACCGCCGCCCCAGTAGGGAGAGTCCGTTGAGTGTCACCGAGACCCCGCGCACCCCGGCCCACACGCGGCCCGAGGCGGACCGGTTCCGTGCGACGATGCGCCACCACCCGGCCGGGGTGGTCGTCGTCACCGCGAGCGTCGGGGGGAGGCCCGTGGGGCTGACCGCCACGTCCTTCACCAGCGTCAGCCTGGATCCCCCGCTCATCTCCCTCTACGTCGCCGACGCTTCCACCACCTGGCCGACCCTGCGCCGCGCGGGTGAGTTCGGGGTGCACCTCCTGGGCGAGGGGCAGGAGGACGTCGCCGTGCGGTTCGCGAACAAGGGCGTGGACCGGTTCGCCCACCCCACGGTCTGGCGGCCGGGCCCGGACGGGGTGCCGCTGCTGGACGGGGCTGTGGCGCACCTGGTCTGCACGCGTTTCGACACCCGGCTGATCGGCGACCACTGGCTGGTCGTCGGCGAGGTGACCCACACCCTGGTCCTGGAGGACCCCCGGCCGCCACTGATCTACCACCGGGGCGGCTTCGCCACGGTGGCGCCGTCGGAGTAGCGCGGCGGAGCGAGGACCTCCCCCCACCGAGAGCAGGGCCCCCGACCGTTCGGGGGCGCCCCTTCGTCACGGAGGAGGTGACCGACGGGACCGTGGCTCCGGGTCAGCGGGTGAACGCGGCCCGAAGTCGGGCCGCGAACCCGGCCAGGGCGGTACGCAGACGGGAGGTCCGGGTCAGACGAGGGCTCAGCCCGGGGCGCACGGCCGTCGGCGCGGGCCCGGCGAGGGGCGCCGTGACGGTGAGCCCGCGCGGGGTTCGGCGCAGGGAGGCACGGCCGACCGGGGCGTCCAGGACCACGCGGTACAGGGGTGCGCGGTCCGCGCTCCGCACGAGGACGAGGGTGTCGCCCTCGTGGCGGACCCGCACCCTTCGGGGATCGACGCCCGGGGCGAGTTCCACCTCGACCACGAGGTCGCCGCCACGACGTCCGCTGTCCACACGGGCCACGGGCTCGGCCTCGAACTGGGACCACAGGTGCTCGTCGATCCGCTCGTCGGTACCCGCGAAGACATCCGTGACGCGCATCGGACCACTTCCCCTCGTCCTTGAGTTTTCTGCGCTCAAGTTTATTGACGCGACTTTACCAAGGCAAGGGAGAAGGGTCCGACACGGCCATGGCGCGGATCACTCGTCCAGACGCTCCCCCGTCTTCGGTGAGAAGACGTGCACCTGCCCCGGCCTGACCCGCAGGTGGACGACCTGCCCGCTGCTCGGGGCGCGGTCCGGCGCCACCCGGACCACCAGGTCGCTGTCGGCCGGGTGCCCGGGGATACCGCCGTACAGGTAGCAGTCCGCGCCCAGGTTCTCGACCAGACCGATCTCCATCGGGAAACCGTCGGTGTCGCCCACCAGGTCCACCGCCTCGGGCCGGAACCCCAGCAGGACCGAGTCCGCGCCGTCCCGTTCCAGGCGGGCCCGCTGCCCCGGGCCCAACGGGAGGTCGTGGCCGCCCACCCGCACGGCCTCGCCCGTGAGGGGGAACTCGCGCAGGTTCATCGCGGGTGACCCCATGAACCCCGCGACGAACGCGTTGGCCGGGCGCTCGTACAGCCCGATCGGCGTGTCGCACTGCTGGAGCAGACCGTCCTTGAGCACCGCGACCCGGTCACCCATGGTCATGGCCTCGACCTGGTCATGGGTGACGTAGACGGTCGTGACCCCCAACCTGCGCTGGAGTTCGGCGATCTGGGTGCGGGTGGACACCCGGAGCTTGGCGTCCAGGTTGGACAGGGGCTCGTCCATCAGGAAGACCCGGGGCTCCCGCACGATCGCGCGCCCCATCGCCACGCGCTGGCGCTGGCCTCCCGAGAGCGCCTTGGGCCTGCGGTCGAGCAGCGGGGTCAGGTCCAGGAGCTCGGCGGCCTCGGCCACCCGGCGCGCCCGTTCCTCCTTACCGATTCTGGCCATCTCCAGGGCGAAGCCCATGTTCTGGCCGACGGTCATGTGCGGGTAGAGCGCGTAGGACTGGAACACCATCGCGATGTCGCGGTCCATGGGGCTGAGGTCGGTGACGTCGGTGTCCCCGATGCGGATGGTCCCGTAGTCCACCTCCTCCAGCCCGGCGAGCATGCGCAGCGAGGTCGACTTCCCACAGCCGGACGGCCCGACCAGGACGAGGAACTCGCCGTCCTCGATCTCCAGGCTCAGCTCGTCCACGGCGGGCGCGTCCGAGCCCGGGTAGAAGTGGGTGGCCTTCTCGAAACTGACCGATGCCACGTGACATCTCTCCTCTACAGCTGCGGGTTGACCTGGAGCTTGCGGCCCCGACCGGCGCGGAAGGCCTCCACGGCCAGGGCGTAGTCGTCGAGGGCGAAGGAGTCCGTGACCATGGTGTCGGCGTCCACGACGCCCTTGGCCATGATGTCCACGGCCCGCCCGTAGCTGTGCAGCACCGCCATGGAGCCCACCACGGTGATCTCGTCGTTGTAGATCCGGAACGGTGAGAAGGTCGCGGTCGCCTCGGCCGGGGCCACGCCGAACACCTGGAAGGTGCCGCCCCGGGCGACGCGGGTCAGGCCGTCCTCGATGGCCGGGACCACCCCGGTGCAGTCGATGACCACCTCCCAGTCGGGGCGGTCGAGCTGGTCGGCGCCGACGGCCACGGCGTCGGCCGCCAGCGAGGCGGCCACCGCGAGGCGTTCGGTGTTGGGGTCGACCACGGACACGCTGGCGGCCCCGGCGGAGGCGGCGAGCTGGGCCATGAGCAGGCCCATCGTGCCCGCGCCGTAGACCAGGTAGTGCTCGCCCACCCGACCGGGCAGGAGGTCGAACCCGTGCACGGCGCAAGAGAGGGGTTCGATGAGCGCGGCGTGCTCGAAGGGCATGGAGTCGGGGATGCGGTAGCAGGAGGACGCGGGCACCGAGACGAACTCGGCGCTGGCACCGGGCCGGGTCACGCCCACCGCGTTCCACCGCGCGCACAGGTTGCCGCGCCCCACCAGGCACTTGGCGCACTCTCCGCAGAACAGGGACGGGTCCACCGCGACGCGGTCGTCGACGGCCACGTCGGTGACCTCCGAGCCGACCGCGACCACGGTCCCGGCGAACTCGTGTCCGGGGACGATCGGGTAGGGGGTGGGGGCGAACTCCCCGTCGATGATGTGCAGGTCGGTCCCGCAGATGCCCACGGCGGCCGGGGCGACGACCACGTCCCCGGGGCCCGGCTTGGGGTCGTCCACCTGCTGGACGGAGTAGTGACCGGGTTCGCTGACGACGAGTGCGCGCATTACTTCACGGCTCCTAGAGACAGGCCGCGGACCAGCCAGCGTTGGGCGGCCCATCCGGCGAGGATCACGGGCAGGGCCGCCATGGTGGAGGCGGCCGAGAGTCGGGCCCAGTACAGGCCCTCGCCGCTGATGAAGCCGACGAGGAAGACGGGGACGGTGGATGCCTGGGTGGCGGTCAGGTTGACCGCGAAGAAGAACTCGTTCCAGGCGAAGATGAAGCAGATCAGGGCGGTGGCGGCCAGACCGGGGGCGATCATCGGCAGGATGACGCGCCGCATCTCCGTGAACCGGCGCGCGCCGTCCATGCGGGCGGCCTCGAGTACCTCCTTGGGCAGCTCCACCAGGAACGACCGGATCATCCAGATCGCGATCGGCAGGTTCATCGCCGTGTACACCAGGGTCAGCGTGCGGGCGTCGTCCAGCGCGCCCAGGTTCCTGGCGATGACGTACAGCGGCAGGATCATGGCCACCGGCGGCAGGAGCTTGGTGGACAGGAAGAAGAACAGCGAGTCACGCCACTTGGGGACGCGTACCAGGGAGAGCGCGTAGGCGGCGGGCAGGCCCAGGACGATGGCGAGGAGCGTCGACAGCACGGACGCCTGGAGGGAGTTCAGCAGATAGGGGACGAAGTCGCGCCCGATCACCGCCGAGTACTGGTCCAGGGTCGGTTGGAAGAAGAACGTGGGCGGGTTGGTGGAGGCCTGGGACTCCTGCTTGAAGCCGGTGAGGAACATCCACAGCACCGGGAAGAAGAACAGCAGTCCCGCCGCCCAACCGAGGATGCCCGCCAGGGGGCGTACGGGTCGGCGCCGGCGGGGGCGCCGCGCGGAGCCGACCCGGGACACGGTCGCCGGGGACGGAGCCGCCGGGGGTGCGGTCACGGGGGTCACGTCTCCTCCTCGAACAGGCTGGAGACCACGCGCAGGGCGAACATGGCCACGATCAGGGTCGCGACGACCACGATCACTCCCGCGGCGGCCGCCTCTCCGACGTCGAAGCTGCGGAAGGCCTGAAGGTAGATGAAGTAGGGCAGGTTGGTGGTCGACTGTCCCGGACCGCCCTGGGTGATCATGTAGATCGCGTCGAAGGTCTGGACGATGTAGATCGTGCCGAGCAGGATCGCGAGCTCCACGAATCGGCGCAGGTGCGGGAAGGTGATCCGGCGGAAGACCGCGAAGGCTCCGGCGCCGTCGACCTTCGCCGCCTCCAGCACCTCGGGCGACTGGCTCTGGAGACCGGCGAGCATGATGAGCATCATGAACGGGGTCCACTGCCAGGTCAGCACCATGATGATGGACAGCAGGGGGAAGTCGTTGACCCAGTCCGCCTGGACCCCGAACGGCGAGAGCACCCAGTTGAGCAGGCCGTACACCGGGTGGTACATCGAGGTCTTCCACAGGAGCGCGGCGGCGACCGGCATGACCAGGAACGGCGTGATCATCAGGGTGCGGACGATCCCCCTGCCGAGGAAGGCGCGGTCGAGCAGGAGCGCCAGCCCCAGTCCGAGGACCAGCGAGGCCAGGACGGCGCCGACGGTCAGCAGGACGGTGTTGGCGACGGCGTTGTGGAAGAGCGGGTTCCCGAGGACGCTGCCGTAGTTGGCGAACCCCGCGAAGGAGTCCGACTCGGGGCGCAACAGGTTGCTGCTCTGGAAGCTGTAGTAGACGGTGAACAGGAACGGGATCTGGGTCATCGCGATGACGAACAGCAGCCCTGGCAGCAGCGGGCCGCGCCTGAGCCATCGCTCCGCCCGGGTCAGTTCCCGGGTTCGGGGCCCGCGCCGCGCCGTGTCCGGCGTGGTCTGGACGGTCATGGCCCTCCTCGGAGGAGTCTGGGTGGGGTGGGCACCGGTACCGGTCCCGGCCGCGGTGCCCGGGACCGGCGGTTCTCAGTCGCGGTAGCCGCCGGACTCGGCGGTCTGGTCCGCGTACTCCTGCGACTTGGCGAGGGCCTCCTCCACCGTCTGCTGCCCCGCGATGGCCGCGGAGATCTCCTGGGAGACCAGGGTGCCGAGGTCCTGGAACTCGGGAATGGACACGTACTGGACCCCGGTCCAGGGCTGCGGGTGCACTCCGGGCTGCTCCACGTCGACGTTGTCGATGGCGTCGTAGGTGGGCTCGGCGAAGGCCTCGGCGGCCTCCTGGTACTCGGGGATGTCGTAGGTCGAGACGCGCGAACCGGGCGGGACGCGCTCCCAGCCCAGTTCCTCACCGACGAGCTGGTGGTACTCCTTGGACGTGGCCCAGGAGACGAACTCCCACGCGGCCTCGGGGTCGGTGGAGGTGGAGGGGATCGACAGGGCCCAGGCCCACAGCCAGCCCGCGTGCTCGGTCTCCATGGTCGGCGCGGCGACGTAGCCGATGTCGCCGACGACGCTGCTGGAGTCCGGGTCCTCGAGGTTGCCCGCCGCGACGGTGGAGTCGTAGAACATGGCGGCGTCGCCCTGGGCCATGGTGGTGAGGCACTCGGTGAAGCCCGCGTTGGGGGCACCCGACTGTCCGTGGTCGCGGACGAGGTCCACGTACGTCTGCACGGCCTCCTGTACCTCGGGCGAGTCCAGGTGGGCGTTCCAGTCCTCGTCGTACCACTGGCCGCCGTAGGTGAGGATCACGGAGTTGAGCGGGGCCAGGAGCTCGCCCCAGCCCGGGACCCCGCGCAGGCAGATCCCGGCGGTGCCGGAGTCGGGGTCGTCCAGTTCGGCCGCGAACTCGGCGACCTCCTCCCAGGTGGGCCGCTCCGGCATGTCCAGGCCGGCCTCCTCGAAGAGGTCCTCGCGGTACATGAGGAACGAGGACTCACCGTAGAAGGGCGCCCCGTACATCTGGTCCTCGTGGGACAGGGCGGAGCGCACCGTGGGGATGATGTCGTCGATCTCGTAGGCCGGGTCGGCTGCGTACTCGTCGAGGCTGAGGATCCACTCGTTCTCGGCCCAGATCGGCACCTCGTAGGTGCCGATGGTGACGACGTCGTACTGGCCGCCCTGGGTGGCGATGTCCTGGGTCACGCGGTCGCGGAGCTGGTTCTCGGGCAGGACCACGAACTCGACCGTGATGTCGGGGTGCTCGTCGTTGAACTCCGACGCGAGCGCCTCGATGTCCTCCATCTGCGGGTTGGAGACCGTGGCGACGGTGACGACCCGGTCGCCGTCCGCCCCGGCGCCCCCGGCCCCCGAGCAGCCGGTGGCGATCAGGGCCAGTCCGGTGGCCGCCGCGGCGAGCGGCACGCCTCCCGGTGCTTTCGTGGTCATGACTTCCTCCTGGGGGGTTGGGCAGGCAGGGACCGTGGAACCGCGTGAGGCAGGGGGCCGTGCGGTCTTCCACGGACGCCGGCCGCTCATATGAGCGAACTGAACTTCACATGAGCGGCCCGGGCCTTATTTAAGTTGTGACGGGTGTCACCGGTCAACCCGTGGTGCAATAATGGGCAATACTCCGCTCGTTTGAGCGACACCACTGGAGGGCGTAGATGAAGCACGCGTTCCGACCCGCGGAACTGATCCGCGCCACCGCGGTCGCCCGCAGGTACTACCTCGCGGGTGACTCCAAGATCCGGATCGCCGAGGACTTCGGCATCAGCCGGTTCAAGGTGGCGCGCATCCTCGAGGAGGCCCGCGACGTCGGGATCGTCCGCATCGAGATCGCCGAACCGACCGAGGTCGACACCGCTCTCTCCCAGCGCCTGAGCACGGCCTACGGCCTCAAGCAGGCGGTGGTGGTCGCCCACGCGGGGGAGGGCGAGGCCCTCCACCGCAGCCTGGGGCGCATCGCCGCCGAGTACCTGACCGAGATCCTCGACGAGGGCGACACCCTCGGACTGGCCTGTTCCCGCACCCTCAACGCGATGACGCTCGCCCTGGGCGACCTGCCCCGGTGCACGGTCGTGCAGCTCACCGGTGTGCTGCCCGGCGGGGTCGAGGAGAACTCGGTCGAGCTCGTGCGGCGCGTGGCCAGCCTCGCGCGCGGCCCGGCCTTCCCCATCTACGCGCCGCTGGTGGTGTCCGACCCCGCCACGGCGGAGGCACTGCGCAGCCAGCCCCAGGTGGCCGACGCCATGCAGCGCTACGGAGAACTCGACAAGGCCGTGGTGGCCATCGGTTCGTGGTCGCCCACCCTCTCCCTGGTCCGCGACGCCCTGCCCGCGTCGGAGGGGGCCGCCCTCGAACGCGAGGGGGTCCAGGCGGAGGTGTGCGCCCGCACCGTGGACGTGCACGGCGCCCCCATCGCCCCGGAGCTGACCTCCCGCATCATCGCCATCACCCTGGAGCAGCTCCGCGCGGTCCCCGAGGTCATCGCCGTGGCCGGTGGCACCGGCAAGACCCAGGCCATCCACTCCATCCTCAAGACCGGGGTGATCTCCTCACTGGTCACCGACACCACGACGGCACGCATCCTCGTCGAGTCAGCGAGGCCCTGACCTCCACGACGGCTTCGACCCCCCTCACCCTCACGGAGCAGACATGACACTCGTCGCCGGAATCGACAGCTCGACTCAGTCCTGCAAGATCGTGGTGTGTGACGCCACGACCGGAAAGGTGGTGCGGGAAGGCCGCGCACCCCACCCCGACGGAACCGAGACCGATCCCGCGCACTGGTGGACGGCGCTGACCACGGCCTCCTCGGGACTGCTCGACGACGTCTCGGCCGTGTCCGTGGCCGGTCAGCAGCACGGCATGGTGGTGGTCGACGACGACGGCGAGGTCGTCCGGCCGGCGCTGTTGTGGAACGACGCCCGCTCCGCCGGGGCCGCCCACGACCTGATCGAGGAACTCGGCGGGCCGAGGGCCTGGGCGGACGCGGTGAGCAACGTGCCCGTGGCCAGCCTGACCGTCAGCAAGCTCCGCTGGTTCGCCGAACACGAACCCGACCTGGCCGCGCGGGCGCGCGGTGTGATGCTCCCCCATGACTGGCTGACCTGGCGGCTGGGCGGGTCCCGCACCGCGCCGACAACCGACCGGGGCGACGCCTCCGGCACCGGGTACTGGTCGCCCTCCGACGGCGCGTACCGCACCGACCTGCTGGTGCGCGCCTTCGGCCGGGAACTCGACCTGCCCCGCGTGGCCTCCCCTTCCGAGGCCGTGGGCCACACCCCGGAGGGCGTCGTCATCGCCCCCGGCACCGGCGACAACATGGGCACGGCGTTGGGTCTGGGCCTGCGCCCGGGCGACGCCGTGGTCTCCCTGGGCACCAGCGGCACCGTGTTCGCTGCGCACGACCGTCCCGCGCACGACCCCACCGGCACGGTCTGCGGGTTCGCCGACGCCACCGGCCGGTTCCTGCCCCTCGCGTGCACCCTGAACGCCGCACGGGTGCTCAGCGCCACCGCCGCGATGCTCGGCACCGGCCTGGCCGGGCTGGACGCCCTCGCCCTGAGCGCCGAACCGGGCGCGGACGGGGTGGTCCTGCTGCCCTACCTGGACGGGGAGCGCACCCCGGAGCTGCCGCACGCGACGGGATCGCTGCACGGCCTGCGCCGGGACAACATGCGCCCGGAGAACATCGCGCGCGCCGCCGTGGAGGGCATGCTGTGCGGGCTGGCCGACGGGCTGGCCGCCATGACCGAGAGCGGTGTCCCGGTCGAGCGCGTCCTGCTCGTGGGAGGCGGCGCCCGCTCGGCCGCCGTGCGCGCGGTGGCGCCGCTCGTGTTGGGCGCTCCCACCGTGGTGCCGCCCGCCGCCGAGTACGTGGCCATCGGCGCGGCCCGCCAGGCCGCCTGGACGCTCGCCGGTACCGCCGAGCCTCCCGTGTGGCCCCTGGGAGCCCCGGAAGAGGAGTCCAGCCAGGCACCCGAGGTGGGTCTGCGGGTCCGCGAACGCTACGCCGAGCACCGCCGGGCCGCCCACGGCGTCTGACCGGCCCCCGACACGGAGACGGGGATTCGGTACTCTGTTCCGTCGCGGGCCGGGCAGAACGGACACGAGTGGCGGGAGAGCGCATGTCGGTCGAGGAGCGGCTGAGGGTACCCATCGGATCGGCCCCCGGCTGGTCGACGGCGCCCGACTGCCGCCGCGTGCTGGTCGTGGCGCACACCGTCACCACCCTCACGCGGCTGCTCGACATTCTTCCGCTGCTCGAATCCGATCCCCGAATCCAGATCGTCTTCACCCGCGCGCGCACGTCCAATTTCCGCGAGGGCGTCACCGAATTCCTCGGTGACATCGGCGCCGTCGTCGCACCATGGGAACAGGCGATGGAGGAGGAATTCGACCTGGCCATCGCCGCGAGTTACGGCGATGACCTGCACCTGATCAAGGCCCCCTTGGTCGTCTTCTCCCATGGTGCCGGGTACAATAAACTCATGAAACCGGAAACCGGAAACCGGAAACCGGAAACCGGAAACCGGAAACCGGAAACCGGAAACCGGAAACCGGAAACCGGAAACCGGAAACCGGAAACCGTGACGTGACGGACTCCCCGGAAACCGACGCCGTGTTCGGCCTGGCCGCCCCCACCCTGCTGCGGGACGGGGAGCTGATCCCCGCGGCCCTCGTGCTCTCCCACACCGAACAGCTCGACCGGCTCCGCGCCGCCTGCCCCGAGGCGGTCGACTCCGCGGTCGTCGCCGGAGACCCCACCCACGACCGCATCCTGGCCGGACTCCCCTGGCGCGAGCGCTACCGCGACCACCTGGAGACGGGCGCGCGCAGGCTGGTCCTGGTCAGTTCCACCTGGGGGCCCACCTCCCTCCTGGGCGCCTGGCCCGGCTTCCTCAACACCCTCCTCACCGAACTTCCCGTGGACGAGTACCGCGTGGCCCTCGCCCTGCACCCCAACGTCTGGCACGGCCACGGCACCTGGCAGGTGCGGTCCTGGCTGGCCACGGCCGAACGCTCCGGGCTCCGCGTGCTGCCGCCCCGGCAGGGCTGGCAGGCGGTGCTGGTCGCCGCCGACCACGTGATCGGTGACCACGGTTCGGTCACCTTCTACGGCGCCGCCCAGGGCACGCACACCATGCTGGCGACCTTCCCCCACCACGAGATGGCCGACGACTCCCCCATCGCCGCGTTCGGCCGGGCCGCCACCCGGCTGCGCGCGGACCGGCCCCTGCTGCCCCAGGTGCTGGCCGACGCCGCCGAGCACAAGCCCGACCGGTTCTCCGCCCACACCGACCTGCTCAACTCCGTACCCGGCCGGTCCGGGCAGATCCTGCGCGCGACCTTCTACCGGCTCCTGAACCTGTCCGAGCCCGAACAGGCCCTGCGCGTGCTGCCGCCGGACCCGCCGGTCCCCCACCGACGCGGATGGCCCGACGCCGCGGACACCACGCCGCTGTGGTGCACGGTCCTGGAGGAGAAGGACGGGCTCCGGGTCCGCCGACTCCCCGCAGAGGCCGTCGACGCCGCACGGATGCCGCTGGACCGACCCCACCTGGCCGCCCACGCGGACGAGACCCAGGCCCGTTGGTTCGATGCGGCCTGCCTCCTCCTCTGCGGCCCCGGTTCGGAGGGCCCCCGGGAGGCCGCCTCCTGGGAGCGCCTGCGGGCACGGCTGGCCGACCACCCCCGCGCCCACCTGGCGGTGGCGGCGGACGGACCCGACTGCCTGGTCGTCGACCGCGACGGCGCGCGGGTGCGCCTCGTGGCGGACTCCCCCCACCAGGGGGTCGACCCCACCGCCGCCGCCTCCGCCTACTGGCACCTGTGGGTCGAGGGACGGGGACCCGAGCGGGACCTTCCGGTGCTCCTCGGCGAGCACCGGCTCGCCTTCACCGTCCACCGCCTGCGAGGCGAGTGACCCGGGGCGGGGTCAGGCGCCGATCCGTTCCCGGACCTCGGCGGCCTCCCGCACGGCCTCGGCGGCCTCGTACGCGTCCAGCGCTCGGCGCAGTTCCGCCCGGGCGGCGACCGGGTCCCGCTCCGCGAGGGCGTCGGCGCGCGCCACGTACACGTCTCCGACCCGGCGCTGGTCTCCGAGGAGGCGGTGCGACGCGACCGCCCCGTCGTACTCCTCCAGCGCCTCGTCGAGTCGCCCCTGGCGCACCCGCAGGTCCGCCAGGGCCTTGTGGGTGCGGGCCCGGTTCTGGTGGTCGTCCTCGGAGAGCAGGTCACGGGCCCGGAGGATGCGCCGCTCGGCCTGCGGCAGCCGACCAGCTCCCAGGTGGGCCACGCCCTCCTTGCGCACCATGATGTGCAGTGCCCTCGGGTCCACCGGGTCCATCCCCTCGGCGATCCGGGTCGCGGCGGCGAAGTGCCCGCTCGCGGCGTCGCACCGGCCCTCGTCCGCCTCGATGTCCGCGAGGGCGTCGAGTGCGGTGAGCCGCACCAGCGGGTGCGCGCCCTCCGCGAGCTCCAGGGCGAGTTCGGCCTCACGGCGTGCCTCCGCCCAGTTCCGGTCCCGGCGGTAGGCGATGGCGGTCTGCACGCGCAGTCGGGAGAGACGGGCCGGTTCGAGGCGGTGGGTCCCCTCCGTGGCCCTGAGCAGAGGGCTCTGCGCGTCGACCACGTCGGTGAAGTAGCCGGAGAGGAACCAGAAGGGCCACAGCACCTCGCACAGTTCGGCCGCCATCGCGTGGTGCCCCGCGCGCACGGCGTCGAGAACCACCCTGACCAGCGTGCGGCGTTCGACGTACAACGCCCGCCGGGCCTCCCCGACCGTCGCGAAGGAGCGGGCCGAACGGGCGCCCTCCGGGAAGGCGGACCGGCCGTCGAGGTCCCGCTGGAGCCAACGGCCGGGCATCAGGCGCCGGTGCGCGGCGTACGCGATCGCGTAGTAGTGGGCGAGGACGCGTTCGGGTGTGTCCATGGCCTGCTCCGGGTCGGGAGGAAAGGTCGTCCTCATGCTCCGTGTCGTGAAGCGGTACCGGAGCGAACCCTCTCCCGTCGTCCGGTGCAGGACCCCCCGTTCGACCAACACGTCCAGCCGCGCGCGGGCCTCGACCGGATCCGTCCCGGGGTGGAGGAGCGACACGGCCAGGTCCACGCCGAAGTCGCTGTCGGGGTGCTGCGCGAGCAGGACCGCCAGTGCCCGCTGGTCCCCGGTCAGCCCGGCGAAGTCCCCGCGGTCACGCGGCTGGTGGCCGAGGATGGCTGCCGCCCCGAAGGTGCGCCGGTGCGCGGCGGCCAGCGGGTCCCCGTCTTCGGACCTGAACAGGCGTTCGGTGACGACGTCGAAGGCGTAGTCGGCGACCAGCCCGGGATTGCCCCGGGCGGCGGACACGAAGTCGGAGACCATCGCCCGGTCCCGTTCACCCTCCACGGCGACCTTGGCCTGCTGGAGGAACATCGTGGTGGCGTCCGCGTCCGACAGTCCCTCCAGTGTGACGTCCTCCCAGTCGACGTGTCTGATCCGGCGCAGGTCCTCGCGGCCCAGCGTCCTCAGATCGAACCGGTGGGAGCCGGTGACCACGGTGAGGCTGCCCGGGGAGGTCGCGAAGAAGGGAAGGGCCTCCGTGATGCTGCGGGGCGCGTCCACCATCACCGCGACACCGCTCCGCCACCGCGCGCTCCGGTGCAGCATCTCCCACCGCCGTTCCGGAGTGGCCGGGACGTCCGCCTCCTGGACCCCCATGAGGCGGAGGAACTGCGCGACGGCCACGCCCGGGTCCTCGCGGGACAGGTCCACGAAGTAGTAGCCGCCGGGGAAGCGTCGGCGGTCCCGCTCGAAGCTGTCGTAGAGGAGCTTGAGGCCGAAGGCGGTGGTCCCGCCGCCCTGCCCGGGGGCGTACACCGTGAGCACGGTCGAGGTGCCCCGGCGCTCCTCCAGGGCCCGGCGTGCCTTCGTCAGGGGGTCGTTCCGGTCCACGAAGCGCGGCGGCGCCAGGAGACCGAAGGCGTGTTCGGCCGACTCGCCGCAGGCGCTGTCAACGAGGTTGATCGTGAGGTGGTCACCCATGATGGCGGTGCCGCTCACGTCGCGGACCGAGTTGGTCGTGCTGTTCCTGGGCGACACTTCGCTCAACGGGTCCACCTCATCGGTGCGTCACTGCTGGGGGCACCCGCAGCCTATCCAGACCAGGGCCGACGGGGGTGAAGGGCCTCGCGGGTGGCCGCCTCCGGCCACGGGGTCCGACGTGCTCGCGGGCGGGATCAGGACCTCGTTTCCCTCACGCGTCATCCCCGCGTGGCGCTTCCGTGACCCCCGGGTCCGACTGCCCTAGCGTGGGTCGGACTCCCCACGACCCCGGCGGGAAGACACGGAACGGTGAGCATGAACTCCACCCCTCTGCGCCAGCTCGGCGCCTCCGACCTGCACGTCAGCCCCCTGACCCTGGGCGGCAACGTCTTCGGGTGGACCGCGGACGAGGCCACCTCGTTCGCGGTCCTGGACGCCTACCACGCGGCGGGCGGCAACTTCGTCGACACCGCCGACTCGTACTCGGTCTGGGCCGAGGGGCACACCGGCGGCGAGTCCGAGGAGGTCATCGGCCGGTGGCTGGCCAGCCGGGGCCGCGACCGCACCCTGGTCGCCACCAAGGTGAGCCAGCACCCGGAGTTCCTGGGACTGTCCGCCGGTAACGTCCGGGCCGCCGCCGAGGCCTCCCTGGGGCGCCTCGGCGTGGACACGATCGACCTCTACTACGCGCACTTCGACGACCCCGAGACGCCCGTGGCCGAGAGCGCCGAGGCCTTCTCATCGCTGGTCGAGGAGGGACGGGTCAGGTACGTGGGCCTGTCCAACCACGCACCGAACCGCATCAGGGAGTGGCTGGACGCCTGTGACCGGAACGGGTGGCACCGACCGGTGTGCGTGCAGCCGCAGTACAACCTGGTCGAACGCGGGATCGAGCGGGACCTGGTGCCGCTGGCCCGCGCCGAGGGGTTGGCGCTGCTGCCCTACTTCGGCCTGGCCCGGGGCTTCCTCACCGGCAAGTACCGGCCGGGCGCCACGGACGACGGCAGTCCCCGGGCCGCCAGCGCCCGCGCCTACCTGGAGCACCCGCGTGGCGAGCGGGTCCTGGCGGCGCTGGACACGATCGCGGCCGAGCGGTCGGTGGAGCCGTCCACGGTCGCCCTGGCCTGGCTGGTCGCGCGCCCCGGGGTGACCTCGGTGCTGTCCAGCGCCCGTGAGCCCCGCCAGCTGGAGGCGCTGCTGGCCATGGCGGACCTGCGCCTGACCGCCGAGGAGACCGCTCTCCTGGACGCGGCGTCCGCCTGACCCCGTCCGGGGCGGGGAGAGCGTGCGGGAGGCAGCCCCGCGCTCACCCGGCGTCGGCGAGCAGTTCCCTGACCAGAGCGGCGACCTGCCCGGTCTCGACGAGGAACCCGTCGTGGCCGTGCGGGGAGCCGATCACCCGCACCTGACCGGGCCGGGGCAGGTGGCGGGCGATCTCCCGCTGCTGCGAGAGCGGGTACAGGTGGTCGCTGTCGATCCCCGCGACGATCGTTCGCTCCGGCAACGCGGCCAGCGCGGCCGCCGCTCCTCCGCGGCCGCGTCCGACGTCGTGCCCGTTCATCGCCTCGGTGAGCAGCACGTAGCTGGCCGGATCGAAGCGCCGAGCCAGCTTCCACGCCTGGTGGTCGAGGTAGGACTCCACCGCGTACCGCCCCTCGGCGCCCGGATCCTCCCCACGCTGCGCGGCGCGGCCGAAGCGCGCGTCGAACTCACCCGCGCCGCGATAGGTGACGTGGGCGATCCGTCGCGCCACGCCGAGGCCGTCCACCGGGGCCCGGCCGGTGGAGTGGTAGTCGCCGCCGAACCAGTCCGGGTCCGCGCGTACGGCGTGCAGCTGCGGGGCGGCCCAGGCGATCTGCCAGGCGGTGGTAGCCGCGGGGCAGGCCAGGAGCAGAGCCCGGCGGACCCGCGCGGGGTGGGTGAGGGCCCACTCCAGGGCGCGCATCCCGCCCATGGAACCGCCGATCACCGCCGCCCACGCGTCCACGCCCAGCGCGTCCGCGAGCGCCTCCTCGGCACGGACGGAGTCGCGCAGGGTGATCCTGGGGAACCTGCTCCCCCATGGGCGGCCGTCGGGGGCGTCCGAGGACGGACCGGTGCTGCCCTGGCAGCCGCCCAGGACGTTGGGGGCCACCACCAGGTAGCGGTCGGTGTCCAGTGCCCTGCCTGGGCCGACGACCCCCTCCCACCATCCGGAGCTGGGCTGGCCCGGGCCGGGTGGCCCGGTCACGTGGGAGTCCCCGGTGAGGGCGTGCAGCACGAGCACCGCGTTGGTGCCCCGGGAGTTGAGTCGCCCCCAGGTCTGGTAGGCCAGGCGCACCCCGGGCAGACGCTCTCCCGACTCCAGTTCCAGGGGGTGCTCCAGGCCGACCCAGCGGCGCCGCCCGACGGGGTCGCCCTCGCGCCAGCCGCCCCGGGCCGGTCGGGTCCCCGGCGGGACGGGGAGGGCGGGAGCGGGGCCCGGACCGTCCTGACGCGGACGGGCCGGACCCACCGGTCGCGGACGACCGGTCACTGGTGCGCCTTGGCGGCGCGGAAGCCGAGTTCGAGGTCGGCGCGCAGGTCGTCGACGTGCTCCAGGCCCACCGCGAGCCGGACCAGCCCGGGGGTGACTCCGGCGGCGGCCTGTTCCTCGGGGGCCAGCTGGCTGTGGGTGGTGCTGGCCGGGTGAACGATGAGGCTGCGCACGTCACCGATGTTGACGAGCTGGCTGAACAGCTCGGTGCCGTCGACGAAGGCCCGCCCGGCGTCCACTCCCCCGCGCAGCTCGAAGGACACGACCGCCCCGGCGCCCCTGGGCAGGTACTTCCGGGCCAGGGCGTGGAAGGGGCTGGAGGCCAGACCCGCGTAGTGGACGCGTTCGACCTCGTCGCGCCCCTCCAGCCACTCGGCCAACGCCCGCGTGTTGCTGACGTGGCGGTCGATCCGCAGCGAGAGGGTCTCGATCCCCTGGAGGACGAGGAAGGAGTTGAACGGGGCGATGGCTGCGCCGGTGTCGCGCAGCAGCTGCACCCGGAGTTTAGCCGCGTAGGCGCCCGGGCCGAGCGCGTCCCAGTACCTGAGCCCGTGGTAGCTGGGGTCGGGCTCCACGAATCCGGGGAAGCGGTCGCCGTGCGCGCCGAAGTCGAAGCTGCCCGCGTCCACGACCACTCCGGCGACGGTGGTGCCGTGGCCGCCGAGGTACTTGGTGGCGGAGTGCACGACCACGTCGGCGCCGAAGTCGATGGGACGCAGCAGGTAGGGGGTGGGCACGGTGTTGTCCACGACCAGCGGGACGCCGACCCCGTGGGCGGCGTCGGCCACCGCCCGCACGTCCAGGACGTTGCCGCCCGGGTTGGCCAGGGTCTCGGCGAAGTAGAGCTTGGTCTCGGACCGGGTCGCGGCCCGCCACGACTCGGGGTCGTCCTGGTCCTCCACGAAGGACACCTGGACGCCGAGCTTGGGCAGCGTGTGGTGGAGGAGGTTGTAGGTGCCTCCGTAGAGGAGCGAGCTGGACACCAGGTGGTCACCGGCGCCGACCAGGTTGAGCAGGGCCGAGGTGACGGCGGCCGAGCCGGAGGCGAAGGCGACCGCGCCCACACCGCCTTCCAGGGCGGCGACGCGCTGTTCGAGGACGTCCTGGGTGGGGTTGCCGATGCGGGTGTAGATGTTGCCCGGCTCGGCCAGGCTGAACAGGTCGGCGCCGTGCTGGCTGTCCCGGAACACGTACGAGGTGGTCTGGTAGATCGGGGTCGCCCGCGCGTTGGTCGCGGGGTCGGGCTCGGCCCCGGCGTGGATCTGCTGGGTCTCGAAGGACCAGGACCGGACGCGGGTGGTGTCGGTGCTCAACGAAAGCCCCTTTACGAATAAAGCCAACCGGAAAAGTAGGGAATCAGGTCGAGGCTAGCACCCGCCCATCAGCCATGGCCAGGGATCAGCCGAATCCCCGACGCCCCCACCCTCCGGGCGGGTGGTACCGCCCGATTCAGGTGGTTTCACTTAGGGTGATTGAGCGACTCCTACGGGCAATTTCGCCCGTCCGTCAACACCACGGGGGACGACACGACATGAGCACCGACCTTCCCGACGGCCCGGGTGACGACCCGGGCTCCTTCGACGAGTTCCTGGCGCGGTTCCTCAGCGGGTCCCGGGGCCCCGTCCGCCGCGTCGACCTCTCCAAGCTGATGGACCCCGAGGCGCAGAGGGTGGCCGACGCCGCCGTCCGGCGCACCCTGGAGAGCGGTGGGGCCGACGTCGACTCCGTCCACCTGCTGTGGTCGCTCCTGCGCTACCCGCCGATCCGCGAGCTGCTGGGGCGGACCGACACCGACCTGGCCCCGCTGGAGGACGTGGTGGACCAGGCCGTCGCCCAGACACCCCGCGCGGCGCGCGGCGGCTCGCCCCGGCTCACGCCCGCCGCCAAGCGCGCCTTCCTCGACTCCCTCCAGATCGCCCGCGCCACCGGTAGCGCCAGCATCACACCCGAGCACCTGCTGTTCGCGCTGGCGGTCACCCCCGACGCTCCGGTCGGACAGCTCCTGCGGGACTCCGGGGTCACCCCGCAGGCGCTCCAGAAGGCCGCCGGGGCGGTGCCCGCGAGCGAGCAGGGCGAGTCCGCCCCCTCCGACACCCCCCAACTGGACGAGTTCGGCACCGACATGACCGCGCTCGCCCGGGAGGGGCGCCTGGACCCGGTGATCGGCCGGGACGACGAGGTCGAACAGTGCATCGAGGTGCTGGCGCGACGGCGCAAGAACAACCCGGTGCTCACCGGCGATCCCGGCGTGGGCAAGACCGCCATCGTGGAGGGCATCGCCCAGCGCATCTTCGACGACGACGTCCCCGAGACCCTGCGCGGCCGACGCCTGGTCCAGCTCGACCTCTCGGGCATCGTCGCGGGCACCCGGTACCGGGGCGACTTCGAGGAACGGCTCAACGCCATCGTGGACGAGATCCGCGCACGGTCGGACGAGCTGCTGATCTTCATCGACGAGATCCACACCCTGGTCGGGGCGGGCGCGTCCGAGGGCTCGACCAGCGCCGGGAACATGCTCAAGCCGGCTCTGGCCCGCGGCGAACTGCACATCATCGGTGCGACCACCGTCGACGAGTACCGCAAGAACATCGAGAAGGACGCCGCCCTGGAGCGCCGGTTCCAACCGATCCAGGTGCCCGAGCCGTCCGTGCAGGACACCGTCGAGATCCTGCGGGGGCTGCGGGACCGCTACGAGGCGCACCACCAGGTGCGGTTCAGCGACGACAGCCTGGTCGCCGCGGCGGAACTGAGCGACCGCTACGTCACCGACCGGTTCCTGCCCGACAAGGCCATCGACCTCGTCGACCAGGCCGGAGCCCGGGTCCGGTTGCGCCTGAAGACCTCCAGCTCGGCCCTGCGCGAGCTGGAACGCAAGCTCAAGGACCTGGAGGAACGCAAGGACCGGGCGGTCCAGGAGGAGAACTACGAGCGGGCCTCCGCGCTGCGCGACGAGATCAACGCGGCAAAGGGCAACGTGCACCAGGCGCGCGGAACCGGTTCGGCGGTTCCGGAGGTGAGCCCCGCCGACATCGCGGAGGTGGTCTCGCGCAGCACGGGTATCCCGGTGGCTCAGCTGACCCAGGAGGAACGGGAACGGCTGGTCAACCTGGAGGAGGTGCTGCACGACCGCGTGATCGGCCAGGACGAGGCGGTCACCGCCGTCTCGGAGGCAATCCGTCGCAACCGCGCCGGGTTGGGCGACCCCGACCGGCCGGTGGGCAGCTTCCTGTTCCTGGGACCGACCGGCGTGGGCAAGACCGAGCTGGCCCGGGCCCTGGCGGAGGCGCTGTTCGGGGCGGAGGACGCCATGGTCCGGATCGACATGAGCGAGTTCCAGGAACGGCACACCACCAGCAGGCTCACGGGTGCGCCGCCCGGGTTCGTGGGCTACGAGGAGGCGGGGCAGCTGACCGAGGCGGTCCGCCGACACCCGTACTCGGTGCTGCTGCTCGACGAGATCGAGAAGGCTCACCCGGACGTGTTCAACCTGCTGTTGCAGCTCCTGGACGACGGTCGGCTCACCGACGGCCAGGGCCGGACCGTGGACTTTCGCAACACGGTGGTCATCATGACGAGCAACCTGGGTTCGGAGGCGATCACCGGGAGCGGTCCGATGGGCTTCACCGCGGACGGGCAGATGGACCCCGACACCGAGCGCCGTGTGATGCGACGCCTGAGGGAGGAGTTCCGTCCGGAGTTCCTGAACCGTGTGGACGAGATCATCGTCTTCCAGCAGCTGGGTGAGGACGAGATCAGGCAGATCACCACGCTGATGCTGGAGAGTACCGAGGAGCGCCTGCTCGCGCAGGACATCCGGGTGCGCTTCACCGACGAGGCGATCGACTGGCTGTCCCGGCGCGGCTACCAGCCCGAGTTCGGCGCCCGTCCCCTGGCCAGGACCATCCAGCGCAACGTGGGCAACCGGCTCTCCCGCATGGTGCTGGACCGCCAGGTGCTTCCCGGCGACCAGGTGGTGGTCGACGTGGACGGTGAGGACCAGCTCACCATCTCCACCGTTCCGCCGAGCTGAGGCGTGGGCCCGGGTCCCGGAGGAGACGCCTCCGGGACCCGGCCGGGGTCAGGCGGACAGACCGCTGGTGCGGATCTGGTCGCGGATCCACTCCCCCGCGGGCTTCAGCGAGTCGGTGCCGGTGAACGGCCCTCCGGCGTCGCAGGTACCGGTCTCGAAGACCGCGCCGGAGCGGAAGTCGTCCGAGAAGTTCCAGTTCACCCAGCTGATCTGTTCCTGGGCCATGAAGTCGAGGTAGGCCTGGGCGGAGGCGAAGTCGTTGGGGCCGTCGCCGGTGTGCTCCTGGGTGCCGAACTCTGTGACGAACAGGGGCAGCTCCTGGGCCGCCTCACGGAAGACGTCGAAGTGCCCGCCGCTGTGCGAGGCGGCGTAGAAGTGGTAGACGTACATGATGTTGTCGGCGTCCACCGGGTTGTCGACGATCTCGGAGTGGTCGGAGCCCTCCGAGACTCCCAGCGAGGACCAGGCCCGGGTGCCGACCAGCACGACCGCCTCGGGGTCCTGCGCCCGGATCACCGGGATGACCTCCTCGGAGTAGCCCTTCACCGAGTTCCAGGAGACCCCGTTGGGCTCGTTGGCGATCTCGTAGAGGAGGTTGTCCTTGTCGGCGTGCTCGGCGGCGATCTCGGCGAAGAACTCCTTCGCGCTGTCGGTGTTGTGGTTCGGGTCGCCGGGCGTGAGCATGTGCCAGTCGACGATCACGTAGAGGCCGCGCTCGGTGCCCTCCTCGATCAGCTCGTGCACCCGGTCGGTGAAGCCGCGCGGGTCGGTCTCGTAACCGCCCTCCTGGATGTACATGGACACACGCAGCACGTCGGCGCGCCAGTCCTGGGCCAGGGCGTCGAGCGAGGCGTCGGTCAGACACTGGTCGTACCACTGGAGCCCGTGGGAGCTCATGCCGGTGAGCTGGATCGGCTGACCGCTCTCGTCGCAGAGCTTGAGGCCGCACACCTGGAGCTGCCCGTGCTCCTCGACGGCGTTGAGCGCGGTCTGGTCGGAGACGGGGGTGACGTCGTCCGTGGAAACACCGGGGAAGAGGGCGGCGCCGACTAGGAGCGCTCCCAAAGTGGCGATTCCCAGGGTCCTGAAGGGGTGTCTGCGGGGGGCTCCGAGGACGGGGGTGGTGCGGTGACGCGCCATGCGAGGACCTCCAGCGGGGTGCGGACCGGCCGCGCGAGGGGGTTCGCGCGGCCCATATCCGGAAGGAGTGTTACCAGAAGAAGCTAGGCTCCGGTCGCTCAGCCGTCAAGGGCGGTGACTCCCGGTGACCAACCGTGGGGCACACCTCGTCGGTGCGCCCCACGGGCCCGCGATGGCTGGACACGCACACCGTTTCGGGACCGGCGCTCAGGCGGGTTCGGGCTGCGGCTCGGGCCCTGGCGGCTCGGGAACCGGCTCCGGCTCGGGGATCGGGGTCGGGCTCGGCTCCGGCGGAACCGGCTCGGGAGGCATCGGCGCCGGCGGGAAGGGGTCCGGCGGCATGGGATCGGGTTGACGTTGTGTCGGGCCACCGCCCGCGCCCTCGGGGTTCGCGCTCATGGGGTGTCCTCCTCTTCGTTGGACCGTTGGGAGTCTCGGTTCCGTTCGTCGCGCTGTTCGTCCGCTCGGGAACGCTGGTTCATGCGGTGGCCCGCCCGTTCGTTGAGCACGGCGACAGCGCCGACCACCCGTCCGAGGCTGCTCTGGCCCGCCTCCGAACCGGGGCGCTCCTCCACGTGCCCCGGGGCGTCGGGCAGCAGTCGGCCCACCACGCGCATCGCCTCCTGGGTGAGCCCGGGTGCGATCCCGCGCACCGCCAGACCGACCCGGGTGATCGGGGAGATCACGAGGAACCCCTGGCGCCGGGCCGTGGCGTGCACGATGCGCCGGGCGGCGTGTTCGGCGCTGACGCTCAACAGGGGCAATCCGGCCGCGAGCGCGAACCACGCGTACTCGCGTTCCGGATCACCGCTGAAGACCACGCCCCGGTGCGACCCGGTGCGCATCAGCCCCGGAACCACGGTGGTGACGCGCACGCCGGTGCCGGCGGTCTCGGCCGCCATGCCCTCCGACAGCGCCGCCCAGGCGTGCTTGGCGGTCGAGTAGGGCAGCAGGTGCGGGACGGACAGGTAGGCGCCGATCGAGGTGATGTTGACGATGGTGCCCCGAGTGCGGCGCAGGCGGTCGACGGCCGCGCGGGACAGGTGGAACGGACCCCAGAACATGACGTCCATGGCCTGCCGGAAGTGGTCGTCCGTATGGGTCTCCTGGGGACCGACCCGCATGATCCCGGCCGAGTTGACCACGGCGTCCAAGCGCCCGAAGTGCCGTTCCGCCTCGTCGAGCAGGCCCTCGATCGCGTCCGGGTCGGTGACGTCGCAGACCACGCCGTGGGCGCGCACGCCCCTACCGGCGAGTTCGGAGACGGCGCGGTCCAGCCCCTCCTGCCCGCGCGCGCAGATCACCACGGAGGCGCCGCTGGCACCGAACTCGCGAGCCAACTGGAGGCCGAGCCCCCGGGAGCCGCCGGTGACCAACACGACCTTGCCGTTCATCAGCCCCGACCGGCGGTGTTCGGACAGCGCGGAGGCGCCGATTCCGAGAGCGGCCCCAGCCGCGCCCCAGGCGAGGAGTTCGAGTCCGTCACGAGGAGGGGGCTCGGGAGTTCGCGCACGGCGGGCCCTGGTCCACGCCCATCGGAGCCCGGCGATCGCGAGGGGCGCCTTCCAGCCGGTCACAGTGCGCCCCCACGGTCGGCGGGCGTGTGTTGACCCTGCGGCATGTGCTCCCCTGTTCTTCGGATACTGCTGTGTGGGGGATGTGGATGCTGCGGTACCCGACATGCGGGGCCTGAAAACGACGCCTGGGAAGAGATGGGGGAATCCGGGAGTCCGCGTTGGGGAACGCCCGGCGCGGCTGGCCTGGATCGTTCAGCGCAGGACGAACTCGCCTCGCGGACCGCGCAGGTCGGCCTCCAACAAGGCCCGAGGTCCCTCGCGGAGGTCCAGGTCCACACCCAGCGCGCCCAGTGCCGGAGCCAGCGACGCGGGCTCGGGGTGCTCCGCGCGCAGGGCGAGGAGCTCGAGCGCGGGCAGGTCCCCCAGTCCGGGCTGCGGGGTTCCCTCCCAGTCGATCAGGAACGGCACCGGCGCCGGGTAGGAGTCGGGTTCCCTCTTGGCCAGCATCCAGCGGAGCACCGTCCCGTCGGGGGGTGGTCCTGGACCACGGGTCCACGTCACCGGGGTCGTGGCCCACCGCGCGGGCCCGCTCGACGGCGGTCTCCAGGTCCTCACCGACCCGCACGGCGAAGGTCGCCAGGTGGGGACGCTCCAGGTCGGCCAACCCGAAGACGCGCACCGGTCCCGGGTCCTCCCTTGCGGGGTCGGGGCCGACGATCTCCAGGTAGTGGGGGGCGGGCCGACCGTCCACGGTCAGCGCCACCAGGGCGTTGGCCGACCCCACCGGGTGCGCTCCGCCGCGCGCGGGCGTCACCCCGGTGCGCCGGGCGAAGTCGGTGACCGCCTCACCCAGATCGGGCACGGCGTACACGAGGTGGTCCAGCGTGCTCGGGAAACCCATCCAACACTCCTTGTCTGCCGGGCCAGGGGACGGCCCCGAGCGAAGTATGGCACCCAGGACCCTCGGGAGCAGCGAACCTGCCCGTTGACCTCAACCAGGCTTGAGTTCCTAGGGTGACGGTATGAGCATGATCTGGGCCTACCTGTACGAGCACCCCGACACCGACCCGGTCAGGGACCGCACCGAGATCGATCGTGCCGGGCAACGCACCATCCTCGTTCCGGTGACGGACCAGGACGCGGCACCGGCGATCGCCGCGACCCTGGCCGCCGAGGGAGTGCGGCTGATCGAACTCTGCGGCGGCTTCACTCTGGAGGCCGCCGCCCGCGTGCGCGCGAACCTGCCCGACCACGTGGCCGTGGGTCACGTGGTCTTCTCCGCCGAGTCCCTCAGGGCGGCCGCCGACTTCGGCGAGTCCGAGGCTCAGCAGCGCGCGTAGACGTGGTCGGCCTGGTCGGGCCCGACCAGGCCGAGGTCCCGCAGCACGGTCCGGGACGGAAGGTCCGGGTCCGAGCACACCTGCTCGAAGGTGGTCCCGGCCTCCTCCAGGTCCTCGGGGTACTCGATGTCGAGCACGTCGTCCCCGTAGGCGTCCGTGTAGACGGAGCACTCCGACCAGGCGGCGCAGGACTCGGTGACGGCGAAGTCGAACCCGGCCTCGTCCCTGCCGCGTTCGGCCTCCTCCGCCGCGTTCTTCTGGGCGGCCGCGAGCCCTCGCTCGTGTGCCGACGCGACGAGGTCCCCGGCCAGAGCCAGGTTGTCGTCAACGCTCAAGGCACCCCGGGAACGCAGGTAGGAGTCCAGGTTGTCGAACTCCACAGCGTCGAACCCCGCCTCCGCGCACCCGTCGACGGTGTCCGCCAGGATTCCCGCGATCCGCTCCCGCTTGTCGTCCGTGGAGGTGTCCAGGAGCATCTCGTCCGGCCACCCCGGGTCGGCGACCGGTTCTCCGTCCCCGTCCAGCAACACCAGCCCCGCGTCCAGCCATGAGTCCAGTTCCCCGGGCTGGGTCTGGAAGCCGTTGACGTAACAGACCGAGTAGATGCCCGGCTCCGGTTCGGCCGTGGAGTCGCGCACCACGATGGTGGCCCCTTCGGGCGGCGGGTAGGCATCACCCAACTGGTAGTCGAACCCGCCCTCCGGCAGAGCCTCCGACTCCCCTGCCTGCGCCCCGCATCCCACGAGCAGAACCGCGAGCCCCACTGCGCACCAACCCCGACCGCCCACGGCATCCCCCAGCTTCTTAGACCCCACCAGTCAAGCAGGCAGTTCATCCCAGCATGCGCGGGGAGTAGAGAGAGCGCTCGACCCGTGGCTCCTCACAGCCGGGTCCATCCCCGCGTGCGCGGGGAGCAGGTGCCTCCTCGTCCGTGTAGTAAATGATTTGGGGGTCCATCCCCGCGTGCGCGGGGAGCAGAGCCGGGGTGGTCAGAGGTCGCGGCGGACGGCGGGTCCATCCCCGCGTGCGCGGGGAGCAGCTGGACACCACCACCCCCGGCGGCCGCCTCGTGGGTCCATCCCCGCGTGCGCGGGGAGCAGTGTCATCACGGATTCGTGCGTAGACGCAAAGGGGGTCCATCCCCGCGTGCGCGGGGAGCAGGGTTGGGCGTGCCAAGATTTTTTTGTGTCAAGGGGTCCATCCCCGCGTGCGCGGGGAGCAGCTGGCCGGAGCCGGAGCCGGAGCCACCACCCTGGGTCCATCCCCGCGTGCGCGGGGAGCAGTTATTGTGCACTCGAATCACGCGCCGCATAAGGGGTCCATCCCCGCGTGCGCGGGGAGCAGAGGCTGGTGTGGGTGTCGCCGGACGGGGACGAGGGTCCATCCCCGCGTGCGCGGGGAGCAGACTTTTTGACCAGGGAACTTACCAGCGGCAAGGGGTCATTTTTCCAACTTCTTGAAAGTTGGACATTGAAGACAAAAGCCCCGCAGGCGCCACATGGTTCATCGCTTCCCGAACCTTCTCCGCTTGGCAGCGTTACTCCAACCGGTCTTGGGTGTGGCCACGCTTCTGCGGGTTGGGTTCTTGGGTCGATGCATCAGCACCAGCCCCTCGTGGTCCCTGGGCTCCCAATCATGCTCGAATGTCTCGAAGGCAAATCCTTGTTCCGAGTCGTTCCCGTACACGAGCAGCGCTCGGCCGTTGTTGGCATACTCCTGAACCTCGGCCCAGAGCGCCTCTCTGACCCTTCGGGACGGGTTACCGATGAACACCCCCGACGAGATCTCCATCAGCCAGCGGCTCAGGAACCCCCTCAATCCCTTGGGGCACTTGGCCAAAACGATGACGGTCACCACACCACCTCGTCCGGATGATGCCGTCCAGCCTCCAACAGCTGTTCACCATCACCGACGAGGCCGACCCGGTCCTCCTCCGGCCCTTCCACCTCTTCGCCAGCCGCATCACCGAGAAGCAGGCTGCGAACATCGCGGACACAACGTTCGAGCAGCCCCTCCGTGTTGATCCGGTCCCGAAGCAGTCTCCGGGTCAATCCGTCCACGTCTTCTTCGCCCTGCGCGGCTGCGTCGAAGGCCACCGGAATTCCGATCTCCACCTTGTAGAGATCCGCGATGTCCATGACGAAACCCCGATCGTGCCCAGAGTGCACGAAACCCAGCCCAGGACTGCATCCCAGGGCGACCGTCACCGTGTGGGCCACTCCATAGAGGCATTGAGCGGCGGAGGTGATGCCCTTGTTCGGCGCATCGGATTTGTCGTGTTGGCCAGGCGTGTACTTTCGTCCCTTCCAGAGCACACCGGTTCGCTCGGACTCCGCCCGGTAGCACTTCTTCACTCGGTCGCTTTCCTTGCCGAGCAACTGCTGGCGGCTGAAGGCGTCCACTTCCAGGTCCGGGAAGCGCAACCTGTACATCGCTCGAGCCACGTCGAGCCGTCGTTGCCGATTGGCCCATGCCGTGGCCTGTGCCTCCACCATCCGCGAGGAGGTCGTCAGCCCGCGCCCCGCCGCGTAGAAGCGGACCCCATGCTCACCCACCCAGACGACGCTGGCTCCGCACTCCCCAAGGACTTTCATCGCAGCCTGGGTCACAGTGGTCCCAGGCCCCAGGAGAAGGGTCCCGATGGTCGCTCCGGGTATGTACCTCGTGCCGTCCCCGTCCTCAGCTGTGATGGCGTTGTCCTCCCGGTGCACCACGCACCGCTCCAGGTAGACGAACGACACCCGGTCCTTCATCCGGGTCAGCTCACGTGGCGAGGGCGTCCGCCTCCTCCCGACCGTTGTCACCGTTCACCCACCGGGGCCAGGGTCATGAGACCGCATCCGTACGCCTTCGCGCGGCCGATACCCGCGCTCAGGGCCTGGCGCAGCAGATCGGGATCGGTAACGGTCAGCCTCCCGTCGAAGGTCGCGGTCACCACGGGCACCCGCATCCGTTTCCCCTTCCGCTCGGGCCTGGGGTCGGGTTTGTCGAAGCCCGCGCTGTTCCGGTCGTGCACCAGTAGTTCGTAGCCGTCCATTTCCGGCAGAGCCGGGTCGGATTTCCTGGTGCGACGCACCTCGAACCCGCACCGCTCCTGCTTCTTGAGCAGCCATCCTGCCTGGTGCCTGGGAGTGACGTGTGCGGTCGGTTTGGTGTCCTCGCCGTCCTTGCGCCGGATGCTGTGGACGGGGTTGGCCGTCAACCGGAACGCCCAGGTCTGCCCCGCTTCCAGGCGGGACAGGAATCCCGAGTAATCGAGTGTCCGCCACCCCGGCCCCTCTTCTGCATGGGGCCAACCCGCCTGCTCGACCATGTGGGTGAGCTCGGGCCTGCCCGGGCTCACCACGTAGAGGAGGACTTCCGCCTTGGCGTTGTGATCCACCCGCCACAGGACCCGCGGCCTGTCTCCCTCACCACCAGAGCCCCCTGCTTCACTGGATCCCGCGATCCCGGCCAGTGGGTCGCCGGGAGAGGAAGTACCGGGCAGCAGGTCGGGAAACCCGCCCATCACAGCGGCGTGCAGGGCCTGCGGCGAGGACAGGAGTCTGCGCGCGCCAGGCCGGTGGGTGTTGAAGCGGAATCGGGTGAGGTGCATCAGGGGTCTCCCAGCGCGGACAGGGGGTCGTGATCGGGCGCCGCCTGCACACGCCGCTCGACCAGTTCGGAGTTGGGGACGGTGACCGAACCGGAGCGAATCGCACGCAGGCCGTACCGACGGTGGCGTGGGTCGAAGCTGAGCGGAAGGTCGCGCAGGGAGTCGGCCCGGCTGCCTCCGGGCATCGCGTCCACGTAGGTGCTCAGTTCGATATCCGGCCCCTGACGCAACCCGCGCCGTTTTCTGTACCACCCAGCGGCCTGCCATGGCAGGTCCCGCAACACGTCCTCTAACGGACTCGCCGCCGGCTCACCCAGTTCAAGGGGCCGCGAGGGCGGGCATGAGCGCCTGCCGAGGTAGGGCAGGTAGACGGGGGCAAGCACTGCCTCGTAGAGCCTCCGCACCAGCTCGGAACCACCCTCCACCGCCACAACGAACACCGCGTCGGACAGGTAGAAGCGTTCGGACACCGGCATGGACACACCCGTGACCAGGTGGTGTGCGGTCTGGTAGTCCCGGACCCGGGTGCCCGGCTGGTCCACGCGAACCCCGAACCGCAGCGCCGCGAGGTCGGCCAGGTCCGCGGTCCGGTCACGGCCGAGAGCCGCCGCGAGCAACCCGACCACCCCGCTCTTGGTGGGTGCGTTCTCCGTGTTCCGCCGCGAGAACCGCGAGGAGGACCCCCACGCCTGGAGCGGGCCCGCCAGCACCAACGGCAGTGTGAGCGAACCAGTGGACTCCGGAGTACTCGAACCCTGGACGCGGGGGCTCGGGGCGGGCTGGGTCAGAGCGGCGCCGCTCACTTCGGAGCCTGACGCTGGACCACGGCCGCGCCGACCCGCTCGACCAGCTCGGGAAGGGTCACGTCGGCGCCCAGACCCGAAAGCTTGGCGGTCCGCTCCCCCACCCGAACCACCCAGGTGTCGACGTCGTCGGACGCTCCGAACGCCCGCTCCACCTGAGGCACGTACTCCGCCAACCGGGCGCTGGCCTGGGCCACGTGTCCGGCGTCGGCCTCGACTGGATCCTCGAAGGCCCCCACGAAGCTGATCGGGCGCGAGCCCCGCAACTTGACGATCACCGCGTCCGGCAGCGTATGGTTCCCGAAGGTGTTGATCTTGCCGGTGGGCAGGGACTCCACGAAGCCGCGCACGAACGCCTCCACGGCGCGACGCAGCGGTTCCGTGACGGGCTCGTCCTCACGCAGTCCCTCTCCCAGGTTCCGCCTGAGGAGATCCACGTCAACGGCCGCGTACCGGTAGAGGGTGGCGGAGTTGAACTCGACCGTACCGATCATGCCCGCCCCGGTCTCCTCCTCCGGGTTCCGGTCATCGACCGCCGTGTAGTAGTCCGATTCGTTCTCCACTTCGTGGACGCTGATGGCGTGCGCGACCTGAGCCGCCGCGTCCACGTTGATATCGGCCCCGTCGGCGACCATCCGACCGAACAGTGCGATGTCCACCGAGTGGCGGGTGTCCGCGATCGACTTGGCGAGCGCCTTGTTCTCCTTCTCCTTGAGGAAGGCCTTGATGTCGTCTCGGCCCTTTACTGCGAGCTCAGCGAGACCGTCACGTTGCCGGGCGCTGAGGAACATCAGGTACGCGGACTCGGGGGCGGGGGCCGGGTCGCCGTTCTTCTTGGCGGCGTCGACCTTGCGCTTGGGCGGCTCAATCTTGGAGCCGGTCGCCGTCTGCACGGTCTCCGCAGCCAGGCTCAGCGCCTCGGCCTGCTCGATGGAGGGATCGATCTCCCGAATACGGGCCGCGATGAGTTCGGCCACCCGCTTGGTGCGGGTGCCCAGGTCCTGGGGGTCGACCAGGGCATCGAAGGCGAGTCGGGTGGCCCGTTTCCAGGCCTGGCTGGAGACCCGGGAACGACGCTTACCGCCGTAGACGGCGGTCTTCGGCGCCCCGGTGTCGTCGCGGTTCAGATTGCTGGGCGGCACGGTCTGCAACACGTGCACGTCGAGAATGGTGCGGCTCATAGGGGTGTCCTCGTCTGTCGGCGCGGTGCGCGTGCGCTTGCTGTGATGTGGGCGCGGGAAGCCTGGGGTGGTCGTGCGGTCTGCTGCCATGGAACGGGGCGGCGCCCCGCGGTACGTCAACCGGCGGGTTGGGTCCCGGGGGCGTCCTGTTCCGCCTCCCGTTCGGCCTTGCTCAGCCGGTACGCCTGAAATCCGCGCCCCCAGGACCGGCGCACCCGCTCGGCGCCGGAACGAGTGCGGGCGTCGTAGAGCTGGTCGGCGAGAAGCCCGTAGTCGAGCTGGATGTCGTTCGTGCGCAGGAGGGTGACGATCCCCCTCAACCGGTCGATCCGCGTCTCGGCGCTGTTCGCCGTCTGGGCCTGGACGAATCGTTTACGCAGGGGCTCGTCGATGTCTCCGGACGGCATGAGGCGACGCACCGCTCCTCCGAAGTCCCTCCCCCGCCGGTGCATCCCCTTCTCCCGCTTGGACTGCTGGTGCAGGGCGTAGAGCGTGAGCGCCTCGTGGACGGCGGCTTCGGCATCGCAGATGCGAGGATGCTCCAGGCCGAATCGGTCGTAGAAGTCGTGATCGATGGTCAGACCGACCAGCTCCGGTACCGCCTCGACGGTCTTGCCCGCGCCCCTGCGGAGCTTGGCCAGGGTCGCCACCGCGTCGGATCGATCCTGGAGGTATCCGGCCTGGAGTTGGCGGATCCGCTCGTCGGCCGCCTCACCAACCGGCCTGAGCTCGTGGACGTGGTCGGTGCGGCTCGTTGAGGTCACTGGTCTTGCTCCGTGCTGTCGTCGGAGTTGGTCAGGGGAAGGCAGGTGCGCAGTGCTCTGCGGAAGCGCAGGTCAGCACTGGAGGTGTTGAGCCAGAACGCGCCGCTCTTCGTTTCCAGGACGCGTCCTTCCCACGAGGCCTCACTCGCGAAGTCGACGAGTTTGTCACCGATGCGGGAGACGATCTCCCGAACGGTGAACTGCCACGCTCGACGCTGCTCCTTCGAGTGGGTCGAGTCATCCGGAGAGTCGTCCGTGGCGGACGGCGCCAGTGCGCTCAGCCACTGACGGAAGGGCGCGTCGAGATCCCCGAACCCGCGGTCCCGCGCGGTGGCTCGAGGCCCCTCGCCGTCCACTCCCGCCGCCTGGGCCAGGCCGGTGGCCAGGTCACCAAGGGCGGTGACCGCGTCCTCCGCATCGCTGACCGCGCCGACGGCGGCCCGTGCCAGTTCCCCGTGGTCCTCGTGGAGGAGGACCACGGGCATGGACACGGCGTCGTCGACGATCTCGTCGATGACCGACTGCTGCGTGCCGTAGACCGCTCCCGCCAGGCGAGCCCGAACCAGGTATCCGCGGGGCAGGTACCCGTCCACGGTGAGGCGCGCGACCCATTCCAGGACGCGGGGGATCACCTGGTCAGCAGCTTCCTGACGCTGCTGCGCACCGCGTACCTCGCCTGTGACCAGGGCACCCAGACCACGCCAGGCGGCACGGGCCGGGTCGTGGTCGCGAGGAAGGTAGACCGTGGCCTCCCGGAGCTTCTTCTCCTGGGCCGGGCTGCGGCGCCAACTGGACATGGGCTCGCGATTTTGCATGTTGCGCGGCGGCAGGGGGTCGCCATAGGAGAGCAGAACTCCGTGCACGCCCCGTTCGTCCTTGTGCAGGCGCAGACGGCGACTCTGCCAGGTGTAGAGATCACGCAGTCCGTGCGGGCGGGAGGCCGCCTGTGTCCCCTCCAACGGGGCCGAGGTGGTGGGCGGATGTACCCAGGCGGGCCGGTCGTGCCGGGATCCGGTTCCGCCCGTTCCGGGCTCCCCGCCGGTTTCCAGGTTGCGGGTGTCGAAGGCGATGAGGTTGAGCAGCAGGGTCTGCCTGAGGTCGTCACCCTCCACGTACACACCGCCGAGGTTCCCGGCCCAGCCGACACCCTGTGGGTAACCCTTGCCGCCCTTCACACGCGGGTCGCCCTCGGCCCCCGACTTGATTCCGGAGGGGTCGTAGGCGTGGGTGTGCACCAGCCAGCGGGCGGCCTCGGCGAAGTCGAGCCGTTCCGCACCGTGGGCGCGCATGCTGAAGAAACGCGCGTTGTTGGGAACGTCGGCGACGATCCGGTCCAGCGCCGAGTACTCACCGTTCTTGGTGTGCAGGTCCGCGACCTGGAAGAAGGGGGTTCGGGGGTGGAGGAGGTCGAAGCGGTCCCGGTGAGTGTCGAGATAGCCGCGGATCGACTCCAGCGGTAGGCCGTCGTCCCAGAGTTCGGCCCAGTCCTCGATTTCCTGGGGACCGTCCACGGTGTCGTGCAGGATCGCCAGGAGGAGACGCAGGAGTGCGAAGTCCTGCGTGGGCACGTCACCGACCAGACGACGTACTTCCCCGGCCTGTTCGAAGACCTCGATCAGTGACAGTTCCGCCTCTTCGCCGTCAGTGCGCAGCACCGGGAGCCAGGGGCTCCGGGTCAGGTCGAAAGCGGGCGGGGGCGCGGACGTGGACGCCGGTGTCGCCACGGCGGTGGGTGCCTCATTCGGCACGGGTGACCTCCAGTCCGTCGGATTCTGTGTAGTGCAGCTGGTGTCCGGCCAGCTCGGCCCGGTCGTCCTCGTCCAGGAACAGGACGAGTTCACCGGCGATCCAGTGGGCGTCCTTGTTCTGCCACGCCTCGACCAGGTCGGCCTCCAGTTCGGCGATGGCACGGTCGATCATCAGGCCGGTGACCGTGAACTGGTAGGGCAGGCGCAGTCCGCTCGCGGCGAGGGCCCGTGTGGCCCAGGGCGCGGGAACGGATTCGGTGGGAAGGGGCAGGCCACCGCGCTTCTCCGATAGCCACGGAACGGTCGTCAGCGAACCGTCCCGGGCTCTCCTGGCCACCAGGACCTCCAGGCTCTCGCCGGTGTCACGGACCTGGGCCCTGCCACTCTGGCTCTCGTCCGCCTCACCGACACCGGCGTCCAGCCAGCTGAGGATCGCACGGCCGTCGCGAGCCGCCGGGTCGAGCAGGAAGACCCGGGCCCTGGTGGCTTTGTCCGCCTGCTTGGCTTCCTCGGCGGCTCGGGCCTCCATCAGGGCCTGCTCCCAACCGGGCGGCGCTGTCTCGGTCACGTCGTCGATGTCGCGGTAGGCCGCCTGGACCAGCGGGCTGATGTGGTCGGGCAGCCGGAGTGCGCGCTCGCTACTGGTCTCGGCCTCAAGGTGGGGGCGCAGCACCGCGAGCGAACGAAGCAGCGAGTACTCGCCGTAAACGGTCCGCGATCCGCGCACTGGCCTCGGCGGGGTCTGCGCCCACTCCACCCCGGTGACCAGGCATCGGGCGGTGCGCAGCCCCGGTGGGCGCTCGTCCTGACCCTCTCCCCTGGTGTGACGGTGCAGGCGTCCCATGCGCTGGAGAACCAGGTCGATCGGGGCGAGGTCGGTGACCAGCAGATCAAAGTCGACGTCCAGGGACTGCTCCACGACCTGGCTGGCGACCACGATGTGGCGTTCGGGCCGCCTACCGCCACCTTCTTTGACCTTGGCAGGAGGACCGTACTCACGTAGGAGCTGTTCGTCCCGGGAGGCCCGGTCCAGATCGAGGAAGCGCGAATGGGCGACGGTCACCATGGCATCGCCGAAGTGGTCGCGCAGATGAGCCGCGGTCTCGTGGACCCGGGCGACGGTGTTGCGGATAACCAGCGCACAGCCACCCTCGGCGAGTTCCGCTTCCAGGCGGGTGGTCAGGGTTGGCAGATCATCGCCGAGGGGTTGGACGACGACCTCGGTGGTGCGGCCGGAAGCCGCCGGGGTGTGGAGGCACGGAGCGGCACCGGGTTCAGCCGTGGTGATCAACGGATAGGCACTGGCTCGGCCGACCTCCTCGTACGCCTGTCCGGCAGACCCCTGCCCCCGGTCCCCCGTATAGGCCTGGGCGAGTTCACGCCTGCGCCCGGCCGGCAGGGTGGCGGACAGGACGACGACGGGGACGCCGTACCTGCCGAGCCAGCCCAGGGCCCGGTCCAGGTAGGTGTTCATGTACGTGTCGTACGCGTGCGCCTCATCGATCACGACGACCTTGCCCGCCATCGCGAGGTGGCGCAGAGCCAGGTGCTTGCTCTTGAGACTCGTGAACAGGAGCTGGTCGATGGTCCCGACCGAGAAGGAGGAGAGCATCCCCTTCTTGCGACCGCGCAGCCAGCGATGCGCGACCAGCGCGGCGCCGCCGGGTGCGCCCTCGACATCCCGATCGGTGTCGGTGGCGAGGCGGCTTCCGCCACCGAGGTAGCCGGAGAACTCCTTGTTCAGGTGGGCCTTGGAGTGGGCGAGGAAGATCGAGGCGGCTTCCTTCGGCATGCCCGGGAGACGGTCGAGCCAATGGGTGAAGCGGGAGAACATGGCGTTGCTGGTGGCCATGGTGGGGAGTGCGACGAAGCAGCCACCCGCCCCGGTACGGGCGGCGAGGATCTCCGCGACGGCCAACGCCGCCTCGGTCTTTCCTTCTCCCATGGGAGCTTCGATGACCACCAGTCCGGGCCCGGTCATCGCGCGGGCAGCCTCGACCGCCTGTTCCTGAACCGGGCGGACCGTGGCGCCCTCGGGGAGGTCGAAGCGCGCGGCGAAGAGTTCGGCGGTCGACCCCAGGGGTTCCCGGGGTTCCCACTGACGCGGGAGGTCAAGCAGACGCCAGGCCGTTTCGGTGCGTTCGGGGTCGGTTCCGCGCTCACCCGGAAAGTAGGGGAAGTAGTCCGGGTTGCTGGCGATCCAGTCTGCGGTGATGACCAGGGCTGTGAGCAGGACCTGGGCTGTCTGCGGAAGCTTGACCGTGCGCCAGTCCGGAAGGCGCTCGTCTGCGCCGGTGACGCTGGCCGCCACGTCCAGGAGCTCAGTCTGGGTCGCGCGCCAAGTTCTCGTGCAGCCGGGAGTGCGCAGGAGTTCGGGGCGGTTGTCCAGAGCGGTGACAGCGGTGTTGGTCGGTGGGATGCCGTGGTGGCCTCCGGCGATCACCGCGAGCTGATTGGTGTCCCGTTCCCGCCAGTTGTGACGATCAGCGAGCCAGTCCCGGAGGATGAGCTGTCCCGCGAGCCCGTGCGGCGCGAGCCGCCGGTCTGCCATCTGCTTCTGGAGGGGCATGTCGAGTCCGTGTGCCCGCATGCCGTCCGCTAGGTGCTCCACCTGGCAGGCGAAAGCAGGGGTGGCCTTGCCGATGTCGTGGGTGGCCGCGAGCCAGACCGCGAGCAGGCGGGCATCGCCCTCGCCGTGGGGAAGCACCGACGCGATGAGACCGCGCACCTGCGGGGGAAGCCACTCATCCCAGAGACTGGCCGCGACGAAGGCGCTGTCGGCCATGTGCCGGTAGAGCGGCAGCCAGCCGTCGGAGTCGAAGTCGTGTTTGGCCCACACGCTGCGGGCAGCCTCGGAGAGGCCGTCCCTCCATGGCTGGGGAGGGGTAACGGAGGTCATGGCAGCTATCTAAATGCCTGCCAACGACAACCCACGTCAAAAACCGAACAATCGTTTCGACCTAATGTGGCCATCCGCCTGTCGACTGGTTCTCTGACAACAACGAGACACTTGTGGTACTGAGTCCCCCATTTCGAACACAAGGCACTACAGAGCGCAACCAGAAGGCCGTGACCGCTTGCGCGGGGGCAGGCAGCAGCCCTTCCGAGTCGGTCTTGTTGTGGGGGGTCCATCCCCGCGTGTGCGGGGAGCAGGACTGGTCGTTGTCGCTGAATTCTCCGACGATGGGTCCATCCCCGCGTGCGCGGGGAGCAGAGGAACCCATTCCGGCGGCGCCGTCGGTGTTGGGGTCCATCCCCGCGTGCGCGGGGAGCAGCAGGCACAGCAGAGGAGCACCCCCGATCTGGTGGGTCCATCCCCGCGTGCGCGGGGAGCAGTGCTGGCGGTCGCTGGCGTTCCAGGGGTTGGTGGGTCCATCCCCGCGTGCGCGGGGAGCAGTCCATCGAGATCGTCTCAATGTCTTTTTGGCTGGGTCCATCCCCGCGTGCGCGGGGAGCAGATCCTACTGAGGGACGGCCTTTGGCGGCCTTTGGGTCCATCCCCGCGTGCGCGGGGAGCAGGAAAGGAACAACCCGATGCACCACTTCTACGCGGGTCCATCCCCACGTGCGCGGGGAGCAGGTGACTGTCGGTGCCGCCTCCGGCCCGGTGCCGGGTCCATCCCCGCGTGCGCGGGGAGCAGTTGAAGTCGGTCACCGTGTAGACCGGTGTCCCGGGTCCATCCCCGCGTGCGCGGGGAGCAGAGCGCACCGACCCCGACGGCCAGGCCGATGATGGGTCCATCCCCGCGTGCGCGGGGAGCAGCCCGAGCCAGCGAAACGGTTCGGGCGGACGCCGGGTCCATCCCCGCGTGCGCGGGGAGCAGCCCCCGCCAAAAAGCACGCCCTCTGGACTGCTGGGTCCATCCCCGCGTGCGCGGGGAGCAGACTTCATGACCAGGGAACTTACCAGTGGCAAGGGGTCGTTTTTCCAACTTCTCGAAAGTTGGACACTGGTGATTTCCCTGGCCATAAATGATTCCGTGACACGAATGGAGCCATCTCCGTGAAGGTGGCTCCGGGATCAGTTGGCGGCGGCGATAAGGACGTCCACGAGGCGTTCGGCGGCGTCAGGCATGCCCTTGGAGCGGGCCTGGGAAGCGATGGCGTTACGGGTGGCCGGGTCGGCGAGCAAAGGCTCCACCGCCGCCTGGAGGTTCGCGGGGTTGACCTCGCCGAGGAGGGCGACGGCCGCCCCGGACTCCTGGAGGTGGCGGGCGTTGTGCGCCTGCTCGTTCCCGGCGGAGGAGGCCAGCGGGATGAAGACCGCGGCCTTGCCCAGGGCGGTGAGTTCGGCGATGGTTCCGGCGCCGCTTCGGGAGACCACCACGTCCGCGAGAGCCAGCACGTCGGGGAGTTCCGGACCCACGAAGGCGGTCAGGTGGTAGCGCCGCGCCAGCTCGGGGTCCAGGCCACGGGCGCTCTCGCGCAGTTCCTCGACGTTGTTCGCACCGCACTGGTGGACGACGTTGGCCCTGCCGAGCAGCCACGGCAGGATGTCGCGGACGTTCGTGTTGATCTGGGCCGAACCCTGGGCGCCGCCGGTCACGTAGACGGTGGGCAGCTCCGGGTCGTGGCCCTCGAAGCCCAGGCCCTTGGCGGCCAGGTGCGCCTGGCCGGTGAGGACCTCTGGGCGCACGGGGTTGCCCGTCACCACGGCGGTGTCCTGGGAACCCTCGGGCAGGAGGGCGACCGAGGACTGCGCGGACACGGCGATCTGGGCTCCGGCCCGGGCGAGGACCTTGTTGGCCAGTCCGAGTCGGACGGTCTGCTCGTGCACCACGAGGGGACGGCGACACATGCGGGCGGCCAGGCCGACGGGGACGGCGACATAGCCGCCGGTGGCCAGCACCACGTCGGGGGCGAAGTCGGAGACCAGCGACCGGGCCTGCGCCACGCCTCGGGGGACGTTGGTCATGTCCTTGACGTTGGCCGGGGAGACCATCTTGATCGGGTTCTTGGACCGGCGGATCTTGCCGGTCGCCACCGACTCGAAGGCGATGCCGTTGCTCGTGGCCACGCGCTGCTCGAGGCTGTCCCCCGCGCCCACCCACAGCACCTCGAGGGAGTGGCCGGTCGACTCCAGGCGGGCCCGCAGGGCGTTGACCGCGGTCAGTGCGGGGTAGGTGTGGCCGCCCGTCCCCCCTCCGGTCACGATGAGGCGCAGGTCCCGGGGCGATCGGTCATGGGTGCTGTTCACACGGTTCCCATCTGGCTGCCCGCGGTGGTCCCGCGGGTGGGAGAAATGGTCAGAAGGAGGGCCGCGCACTGACACGGCCCATGAGCACGGTAGTCGCGTTCGGGAGCCCTTTGTGCCAGTGGGCGGGCCGAATCGGGGCGAATCGGGCTGGGCCGCTGGTCAGACATCCCGTTGGTGGCCGACGACACGGAGGAGCGTGGTGCGCCTCGACCGGTGGGTCTCCTCTTCACTCAGGCCGGCTTCGGCGTGCCCGACGGCGATGACGACCGAGACCAGCCAGTCGGTCGAGAGGGTGTCGTCGAACTCGCCGTCGCGCTGACCCCTGCTGATCACCCTTCTGAGCCGCTCGGCCACCGGTGCGTGCCGTTCGTCCTCGGAGGTGGAGTCGGACCAGAGCACCAGATGCGGGTACCTGCCGATAGTGCGCGCGGCGGCGTCCACCAGGCGAAGCAGGGCGTCCGCGGCGGGACCGGAGTCGAGGTCGGCGGCGTCCATCGCGGCCAGGGCCTCCTCGGTGATCCGGTCGAGCACCGCCGAGCGGAGCTGGGACCGCGAGGGGAAGTGCGCGTAGACGGTCTGGCGCGTGACCCCGGCCTCGGCCGCGACGGCGTCCATCCTCGCATCGGGAAGCAAGCGGATCGCGGCCTCGAGGATCGCGGCTCGGCTGCGCTGGGCGTCGGCCCGGCGGTTCGGGGCTGGAACTGGCGGCATCTCTTACACCTTGTCAAACTTGAGCGCGTGGCATATCTTACATCGTGTCAGAATTGTGGAATCAGGGAGGAAACAGTGGACCCCTTCAAGGGCGAGGACCCCGCGAGGTTCATCGTGGAATTCTGCGGCGGCTTCGAGCGGGCGGTCACCGACACCGAGGAGGACCTCGCCACGATCGTCGACCGCTTCCACACCCCGGGCATGGAGCAGACCAACGACGGTCTGCGCATGGACCGGAGCAGGCTCATCGCGCACCTGCGACCCATCCGTAAGAACCGGCCCAGCTCCCGGCTGGAGGTGCACGAGGCCACCAGCGAAGGCGACCTGCTCACCGCCCGGTACACCATGCACGTGACGACGAAGCGCAAGGCGTTCTCGATCGACGTGCACTTTTTCGGGAGGTTCGCATCGGACGGCCGTCTGCGCGAGGCCCACTCGCTCACCCGCATGGAGAAGAACGCCGGGGCCCCGGCATGATCGAACGAACCTACACCGTGGTCGGCATGGCCTGCGGTCACTGCGAGGAACTCGTGTCCGAGGAGCTGGAGCGCGTCGACGGTGTCCTCTCGGTCTCCGTGGAGGTGGAGCTGGACCGCGTGACCGTGAGCAGCGAACGGGAACTGGCGGTCGGCGAGGTCCGCGCGGCCGTGGAGCAGGCCGGTTACGAGCTCGCCGGACCGTGGGACGCCCCCTAGCCTCGGCCGCCCGGGGGCACCCGAATCCAGGAGTCTCCGTGGACTTCGAACGGCTGAGGGCTCCCCCGGCTCCGCAACAGAGGGTCAGCTACGGGTCAGGACCGCGGGCAGGTCGAAAAGGCGGAACAGCCCCGTGTCGAAGAAGACCGCGCAGTGTCTGACCCCCTCCGCCGCCAGGGTCAGCGCGTGGACTCCGAACGCTCGGTACGAGCCGTCCTCCGCTCGGAGGTACATGCCGAAGGCGGGCCGCCCGTTGGCCGAGGTCGGCACCATGGCCAGGTCACCGGGGCCCTGCGCCGGGCAGTGCGCGTCGATGAGCCGCCCGATGTTCTCGGCTCCGTGCACCCAGGTGGCGAACGGTGGCATCTCGAAGGCCGCCTCGGCGGTGAACAGCTCGGTGAGCGCTCTGATGTCGTAGGACTCGAAGGCGGCGACGTAGCGGTCGAGGATCTCGCGCTGGTCGGACCGGGGTTCGGGGACGGAGTCCTCCTCGGGGCTGACCCGCCCCAGCTGGGCGCGGGCCCGTTGCAGGAGGCTGTTCACCGCCGGGACCGAGGTGTCGAAGATCTGGGCGACCTCGGCGGCGCTGAACCGGAGCACGTCGCGCAGGATGAGCACGGCACGCTGCCGGGGCTGGAGGTACTGGAGCGCGGCCACCAGGGCGAGCCGCACACTCTCCCGGGACGCCACCACGGCGCCCGGGTCACCGGTGTCGTCGGGAGCGCCCAGGACGTCCGGCATCGGTTCGAGCCAGGGCAGGTCGGAGCGCTCGGCGAGCGCTCCCCCGGGCGTGTCCGTGGGACCGCCGAGCCCGGTGGGAAGCGGGCGCCTACCGCGTCTTTCCAGGGCGGTGAGGCAGGCCGTGGTCGCGATCCGGTGCAGCCAGGTGCGCAGGCTGGACCGGCCCTCGAAGCGGTCGTAGCCCTTCCAGGCGCGCAGGTAGGTCTCCTGGAGCAGGTCCTCGGCGTCGTGCGCCGAGCCGAGCATGCGGTAACAGTGCGCGTACAGCTCCCGCCGGTAGGGAGCGACGAGCCGCTCGAACTCCTGGTCGGTGCCGGTCGTGTGTTTCACCACGGCCGTCACGCTACGCCTCACCCCCGACAGAACGCACTGACCAGTGGCGTTCCTTTGTGAAGTCTTCGCCTCGGCACTGCCCGGGCCCACCGGGACGGCGCGCCCGGGCCGATCGTCACTGGCCGAAGTCACCGCGTTCCATGGCGGCGAGGTGCTCCTCGCTCATCTGGATGATCTGCACGTAGTTGCCGTCCGGGTCCTTCGCCGTGGCGAAGAGGCTGCCGTCCCGGTCCTCCAACGGCGCAACCCACTCCGTCCCGCGCTCGTCCATGAGGGCGGCGACGGCGCGGGCGTCCCCGACGTCGAAGTTGAGGATCACCCGGGTGGGGTCGGCGGTCCTTGCACCGATGTCGTCGCGCTGGTCGATCAACAGGTGGAAGGTGCCGAAACGGAGCACCCGGTACTGGTCCATGGTGTCGTTGTCGGCGGGGTCCAGGACGGCCGCGTACCAGTCGCGCAGGCGGTCCGGGTCGGCGCTCGCGAGCAGCATGCTGTCCAGGTTGGGGCGTTTCATGGGTTCCTCCGATGGTGTGCGGGTCGTTCTCCTTCACCCGTACTGACCAGGCCGGGCCCCGGGAGTCATCGGCCTCCCCGGTCCTGCTTCCGGCCGCGACGAGCGGCCCGGACGGACCCTCCAGGCGGACCCGACGGCGGTCGACTCGGGGCTGTGGACAACCGTCGCGGGAGGGGCGGACGTGCCAGAATGTGGCCGAGTGACCCTTTCCCACCAGCCATGAGGGACCCACCATGACCTACGTCGCCGCACCCACGCGCTACGACACCATGCCCTACCGACGCTGTGGTCGCAGTGGCCTGCGCCTGCCCGCCCTCTCACTGGGGCTCTGGCACAACTTCGGCGGGGACCGCGGGCTGGAAACGCAGCGCGACATCCTGTTGCGCGCCTTCGACCTGGGTGTCGTCCACTTCGACCTGGCCAACAACTACGGTCCGCCGCCCGGTTCCGCCGAGGAGAACTTCGGCCGCGTGGTCGCCTCGGACCTGCGCCGGTACCGGCACGAGTTCGTCGTGTCCACCAAGGCCGGGCACCTGATGTGGCCGGGCCCGTACGGCGAGTGGGGTTCACGCAAGGGCCTGCTGGCCAGCCTGGACCAGAGCCTGGAGCGGACGGGCCTGGACCACGTGGACGTGTTCTACTCGCACCGGCCCGATCCGGACACGCCCCTGGAGGAGACCATGGGCGCGTTGGACACGGCGGTACGGCAGGGCAAGGCCCTGTACGCCGGGGTCTCCAACTACTCTCCGGAGCAGACCCTGGAGGCCGCGCACATCCTGCGTGAGATGGGCACCCCGATGCTCATCCACCAGCCCTCGTACTCGATGTTCAACCGGTGGGTCGAGAACGGGCTGCTGGACGTCCTGGACGAGGTGGGCGCGGGATCGATCGCGTACTCCCCCCTGGCCCAGGGGCTGCTGACCGACCGGTACCTGAACGGGGTCCCGGAGGGTTCGCGGGCTGCCGGGGCGAGCCCGTTCCTGAGCAAGGACGGCATCACCGAGTCCCTTCTGGACCGGGTCAGAGGTCTGAACGGCATCGCCGAGCGACGCGGGCAGACCCTGGCCCAGATGGCTCTGGCCTGGGTGCTGCGCGGCGGTCGGGTGACCTCCGCCGTGGTGGGCGCGAGCAGTGTGGCGCAGCTGGAGGACAACGTGGCCGCCATCGGCAACCTGGAGTTCTCCACCGAGGAGCTCGCCGCGATCGACGGGTACGCCCCGGTCGAGTAGCGGGCGTTCGAGGCGTCAGACGGGCGCGGGTCACCAACGCGGGGGTCGGGACGCCCCGCGAGGGATCGCGTACAGGATGCCTCGAACTGAGGCGTCCACGGAGCGCGGGCGGTGGGCGCCCGCCGACGCGTGCGCGGGTCGCCGACCCGCCTGTGAGGGATCATGGTGGGCTGGCGGCTCGGCCCCCGCGAGGCAGGAGGAACCCGGCCAGTGCCATCGCCACCGCGGCGGCCAGGAGCGCCGCCCGTGCGTCCACCAAGCTGGCCACCACTCCACCGACCAGGATGAACAGCGGCTGCGAGACCGTCGTGGCGAAGGCCCAGAGCGTGGCCACCCGGGACATCAGGGCATCCGGGGTCTCCAGCTGCCGGTACCCCGCCATCGCCGAGTTGGCCGCGGCGGCGAACACCAGGAGCAGACCGAACCCCGTCCCGCACATCAACAGGCCCACCGGACCGGGAACCGCGAAGGGGATGAGGAAGTACCAGGGGCCGCGCAGCAGGGAGGCCCACCGCAGGGTGCGCAACGCGCCCAGCCTCCGCACCAGCCGGGGCACGAGGCGCGCCCCCAGCAGACCGCCGAGCGAGGGTACCCCCATGAGGAGCCCGTACTCGAACGCGCTGAAGCCGAGGTCGCGCATGTAGAACACGGCGGTCAGCGGGGCCGCCATGGAGGATGCCCCGGCGAACAGGACCCAGCCGAACAGGATCGGTCTCAGGGTGGGGTGGCCCCAGACGAAACCGAGCCCGGCGAAGAGCTCCTCACGCCGCGAAGCTCCCTCCCCTCGCGCGGGACGCACGGGCGGGGCGGGTTCGGGCTCACGGATGGTCCGGACCGCCAGGGCGCCGAACAGGTAGCCCACGGTGGTGGCCGCGAGCGCGCCGACCGCCGACAACGCGGCGATCAGCGCACCGGTGAGGGCCGGGCCGAGGGAGATGCCCAGCCACCGTGTGGATTCGAGGCGGCTGTTGGCGTCGATGAGCCCGGACGGTGAGACCAGGGACTTCAGGTGGGCCTGCGACGCGCCGGTGAAGGCGATGGCGCAGACGGCGTTGACGGCCGCGACCGCGCACAGGTGGGTGTAGGTGAGCGCGCCGAGCGCGTGGGCGGCGGGAAGGCTGGCCAGGGTGACTGCCCTGAGGAGGTCGCCGCCGATCATGACCGGGCGTTTGCGTGCGTGCTCGACGACGCGGCCGACGTGGAAGGCGACCAAGACGGTGGTCAGCGCGGTGATCCCGGCCAGGAGTGAGACCTGCCAGGCGGCGGCGTCCAACACGACGACGGCGATGACGGGCAGGGCCACCAGGCCGACGGCCGATCCGAACTGGCTGACCGCCGCACCGGCCCAGAGGCGGCGGAAGTCGCGGTGTCCGCCGACACCGTCGATACGGGGGGAGGGCATCCGGCCGATGCTACCGGCGCTGTGCCTCCCCCATGCGGGGTGCGGGCACCGTCCCGCGCGTGGACTACTCCTGGATGAGGCCGATGACGTTCCCGGCCGGGTCGGTGAACCAGGCCACGAGTGGTGTGCCGCCACGGACGACGCCCTTCGCGTCCTGGTCGAAGTCGTCGTACCGGAGCATCGTGATCCCCCGGTCGACCAGGCCGTCCACGGCGGCGTCGATGTCGTCCACGGTCAGGTTGAGGACGGTGAACACGGCGGGCCGGTGGTCGGGTTTCGGGTAGACGAGGATGGCGCGGTCGTTGCCGAGGTCGATCTCCAGCAGGCCGTACTCCTCCATGCCGGGTACGTCCCTGACGGCGAGGCCGAGGGTGTCACCGTAGAAGGCGCGGGCGGTCTCGGTGTCGGGAACCGCGAAGGAGCCGAAGGCCCTGGTGCTGTCGAACATGGTGTCCTCCCTGAGGATCGCTGTGTTCTCACCCGTACTGACCCTGGGCGTTCACGCAACTCACCGGGAGGATCGGTGGATCGGGGTCAAACAATGCGGACGGTTCCGTGCACGCCCCTTGGGTGACGTGCGGGTCGCCCGGTGTTAGCTTCGCGTGGACTACCGGGCACGGCAGTGCCCTGTCCTCGGTGCCCCCCGAACGGGCGCCGCGCCTCACGCGGGGGGAGACCGCACATGCGCGCAGTGGTGTTCGAGAACTACGAGGTGTTCCCCTCACTCACCGACGTCCCCACCCCCGAACCGGGCCCCGGGGAGGTCCTCCTGCGGGTCGCGGGCGCGGGCGCGTGCCACTCCGACATCAGCGTGTACCGCCTGTTCAAGGAGGGGCAGCCGGGCGCGCAGAAGCCGCCGTTCGTCCTGGGGCACGAGAACGCGGGCTGGGTGGAGGCCGTCGGCAGCGCGGTGAGCAAACGGGTCCGGGTGGGCGAGGCCTACCTCGTGTACGGCCCGATCGGCTGCCAGCACTGCCGCAAATGTGCCGCAGGACTGGAGACCTACTGCGAGAACGTGGCGACCATGCCCTACATGGCGGTGGGTCTGGGCCGTGACGGCGGGATGGCCGAGTACATGACCGTGCCCGAGCGGCACCTCATCCCGTTGGGTGACGCCGACCCCGTGGCCGCCGCGCCGCTGGCCGACGCCGGACTGACCCCGTACCACGCGATCAGGGCCGCGCTGCCGCACCTGAGCGGCGGGGGCCGGTACGCGCTGGTGATCGGCCTGGGCGGGCTCGGGCAGATCGGCGTGCAGATCCTGCGTGCGCTGACCGGGGCCACGGTGATCGCCACCGACGTCAAGGAGGAGGCCCGTGCCCGGGCGGAGGCCAACGGAGCGATCACGGTCGAGGCCGGGGAGGCGCAGGTGGAGCGGATCAGGGAGCTCACCGGGGGCCGGGGCGTGGACGCGGTCTTCGACTTCGTCGGCGCGGGGCCGACCGTGTCGACCGCGGCCGCGTCCGTGGCCCAGGGGGGCCGGGTGAGCATCGTGGGTATCGCGGGCGGCACCCACGAGTTCTCGTTCTTCACCAATCCGTACGAGTCGTACCTGACCAACACCTACTGGGGTTCGGTGGCCGAACTGTGGGAGGTGGTGGACATGTACCGGGCGGGGCAGATCCGGCCGGACGTCGAGCGGTTCTCCATGGACGACGCCCTGGAGGCGTACCGGAGGCTGGAGGCGGGAGACATCAGCGGCCGCGCGGTCGTGGTGCCCAACGAGAGCTGACGGGCCGTCGCGCCCCCGGTTCCGGTCCGGGCCGTAGGGCGGGGCTCCGTGGTCAGGCCGTCCGGCCCGCCCGTTCCCGGGCGTGGTGCCGGGCGGCCTTCGCGCGGTTACCGCAGCCCGACATGGAGCACCAGCGGCGGGTGCCGTTCTTCGAGGTGTCGAAGTGGGACGCACGACGGGGCGCCCGGAGCCGGGGCCACGAGCACGATCCGGACCGCTCCCGGTTGGAGGTCTCCTACCACCGGGGGCGGCGGTTCGTGGGAGCGCTGACGGTGAACCGCACCTCGCGTCTGGCCGCCCACCGGGAACGGATCAGCCGGGAATGGGGACGGGGCACCTCTGTGTAGCCCCCTCGGCACTCCGGGTCCACCGCCACCGCCCTCGACGCTGCCCCAGCCCCCACTGACCAGGCCCCGCGTGTCCCAGGTCTCCCCGGTACTGCCAAGATGCCGTCAGCAGTCGTAGGAAGTCTGAGGAGAACAATGGATCTGGGAATCGCTGGGAAGGTCGCGCTCGTGACCGCGGCCAGCTCCGGACTGGGCCGCGCGATGGCCGTCGCGCTGGCCGCCGAAGGGGTCCGGGTCGCGGTGACCGGCCGCAACGAGGAGCGTCTCGACGAGACGGTCGCGGCCTGCCGCGCCCACGGAGTGGACGCTGTCGGAATCGCGTGGGACCTGGCCGACCACGGGCGCGCGGGTGAGGTCGTGACCCGCGTGGTCGACGAACTGGGCCCGGTGGACATCCTGGTCAACAACACCGGCGGCCCGCCGCCCACCCCCGCGCTCGGCCAGGACCCGGCGCTGTGGGAGGACATGTACTCCGCGATGGTGCTCCCGGTGATCGGTCTGACCGACGCCGTGGTCGGCGGTATGCGTGAGCGCGGCTGGGGACGGATCATCACCAGCACGTCGGGCGGACCGATCACGCCCATCCCGAACCTGGGCGTGTCCAACACCTTGCGTGCCTCGCTGCACTCCTGGTCCAAGACGGTCGCCAACGAGGTGGCCGCCCACGGTGTGACCGCCAACGTCATCGTCCCGGGACGGATCGCCACCCCGCGCGTGGAGTCGCTGGACCGCGCCCGCGCCGAGCGGGAGGGGACGTCGCTGGAGGAGACCCAGGCCAAGGGTCGGGCCACGGTCCCGGCGGGCCGCTACGGCGACCCGGAGGAGTACGGCGCGGTGGCCGCGTTCCTCGCCAGCAGGCAGGCCGCCTACGTCAACGGTTCGATCATCAGGGTCGACGGCGGCCAGATCCCGTCGGTCTGAGTCCGGAACGGGCGGGAGACGGGGGCGGTGTACGGCTGCCCCTCCTCCCGCCCGGTCGGGCGGGTCAGTCGGACAGAGCGATGCTGTCCGACGACACCTGGTGCTGGGTGCTCACCCGCTTGTTCTCCCCGAGCCACATGTCGATGGCGCCCGGCTCGTTGAGGTCGAACCAGCGGGGCTGCCAGTCCTCGTTCTCGGGGATGCGCCGCACGCCGAAGGAGTACTCGTAGGTGAGGCCCTCCGGCCCCTTAAAGTACAGGAAGATCGCGGTGGACTGCGGGTGGCGGCCGGGCCCCTGCTCGATCTCCACACCCTTGCTCTTGAGGAAGTTCCAGGAGCGCATGACGTCGTCGATGGACTCCACCTGGAAGTTGATGTGGCACAGCCCGGGGCGCTCACCGTGGAAGACCGCCAGCTTGTGGTGCACCGGGTCGATGCGCATCAGGCAGGCGACGTCACTCACCCAGTCCGAGACCCTCGCGTTGAAGGTGCCGGTCCAGAACCGTCCGGCCTCGTAGATGTCGGGGGCGTCGAAGCAGATGTGCCCGAACTCGGTGATCCCGGCCGGACGCGAGAAGGCGACCGGGGTGGTCAGGTGCGTCTGGCCGACGACCAGGTCGATCCGGTTGCCGAAGGGGTCCTCGAAGGTCAGGTAATCGTGGACCCTCCTGGACCGCGCGCCCTCCTTGCCGCCGCGCCGCACGGGCAGACCGGCGGCCTCCAGCTCGGTCTCGGCGTCGGCGAGCGCGTCGAGGTCGGCGACGGTGAACCCGGAGCTGATCACCCCGGACTCCCCCTCGACGAAGGCCAGACAGTGGTGGCGGTGGTCCACCCGCAGGTAGGCGACCCCGTCCTGTTCCTGGACCAGCTCCATGCCGACGACGTCGGTGGCGAAATCGACGGCGGCGCGAAGGTCGGCGGCGCCGGAGCGCACGTAGGCGATGTCCTTGAGTTCGATCATGGTCGCGTGGATCTCCTTTGGGGGGTTTCCTCGTTGGCGAGGTACAGCCAGATGCGCGAGCACAGCTCCGGCGCCACCTGGCGCCAGGCCCGTTGCTCGTCCTCGGCCAGGGGGCGGGCGGTTCCGGCGGCGGAGGCCGTGGCGTTCATGAGGGCTGAGCGTTCCAGCACCCACATGAGGGCGACCGCCTCGGCGACCGAGGCGCCGACCGTGACGGCTCCGTTCCCGCGCATCAGGACCGCCGGACCCCGGCCGAGGTCGTGGGCGAGCCGTGCGGCGTGCTCGGGGTCGCGGACCAGCCTGGGGTCCTCGTGTACCGGGACGGCGGGTCCCAGGAAGGAGCCCTGCCCGTGCAGGGGGACGACGGGCACCCCGGCGGAGGCGAGGGCGGTCGCGGTGGGGGGCTGGGCCCGGCAGATCGCCCCGACGTCGGGGCGTGCGCGGACGACGGCGCGGTGGATCCACCCCTCCTTGGGCAGGGAGGGGCTGAGGGTGTCGGCGGTGGGGTCGAAGGGCCGGACGTCGTCGGGGGTGAGGGCGCCGAGGGGGACCCCCCGGGTCATGGCCCAACCGCCGTCGCGGGTCCGGGCCGAGACGTGCCCGAAGGCGTCGACCAGGCCGTGGCGGGCCAGTGCGGTTCCGGCAGCGATCAGTGCTTCGGTCGTCGTGGGGTCCACGGGGTCTCCTGAGGAGGCGAATCGGGGGTGGGCGCGGTGGCGCCGGAGGGAGCGGGGAGACGGGCGCCCGGAGGGTTTCTGAAACGGTGGCCGCGAAGGGAGCCGAAGGCCGCCGAACCGCCCTCGGAGACAAAGGGCAGGGCCCTCACCTGGGTGATTCGCCGGAAGGTCGTATAGTTATGATCATTATGGCGAATCGTTACAGCGACTGGCCCACCATGGGCGCCCCCCTGCCCGAACGCATGTCCAAGGCTGAGGGCGTGGTGCGCCACATCAGCGGCATCATCATGAACAAGCAGGTCAGCCCAGGTGACCGCCTCGGCACCAAGGAGGAGCTGCGCCAGCGGTTCGAGGTCTCCGTCGGCACCTTCAACGAGGTGGTCCGGCTCCTGGAGACGCGCGGTCTGGTGGAGGCGCGTCCCGGCCCCCGCGGAGGCATCTTCGTCAGCTCCCCCAGCGCGCACATCCGGCTGAGCCACCTCATCCTGGGGCTGGGAGACGACGCGTTGTCGGTCGCCAACAGCCTCGAGGTCCGCGAGGCCCTGGAGGCCACCATCGCCGAGCACGCGGCGCGGGAGGCGGGCACGGAGCAGATCCGACGCCTGCGGGAGATCGTGGCCCTGATGGCGGATCTCAGGAACGACCCGGCCGGCTATCTGGCGCGCAACTGGGAGCTGCACGAGGAGATCGCGCGGATCTCCCCCAACCAGCTGCTGAGCACCCTGTACGTATCGCTCCTGGACACCGCGCGCGAGTCGGTGCGCGAGATCGCGGCGGACCCCGGCTTCGAGGCGGGTTTCGAGGCCAACCTCCAGCTGCACCGCAACCTGGTGGACGCCATCGCCTCGGGTGACGCCCGGCTCGCCAGACGCGCGGCCGACGAGCACACTCCGCCGCGCAGCAGCACACGCACGCCGCCGGGCTGAACCGGACGGGAGGGGCGACGGGGCGGGCTTCGTGGAGTTCGGGGAACGCACATTGACATATTAACCATAATCAATAGAGTGATTGCATTCCGTCATCCTCCAGGAGCGTTCCGACGTGACCCCCCTGAACTCCCTCACGCGGCGTGGTCGCCTGGACCACGGTCCGCGCACGTCGATCCTCGGCACCTTACGCCGGGGGCTCGTCGGCGTCGTCGTCGCCCTGTGCCTCGCTGAGGCCGTGGCCCGCTGGGGTGTGGACTCGTCCGCGCTGCCCCCGGTCTCCGTGGTCCTGGCCAACACCGGGCGGCTCCTGGTCGACCCGGCCTTCCTGACCGAGGTCGCCGCCACCCTCACGGCCGCCGTCACCGGCCTCGGCATCGCGGCGGTCGCCGGTGTCGGCCTGGGACTGCTCCTGGGCTCCCTGCACTGGGTCGAACGCGCCTCCTCGGTGGTGGTGGAGTTCCTCCGCCCGATCCCCTCCGTGGCGCTCATCCCGGTGGCCATCCTCGTCTTCGGCCAGGGGTCGGAGATGAAGGTGGCCCTGGTGACCTACGCGGCACTGTGGCCGATCCTGTTCAACACCCTCTACGGGGTGCGGGCCGTGGAGCCGCTGGCCAGGGAGTCGGCCCGGGTGTTCGGGGTGCCCCGGCTCGCGGTCCTGGCCCGGGTGGTCCTGCCGTCCACCGCCCCCTTCGTCGCCGCCGGGGTTCGGATCTCGGCCGCGATCGCGCTGATCGTCACCGTCAGCGCCGAACTGCTCGCCGGTGCCGCCGAGGGCCTGGGCAGCTGGATCCTGCGCATGAGCTCGGGCGGTGCCAACACCGACATGGTCTACGCGGGGACGATCGTGGCCGGGCTCCTGGGTCTGGTCGTGAACGGGCTCCTGCGCGCCGGTGAACAGCGACTCTTCCGCTGGAAGCGCCTCATGGAGGAACAGACGTGAAGACGTTCCCGACGGTGGAGCCGACCTCGCACGCGCGAGGTCCCGGCATGGTGCGACCGGCACCCGCGAACCCCGGCCAGGGGGCCCAGGGGCCTGCACGATCGGGCCGGACCGCCCGCGCCGGACGCACTCTGGGATCGTTCCTGCTGCGCTGGGCCGTCCTGGCGGGACTGCTGCTGGTGTGGGAACTGGCGGCGCTGAACGCGCGTTCGCCGTTCTTCCCCCCGCCCACCGAGTTCCTGGCCCGCGCCGGTGAACTGTGGCTGCCCTCGGCCGAGGCATGGCTGACCGACAGCATGCGCGACGACGTCCTGCCCAGCCTGGCGCGCATGCTCGCGGGTCTGGCCCTGGCCACCGTCACGGCGGTCGCCCTGGGCGTGGCCATCGGCCTGAACCGACGGATCGGCGACTACATCGACCCCGTCATCCAGTTCGCCCGCGCGCTGCCGCCACCCGCGCTCATCCCCCTGTTCCTGGTGCTGTTCGGTCGCGACGACCTGATGCGGGTGCTGCTGATCGCCTTCGGGACGTGCTGGCCGATCCTGATCAACACCATCGAGGGTGTGCGCTCCATCGACCCGCTCAAGCACGCCACCGCCCGTGTGTTCGGCGTCCCCCTGCACACACGCCTCACTCGCATCGTCCTGCCGGGAGCCTCGCAGAAGATCCTCGCGGGGGTGCGCACCGCCCTGGCGCTCGGTCTCATCCTGATGGTGATCTCCGAGATGGTCGCCGCGACCGGGGGGATCGGCTACCACATCGTCCAGGCCCAGCGCGGTTTCCAGATCCTCGACATGTGGGCGGGGATCGCGCTCCTGGGCGTCCTCGGATACCTGCTCAACCTCGCCCTGACCCTGGTGGAGCACCGGCTGCTGGCCTGGCACCGGATCGCCAACCGCCCCAGTTCCGAACCCGCGGGCCAGTGAGGCCCCGACCATGAGGACCACACCCATGCTCGACGTCAGAGGCCTGACGCACACCTACGGCAGTGGTGCCACGGCGCACACCGCGCTCGCGGACATCAGTTTCTCGGTCGCCGAGGGTGAGCTGGTCTCCGTGGTGGGACCCTCCGGATGCGGCAAGACCACGCTGCTGCGCGTCCTCTCCGGGCTCCAGCGCCCCACCGGCGGCGAGGTCTCCTTCCAGGGACGGCCCGTGAACGGTGTGCCCGAGGGACTGGCGATGGTCTTCCAGGACTACGCCCGGTCCCTGTACCCGTGGCAGACCGTGGCGGGCAACGTCCGCTTCCCCCTGCGCCACCTGCGCCTGGGACGCGAGGAGGCCCAGCGGCGAGAGGCGGAGTCGCTGGCCGCCGTGGGGTTGGAGGGGCACTCCGACAGGTACCCCAGCCAGCTCTCCGGAGGCATGCAGCAGCGGGTGGCCATCGCCCGGGCCCTGGCTTACCAGCCGGGGGTCCTGCTGATGGACGAGCCCTTCGCCTCCATCGACGCCCAGACCCGTGAGGACCTTGAGGACCTGGTCCTCAAGGTGCGCGAACGCTACGACATGACCATCGTCTTCGTCACCCACGACATCGACGAGAGCGTCTACCTCGCCGACCGCGTGGTCGTGCTCTCGGGCCCGCCCACCACGGTCGTGACCACCATCGACGTGCCGCTCCCCCAGCCGAGGGACCAGATCGAGACCAAGGAACTGCGGGAGTTCGTCGCCCTGCGCGGCGAGGTCGCACGCCTGATCCGGCGCCCCTCCTCCGATCGGGCGCCGGAACCGCTCCACAGCCACTCCGGCAACGACTGACCCAGCAACCAGCCGGGTGCGCGGCCCCCTACCGCGCCCCGCCGACCCCCCAAGGCGCTAATCCATCATGATGAATATGTCCGATACCCCGTCGACGAGCAGGCGCTGGACCGTGGCCTGCGCCGGTGCCGCGCTCGTCCTCGCCGCCACCGCCTGCTCCGATTCCTCCGAGGCCGACGACGGTCCCACCGACGAGACCACGACGCTGGTCGTGGGCATCACGCCCATCATCGACCACGCCTCCGTGTTCATCGCCATCGAGGAGGGCTTCTTCGACGAGGAGGGCCTCAGCGTGTCCGCCCAGCCCGTGCAGGGCGGTGCGGCCGCCGTCCCGGCGATGGTCTCCGACGACCTCCAGGCGGCCTTCGCGAGCTACCCGTCCTTCTTCCTCGCCGAGAGCCAGTACATCGGCGTGACCATCGTCGCCGAGGGCGTGCGGGGCACCGAGGAGACAGCGGGGATCTACGTGAACGACGACTCCCCCATCGAGGCACCCGAGGACCTTGAGGGCAGGACCATCGCGGTCAACACCCTGAACAACATCGGTGACGTGAGCATCGCCGCCTCGCTGGAGGAGCAGGGGGTGGAGACCGCCGGGATCGAGTTCGTGGAGTACCCCTTCCCGGACATGGTGCCCGCCCTCGAACAGGACGCCGTGGACGCGGTCTGGCTCGTGGAGCCGTTCCGCAGCGGCGCCGAGGAGGACGGCGCCCGCAAGGTCTTCTCCTCCTACACCGGGATCGCCGAGGGCATCCCGGTCTCGGGGATCGGCATGGCGGACGAGTTCGTGGCGGCCAACCCGACCACTGTCGAGGGCTTCACGCGAGCGATCGAGCGCGCCAACGGCATGCTCGCCGAGGACCCCGCCATCGCCGCGGAGATCGTGCAGACCTACTCCGAGACGACCGAGGAGCAGGCCGAGGCCATGGAGCTCCCGGTGTGGACCGAGGGCGCGGTGGACGTGGACGAACTGGGCCGCTGGAACGACCTGCTGCTGGCCACGGGTGTCCTGCACGAGCCCATCGAGATGTCCGAACTGACCCTCCAGGACTGACCCGTCCACGGCCGGGGTCGGCGCCGCCACGTGTGGCACCGACCCCGGCCGGGACCGCACCGGCCCGACCCCTCACAGGAGAGTTCCCTTGCCCCTGATCGAAGTGACCCTCACCGAGGGCCGGGACCCCGCGCGGCTGCGCGAGCTCATGCGGTCCGTGCACGAAGCGGTCGAGACCAGCCTGGACGCCCCCGCGCGGAGCATCCGCGTCATCGTCCGCGAGGTGCCGCCCACCCTTTGGTCGGCCGGAGGCACCACCCTGGCCGAGCAGCGCGGCCTGGACCGATCCGATACCGAGCACGCGGCGGACGGCGTCGGCGTCGGCGCACCCGCTCCGGAGGGGAACTGACATGGCCGGGGCACAGTCGGACGTCGAGCTGTTCGGCCACGTCATCGACGGCGAGGAGATCACCGCCGGGGACGGTCCCGGCTTCGACAGCGTCGATCCCTACACGGGCCGCCCCTGGGCCCGCTTCCCCCTTGGCAGTGGGGCCGAGGCGGACCTGGCCGTGGACGCCGCCCGCCGGGCCTTCGACTCCGGACCGTGGCCGAGGATGAGCCGCTCCGAGCGCCGTGCGATCCTGCACCGGCTGGCCGATCTCGTGCTGGAGAACCGCCGGGACCTGGCCCTGGCGGACACCCGTGACATGGGCAAACCCGTGTCGCAGAGCCTGAACAAGGACGTTCCGCGCACCGCTGAGAACCTCCGGTTCTTCGCCGACCACGCCGCCCTCACCCCGGCCGAGCTGTACCCCTCCGACACCGGCCACCACGCCTACACCCGCTACGAACCGGCCGGTGTGGTGGTGGCCATCGCGCCATGGAACTTCCCCCTGATGCTGGCGAGCTGGAAGATCGCTCCCGCGCTGGCCTGGGGAAACACGGTCGTGCTGAAGCCCGCGGAGGACTCCCCCGCCTCGGTCACGATCCTGGCCCGCCTGGCTCTGGAGGCCGGGATGCCGCCCGGGGTGCTCAACGTGGTGCACGGCTACGGCCCCGACTCGGTGGGGTCTGCGCTGACCGGCCACGCCCGGGTGGACCGGGTCACCTTCACCGGTGAGAGCGCCACCGGGACGGCGGTGGCGCGCGCGGCGGCCACCCACCTCACCCCGGTCAGCCTCGAACTGGGCGGCAAGGGCGCGAACGTGGTGTTCGCCGACGCCGACATCGACCAGGCGGTGGAGTGGTCGGCGCGCGCGGCCTTCACCAACGCCGGGCAGGTGTGCCTGGCCGGGTCGCGGCTGTACGTGCACCGGTCGATCGCGGAGGAGTTCACGCGCCGCCTGTGCGGGGCCGCGGACCTGTTGGTGCCCGGGGACCCCAAGGACCCGGCCACACTGCTGGGCCCGCTGTCCTCCGGGGAGCACCACCGCAAGGTGTCGGGATACCTCGACTCGGTGGCGGAGTGGGGCGGCACCGTGGCGACCGGTGCGGCGGGACCGGGGCTGTTCGTACGTCCCACCGTGGTCACCGGCCTGCCGAAGGAGGCACCGCACCGCAATGAGGAGGTCTTCGGTCCGCTCGTGACGGTCACCCCCTTCGACACCGAGGACGAGGTGGTGGCGGAGGTCAACGACAGCCCCTACGGGCTCAACGCCATGCTGTTCACCGAGGACCTGTCCCGCGCCCACCGCGTGGCCGCCTCCCTGAGGGTGGGCACGGTGTGGGTGAACTGCTTCTTCGTCCGCGACCTGCGCGCACCCTTCGGCGGGGTGGGTCGTTCCGGCCTGGGCCGCGAGGGCGGCACCTACAGCCGCGAGTTCTTCACCGAGCCCAAGGCCGTGGTGGTGCGCGTCGGCGAGGACCCGGGGGCGGACGGGGCCGCCTGATCGGCCCCCGTCCTGCGAACCGCCCCCGGCCGGGGCCACTCCACACCCTCCGGCCGGGGGTCTGCCGTGTTCCCACGCGAGACCGCGCGGGGGCTCACTCCCGGGCGGCCGCCCTCTTCGGGGGCAGCGGAACGAAGGCGCTGGTCCGGGCGACGTACTCCGACCAGCCGGGTCGGCCGGACATGTGCTCGTCGAGCAGTCGCTGGCCCGAACCACGGGTGAGCAGGTAGGTCATCAGCAGGGGCGCGGGCAGGGTGAGCAGCACCCACCAGGACCCGGCGGCGACCAGGAACAGGCCCCACCACACGAGGGCGTCGCCGAAGTAGTTCGGGTGCCGGGTCCAGGCCCACAGCCCCCGGTCCATGATCCGGCCCCGGTTGGCGGGGTCGGCCTTGAACCGGGCGAGCTGGGCGTCGCCGACGGACTCGAACGCGAACCCGGTGAGCCAGACCAGCACGCCCAGGAACGCCAGCCAGCCGAGCGGACCGGCGGTGTGGGCGGCGACCTGCAACGGGAGCGAGATCAGCAGGAGGAGGGACCCCTGGAGCAGGTAGACCACCCGCAGGGCGTGGAGGTTCCGGTTGCCCGGGGCGTTGGCGAGGAACCTTTCATACCGGGGGTCCTCGCCCTTGCCGCGGCCGCGCAGCCCGATGTGGACGGCCAGTCGCAGACCCCACACGGCGGTGAGGGCGGCCAGCAACCAGATCCGCGCGGGGTCGCCGGTCCCCGTGGCGGTGGCGACCACGGCGGTGGACACGGCCACCCCGACGAAGCCGAGCCCCCAGGCGACGTCCACGACGCCGTGGCGTCCCACACGGACCGCGACCGCGAAGGTGGCGAGCATGACCGCGCCCACCACGACCGCGGTGACCGCGAGGTTGAGCAGGAAGGCGGTGAGGGCGGTCATCGTGTCGCCACCGCCTCGGCGACCGGTTCCGCGCTGGTCTCGTCCCGGCTCACCGGGTCCGGGCGGACCGCCAGGATCTGGTCCACGCCCATGCGCCCCTCCTCGAAGGCCAGTGACCCTCCGGCCAGGTAGAGGCGCCACACCCGGACCGCCTCGGGCCCCGCGAGGGCGACGAGTTCGTCGAACCGCCGCTCCAGCGCGTCCGTCCAGGCGCGGGCGGTGCGGACGTAGTGCTCCCGCATGGCCCGTACGCCCCGCACTTCGAGCCCCGCGTCCTCAAGGAGGCCGACGGTCTCACCGAGCGGACGCATGTGCATGTCGGGCGCGATGTAGCGCTCGATGAAGGGGCCACCGCCGGGGTGGGGTCCGCGCCGGGACATCTGCTGGACCAGCAGGGCGCCGCCGGGGCGCAGCAGACCGTGGAGCTGGCGGGTGAACGGCGCGTAGCCGTCACGGCCCACGTGCTCGCCCATCTCCACGGAGGCGACCGCGTCGAAGCCGCCGGGCCCGAAGGTGTCGGGGGCGACGTCGCGGTAGTCGAGCAGGCGCACGTCCACGAGCTGTTCGAGCCCCTCCTCCTCGGCGCGCGCGAGCACGTGGTCCCGTTGCCGGGCGGACAGGGTGAGCGCCGAGACGTGCGCCCCGTACCAGCGGGCCGCGTGCAGGGTGAGCGACCCCCACCCGCACCCGACGTCGAGCAGCCGGTCCCCCTTGTTCAGGCGGAGGGTGTCGCAGACCAGGTCGAGTTTGGCGCGCTGGGCGTCGGCGAGACTCTGGCCGGGATCGTCCTCGTCCCAGAGCGCGCACGAGTAGGCCATGGTCTCGTCGAGCAGCAGCTCGTAGAGGTCGTTGCCCGCGTCGTAGTGGTGGGAGATCGCGGCTGCGTCCCGTTCCCGGGAGTGACGCCGTCCCCTGACACGGGCCTCGGAGACCGGAGGGGGCGACGGCGGTCCGACCACTCCCAGGACCACGGCCGTGCGGGCGATCCTCGCCCAGGTGCGCGGGCCGGGGAGCGACGTGCCGTGTGCCTCAACGGACGCCCACACCCCGCGCAGCGCGTCGGTGAGGTCACCCTCGACCTCGACACCACCGGTGACGTAGGCGCGGGACAGCCCGAGTTCTCCGGGGCGGGCCAGGACGTGACGCAGGGCGTCACGGTCGCGGACGGTCACGCGCGGGGCGCCGTGCGGTCCGGTCTCGCTGCCGTCCCAGGCCCGCAGTCGGACCGGGAGGACCCCGTTGAAGAAGGCGGCGACCAGGGGGCCGAGCAGGTGGGCGACGCCCCGGGGGTGCGGGTGGGTGGTCGTCATGCGGCACGCTCCATGGTGATCTGTTCGACGTCGATGAGCCCGGACCGGAACCCGGCCTCGCAGTAGGCCAGGTAGAAGGTCCACATGTGGCGGAAGGTGTCGTCGAAGCCGAGCGAACGCACCTGTTCCGCCGCCCCGGCGAAGGTCTCGCGCCATACGCGCAGGGTGTCGGCGTAGTCCCGGCCGAAGGCGAGGCGGTCCGTGATCCGCAGTCCGGTCCGGGCGGCGAGCTGTTCGCGGACGGCGGTGACCGAGGGGATGAGCCCGCCGGGGAACACGTATTTGTGCATCCACGTGTAGGAGCCCCGGGAGGCCCTCATCAGGCGGTGTTCCATGGTGATGGTCTGGAGGGCGACTCTTCCGCCGGGCCGGACCAGCCGGTCCAGTGCGGCGAAGTAGTCGGGCCAGTAGCGTTCGCCGACCGCCTCGACCATCTCGCAGCTGACCACCGCGTCGTGGGTGCCGGTGGCGTCCCGGTAGTCGCACAGCTCCACGGAGACCCGGTCGGACAGTCCCTCGGCGGCCACGCGCTCCCGGGCGAGGTCGCGCTGTTCGGTGGAGAGGGTGAGGGAGGTGACGTGGGCTCCCCTGCGTGCGGCGCGCACGGCCAGTTCACCCCAGCCGGTACCGATCTCCAGCAGCCGGGTGCCCTCCCCGACCCGCGCGGCGTCCAGGAGCCGGTCGGTCTTGCGTGCCTGGGCACGGGCCAGGCCGTCGGCGTCACGCGGGTCGTCGTCGGTGAACAGCGCCGACGAGTAGGTCATGGTGCGGTCGAGGAAGAGGGCGAAGAGGTCGTTGGAGAGGTCGTAGTGGTGGCTGATGTGGCGACGGGCCCCGGCGCGGGTGTTGCGGTCCGAGGACGGGCGGCGCGGCAGCGTGAGGTGGCGCAACGGCTGGAGCGGCTTGGGGACCAGCTCCTCGTAGTGCTCGGCGAAGCGGGTGAGCACGGCGACCGGGTCGGGTGAGTCCCACTCCCCCGCCATGTACGACTCCCCGAACCCGATGAGGCCGTCGTGGGCCAGGCGGGCGTGGAAGGCGTCGGGGTCGCGCAGCCACAGCACGGGGGCGCCCCCTTCGGTGAGCTCGGCGGGTGGTGCTTCCTGGCCGACGTGCAGGCGGATCCCCACGGCAGGGACGGCGCGGGCGGCGATCAGGCGGGCCACGGCGGTGCGCAACCGGCTGTTGGGGACCCTGGCCACGTCGGGCCAGCGGCGCGGGTCGACGGCGCCGGGTGGGTGGGGGTTGGTCGCGGTCATGGTCGTGTTCCTCGTGGTTGGGGACGGCCGGGACTGGGGCGGGCGCTGTCGGGGGCACGCGTGCGGGGCCCGCGCGCATCGGTGCGAGGGCAGCCGGCTTCGGGGCGTTCCCGGATGGGGAGGCCGCGCAGGTGGAGCCAGACACCGTGGACCCTGATGCGGGCCGCGTTGACCAGCGGCGCCAACGGGTGGCGCACGGACAGGCGGAGCAGCTGGGCGAGGGTCGCGGGGCGGCGACGGCCGCGCACGGACGCCGTGAAGGGAGGACGGCCCTCACGGTGGAGGGCGACGGTGAGCGCGAGCCGTTCGCCGGGCTCGGGCAGGCTGAGCCGGTACTCGCCGTCGACCTCGTTGAACGGGGAGACGTACAGGGCCTTGGGCACGGTGGCCCGCCCCCGCTGGTCCGGGTGGAGGAGATAGCGGTGGCGGTCGCCGTAGGTGTTGTGGACCTCGGCGACGACCGCACGCGGGGAACCGTCGGGGTCGTGGCACCAGTAGACGGTCAGCGGGTTGAAGACGTGCCCGAACACCCGGGCGTGCGCGAGCATGAACACCCGGCCGCCGTTCAGGTCGATCCCGTGTTCGCGCAGGTGGAGGACGATGTCGGCGCGCAGGGTCGCCGCACGGCCGTCACCGTGGTCGGCGGGGTGGAACCCCGCCAGGGCTCGCAGCGGCCACGGGAGGCGGGGCGGGGCGTCGAGGTCGACCAGCCAGTAGTACGTGCGGTGCTCGAAGGCGTGCCGGACGGGCTCGGCGCGGGCGTGCCGCACCGTGGCCTCGTACAGGGCGGGGATCACCACCGCCTCCCCAGGGCGGCGGCCGCCTCGACCCCGGAGCGGCAGCCGTCCTCGTGGAACCCCCAGCCGTGGTGGGCCCCGGCGAAGGCGAGGACGGGGGTGTCCAGGGAACGCAGCCGTCCCTGCGCGGCCACCGACTCCGGGGTGAAGACGGGGTGGGCGTAGTCCATGGCCGCCACCACCCGGTCGGGTTTGACGTCGTCGTCGGCGTTGAGCGTGACCACGTAGTCGGTGCCCTCGGGCAGCCCTTGGAGCCGGTTCATGTGGTAGCTGACCCGCACCGGGGAGCCGCCCGGGTAGCAGGAGGTCAGCCGGTGGTTCCAGGAGGCCCAGGTGTCCCGGTCCGAGGGCAGGACCGAGGTGTCCGTGTGCAGCAGGGTGTGGTTGCGCGTGTAGGTGAAGGCTCCCAGGACCTCCCGTTCGTCGGCGGAGGGGTGTTCGATGAGCGCGAGGGCCTGGTCGGCGTGGGTGGCGACCACGGCGGCGTCGAACTCCAGCACCTCGGAGTCGGTGCTCAGCCGCACCCCGTCCCCGTTGCGGGACAGGGCCCGCACGGGTGTGCCCAGGCGGACGGAGTGCAGTCCCGCCAGTACACGTTCCACGTAGGTGTGGGAGCCGCCCTCCACGGTGCGCCAGCGCGGGGACCCCCAGACGCCGAGCATGCCGTGGTGCTCCAGGAAGCCGAACAGGTGTCGGGCCGGGTAGTCCAGGGCGGTTCCGGCCGGGCAGGACCAGACCGCCGACACCAACGGCAGGAGGAAGTGCGCGGTGAAGTAGGGGGAGAAACGGTGCCGGTCCGCGAACTCCCCCAGGGTGGGGCCGACCACCGTGCCCCCGGGGTCGACCCTGCGGGCCACGGAGACCAGGCGACGGGCCGCCTGGTGGAAGCGCGGGATGTCGAGGAGCATGCGGACGTGGTCGGCGCTGCGCCGGGACCCGCTCGGCCACAGCGCGCGCACCCCCCGTGCGCCCGCGTATTCCAGACCGCAGCCCTCGCAGCTCACCGACAGGCTCATCTCGGTGGGCCGGGTGGCCACGCCGAGTTCGTCGAAGAGCCGCAGGAGATGGGGGTAGGTGCGGCGGTTGTGGACGATGAAGCCGGAGTCGACACCCAGTTCGCCGCCGTCCGCCCCGGGAACGCGGTGGGTGTGGGCGTGGCCGCCTGGGCGGTCGTCGGCCTCGAACAGGGTGACGTCGTCGTGCCGGCCGAGGATGTACGCGGCCGTCAGTCCGGAGACGCCGCTACCGATGACCGCGACCCTGCGACGCCCGGTGTGGTGTGTGCTCATGCGTCCTCTCGCGAAACAGGTGTCTGGCTGACACCAGTGATTCGGAGCAGGTCGGGGAGCGGATTGGTGGTAGTTGGGAAAAAAAGATTCACGGATTGCGAGAGGAGGAGCCCAGGGGGTCAGGGATGCCAGCCGTACACGCGGGCCCCTCCTGACTCAGGGAGGAGACCACCGCCCCGGGGACCGCCTCCGCTCGGAGCCAGCCCCCTCCCGGACGGACTCAGGGCACCAGGCCGTGGACGTCGGCCGCGCCGGAGCCGTGGGAGACCACGGCGCCGGGGACGGCGACCAGCCGGTGCTCCCCGGGTACGTCCTTCGCGGACGGACCGATCTCCACGCGTTCCCCGCCGAGACCGCCGGCCGCGAGCGCGAAGGAGTGGACGCCGCGTTCATCGGCCTCCCGATCCACGTAGGGGATCAGGAGAGCGTCGTCCAGGACGACCGCCTGGTCAAGGAGTTCGGGGGCCGGTTCCCCGGCCACGTCCATCGTGACCCGAGCGGTCACCTCGCCCCCGGGGTCGGCCGTGAGGACCTCCACGGCCTGCGCGGTCCCCGGGTAGCGGCCCTTCAGCGCGAGGACCGTGCCCGCGGTGTCCGCGCGCAGGACCCGGTCCACCCCGGGTCCGAACCGCCCGCGTGGATCCCGCGCCTCTTCCGGGTGGCCGAGGGGCTTCCCGGTGCGCGGGTCGAGCAGGAACAGTTCGCCGTAGGTCCCGAACCGGAGGGCACGCGCCTCACCCTCGGAGAGAGCCGCACCCTCCACTGGGCCGAGGTCGAACCGGTCCCACGACCGGAGGACGGGGTGTTCGTGCCGCCACACCTCCTCACCGCTGGCGAGGTCGAGAGCGGCGACGGTGGCGACCGCCGAGTCCAGGGACTCCCCGTGGGCGAGGATTCCTTCGGAGCCGTCGGCGGACGCGAGCGGAGGGGCTGGGGCGAGCGTCCTCTCCCCGTACTCCCGCTCGTCCGCGCAGGCGTGGGCCACCACGACCAGCCCGTCTCCGGTGCCGGGGTCGGTCGTCGGCCACACGTCCCGCTGGAGCTCGCAGTACAGACCCTCCCCCTGTGGGACGAAGGTCCACCGCGTCCCTCCGGTCCCCGTCGCCGTGCGGTCGAACGCCCGCGCCTCGATCCCCCTGGTCCCGGCGTCGTCGCGGTACTCGTGCAGGGTGGTCGACCGCGCGTACGCCACCAGCTCCTCCAGGTGGGGTTCACCGGGGATGATCCCGCCGGTGGCGGGGTCCAGCGCCGTACCCGTCATGGAGATGTTCCCGGAGTCCCGCGTCAGGAAGAGGACGTCGTCGAGGAGTCGCGCCGCGACCCCCTCGCCGTGCGGTTCGCGATAGGTCCACAGCTCCTGCCCGCTCGGGCCGTCCAGGGCGATGACCCCGTCCGGCAGCACGAGGATCGGTCCCCGGGGCCCGGCCTCCACGCGCTCCACCCGTACACCCGGCGGAGGAGACCAGACCCACCCCTCGGCCCCGACACTGGAGGGGACGGACGGCGATTCGCCGAGGTCGCCCGCGACGACCGTGTGGATCACTCTGGGATGGGTGACCGACGCGGCAAGCCCGGCGACCAGGACCACGGCGACGACCCCGGCACCGGCGGAGGTGACGGGGAGGAGGGGGCGCGAGCGGCGCCCGCGCGCGTGTCCCGCCCCGGCCGAAAGGAGCCCGGCCGCTGCCAACAGCACCACGCAGGACCAGATCAGGACGCCGGTTTCGGTGAAGGAGTGCGCGTGGACCGAGGCCGGGAGCAGGGCGTCCCGGGGGAAGTGACGCACGGCGAGCAGAGCCAGCACCGCGGCACCCACCGCCACCAGCGTCCTTCCGATCCCGAGCGCCCTCGGCGAAGTGTCCTCCCCGCCCGCGCTCACGCCCGACCGGGGCAGGAGAGGGCGCTGAACGACCAGACCGGCCGCCGCGATCAGGCCCAGTAGGAGCCAGGAGGTGGTGGCGTGCGCGGGGATGTCGGCCACGCGCTCCGTTCCGGTCAGAGCGGCGACCGGTTCGAAGGTCAGGGCCAGGCCGACCACGGCGAAGACCAGGGAACCAGCGAAGAGCCCGGCCCCGGTCCAGGCGAGTGCGGCGCGCAGGGGCTCCCGCGAGGGCGGATCCGAGGCGCTTCGGTGGTCGTTCACTCGCCCCGCCCCTCCCCGCCCGCGACAGCCCCCTCGTGTGTCCGCACCCCGACGGCCCGTCGTGCGAACGACAACCTGGCAGCGGCGGGAGGGGCCACTCGAAGGGGCCCGAAGCCCCGTGGCAGGAGCGGGTTCAGTGGTCGGCGGACGCCGCGGGACGAGGGTCCAGCCCGAGCCCGGAACGCAGGTCGGCGCACACGTCCTGGCAGGTCTCGTCCCTGGTGACGACGTCCACCTCGCCGCCACGCGCCCAGCGGGCGAGCTGGTCGGCCCATTCGGAACGGGGCATGGACACAACATCCGGGGGTTCGATCCCCTCACTGGCCGCACCCGGGGCTCCGTCCGTGAGCACGGTGACCCGGCAGTCGGGGTGGAGTTCGGAGAGGTCGACGGTGAGCGGCTGCTCGGAGTGCAGGACCACGACGTGGATCGGGTCGGGGGTCTCAGTGGTGGACATGGGCGCCTTTCCTCAGGGGGGAACGCCCGAAGACCTACTCTCCCTCACCCCCTCCGAAACGTCTTTCACCGGGCCGGAACCGGCCACCCAGGGACGACCCCGCACAGTGACGGGGATCCCACCCCAAGCCGAACAGGACAGGCTAACCTCAGAACAGGTCCACGGAGTTCCGGTGGTGCGAACCGCTGAGCCGTGGCGCTCGGGGGCGACGGCCCTTCCCCAGTCGTCGCCCCCGAGCACCATCTCCCTTCCGGCCGCTTCTCGGGGCGAAGCGCGCCTTATGGACAACTCATCCGGTAGCCACCAGGCTGGCCCCATGAGACTGCTCCCTCGACTCCAACGCATCGACCAGCGCGTCTACGATCGTGTGACCCGAGTGGGCACCCCCTTCCTGGACGGCTACACGCCGAAGTTCGTGCAGAGCACCGACAACATGGCGCCATGGGTCCTGGTCTCCGCCACACTCGCGGTCACCGGCGGCCCACGCCTGCGCCGCACCGCGCTGCGGGCGATCGTCGCCGCCGGGCTCGCCAACGCGGGCGCCACCGCGGTCAAGTACCTGGCACGGCGCTCCCGCCCGGACAGCTCCGCGGTACCGACCGCCCGTGTCCCCTACCGCACCTATGCCAGCTCCTCCTTCCCCTCAGGTCACACCGCCGCCGCGGTGGGCTACGCGGGCGGTGTCCTGTCCGACGCCCCGCTGCCGCTGTCGGTGCTGGTGTCCGCCATGGCGGGCGCCGTGGGCTTCTCCCGCGTGCACAGCGGGGTCCACTACCCGGGTGACGTGCTCGGCGGGGTCGCGGTCGGCGCCGCCTCGGCTCTGCTCGCCCGCACCCTCCTCCCGCCCCGCCCCGAACTCGTCTTCGGCGCGAGCACCGCCCCCGCCGGAGAGGCGGACGTGGACCCGGAGGGCTCGGGGGTGACCGTCGTGGTCAACCCTCGCGGCGGCGACACCGGGGTGCCCACGCTGACCACCGCCGACACCACCACCAGGGTGGCCCGCCAACTGCCCCGGGCACGGATCGTTCCGCTCTCCGCCGACGACGACGTCGCCGCGGTGATGGACGGGGCGGCCCGCGACTGCGAGGTGCTCGCGGTGGCGGGCGGCGACGGGACCGTCAACGCCGGGGCCACGGCGGCGCTCACCCACGACCGGCCGCTGCTGGTGCTGCCGGACGGTACCCTCAACAACTTCGCCCGCACCCTGGGACTGACCTCGGTGGAGATCGCCCTGCGCGCCTATCAGGGCGCTCGGCTGGCCCGGGTGGACGTGGGCGAGGTCGACGGGCGTGTCTTCCTCAACACGTCGTCGTTCGGGTCGTACCCGCGCATGGTGGAGGAGCGCGACCGCTGGGCGGACCGGATCGGCAAGTGGCCCGCCTTCGCGCTCGCTCTCTGGCGCGACCTGCGGGAGGTCCAGCCCACCCCGGCGCTGGTGGACGGACGCCCCGTGAAGGTGTGGTGGGCGTTCGTGGGCAACTGCCGGTACCGGACGCACGCCCGGGTTCCGGGTCTGCGGGAGAGCCTGGACGACGGACGGTTGGACGTGCGGGTGCTGCGCGCGCGCTCGCCCTTCCCCCGACTGCGTGCCCTGGCGGACGTGCTGTTCGCCCGGACGGTGTCCGGGGCGGGCTACACCGAGCGGCTGACCGAGTCGCTGACCCTGTCCATTCCGGACGAGCCCCGGCTGCTGGCCGTGGACGGCGAGGTCGTGGAGGGATCGCCCGAGGTGGTCTTCCGCAAGCGCCCGGGGGCACTGCGGGTGTTCGTGCCGCTGGTCAACGGCTGAGCCCGGGCCCGCCCCCGGCTCAGAGCTCCAGACGGCGCAGGATCGCGCCGAGGTCCCGCCAGGCCTGCTCGGTGTCGGGGCCGCGCAGGTGCGGGGCGGCGAACCAGTCGACGAACTCCACGACGTCCTGGAGGTCCCAGCGCAGCCGGTACAGGGTCAGGAGCGCGGAGTCGGGCCGGTGCCCGGTGGCCCGGGCGTAGCGGGCGAGTTCGTCGGGGTCGTCGGTGACCAGCCACAGGTCGCGCTCGGGGACGGCCAGGCCCACGGTGTCCCAGTCGACGAGCAACGGACCGGACCCTCGCCACAGCAGGTTGCCCGGGTGCGGTTCGCCGTGGGTGGTGACCGCCCGCGCGTCGTCGACCTCGGCGGCTCGGTGGCCGAACTCGTCCAGACGCTCCCGCAGGACGGCGCCGTGGGTGGAGAGCAGTTCGGCGGTGGGCCCCGCGAAGGGGCCGTGGTCACCGATGCCCTCGGGGGCGGTGGTGAGCCCGGCCAGCCGGTCGGCTCCGTCCAGGGTCGGCGGGGTGGCCCGGACGTCGGAGGGCGGGGTGCGCCCGTGCAGACGGGCGAGCGTGTCCAGGACCCGGGCCCGCTGTTCGGGCGTGAGCCGCTGCCCGAAGTCGCCGGGGGTGCCCTCCATGTGCGGGAAGACGCTGAGCGCGTAGCGGTCGCCGATCCTCAGTGCGGTGACACCCTCGGTGGAGCGGAGCGGGGCCACGACGAAACCGAGCCCGTGCACGTCGTGCAGGTCCGCGGCGGTGTCCATTGCCCGGCGCAGGTTGCGCAGGGCGGTGTCGGGGTCGCCGCCGAGGAAGGGCTTGTGTGCGAGGTCGGCCAGCGTGAGGAACCAGCGCCGACCGGAGGTGTCGGTGGCGCTCCAGTGGTGGTCGCCGAACCCCAGGGGGACGTGCGTCAGCACCTGCGCGTGGATGCCCCAGTCCGCCAGGGCGTCCTTGATCTGGTGTTCGTCGAAGTCAACGGGCCTGTCCAACATGGCTGTGAAACTAACACCCCCCGCCCCGTCGGGACACGCAGTTTCTTCGTGCGCCGCTCCGTCCCCGGAGCACGTGGCACGCGGCCCGCGGACGTCGCCTCGGGTCACTCGGTCTCGGCGACCTTGAGGAACCGGGCGAAGCCCTGCTCGTCGCCGGTGATCCGCAGCGAATCGGGATCGGCGCGTCGCCACAGGGTGAGCAGCAGGTCGGAGGCGGCGCCCTCCACCGTGGTGTTGGCCCGGGTCACGCCCTGGATGACCCGCCAGTGCTGGCCGGTGTGGTCCACCGACCAGGAGCGGTCGACGTCGGTGGCGGTCAGCAGCACCGCGCCGATCGGGCCGACCGGTTCCCGGGGCAGGTCCAGCATCTCGGCCAGGCCGAGGAAGAAGGTGAGGAACTCGTCCACGCCGTCCGAGGCCACGTCGGCGGGAAGCCGCGCGGGGCCTCCGATCGCGTTGAGCATGTCCCACGCGTGCACGGCGGTCTCCTGGGCCATGCGTCTGTGGATGAAGGCGCCGTTCTTCTGCGGGGACCAGGTCCAGCGCGGTTCCTCGGGGTCCAGCGCGGTGAGGGCGGTGAGGGTCTCGGCCAACCCCTCCCGGTACCAGTCCAGGAGCTCCTCGTCCTCGGGACGCTCCGGCTGTACGTACCCGTCGTCGGGGTCCCGGATCTCCCCGGAGGCGACGGACCTCCAGAAGTGGTGGGTCTCGCCGACGTGCCAGACCAGGTCGGAGACGTTCCACTCGGGGCAGGTGGGCACGTGCGCGTGCGGCCTGCCCTCGGCGGCGTCGGCCAGGAGAGTGCCGCTCTCGCGGAGGACCGTGAGGTGTCGAGGCGTGTCCATGTTGGGAAGCTAGCACCCAGCGCTGGCCGAAGTTCGGTTTTACACAAGCTGGATTCTCGAAGAATCGGACTCCGTCAGCGTGCGAAGCCTGGTCACGGGGCCAGGACCTCCGCCAGGTCGGTGAGGGTGTCGACGGACCGGTCCCGCGTGTCCGGGGCTTGCGATGCCACTGCCCGTCGGGGAAACGCCCCGAACCGCCACGCGACGAGGGGATCGCCATGAGGCAGGGCCGTCCGCGCGGGTGACAGACCCCTGGGGAGCGCGCACCGCCGGCCCCGGTGGGTTCGGCGCGCGGGCGGACGCCGAACGGTACTTCATCGTCGATGGGACCGGCCCGGGTACTCGCCGACACCGTGGGGTGAGACGGCGGAGCGATGCCCGTCTCGCCGACGGTCAGGGTCCAGGAGGCACCGGAAATGTCGGCACCCGCCGATAGTTTCGAACCAGTCGACACGGCCTCCTCCCGGAGGCAGGTACCCCTCCCCACCCCTGCCTGGCACCCGTCTCCCCCGCGTGTGCCCGGAACCCGATCGTCGAAGGGCGTCCCATGACCAGTACCCGCACCTACCTGGAGCTCTCGGAAGAGGGCGGCGGCGCGCACAAGTTCTACGAGGTGACCGTGGACGGCACCGACGTCACCATCCGCTACGGACGGATCGGGGAACCCGGACAGGCGCGCACCGCGAGCCACACCGCCGTCGCCAGGGCCGAGGCGACGGCGGCGAGGAAGGTCGCCGAGAAGAGGCGCAAGGGGTACGAGCCCGCCGTGGCCGGGGTCCGCAAGCGGCGCGCGGTGACCAGGCGGACGATCGTCAGCCAGCGGTCGACCGCCAACCTGGCACCGGTCCTGTGGCGGTTCCGTTCGGGCAGCCCCGCCTTCGGCATCTTCGTCGACGACGAGCGCTGCTGGGTCGGCAACGAGCGCGGGGACGTGTACACCCTGTCCCACCAGGGCACCGTCACCGCCCGTTACGGACTCCCGGACGGCGTCAAGTGCATCGTGGCCGACGACTTCTGGATCTACGCGGGATGCGACGACGGCAAGGTCTACGACCTGGGCGCGAAGATCCCGCACGTGGCGTACGAGATCGCCGAGGACGTGGACATCTTCTGGCTGGACATCCACGACGGCGTGCTCGGTGTCTCCGACGTCGCCGGTCAGATCACCGTGATCGACCACGAGGACGAGTTCCAGTGGTCCCGGCGCAGCGCGGGCAACGCCGCGTGGATGGTCCGCCACGACGAGTCGGGCGTCTACCACGGGCACTCCCGGGGCGTCACCATGTACGACGCGGGCACCGGGAACGAACGCTGGTCGGTGCCGACCAGCGGCGCGGTGCTGTTCGGCTGGCAGGAGGGCGACGAGGTCTTCGCCGCCACGGCCCGCAACTCCGTGGACCGCATCGGCAAGGACGGCGTACACCGTTCCACGTACCGCTGTGACGGGGCGGTCTTCTCCTGCGCGGCCTCCCCGGACGGGCGTTACGTGTTCGCGGGTGACAACCACTCCTCCGTCTACTGCTTCTCCAGGGACGGGCGCCGCCTGTGGAAGCTGGCCACCGGCTGCGGCTCGGCCTACTCGATGCAGTTCCACCAGGACCGGCTGTACATCGTCACCACCGACGGATCTCTGGCCTGCGTCGACGCCTCCGAGGAGGCGATCCTGGCCGCGGAGCGGGGCACGGTCCCGGAGCCGGTCAGCGTCAAGGCCCCTTCCTGGGACGCGGTCACCCCCGCCACCGAGCTGGAGACCGTGCGGAGCAGCGAGCTCACCGACACCGACGGGATCATCGTCGAGTGTGTGGACGAGGGCGGCCGCCTGCGGGTCCGTGTGGTCTCCCACGGCTACGACCCGTCCCTGCGGGTGCAGTTCCCCAAGGACATCCGTCGCGCGGGGGCCCGCTACGTCGTGAACGAGGTGCTGACCTCGGGCAGCGGGGGCTTCTACCGCGTCAGAGGCGACATCCGCCGCCTGAGCTAGCCCCGGGGATTTGCCTGATGCCGCACACTGAGTTCGTCCAGGGTGATTTCGCACGGAACGCCGGTTTCCGCTTGGGCGGGAATTCGGAATGCGAATGACAATTTATCCATAACGCTCCCGGTTAGGGAATCCAGACAGAAGGGGACCCGTTTCACACGGGTTCCCTTGAGAATCAGGCGCATCAGGCTGCCACGCAGATCCGGGGCGGGGCCGCCGACGGGCTCGCCCGCCTTCTCGAAAAGGAGGGGAGGAGAATCGGCGGTCCGGGACCGCACCACACGGCTGACGTCCCCCTGTCGCTCCGGAGGGGTGTCGAAGGCGTTGAGGCAGAGGGAGTTCGTACTCACCCTGCCCAGGAGGCGAGAAGTCGACCCCGTGGGTCACTCCGCCGCGGTGACCCGGATCTTCGACTGTCCGTGCGGGCGCTCCTCCCAGTCCTCCATGAAGCGGGCCCGCAGCCCGTGCTTCTCCGCGAGCTCGACCAGGGTCTGCGTGCGGTAGTAGAAGTCCTCGTGCAGCACGTGGTGCTCGGTGCCCTCGGTGCGGTCGAAGGTGAAGTCGAAGAACCCGCCGGGGGCGAGCACGCGGCCCACGTGGCCCAGGCACTCGTCGATGACCTCGACGGGCGAGTGCGAGAACACGCTGTGGGCGTGGACGACGTCGAAGGAGTCGTCGGGGAGGAAGTCGAAGGTCAGGTCCTGAGTGAGGGTCAGGTGCGGCAGCTTGGGCTGGAGTCCGCGCTCGGCCAGGACCTTCTTGCCCGCGATCAGGATGTCCGGGGAGATGTCGATGCCGTAGTAGCCGCCGGTGTCCAGGTAGTCGATGAAGCGCCACCCGGCCCTCAGGTTGCCGCAACCGATGTCGAGCATCCGGTGGCCGGGCTTGAGGCCGTGCTCGACCAGGTAGTCGAACTGCATCTGTCCCAGGGCGAGCCAGCGCTCCTCGTTGCGACTGCCGACCGCCGCCTTCGGGTCCCGGGCCGCGTCGGAGGCCATCACCGCGCGGTAGTAGGAGACGTGGTCCCGGTGTGTGAGGCGCAGACGCAGGTCACGCGCGGACCGCAGGACGTGGGGCGCTATCCGGCCCGGGTTCCGCAAGGCGTAGCGGATGCGGTGGACCAGGGAGGAACGGTCCGTGGTGAGTTGCTCTGTGCTCTGCTTCGGCATCGGTCGCCCGTGCTCTTCCGTTCGGTCGTCACGCTGAAGGTGGCATCCCATCACGGGGGGACTTGTTTCGCCAAGGGGGTGGCCACGGGACATCGGGGCCACCTTCGGCCACGTCGACCCGGGGTCCCATGACGGGACCGGATCCCGCGGTCTCGTCACCACTCCCAGAGTCGGTGAAATCACCGCAAAATTGCGCCAAGTGTCCCTCTTTTCTCTGTTCGGCACCTTTGTGGGTGTTTCGCTGTCTCCAGGACGCGAACACCGGAACGAGCGCGGAGACGGGGGCGCGATGGTGAACGAGAGCACGGAGCTACGCCACGCCAGGTCACGAGGTCCACGGAGCAACTGGGTCCCGTTGGGGGCCACGGCCGCGGTGGTCGTGTTCCTGACGGGAGGGTGGGCCCTGGTGAACGCGGCGCTGCCCTCCTCCGAGGCGGTGGAACCGGGGCAGGCCGTGACTCTCGGGTCGAGCGAGGGCTACGGGGCGTCGGTGACCTTCGACGAGGGCTGGGAACTCGACACCGGGTCCAGCACCCTGGGCCAGCAGCTCCGCTTCGTCAAGGGACCGGTCAACCTCCACATGAGCGTGGTGGAGCCGTCCGAGCGCGCCGACGCCTCGGAGCTCTGGGACGGCATGCGCGAGACGGTCAGGGTCAGTGACTCCTCGGCCACCCTGGGAGAACCGCAGCCGATCACCTCCGACGGCGGCGCGCAGGGCCTCACCGGGGACCTGCACATCCAGGAGCACACCGGAGTCGCGACAGTGTTCCCCTCTCCGAACGGCGGTTTCGCCGTGGAGACCCAGGCTGTCGGCGCCGACGCCAGCATGGCCGATCTCGCCGACGCCGAACGAACGGTCCAGTCGATCCGGTTCGACCGGGACACGGAAGGGACCTCATGAGCCACGCACGACCCGAACCCGACGTCCCGTCCACCGCGAGTGGGCAGGTCCCCACCCCCCGGCAGTCCGGCCAGGGCCACGAGGGCACCGAACACCTGACCGCCCCGCACGCCGAACCGCACCGAGCCCAGCGCCTTCCGGCGCTGTTCGCCACGTTGGGCCTCGCCCTCCTCTGCCTGGGCGGCTTCGTCTTCACCCTGACCAACTTCTTCGGGGCGATGTGGGTCTTCCCCACCGAAACGTTGGCCGCCGCCGTGGTGCTGGCGGTGGCCGGTGTGTTCGGCTTCTGGGTTCTGCGCCGGATTCGCCCGGTCCGACCTCCGAGCTTCACGTTCTCGCTCCTCGCGGTGCTCTGGGGCCTGACCGGGGCGATCGGTCTGTCCCTGTTCTCCAACACCCAACTGATGTCCGCGTGGTCGCGACTGGGCGGCGTCGAGTTCGGTTCCGCGTGGGGCGCGGCCCTGACCGCACCGCTCAACGAGGAGCTGCTCAAGACCGCCGGGGTGGTGCTGATCGCCGTGATGGCCGCGCGCGTGGTGCGTGGCCCCGTGGACGGTTTCGTCATGGGCGCCCTGGTGGGGTTGGGCTTCCAGCTCGCCGAGGACTTCACCTACGCGCTCAACTCGATCATGATGCAGGGGGCCACGGACGGGGTCGCCTCGGTACTCCAGACGCTGTTCCTGCGGGTCGGTCTCACCGGTCTGGGCTCGCACTGGGCGATGTCGGCGATCGCGGGTACCGCGGTCGGCCTCCTGGCCGCCTCGGCCTGGCGGCCCAGTCCCGGCCGGGCCACCGGCGCCCTGCTCCTGTTCCTGTTGGCGATCGGCGTCCACTGGCTCTTCGACGCTCCGCTGTTGGAGGGCCTCCTCGGCGTACTGTTCAAGACGCTGGTGGTGTTCCTGAGCGCGCTCGCCGTGTACTTCGTGGCACGGCACGCCCATCGACGTCGGGTCCGTGAGTCCCTGGCAGAACAGGGCGAGGAACTGGGCATGCTCCGATCGGCGGCGGTCACCCTCGCCAGTCGGCACGGTCGGCACCGCGAACTGGGCCGGGTGGCGGCTCCGGAGCGGCCCGCCGTCCGTGAAAGGCAGGACCGGATGGTGGCGGCGGCGGAGGAGCGGGCCTCGGAGTACCGGGGCTGAGGAGGTCGGTTCCTGCGGGGGTTCCCGGGGACCCTCAGAAGACCCGAGCACCTCCTGGAATCCACGAGCCCCCGGCGCGGCGCAGACCGCCCCGGGGGCTGCGCCTCGGGAGACGTGCAGTGCGTCCACGTACGCCCCGAATCACGGGACCTCGGTCTCGGCGGCCAGCTGATCCAGGCGGTGCTGGGGCTGGCCCGCGAACTCGGACTGGAACGGGTGAGCGTCCACTCCAGCGACCGGGCGGTCCCCGCCTACGCCCGGCACGGATTCGCCGTCTCACCGGTCCTTCTCCAAGCCGACCTCAGAACCAATGGTAACAACGGCCCCTGAATTCACTGCGGCCGTTTTCCCTCACCACCCAACCCAGGTTTCCCGGGGTTCCTTCCCATGAAAAGTGGGAACATCCTCTCTCCCAAGCCGAAAGCCCGTGCGCACGGGACACACGGGCCGACGGGAAGGTGCGAGAAAAGGAAACTTCCTCCCCCCGGAGCCGCGTTGACCAGCAAAGTAATCGGGGACACGAACTCCGCCGGACAGATCCTCGTGTTCCATTCGCCCCTGTCGGGCAGCAGTTGCACCACATCCCTGGCCAATGTGGCCTGGAACATCGCCAGCACCGGTCGGAGTGTTCTGCTCGTCGACTTCAACCTGCGCTCCCCCGAGCTGCGCGAGTACTTCTCCCCGCTGTTCGGACTCCGCGGCGGACGTCCCCACGGCCTGGTCGACATGATCACCGGTGTCATCGAGGGCTGCCACGACCCGGGGGCCGACCCCGCCGAGGTGTGCGCCCGCGGAGCCGACCTCAGCGACCAGGTCGAACACCTGAGCCGCTGGCCGGTCATCCCCGGCGTACCTGAGGGCGAGATCGGCTACCTGGGTCCGGGCACCCACCACGCCGCCCGGCTCACCCAGCTGGACACCATCCACGGTTCGGGGTTCGCCCGCGGCGACCTGTCCACGCGCTTCCTGCGCGAACTCCGCGCGGCGCTGGCGGACAGCGGATACGACCACGTCCTGGTCGACACAGCCCCCGGCAACGGGCTCCTGGGGCGGCGCATCGCCGCCGTCCTGGCCGACCAGGTCGCCCTCTGCCTGACACTCAACACCACCGCCATCCAGAAGTCGGCCCGCATCGCCGCCGAGCTGCGCGCCGAGGCACCGCACGTTCCGGTCCGGCCGGTCCTGACCCGCGTGGACCTGGAACTCCCCAACCTGGACGAACTCCGGGACCGCGCGTACGAGACGTTCGCGTCCTGGGTCGAGGCCTCCCAGGACGATCCCTGGCAGTACTGGGGTCGCGCCGAGATCCCCTACAAGGCGCGGATCGCCGAGCGCCTCACCCTCGCGGCCTTCCTCGAACGCACGTGGATACCCAGCTCCCTGTTCCACGCCTACGAACGGCTGACCTCCATCCTCACCGGCGACACGGTCCCCCGGGGACGTCACCTCACCCAAGAGCAGAGCGAGCAGGTCAGGCTGGTCTTCGAGCAGATCCGGCACGGGGCCGTCGCCTCGGTGACCCTGCTGGCCGACTCCCGGGACCGTTCGTGGGCGGACTGGGTCCAGCCCCAGCTGGAATGGGTCGGCATCCGGGTGGTGCGGCCCAGGACGGCCCCGGGCGCGCCCCTGCCGGAGACCAGCGGACACGGGATCATCATGGTGCTGGTCTCGGCCCACCTGCACGGGTCGCCCGCCTTCGGGCTCCTGCACCGTCTGCTGGAGACCGCCCCGCAGCAGGGCGGCAACGGAGCCCACCGCGTGCTGGGGGTGACCATCGACGAGGGCGCCCCACCGGACGGCTTCCCGGACGCCGAGTGGATCAACCTGCGCATCCGGGAGGAGGAGGACGCCCGTGGCGCCCTGCTCGCCCGCTTCGACCCGAGGTTCCCGAGTCACCGCTCCCGTGGCCCCGGTCAGGGCCCCAGCTACCCCGGGGCACCCAACCCGGAGCTGATCAGCAACGCCCCCCACGGCAACCAGAACTTCAGCGGCCGGGAGGGGTTCCTGGAGCGGCTGCGCGACCTCCTCGGGCAGGGCATGGAGGACAAACCACCGGTGGTGCTGGTGGGGATGCAGGGCAGCGGGAAGTCGGAGATCGTCCGCGAGTTCGTCCGGCGCTTCCGCAGCGACTACGACCTCATCTGGTGGATCGCCTCGGACCGCCCGGAGAAGGTCGAGTCGTCCCTTGAGGAACTGGCGGCGACCCTGGCCGAACGGTTCCCGGACCACCGCTCCCCCGAGGCCGACCCCGTGTTGGCCGCCCTCCGGTCGGGGCGTCCGCTCAACCGCTGGCTGCTGGTCTACGACAACGCGGGGCCGCCCGGCGGGCTGGACGCGTTGATCCCGCACGACCACGGACACGTCATCATCACCTCCTACCACCGGGAGTGGGAGGCCTACGGCCACCGGCGCTGCCTCCAGGTGGGGCCCTTCACCGAGGGCGAGGTGGTGGAGCTCTTCCGGGACCGCCTCCCGGAGATCGAGGCCGGGACCGCGCTGGCCCTCTCGCGCCGACTCGGCCACCTGCCCGCCCAGCTGCACCGCGCGCTGGAGTGGCTGAGCTCGGGGCAGCGCCTGGACGGGGCCGCCGAGGCTGTCGTGGAGTACACGCGGCTGCTCGACGAACGCGAACCCTCGGTGGTCCGGGGAGCCGGTTCGTTCGAGGAGCGGCTGAGCAGTTCCCTCGCTTTGGACGAACTGGAGCAGTACCACCCGGCGAGTCTGTGCCTGATCCGGCTGGCGGCGCACCTGTCCGCCGACGGGGTCCCCGAGGACCTGCTCCGGTCGCCGCGCGCGGTCAGCGAGTACAGCGGGGCCGACCCCCAGTACCGGACCGGACGGGTCAACTTCAACCACGTCCACTTCCAGCTCACCCGGGTCCTGTTGATGGACTTCGACCGGCAGCTGAAGATGTTCTCGGTGCACCCGGCGGTGCAGGAGGTGGTCCGGGACCGCATCCCCGCCGAGGAGCGCGCCGGGGTCCGCGAGTCCGTGCGCCAGGTGCTGGCCTCCTACGCCCCGCACGACGAGGAGGCGGACGACCCCCGCCACGACCGCCGCTACCAGAACCTGCGCTGGCAGATCGCACCCTCCGAGGCCAACCTGAGCGGGGACGACGAGGTCCGCCGCTGGCTCGTCAACCAGGTGCGCTACCACCACCGCAAGGGCGAGTTCGAGGCGGCGCTGGACCTGGGCACCCCGCTGCTGCGTACCTGGACCGACGCCTTCGGCGAACGCGACCGGCTCCGCCTGCACCTGGCCACCCAGCTGGCCAACGTGCACCGCTCGCGCGGCGAGCACCGTGAGGCGGGACGCCTGAACGCCCGCACCCTCGAACTCCAGCGGGAGGTCCTGGGCGAACGGCACCCGTTCACGCTGCTGACGCGTCGGGGCATGGGCGCGGACCTGCGGGCCCTGGGACGGTTCGGGTCGGCGCTCGAACACGACAAGGAGACCTACGCCGCCTACCTGGCCGGTCGCGGCCCCCACCACCAGCACACCCTCCTGGCCGAGCACAACCTGGCGCTGTCGCTCTCGGCGGCCGGAGACTACGCGGAGGCCCTGACTGTCGGTGAGCGGGCACACCGGGTCACCCGGGAGATCCTCGGCCACCGCCACCCCTACACCTGGATCCTCTCCTCGGCGACCGCGACCTACCGCCGTCGCACGGGCGAGTACGTGATGGCGCACCGGCAGATCCACCAGGCGGCGCAGATGCTGCGCCGCACCATCGGGGAGCTGTCCTCTCACACGCTGCACGCCTGCAAGGAACTGGCGGTGAACGAGCGGCTCGTGGGCGACCCCGAACAGGCGCTGGAGCGGATTCGCCGAACCCACGAACAGCACCGCCGCGAGTACGGCGACGAGCACCCCCGCAGCCTGGCCATGGCCCTGGAACTGGCGGCGTGCCTGGCCGCCGCCCACCGCCACGACCTGGCCCACCGCCAGGCCCGCACGTGTGTCGACGGCTACACGGGGGTGTTCGGGCAGGACCACCCCTTCACCCTGGTGGCCAGGGCCAACCTCGCCGCCTACGCCTGCCGGACCGGGCACGTCCAGGAGGCGGAGGTCCAGGCCAGGCGGGCGCACGAGGGACTGTGCACCGACCCCCAGGTGGGCGCGGGGCACCCCCTCTCCCTGGGCGCGGCGGTGAACCTGGCCAACGCCCTGGTGGCCAAGGGGGAGATCACCGAGGCCGTGGCGCTGGACGTGCGCACCCAGGAGGAGCTCCACCAGGTGTGCGGCACCCAGCACCCGCATTACGAGCTGGCCTACGCCAACTACCTGAACAGCACCGCCCGGCACATGGGCGACTCCGTCAGCGAACGCGGTCACATCGACCTGGAGGTGCCGGAGATCTGAGCGACATCGGTGACGGGGCTGGGCCGACTGGGGGGAGGGCCATGGTGGAGACGACGGGCGTGGAGGCGACCGGCACGGAGGGGGTCGGCGCGGGCGGGACCAGCGCCTTCTTCACGAGCTACGGCGGGCGCAGGGCCGACCGCGAGCACGTGCTGCGCTTCCACGCCGACCTGGAGGGCATGGTCCGTCTGCACACCGACGACCACGCCTTCGGCGCCACCGGGCCCACCCTGGAGCCGGGCGGCGGGTGGCGCTCCGAGCTGCTCCGGCACTGCGCCACCACCCGCACGCTGGTGGTCCTGCTCAGCGAGACCCACCTCAACAGCGCCTGGTGCGCCCGGGAGTGGTGGATCGTCGAGGAGCGGGTCCGCCGGTTCCGCGACGACGGCGCCCCGCCCCACCACATCCTTCCCCTGGTGTGGCAACCGCTCAGCGGGCCACTCCCCCGCGTGGTGCGGGAACGCCAGCGGCTGGACTGGGTGGGCGTGCCGGGTCACGCGGACGCCGGGGTCCTGGAGCTGATGCTCACCGACCCGACCGCGTACCAGGCCCTGTGCTACCGGATCGGGGCCCTAGTCGCCCGCTCCGCGGCCGTCGCCCTGCCGCCCCTGCCCGAGGCCCTCGCCCGTGAGGCGGTCCCCGCCTGGGACGCGGCGGCCCGGAGGGACGGCCGTGACCCGGACGGCCCGGTCCCGGGTTCGGGTTCGGCTCCGGGCTCGGACGGGGCCGCCCCGCCCGAGGAAGTCACCGAGTGCGAACCTGGGGGTCCCGACGCGCGCGGGACCGTCGGTGAGAGGGCCGCCCGGGTCCTGCTCACGGTCCCCGCGCTGGACGACCCCGAGTGCTGGGCGGCGTTCCTGCGCAGGCTCGGAGAACTCCGCCGGGACCGGGCACTCAACCCCCTGTACTGGCCGGTCACCGTACCCGCCCCCGAGCGCCACGCCCGCCTCGTGTCCCACCTGCGCGCCCAGCACCCGGACTCCCACGCCCTCGCCTGGCTCGCCCGCGCCGTGTCCGAGACCGCCGGTGCCGCCGCCGCGGCGGCGGCCCTGCGCGCCCTCCTCCCCCAGGGTCGGCCCTCCACGGAGGACACCCCGACCGACCTCCCCGCACCGTGATGGAGTCCCCGTGAAGCAGGCACCCGTCCCGTCGAAGCGACCGCGGATCGCCGTGGTCGGCAGCGTCGACTCCTCCCGCGAGTACGAACCGCCCCTGAGCGCCACCGACCAGGTGCGCGGCGCCTGCCACGAACTCGGCCGCGAGCTGGCCCTGGCCGGGTACGACCTCGTGGTCTTCGCCGACGACGAGCACTACGTCGAGACCCTGGTCGCGCGCGGGTACGCGGCGGCCTCCGCGCCCGAAGCCCAGATCATCGCCCACCCTCCCCGGCACCAGGACTACGCGCCCGACCTGCCCGAGGGGTCGAGGGTTCGTGTCACCACGATCCGCGACACCGGCGCCGAGTGGGAGGTGCCGTACTACCGGACCCTGTTCGAGGTGGACGGCATCGTCCTGGCCGGGGGCGGACGGTCCACCCGGGTCACCGGGGTGGTGGCGCTGGCCCAGGGCGTCCCCCTGGTCCCGCTGGCCGTGTTCGGTGGCGCGGCCCGGCAGGTGTGGGTGTACCTGGACGGTTCCGGTGAGCACGTGGACCGCGAGGACGTGCGCGCCCTGGGCGAGTCCTGGTCGCCGGGATCGGCCCGGCGCATGACGGAGGTGCTGCGCCGTCAGATGGAGCGGCGGGCCGAACGACGGCGCCGTGAGGAGCGGGCCCGGCGGTGGGGTCGCTGGCGCGAATCGGCCGGGCTGGTCGGCGCGATCCTGCTGTTGCTCGCCGCGCTGGCGTCGATCGTGCTGGCCGGAGGTCCGGGGCCGGCCGACGCGCTCAGTCTCACCCTGTTGTTGGCCGGGCCGATGTGCGCGGCGGTGTCGGGGGCGCTGATCAGGGACTCGTTCGGTCGGACCCCCTCGGCCCTGCGGGCCTGCGCGCGTGGACTGGGCGCGGGCGCGGTGTCGGTCCTGCTGTACGTGGCCGCCCAGCTGCTGACCGTCCCGGAGCTGCTGGTGGAGCTCGATGCCCGGCGCCTGCTGTTCTTCGTGGTGCCGGTGGGGTTCACCGCCGGGTTCACCTTCGACCTCGTCTTCGAACGTCTGCGCAGCCCCGGCGGCCCCCAGGTGGCACCGCCGCCCTCCCTCAGCACACGGAACTGAGCGACGTCACCCCAGTTCGGAGGGGGTCCGACCGGGCCATACACGGTGCGCGGGGTCCGACCGGGGGAAGTGGTCGTCTTCCCGCCGTGGGGCCAGGAGGCGGCTCGTAGCCTGGACTCCGCGTCTCCCCCAGGGAAGGAAACCGCGATGCCCGTGGACGGCACCCCGGACCCGTACGAGGTCGACATCCCCTTCGGTACCCGTCTCAAGCTGAACCGCACCAGACGAGGTCTGACCAGGGAGGTGCTCGGCGGCCTCGTGGGGCGTTCCGCCTCGTGGGTCAAGGCCCTGGAGACCGGACGGCTGGGCACGCCCAGACTCCCGGTCCTCCTGTCCCTGGTGGAGGCGCTGCACCTTCGTGACCTGGCCGAACTCACCGGCAAGCAGTCCGTACCCGTGGCACTGTTCAGCGGTCCGGGGCACACGCTGCTGCCGAGGGTCCGAGCGTCGGTCAACTCCCTCGCGCTGGGCGACGACCGGCCGGTTCCCACGGTGGAGCGGCTGCGCGCCCGGCTGGCGGGGGCCTGGCGGGCGCGGCACTCGGCGCCCAACCACCGCGACGTGGTGGGGCGCCTGCTCCCCGGGCTGTTCGATGACGCCCAGCGGGCGGTGCGCGGCGCCGAGAACGGGACGGACCGGCGTGCGGCGAACTCGGTGCTGTCGGAGGTGTGCTCGCTGGCGCAGTTCTTCATCGCCTACCAGCCCGCGCAGAGCCTTCTGTGGCGGGTGGCCGAACGCGGCATGGTCGCCGCGCAGGAGGCGGAGGACCCGCACGCCCTGGGGGTGGCGGCCTGGCTGCTGGCCCAGGCGCACCGGGACGCGGGCGACTGGGAGGCGGCGGACGCTGTCACTGAGGAGGCCAGCCGCCACCTGGAGCGGCACCTGCCGGACGCCGACCTGGACGTGCTGGCGGTGTGGGGCGCACTGCGGTTCGAGGCCGGGTACACGGCGGCGCGGCGCGGGGAGGCGGGGACGGCGTGGCGGCACTGGGACACCGCCCGGAAGGCGGCCGAGCGGCTGCCCGCGTCCTACTACCACCCGATGACCTCGTTCTCCCGGCCGGTGATCGGCGCCCACGCGGTGACCGTGGCGGTGGAGCTGCGCAGCGGGCACGAGGCGGTCCGCCAGTCCGGACGCGCCCCGGCGGAGGCGATCCCGTCGAGGCCGCGCGGGGCCCGGCACCGGATCGAGCAGGCCCGCGCCCACCGTCTGGCCGGACAGCGGGACGAGGCGCTGCGGGTGCTGGAGGCCGCGCACGCGGCGGCTCCGGAGACGGTCCGTTACAACGCCTTCGCCCGCCACATGGTGTTGGAGGAGCTGGAGTCACGCGATCCCCGGCGCCGCGACGGGGCGGGGGTTCTGGCCGAACGGATCGGCCTGCTGTCCTGAACGGGCGAACGGTCTCGACACTGGGGACACAATCTGTACCCTTCGGATCCCACTGGCCACCTAGAGTGATCACATGTCAGAGCCCCGGGCGACTCGAGGGGACGCCCGGGGTCCGTTCAACAGCGCGGAGGGCGCCGTGACCGACGCCGCCGTCATCGAGGCCGAGAACCGGTCGACCCTGGAGGCATGGGCGAGAGCCATGCACGCGACGGTCGTGCCCGTGGCCGAGAACTGGTGGTCGATCACCTACCAGGCCGAGGCGGGACTGCCCGACGGCACCCGGGTACGCTGCCGCTACCGGTACGTGATCCCGCACCAGGCCGCCCTACGGCGCTGGAAGCGCACGTACGTGGTGGGTCTGGTGCACACCAGCGGCCGCGCGCGCTGCCACCACGTGCGCCAGGTGATCCCGGTGGGCGACACCGAGCCCGAGGAGCGGCACCGCGCGGAGCTGATCGCCTCGGCCCTGGTCGCCACCGAGCGGCAGGACACGTGCGGAGCGAGCGTGGGCAACCTGGAGGTCTACGTGGTGGAGCGGGCCACCCTCTGGAAGCCCGGGGTGGCCCGCTACTGAACGGACCACCCCGGGGGCCGGGCCGTGCGAGCTAGGAGAAGTACTCGTGGGCGGTCCGCGCGAGCAGCGTGGCGCCGTCCTCGATGACCCGGTTGGCGGCCTCGCCCACGCACACGGCGGCGAACTCCGGCTGGTGGTTGCTCACCGGGAAGCAGTCCAGGCCGATGTAGGGGTGGATGGCGGGCACGTGCTGGGAGACGTTGCCCATGTCCGTCGAGGCGCGGTTCATCGTCTGGTGCTCCACCGGAGCGTCGAACCGGCGACCGATCGCCAGGGCGTGGCGCGTGTAGATCTCCAGGGCGCGCTCGTCCGTGCGGAACTCGGAGTAGGGCTGGGACTCGGGCGTGAACTCCAGCTCGGTGTCGGTGGCCAACGCCCCCGCCTCGAAGCACCGCTCCACCCGATCCCTGAGCGGTTCCAGCTCCGCCAGGGTCCGGGCCCGGGTGTACCACCGGCCCTCGGTGACACCGGGGATGGCGTTGGGGGCCTCCCCTCCGACGGTCTGGATTCCGTGCACCCGCGTGTGGGGCGGAAGCTGCTGCCGCAGCAGCCCCAGGGCCACCTGGGCGACCACGAAGGCGTCGTTGGCGTTACGGCCCTCGTGCGGGTAGGCGGCCGCGTGGGCCGTTTGCCCGGTGAAGCGGACGTGGTCGTGGGCGACCGCGTACGGCTCGGCGCGGGGAGCGTCAACCGGTCCCGGGTGGGCCATCAGCGCCAGGTCCAGGCCGTGGAAGGCGCCCGCGTCCAACAGCTCGACCTTGCCCCCGCCGCCCTCCTCGGCCGGGGCTCCGACGACCTCGATCCGCAGGTCGAGACGGTCCGCCCAGGGCCGGAGCGCGATCGCCGCGCCCGCCGACATCGCGGCGATCAGGTTGTGCCCGCACGCGTGGCCCAGGCCGGGCAGGGCGTCGTACTCCACGACCAGGCCCACCCTGCGGCTGCCCGACCCGTAGGAGCCGTGCACCGCAGTCGGGAAGCCGAGGTAGGAGGTGGTCGTCTCGAAACCGAACTCGTCGAGCAGTTCGGCCGTCCACGCCGCCGCGCGGTGTTCCCGCCAGGCGGTCTCCGGATGTGCGTGCAGGATCTCGGAGTAGGCGATCAGCCGCGCGAGCTGATCGGAGACATCGGGCGGGCGGTGCGTCTCAGCGGTCATCGCCGGGCACCCCGTATCCGGGTGAGGCGGCCGGGTCCAGGCCGCGCTGGACGTAGTCGTCGCGCTGGGGCAGCCAGACGTCGAGCAACCCTCGCAGCGCCTCGACGGGTTCGTCCTGCCAGTCCACGCGCAGGTCTGTGTCGCGCCAGCCGTGACCGGACACGGTGGACAACCCCGCCGAGTACACCGGCCCGGCCTCACCCCCCGCCGCCAGTGCGGCCGAGAGCGCCGTGAGCAGGCGTTCCTCCAGCTCTCCCCCGGCCGAGGCGAAGGCCTCGCACATGATCGCGGGGATGTCGGCGCGGGTGAGCATGTTGCCCGCGGCCGCGCAGTGCGGACCGGTGGCCTCGCCGTGCACGCCGAGGGTGAGCCCCCCGCTGAACGTCGCCGCCGCACCCGAGGCGTCCACCACGGTGAGCTGGCGGTAGTTGGAGTTCGGGGCGGCCCCGACGACCTCTTCCAGGGCCGCCTCGGGGCTCGCGCCCGCCTCCAGCCGGTCCAGCAGGGCCGAACCCAGCCGGGGGTCGGTGATGTTCTGCGACGCGACGGCCCCGACGGAGTCCCGCAGGTGGACGACGCGCGCGGCGACCGCCGGCGAGGAGGACACCGCCGCGACGCCGAACCTGCCGTCCTGGTGTGCCGCGATGGAGAAGGTCACTCCCGGCCCCCCGAGATCACGGCGGTGGCGTCGATCTCCACCAGCCACTCCGGCCGGGCCAGCGCCTGGACGACGATCCCGGTGGAGACCGGGTGGACGCCCTTGAGCCAGCGCCCCATCTCCCGGTACACGTCCTCGCGGTAACGCGGGTCGACCAGGTAGACCGTCACCTTGACGATGTCCTGGAGGCCGCTGCCCGCCTCCCGCAGAAGGAGGTCGATGTTGGCCATGGCCTTCTCGGTCTGGGCGCGGACGTCGCCGACGCCGACCGACTCCCGGGTCTCCAGGTCCTGGCCGATCTGGCCGCGCAGGTAGACGACTCCCCCGGCGACGACGGCCTGGCAGAGGTCGTTGTCGATGTTCTGCTCGGGGTAGGTGTCGCGGGTGTTGAACTTGCGGATGCGGGTGTGCGTGGTCATGGGTGCTCTCACCTCTGGACGTGGGACGGGCGCGGGTGGGCGTCGTTGTGTTCCATGTATCCCCTCTGGATGGAGATCTGGTCGGCCACGTAGCTCGCGTCGTGCCAGGCCCCCCAGAGGAAGCTCGATCCCCGGCGCGACTGCCAGGGCAGCCCCACGAAGTAGACGCCGGGCTCGCTGGAGACCCCGCGCTGGTGCCTCGGCCTGCCGTGCTCGTCGCAGGCGTCCGCGGGCAGCCAGCCGTAGTCGGCGGTGAAGCCCGTCGCCCAGACGACGGAGGTGACCCCGGCGGCGGCGAGGTCGAGTTCGAGGACGGGGTCGGTCACCGAGTCCGGGAGGTGTCCCAGGGCCCTGGCCTCGGGCTCCTCGGGGAGATCGAGCCCGTTGCGGGTGACGTAGGCGTCGGCCTCGTCCAACAGCGCCAGGTAGTTGGCGTCGCCGCCGACGACGTTGTCCCGCAGGTCGGAGGCGAAGCGCACGGTCCCGCCCGCGTAGGTCTCGGTCCGGCCCACCAGTGTGACGCCCCGCTCGGCCAGCCCCCGGAAGTCCACGGTGTGGCCGCCGTGGGCACCGCTGACCGCGATCGTCACGTGCTCGGCGCCCTGGGGCGGGGTCGAGGCCTCCCACTTGCCGAGCACGCCCAGCCACCAGACGAAGTCGTGTCCCCGGTACCGGCGCGGAGGACGGTCGTGCGGGCCGACGGACAGGTACACCGGACGGCCGGAGGCGCGGAGTTCGTCGGCGATCTGCACGCCCGACGACCCGGACCCGACCACGAGGACGCCGCCCTCGGGCAGCTGCGCCGGGTTGCGGTAACCGCTGGAGTGGATCTGGACCGGCCCCTCCCCCTCCGGGATGATCGGCGGGATCACCGGACGCTGGAACGGTCCGGTGGCGGCCACGACGTAACGTGCGTCGTAGACGCCGTCCGAGGTCTCCACGCGAAAGCCCCTGCGGCCGTCGTGCCTGCGTACGGAGGTCACCTCGACCCCGCAGCGCAGCGGAGCGTCGATCCTCTCCGCGTAGGCGGCCAGGTAGTCGGCCACCTGTTCCTTCGTGGCGAAGTCCTCGGGACCCAGGCCGTCGAACTCCATCCCGGGGAACCGGTCGTGCCAGACGGGCCCGTTGGTGACCAGGGAGTCCCACCGCTCCGAACGCCAGCGCTCGGCGACGCGGTGCCGTTCGAGGACGACGTGCGGAACACGGCGGCCGCGCAGGTGCTCGCTCGTCGCGATCCCGGCCTGCCCCCCTCCGACGACGACGACTTCGATCTCCTCAACGGACATACTGCTCTCCACTCCCATGGACGGTTGCGAGGTACTGGTGGGGGCTCGACGGCGCGAGCCCCCGGGCACGGGGCCGGTCGGCGGGTCAGACCCGCGCGCGGTCGCTCTCGTGCAGAAGGTCGGATCCCCTGGTCTCGGGCATGGTCCGCAGGGTGACGGCACCGATGACGCCGATCACGATCATCGTGAAACCCGGGACCATGGAGCTTCCGGTCACCGAGATCAGCCAGGTCATCAGGTACGGCAGGGTGCCCGCGAAGAAGGCACCGGCGACGCTGTAGGCCATGGAGAGGCCGCTCTGGCGGGTACGCGTGGGGAAGAGCTCCGCCACCGTCGACGCGTGCGTGCCCAGGATGACGGCGAGGATCACCGCGAGTCCGAAGGTGGCGAGGAAGGCCGCCCACGACGTGTTCGCCTGCATGAGCAGGAAGAGGGGCACGGAGCCGACGATCATCGCGCCGGCGGCGGTGTACAGCACCGGCTTGCGGCCCACCCGGTCGGAGATCATGCCCGACAGCGGGATCACACCCATGGCCACCACCGAGGCGGCGGCGGAGAGCAGGGCGGCCCGGTCCGCGGGCACCCCCACGATCTCCTCCTGGTAGGTGATCAGGTACACGAGGACGATGTAGAAGGTCGAGTTCATGAACGTCTCGATGCCCACCGTCTGGAGGAACTGCTTGCCGTTGGAGCGGAACACCTCCACGACCGGCTGGCTGGGGACGTTGTTCATGTCCTCCAGCGCGCGGTACTCGGGCGTGTCCTCGATCTTCAGGCGGATGTAGAGGCCGACCGCCGCCATGGGCACCGTCAGCAGGAAGGGGATCCGCCAGGCCCAGTCGAGGACGACCTCGGCCGGGAAGGCCGCGTGGAGCGCCCACACCGCGAACGACGCGCACAGGAACCCGGCGACCGAGCCGAACTCGATCCACGAGCACCCGAAGCCCCGCCGCTTGGGCGGCGAGAACTCCGCGAGGAAGGCGGCGGCGCTGCCGAACTCCCCGCCCGCCGCGAGCCCCTGGATCACGCGGGCGACCACGAGCAGGATCGGCGCGAGGATGCCGACGGAGTCGTAGGTGGGCAGCAGCCCGAGCATGAGCGTGCCCGCCGCCATCGAGATGATGACGATGGACAGGGTGGTCTTGCGTCCGAACCGGTCTCCGAGGTGTCCGAACAGCACGGAGCCGAGCGGTCGTACGAAGAACGCCACGGCGAAGACCGCGAACACCGAGAGCAGTCCGGTGGTGCCGTCCTGCTCGGGGAAGAAGACCTTTGCCATGGTGGTGGCCAGGTACGCGTAGACGGCCCAGTCGAACCAGTGGACGAAGACGCCCACCGCTCCGGCGAACACGCTGCGGCGCAGGTCCTTCCGGTCCACTGAATCCGGGGTCGCACCGGTCATCTCGCCTCCTGGGGACTCGTTACTCAAGGCACGGACGGGCCCGGGGGACGCCCTGCCTGTGGCCTGGGTCACGAGTATCGGGGTGCGAAGTACGATCTGTACAACACATAGATCTGAACTTGCCCATCGGAAAAACTGATAACCGAGAGTGGGGCGGGCATGGCGGACGTGAGCCTGCGTCAACTGGAGTACCTGACGACCGTCGCGAGGCACGGTTCGGTGACCGCCGCCGCGCGCGAGCTGTTCGTGTCGCAGTCGGCGGTCTCGACCGCCCTGGTCGAGCTGGAGTCGGCCCTCGGCATCACCCTGTTCGTGCGCTCACAGAAGGGGATGCGGCTCACCACGTCCGGCCAGCGCGCGATCGCGGCCGCCGACAACGTGCTGGCCAGCCTCGCCCAGTTCAGGGAGTCGGCGCGCCAGGAACGGGAGCAGATCGAGGGCACACTCACCATCGGCTGCTACGCCACGATCGCGCCGATACTGCTGCCGAGGGTGATCGCCGAGTTCTCCCGCCGTCACCCCAGCGTCCAGCTCTCCTTCGTCGAGGCCGCGCACGAGAGGCTCCTGGAGGACCTGCTGAACACGCGGATCGACCTGGCGATCACCTACGACTACAAGCTGGCCTCGGTGCGCACCACGAGCGGGGTGACCGCGCTGCCGCTGCGGTCCGATCCCCCGTACGTCCTCGCCCCCGTGGGCGGGGCGGTGAGCGCCAAGGAGCGGCCGAGCCTGGCCGACCTGGCCGTCGAACCGCTGATCCTGTTCGACCTGCCGCCCGGCGGCGAGTACTTCCTCGGCCTGTTCACCCGGGCCGGGCTGACCCCCAACGTACGCTTCCGGACGACCAGCTTCGAGATGGTCCGCGCCCTGGTCGCGCGCGGCCTGGGCAACGCGCTGCTGACCCAGCGCACCGTGCTGGAACGCAGCTACGAGGACCTGCCGTACGCGACCCGGGAGCTGGACGTCGAGCCCGAGGGGCTGGGCATCGAGATCGTCCAGCTGACCGACCGTGCGCCGGTCCGGCGGACCCAGGCCTTCATCGAGGTCTGCCGGGAGGTCGTGGTCTGAGCCGAACGGGGGGCGCCCGTCCGGGCCTGCGCACACGGGCGGGCCCGGACGGGCGATTCGCTAGCGGATCGAGGCCGCGACGATGTCCTCGACCTGGCGGACGATCGCCTCGCGCTCCTCTTCGAAGGCCGGATCGGAGATGTTCCCGCCGAGGCCGAGGTTCAGCACCGGAGTGTGGATGTGACCTGCGGGGACGTCCCCTTCGGTGGCGTCGCGCAGCAGGGTGTTGCGGTACGCGATCTCGTTGGAGAGGTAGTTCCCTCCGCCGCCGGACCGCGCCTCGGAACCGGGGGTGGGGCCGTCAGGGCGCACCACGGGCGCGGTCCCGCCCGCCGGGATCTCGGTCACCTCGGTGTTGTCGAACACGGGGAAGGGAGCCCCGGTGGTCTCCTCGACGATGGCGGGGCGGTCCAGGGAGGAGTCCGACCACTGGGGCTGGGGGGAGACGGTGGGAACGCCCTCGGGAACGGGGATGATCTCGGGCGTACCGAGCACCTCGTTGTCCTGGAAGCCACCGCGCCAGGCACCGTTGTGCGCCTCGAGGTCGAACCTCCCCGGCGAACCCTGGCTGACCGTGATGACCGCGTCGGCCGGCTGGTCACCGGTGTAGTAGGGCAGGAGGGACTGCTCGACCATGCCGTCGGTGAAGTCCCTCCAGCGCACCGGGTAGAGCATCGCCTTGACCACCGCGACGCCGTCGGCTGTCTCCAGCACCGCTCCGTCGAGGGCCAGGGCCGCGGCGCCGGAGGGGTTGGCCTGGCGGATGTCGTCGTCGAGGAGGAACGGGTCGAACCCGGTGACGACCACGTGGCTGACGTCGGCTTCCCCGGGGGCCTCCGCGAAGTCCTCTCCGTCCTGGCCCCGGGAGCGTCGTTCCAGATCGGCCACGAGTTCGGCGCGCTCGGCCCCGCTCAGCGCGAACCCGGGCTCCCAGCGGTTGAGCGCGGAGGTCATGGCGAGCCGCGCCCAGTAGAGCGGCCGGTCATCCTCGGCGCTCAGGTCCCCCTCGACCTCCCCGGGGGCCTGGACGCGCTCCACCGCGTCCCTCCAGAGCGCTTCCCCGTGTCCTTGGACGACCGCACCGGCACCGTCCAGGTCGGACGCCGCGCACAGTTCCTCTTCGAAGCGGTCCACGGCGGCGTCGAACCCGGACCCGCGCAGGATCTCCTGCGGGACCTCCTGCTCGACCCGCGCCTCCTCGACCGTCGCGCCCTCCTCACCCAGGCAGCCGTCCGCCGGCTCGGCGTGCGCGGGAGCCACGAGCGCCAGGGCGGGGGCCATGACGAGTGCCGACGCTGCGACACGGGAACCGGTCCGCCATGGACGCGCGCTCCCGTTTCCTACGGTTGATCTGTCCGACAAGCTGTCCCGTCCTCTCAGTTGTTCGCCTCACTGACGTGACCGTGGAACCATCACCACGGCAGGATCTCGGGGATCGGGTCACCGCCCCGGAGGTGCTGGTCGCAGAAGGCCAGCACGGTCTCGTTCCACACGCGGCCGTTGGAGGGCGTGAGCACCCAGTGGTTCTCGCCGGTCAGCTGGAGGAACCGGTGCGGCATGGTCTCCGGCGGGCCGTCCCAGCCCGAGACCAGGTCCCACCACATCCGCAGCGCCTCGCTGATCGGCACCCGGTAGTCCCGGTTGCCGTGGGTGATCAGCACCGGCGTGACCACACGCGACGCGCCCTGGTGCGGGGAGTTGTCCCGGTACCACTCGGGCTGCTGGTCCTCGCGGCCGTGCACGCGCATCTTCTTCGCGGCGGCGTCGGTGGTGCGGTGCTGTTGCCCCATCGCCCACGAACCAGCGTGGGTGACGACCGCCGAGAAGCGGTCGGTCCGACCGGCGATCCAGCTGACCATGAAGCCTCCGAAGGAGGCACCGAGCAGCGCCGTGCGCGAACCGTCCAGTTCGGGGCGCTCCAGCTCCTGGTCGAGCAGAGCCTCGCACTCCCCGTAGACGACGTCCGGCAGCCTGGGCCAGCCGCGGTTCAACCCCGCGTGCCCGTAGCCGCTGGACATGGCGAAGTCGGGCATCAGCACGGCGTAGCCCCGGGCGACGGCCAGCCACGGGCACCACCGCCAGGACCACGCGTTGAAGGATCCGTGGGGACCGCCGTGGATCCACAGCATCACCGGCGCCGGGTCGGTCTGGGAGGCGCCGTCAGGCAGGCACAGCCATCCGCCGACCCGTACGCCGTCGACGTCGGTCCACACCCGTTCCAGGGTGCCGGGCAGGGCGTCCACCGAACCCGGTGCGGGGAGTTCGGTCCGCTCACCGTCGGGCGCCAGCCGTACCGGACGCGCGGGGGTGGCGACGTCGGAACGCAGCGCGAACAGGGAGCCGTCCGGCGCGGGAGCCAGCGAGGTGAACACACCGGCGTCCGCCAGGGTGCGCGCCTCGCCGGTGCTCGGGTCGACGGCGAGCACGGCGCCGGAGGAGTGCAGATCGCCGGTGACCAGGAGGGTGCCGTCGTAGCTCCAGACGTACCCCCTGATCGTGAGGTCTCCGACGTCGACCCTGACCGGCTCACCACCCGTCAGCGGGTGGATCTCCAGGAAGTCGTAACCGGTGTCGGTGGGGGTGGAGATCGTGATGCGCGTGACCGCCACGTGGGCCCCGTCGCGCGAGAACACCGGGGAGCCGTACTCCTGGTGCTCGTCAGCGGCCAGCAGGGTGGATCGTTCGCGGCTGTCGGTGTCGATGAGGACGACACCGGTCCGGGTCTGCCCGCCCTCGACCCGTTCGGTCCAGGTCGTCGCGACGGTTCGGCCGTCCGGGGACAGGTCGGCCGACGCATCCGAGAGCGCCAGGGTGTCGACGCCGTCGGTCAGGTCGCTGATCCCGCCGTCAGGGGAGATGAGCACCAGGCGTGGGCTGACGTCGCCGAGTTCGTGGTCCCAACGGCGGATCGGCATGCCGGTGTGCCAGATGGTGCTCCGCTTGGCGGCCCTCCTGGCCTTGCGACGGTCCGCGTCATCCTCCAGGGTGGATCCGGCCAGGACGCTCGTCTTCGCGAGGATCGAGCCGTCCTTCGCGACACCGGAGACGCTCAGGCCCGCGGGGGTCCGGGCGACGAGGGCCGCCTCCCCGTGTTCGGGCAGGCGCCAGACGGCCGCAGTGCCCCCAGCCGAGTCGTCGTCCGGGTCGGGGCGCCGGGAGGTGAACAGCAGCGAACCGTCGGGGGTGAGCCGCGGTGCGTCCTCGCCGTCCGTGGAGAAGGTCAGTCTCCGGGCCGGGGTCAGGCCCTCCGGGTCGAGCGCCCACAGGGCCGACCTGCGTTGGGATCCGTGTTCGTCGACTTCGTCGATCGAGGCCACCACCCGCCCGTCGGGCCCGGCTGCCACGGCGGAGATCCTGGGAATCCGCGTGAAGGCGTCGATGTCGGCGAAGTCGGAGAACGAGGCAGATATCGGTGAAGGCACCGGCACACGGTATCGCGTGCGGAGAACGGGCCATAGAGCGGGACAGCGTCCGCTTCACGGCTCACCCGCCAGCAGCCGCACCCGCGCTTCGCCTTCGAGTACGTGCGGTGGCCCCCCGGACTGGTGGCGGTTCGCCGGGGATCCGTGGGCCGATGACGGGCGCCGGGGAGTCCACTGTGGCTGTGCGTCACGGCCCCCGGAGCGGTCGGCCTCGGAACACGAAGAAGGGCGTTCACCTGAGTGAACGCCCTTGGTTTGTCGGGACGGCGGGATGTGAACCCACGACCCCTTGACCCCCAGTCAAACTGAAGCGAGCCATGGGGAGTCGGGGAAGGTCGCTGAACCACACGGATCACCTGGCCAGAACGCACGTTCAGGCCACCAGAGGAACTTGCTCAGAAAACCTCAGTGCAGGAAGTTGTACGTGAATGCCTCGATCAACGCGATGCCGATGAGCACCACGACGATGAGGGGGTAGAGACGGATGTTGTCTCTGATGCCCGCCCGGTACCCGGCCCAAGCCGACGGAAGTTCGCGCCGCCGGTAGCCGAAGGTCGACTGCCAGAGGATGACGGACCCCAGCATCGCCAGGACATAGGCCTGGAACTCGATCAAGAGCACAGGCGAACTGATGATGACCATCATCGCCTCTTCAGACGATGTCGGAGAGAACGGCATGCCGATGAAAACGGCACGTCCTAGCGTCGCGACCACACCGAAGAAGGGGATGCCGAGCGAGGGCAGAGTCGTCGTCAACAGGGCGGCGAACAGGAGGTTCGCAAGGAACGTCAACAGCGTTGCCTTCACGATGCTGCCGCTGGCATAAGCGTCGACGACGATGGAGGAACCCGGCGCTTCGAGGAACGCTTCCACGTTGTTGAGCCCCAACTCGTACATCCCGGGGATGAGCGGGGTCACGATCATCGTCACGACGAGGGTGCCGTAGACGACGAGGTTGAGTAGGAGGTAGGTCCTCCAGTTCTCGCGCAGCACGGTTCGGAAGTTTTCGAAGATTCGCATGGTTGTGTTTCCTTTCTTATGGTTGGCGTGGAATCGGTGAACGGGGGTTTGATCGTGATGGCGTTGTCGACCGGTCACCCCTGCTTCTCACCGTCATCGCGGACCCTGGCAAGGCAGAACCTGTGCCAGAGAGGCAAGAGCGCTCACCACCGGAAGTGTTTGCCGCCCGAGCACGCCTTCCCGCGGTAGAGAGCCTGGGAAATCCCTCGCCGCAGGCGATGAGCCCCACGGAGACTGAGGTTCATCAGGCCTCGTGCTGTCCCAAGCGGCGAAGGCGTGGGGTGAGCAGCGCGCCGATGGCCGCGAGGATCCACAGTGCCGCGAGAGCGGTCGTCGCGAGGTGCAGACCGCTGACCTCGATGAGCACGGCGGCGACACCGATGCCCGCTGCGGGGACCAGAGTCATGATGGCGTTCTGCGCGCCCAGCACCGTGCCGCGTTGGGAGTCGTCGACGTTCTCGATGAACGCGAGTCCGATCACGGCGTTCATGGAGCCGCCGCCGACGCCGACGATCGCCGCCCCGGCGAAGATCGACCAGACAGGGCCGAGGACGCCGATGATGGAGAAGCCCATCGCGACGAGGACGAGACCGGTGGTGAACCAAACGCGGTGCGGGATGCGGTGGCCGAGAACCGCGAAGCATCCGCCGCCGATCAACAGGCCCGCGGCAAGTGCGCTGAGCACGAATCCGACGAACTGGGGCTCGTCTTGGAACGCGAAGTGGACCGGGATCACCATGCCCTGCGTCGCGGCCAGCACGATGGCCAGGGCCATGCCCAGCAGGACCAGTCCGCGCAGCAGCGGGGACCGGACGATGACCCCCAGGCCGTGGAACACCGATCTCGCGGGCGGTGTTGTGGAAGCCTCCGTGTGGTCAGGGGCGAGCACAGTCGCACTCTTGGGGATGAGGAGCGTGAGTAGGGCCGCCGTCGTCGCCAGACCGGAGGTGATCCATAGCACTGTGACCGGCGCGAAAGCGGCGACCAGGATCCCTGCGATGGCCGGGCCGAGCAGCAGCGACACCCCGGCCAGAGACTCCCGTAGTCCGATGAGCCGTGAGGAGTCCATTGCGGCGGCCCTGGCGATCGCCGGCAGCATCGCCTCCCGTGCGGTGAGGCCCGGCACGTCCCCGAACGAGTTCAGAACGGCCACGGCGAGGAACCAGCCCAGGCTCAACCCGATCGTGAGATCAACGATCGGCAGGACCAGCAGCGCCGCCGCCGAGATGACGTCGGAGAGAACGGCGGCAGTGCGTCGGTTGATCCGATCGACGAGCGACCCCATGAGCAGCCCCGCCAGGGCCGCGGGCACCGCAGCGGCGATCGCCACGACGCCGGCGCTCAAGGGGCTCCCGGTGGTGAATAGCACCACCAGGGGCAGAGCGATCGCGGTGATCGAGTTGCCCAGCAACGAGGTACCGAACGAGGTCAGGTAGAAGACGACGGTCCGTTTCATGCGACAAGCACAAACTATGACGTCGCGTCGCAGTCAAGCCCGCTCCAGCGCCGCTCGCAGCGAAGCCTCAGAGCGCGCTTGGACAGGTCGGGGGCCTCACCTGACTGGACACCTGGGTCGTGCCTGGTTGAGGGGTGAGGGGCGGCCCTGCGTCGCAGGGCTGCTTCAGGTCTGGTCGTGGGGAGTCAGTTGCTGCTGGACCCGGCGCAGGACGCGGTGTTGCACGGGCTTGAGCATCCGCTCGTTGTGTTGGTCCACGAGCTCTGAGCCCTGTGGGTCGACCAGGGCGAACTGGTCGGCCAGTCGCGCCGCTATCGGTTCCAGGTAGGCCACCAGCTCCTCGATCAACGTGGCGACCTCCTCCTCCGGAGTATCGGCTTCCAGGGTGTAGAAGCGTGCCATCAGAGGTGTGGAGGCGAACGACCCCCTGTCCGCCTCCTCTTGCAGGGAGGCGACTCCCTCTGGACTGACCTTGCCGAGCAGGTGTCCGACCAGGATCAGCTGTTCGTGCTCGTGGCGGGCCATGCCCGGAGGTATCTCCCTTGGGCTGGAACGCAACGCCGAGAGCTCCGGAGGCAAGTCGGGAGGGGCGCCGCTGTGACGCAGTGCGTCGATGCTGGCCCGGCGGGCGGTGAGCCGTTCGATCTCGGCGGTCGCCTGCCGGTCGAGTTCGTCGAGCAGTTCCTCCGCGGCTTGCGCATCGTCCAGCACCTCGGGGAGCACCGACAACGGCACTCCGAGCGCGGTCATTCTCGTGATCCGCAGGAGTCGGACGAGGTGGCCAACGTGGTAGCGCCGGTACCCGCTGGCTGAGCGCGGTGGTTCGGGCAGCAGTCCGATCTGATGGTAGTGGCGCAACGTGCGCTTGGTGACCCCGGTCAGTTCGGCCAGTTCGCTGCTGAGCATCGGACAGCTCCTTTGGGTCCACGTCGCGCAGAACGCGCGAAGCGAGCGCGGTCACCAGGACGAGAAACCATAACTGTGTCCGCCCTCGTAGGGCTGTTGAGGAGGACCGTAAACCGTACCGCGACGGTATTCACAACCCCGGGTCCGGGGACGAGCGCTATCGAATACTCGTTCTTTGCCGGTGATTGAGGAACAAGCGATCAGGATCCGGCGCTACGTCGGCCAGGGCAGCTGGACAGGTGAGCTCATATCGAGGAGATCCCCCGCTGGTCGGCCACAACGGTACCGACACCACCGAACGTGTCTGCCGCCGCCAACTGCGGCCGGTACGACGATGCGCGGCAAACGCGAGGAACGAAATCCTGCACGACGTGGGATGACCCCCCACACGGCCCCGGTTCTGCCCCACTTTTACCCCACCTGAGACGCAGAAAGGGGCCCACCAGATGGTGGACCCCTCCATGACCTGCAACTTCTCTGTCGGGACGGCGGGATTTGAACCCACGACCCCTTGACCCCCAGTCAAGTGCGCTACCAAACTGCGCTACGTCCCGGCCGCTGAGCGGCGGCGTCTCCGCCCCGCCAACAGGTGAAACTTTACCGCATTCAGCAGGGCACTCGAACCAGTCCGACCCCCGATCGGGGCCTCGGGCGAGAGCCGTCGGGGAACTCGAGCACCGGGGCCACCGGGGTTCGCGGCGCACTCCACCCGTAAGGAGCCCTCGGGAGTCGGGGCCGCACGGGTGTGTCCTACCGCTGGCCGAAGAGGTCGGGGCGGTGGCGTCGGGCCTCGGTGACCAGGGGGTTGTCCCAGCCGTGGCCTCCGGCTGCCTGGAAGGAGACGGCGACCAGTTCGGCGCCGGTCCGGGGATGGCGGGGCTGGGAGGCCAGGGCGGTCCTCATGCGCGCGGCCCCCTCGGGGATGATCCGTTCGCCCCAACCCACCAGGCCTCGGGACTCCAGGTCCCTGGTCTGGACCCGCTGCCCGCCGACCTCGACGCTCGGTCCGGCGGCGACGCGGTCGACGGTCCTGCCGACCTGCGTCGCGTCCTGCCAGCGCAGCCGCACCTCGAAGCCCCGGTGGTCACGCAGCTCGACGCCCACCGAGGAGATCACCACGACGGTGCCGACGAGCATGCGCCGAGTGTGACGCACCGGGAAGACGCTGAGGCAGAGCGTGGCGAGGGCACCGGCGATGATGCCGCCGGTCAGGCCGGCCCCGGGGCTGGCCGTCTCGAAGAGGATCGCGGCCAGGAGCAGGATGACGAGGAAGAACACCCCGAGGAGCGGGCTGAACGCCACCAGGTGGCGCAGGTAGGTGCCGGCGCCGCCGTGGGGGCGCCCCGTGATGGTTCCGGGCTCCCCCGGCAGCGCCCATCCCGGCGAGCGTGTCCACCCGTGCGCCAGGCCGTCCACAGAGACGTGCTGCGGGTGGCCCTGCGACCAGTGGGGGTGGTGGGAACGGGGGAACTGCGGGTGACCCTGGTACGGGCGTGCGTAGGGAGGTTGGGGCTGGTCCCGGCCGTACTGCCCCTGGTGACCCGGGTGCCACTGAGGTCCCTGACCGTTCCGTTCCCCGTTCCGCGGGCTCACGGCCGCGCCCCCGACTCTCGCTCCGTCCGTGTGGGCTTGTCCATCGTCTCCCCCGTTCACTTCCAGCCCCGGCCGGGCCCCTTCCCCTGACCAGGGGCGTCAGCACAGTGTGCCAGCGCGCTCGGACGGATTCGTCCCTCGCGGGCGGGAGCCGGGATCAGCGTTCGGCGGCGCGCTCGGTCAGCCAGACGAACAGGCTGGGGTCGGTCCCCATCTCCGGGTGCCACTGGACGCCGAGCACGTTGAACACGTCCGTGTACTCCAGCGCCTCGACCGTCCCGTCCTCCGCCCAGGCGGTGGCGGACACGTTCCGGCCCAGGTCAGCGACGGACTGGTGGTGGTAGGTGGGCACGTCGAGCATGGTGCGTCCCAGCACCTGGGCGGTGCGGGAGTGTTCGGCGACGGTGACCGGGTGGGTGTCGAAGACGCCGACCCGCTGACGGTGTCCGGCGTGGCCCACGAGGTCGGGCAGGTGCTGGTTGAGGGTCCCTCCCCGACACACGTTGAGCAACTGCATGCCCCGGCAGACCCCGAGCACGGGCAGGCCCCGGGCGAGCGCCCCGGCGAGCAGGTCCACCTCGGCGGTGTCCCGGTCCGCCCGCACCCCCGCGGTGTGCTCACTGGTCGGGGATCCGTACCGGCCGGGGTCGATGTCGCCGCCCCCGGCCAGCAGCAGCCCGTCCAGCCGGTCCAGCGCCCCGGCGATTCCGGCCACCGGCGGCAGCAGGACCGGAACCCCGCCGCTCGCCGCGACGGAGTCCACGTAGTACTGCGGCAGCAGTGTCGCGGGCAGGTCCCAGGCCGGTCCCCACCGGGCCTGCTCCGCGTAGGCGCTGATCCCGACGACGGGCGGCATGGGTCCTCCTGCGAGCACGAGTATGTACGGTCGGACGGTGACCAGACTAGATCGGGGTGACGTAGGCCCCGGAGATCCCGCCGTCCACGAGGAAGTTGGACGCGGTGACGAACGAGGCGTCGTCACTGGCCAGGAAGGCCACGGCGGCGGCGATCTCGGTGGCGTCGGCGAAGCGCCCCAGCGGGACGTGGACCAGGCGGCGCGCGGCGCGTTCGGGGTCCTTGGCGAACAGCTCGCGCAGCAGCGGCGTGTCCACCGGCCCCGGGGAGAGCGCGTTGACCCGGATGCCCTCGCGGGCGAACTGGACGCCCAGTTCCCGGCTGAGCGCGAGCACCCCGCCCTTGCTGGCGGTGTAGGAGATCTGGGAAGTGGCGGCGCCCATGGTGGCGACGAACGAAGCCGTGTTGACGATCGCTCCCTTCCCCTGTTCGCGCATGTACGGCAGGGCGTACTTGCAGCACAGGTAGACGGAGGTGAGGTTGACCTCCTGGACCCGCTTCCACGCGTCGAGGTCGGTGGTGAGGATGGAGTCGTCCTCGGGCGGCGAGATCCCCGCGTTGTTGAAGGCCACGTCCACGCCGCCGAACTCGTCGCGGACCTGGGAGAACAGCGCCTCCACCTCGGCCTCGTCGGTGACGTCGGCACGGATGAACCCGCCGCGGGTCTCCTCGGCCACGCTGCGGCCGCCCTCCTCGTCGAGGTCGACGGCGACGACGGTGGCCCCCTCCTCGGCCAGGCGGCGGGCGGTGGCGCGGCCGATGCCTCCCGCCGCCCCGGTGATGACGGCGACGCGGTCCAGGAATCGGTTCATGGTGTTCCTCCGGCTCAGGTGTCGTCGGACAGGAAGACGGTCTTGGTCTCGGTGAACGCGTCCAGGGCGTCGGGGCCCAGTTCGCGGCCGATGCCGGACTGGCCCATGCCGCCGAAGGGGGTCCAGTAGCGTACGGCGGAGTGCGAGTTCACCGAGAGGTTCCCGGCGCGCACGGCGCGGGAGACCCGCAGGGCGCGGCCGAGGTCGCGGGTCCACACGGACCCGGCCAGCCCGAACTCGGTGTCGTTGGCCAGGCGCACCGCGTCGGCCTCGGTGTCGAAGGGCAGGACGGACAGCACCGGGCCGAAGATCTCCTCTCGGAAGGCGGGTTCGGCCGGGTCGTGGGTGGTGAGCACGGTGGGCGGGAACCAGAATCCGGGACCCCGTGGCGCCTCTCCCTGGAAGGCGACGGTGGCGCCGTCCACGTAGGCGGCGACGCGGTCGCGCTGGGCGGCGCTGATCAGCGGTCCCATCTCGGTTCCGGGGTCGCGTGGGTCTCCGACGGCGATGCCCTCCACGGCGGGGCGCAGGAGTTCCAGGAACGGTTCGTACACGTCGGCCTGGACGAGGAGGCGGGACCGGGAACAGCAGTCCTGGCCCGCGTTGTCGAAGGCGGCCATGGGCGCGGCGGCCGCGGCCCGCTCCAGGTCGGCGTCGGAGAAGACGATGTTGGCGCTCTTGCCGCCGAGTTCGAGGGTGACGCGGGTGAGGTCGTCGGCGGCGGCCGCCATGATCCCCTTGCCCACGCGGGTGGAGCCGGTGAAGACGATCTTGGCGACGTCGGGGTGGCGGACCAGACGGTCCCCGGCCACGGGCCCGGCGCCGGGCAGGATCTGGAGCACACCGTCGGGCAACCCGGCCTCCCGGGCCAGTTCGCCGATGCGCAGGGCGGTGAGCGGGGTGAGTTCGGCGGGTTTGGCGATGACGGTGTTGCCCGCGGCCAGGGCGGGGGCCACCCCCCAGGACAGGACCGGCATGGGGAAGTTCCAGGGGACGATGACGCCCACCACGCCGAGGGGTTCGGCGAAGGTGACGCTCCAGCCGCCGGGGACGGGGATCTGCCGACCGGTGGCGCGTTCGGGGGCGGCGGCGAAGTAGGTGAACACGTCCCGGGCGTTGCCCGCCTCCCAGCGGGCCTGCCCGAGCGGGTGTCCGGCGTTGGCGACCTCAAGCTGGGCCAGTTCCTCGACGTGGGCGTCGATGCGGTCGGCGACGGCGCGCAGCAGACGGGCCCGTTCCCCGGGCGGGGTGTCGCGCCAGGCGGGAAAGGCCCCGGCCGCGCGGGCCACGGCGGCGTCGGTCTCCTCCATGGAGGCGAGGGGGACGGTGGCGATGACATCCCCGGTGGCAGGGTCGACCACCTCCTGCTCCCGTGGTCCGTGCTGGTGGGGCCCCTGGCCCGGTGCGGTCTCGCTGGTTCCCACTGGGTGTCCCTCCCTGGTGCCGCTACCTCGGGTGTCCGCCCGCACCCCCGTGCTCGGGGGGGGGGGGAACTGATCGTCTACATACGCTCGAAGCCCCGGAAGAGCTCCCAGTCGGTGACGGCCGCGTCGAAGGCGGCCAGGACGGTGTCCACCGTTCCGGCGGCCGCCTCGGTCCCGAGCTGGTCCAGCGACAGTGGGGGGAGGCTGTCTCGCACCCGGGGCTCCTTGTCCGTGCGACTGCGCTCGGGAGTATGGTTCGACTTCAGACCAATGGTGGAACATGCAACCAGGGCCCTTCGGCGCTGTCAATGGCCTCGCGTCAGAGGGAAACCCCCGGCGTCCCGGCAGGTGCCACCCCTCTCCACAACCACCATCAAGCAGAAAAGGAACAAGCATGAACCTTTCGGGTGGTGATCCGACCGGGGTCGCGGCCGAGGCCGTGTTCCGGACCGTGCGGACCGGCAACCCGTTCGAGGAGACCGTGGAACGCCTGCTGTCCGCGATCCGGTTGGGGGTGGTCGGCCACGGGGAGCGCTTCCCGGCCGAACGCGAGCTCGCCGCGCGGCTCGGGGTCAGCCGGATCACCCTCCGCGACGCCCTGCGCGCCCTCCAGGAAGCCGGGTACGTGGAGTCCCGGCGCGGCAGGTCCGGCGGCACCTTCGTCACCTACGTGCGCCCGAGGCCCAGTCGAAGCGAGGCCCAGAGGGTCCTGCGGGACGCCGGAACGGACCTGGACGACCTGTTCACCCACCGGCGTGCCCTGGAGACCGGCGCGGCCGTGCTGCTGGCCGAGAAGGGACTCACCCCCGAACAGGAGGACCTGCTCGGCGATCGCCTGGAGGCGACGGAGGAGGCCGAGGTGGAGGACTACCGGCGTCTGGACACGGTGCTGCACCTGACCCTGGCCGAGCTCACCGGGTCGGCCTCCCTCACCCGAGCGCTCACCGAGGTGCGCATGCGGGTCAACGACCTCCTCGACGCCATGCCGATGCTGGTCAGGAACCTGGAGCACAGCAACGCACAGCATGGGGAGCTGGTGCGGGCGATCCGCGAGGGCGAGCCGGAGTCGGCGCGGCGCGCGGTCCGTGAGCATCTGGAGGGCAGCGAGGCGCTGATCCGGGGCTTCCTTTCCTGAGCGCGCCGGAAGCGGCCGCATCCCCGGTACGCCCACCCGGACACGTGCCCACCCTCGGGGCTCCGCCTCCGGTCATCGAAAAGGGTTCGCGGTCCGTGTTGGACGCCCTCGCCGAACATGGACGAGAAGCGGGGGCGAGGGCGTGTGCGGGTCAGCCGACCGGGGCGTCCCAGGTCCCTCCGGCCGCGCGGTCCTGGGCCTCCAGGGGCGGGACTCTCTCGACGGCGGGGACCGGACCGGGCGGGGTGCCCTTCCCGAAGGGACTGCCTCCGAGGGCCTCCCGACCGTGCGGGGTGAGCCAGGCGCCGGGGTCCGGCCCGATCGCCACCACGCCCGAGGGGTTGATGGCGGTGTGGACCCGGTAGTAGTGGACTCTGATGTGCTCGAACTCGGTGGTGTCCCCGAACCCGGGCGTCTGGAACAGGTCCCGCGCGTAGGCCCACAGTGCCGGGTACTCGACGAGCTTGCGGCGGTTGCACTTGAAGTGACCGTGGTAGACGGCGTCGAACCTCGCAAGGGTGGCCCACAGCCGCAGGTCGGCCAGGGTGACGTGGTCGCCCACGAGGTAGCGGCGGTCAGTGAGGCGGTTCTCCAGGGCGTCCAGCCGTGCGAAGACGGCGGTCACGGCCCGGTCGTAGCGCCGCTGGTCGGGAGCGAAGCCGGACCGGTAGACACCGTTGTTGAGGTCGCGGTAGACCTCCGCGCTCACGGCGTCGATCTCCTCGCGCAGGTCCTCCGGGTACAGCTCCGGAGCCCCCTCCCGGGTCAGGTCGCCCCACTCGGTGGCCATGTCCACGCTGATCTGGTCGAAGTCGTTGGAGACCAGGTGTCCGCTGGGCACGTCGACCAGCCCGGGCACGCTCACCCCTCCGTCGTAGGCGGGGGCACGGGCGAGGTAGGCCTCGCGCAGGGCGTGGATGCCCAGGACCGGGTCCCGTCCGCCGGGGCTGCCGGTGCGCTCGCTGAACACCCAGTGCGGGTCGCCCTCGATGATCTCCTGGACCGGGTCCGTGACAGCCAGGGAGACGGCACCCTCGAGCCCCATGAGCCGCCGGGTCATCACCACGCGGTGCGCCCACGGGCAGGCCCGGTTGATGATCAGCCGGTAGCGTCCCGTTTCGGCCGTGCGTCCGAAGCGACCGTCGGCGGTGACCCGGTCGGCGAAGGCCGCCGGGTCCCGTTTGATCTCCTCGGTGGGAAGCTTGTTGGCCCTCATACCGGCTACCTCCGACGTTGGGGAACGATTGGGTCCAGAAACGACCCTAACCCTCGGGGCGGCCGCGGAACGGTTGTCCACAGGCTCTTCTTCAGGCACCGGTTCCGAGTTCGGCCATGACCTGTCGGGCGATGGCGCGCCCGGCCCGGTTGGCGCCGATCGTGCTGGCCTGGGGGCCGAACCCGGCCAGGAACAGGCGCGGCTCGCGGACGGCGCGGCCGTTCTCGACCCGGACCCCTCCGCCGGGTTCACGCAGACGCAGGGGTGCCAGGTGCGTGAGTTCGGAACGGAACCCGGTGGCCCAGACGATGGCGTCCACGGGCGTGAGGGAGCCGTCGGCCCAGCGGACCCCGTCCGGTTCGATCGCGGTGAACATGGGGCGGGCCACGAGGAGCCCCCGGTCGCGTGCGGCGAGGTTCTCGGGGGTCGCGGGCAGGCCCGTGCCGCTGATGATGCTGGGCAGTGGCAGCCCGGCCCTGGCGGCCTCGTCCGCCCGGCGCACCGCGCGGACCCCGGCCTGGGGGTCGTCGACGAACCCGACCGGACGTCGGGTGGCCCAGACCGTGCTCGCGGCGACCCCCTCCAGTTCCCGCAGGAAACCCACCGCCGAGGTACCGCCGCCCACCACCAGGACCCGCATCCCGGCGAAGTCCTCGGCCGACCGGTACTCGGGCGTGGAGACCTGTACACCTCGGAAGTCGGCGGCTCCGGCGAAGTAGGGGCGGAACGGACGCGCCCAGGTTCCGCTGGCGTTGACCACCACCCGTGCGGCGACGTCCCCCTTGTCGGTGGCGACCAGGAGGCCGGTTCCCTCATCACTCACCGAGGTGACACGGACCGGCCGCACCACGTTCAGCCCGAACCAGCGTTCGTAGCGTTCGTAGTAGTCGCGCACCACCTCCCGGGCGGGCCGCGCGGGGTCGGCGGTGGCGAAGCTCAGACCCATCTCACGCATCCCGGGGAGATCGTCCACCTTGTGGGCGTCGTCCAGGCGCAGCGACTCCCAGCGGAACTGCCAGGCCCCGCCGGAGTCGGGCCCTCGGTCCAGGGCCACGAACCCGGCGCCGGGTTCGAGCCCGAGCCGCCGCAGGTGCCAGGCGACCGAGAGCCCGGCCTGTCCGGCTCCGATGACCACCACGTCCGCCGCCTCGGGCGGGCCCCCGCCCAGAACACCCTCCACGACCGCTCCTCACCTTCGTCCACCATCAGTGGGCAACAACGCGGCGCCCCGGTTCATGCCGGGGCGCCGCGCGCGGAGGAGCGTCGTCCCGGGGGCTGCTGACGGACCGGACGCTTCGTGTCCAACGTGGCCCTGCCCGCACTCCCGGCCGCGGGCCGCGTGATCCGGGTCCGTACGGTGTTCGCGCCCGAGCCCCCTCGGTCGTGGCCCACCACGGAAACCACGAAGCCCAACGAGCCACAGCACGGCGAGCCCGAATGGCGACGAGCGCGGACGCCCACCGAAGCCCCGCCCCGGGAAGCGCTCGACCGCGTGGGCGCAGACCCCACCGGAACCCGGTCGGTGACCCCTCCCCGGGACCGTCCACGGGCGCGGCCAGCGGGCCGGGGTCATCCCGGGAACAGTTCTCCCAGCAGGTCCTCCACGTGCCGTCGAATCCGGTCGCGAATCGGCCGCACGGCCTCCACGCCCCGCCCCGCCGGGTCAGGCAGCTCCCAGTCGAGGTAGCGCCTGCCGGGGAAGAACGGGCAGGCGTCGCCGCATCCCATGGTGATCACCACGTCCGAGGCTCGGACGGCCTCCTCGGAGAGGACCCTCGGGGTGTTCGCGGCGATGTCGATTCCGATCTCCGACATCGCCGCCACCACCGCCGGGTTGACCTGGTCGGCGGGCGCGGAACCGGCCGAGCGCACCCGTACACGGCCAGCCCCCAGGTGTTCGAGGAACGCCGCCGCCATCTGGGACCGCCCCGCGTTGTGCACGCAGACGAACAGCACCTGCGGAACCGCCTCCTCAGAGGGCGGGTTCACCTTCGGGGTCTCAGCCACCACTTCCCTGCCTCTCCTCGGCGGACGGCTTCCCGTCCTCGGTGGACGGCACCCCGGCGCGCCCCTCCTCCGGGAACCAGCGCCGGGCCGCCAGGGCCACGTACACCAACGCGATGAGCACCGGCACCTCGATCAACGGGCCCACCACCCCGGCCAGTGCCTGTCCCGAGGTGGCGCCGAAGGAGGCGATGGCCACCGCGATCGCCAGCTCGAAGTTGTTGCCCGCAGCCGTGAAGGCCAGGGTGACCGAGCGCGGGTAGGCCATGCCCAGGGCACGGCCCAGAGCCAGTGTCCCCGCCCACATGACCAGGAAGTAGACGAGCAGGGGCAGGGCGATGCGGGCCACGTCCCAGGGCCGCGAGGTGATCGCCTCCCCTTGGAGGGCGAAGAGCATCACGATGGTGAACAGCAGCCCGTACAGCCCCCACGGGCCCAACCGGGGCAGCAACCGGGTCTCGTACCACTCCCGTCCGCGTGCCCGTTCCCCCAGGCGGCGCGTCAGGTACCCGGCGAGCAGGGGTATTCCGAGGAAGACCAGGACCGAGACCGAGATGTCGACGAACGACACGTCCAGGGCCGCCTGTTCCAGCCCCAACCACCCGGGCAGCACCGACAGGTAGAACCAGCCGAGGGCGCCGAACGCCACCACCTGGAACACGGAGTTGATGGCCACGAGGACGGCGGCGGCCTCGCGGTCGCCGCACGCGAGGTCGTTCCAGACGATCACCATCGCGATGCAGCGCGCCAGGCCCACGATGATCAGCCCGGTGCGGTACTCGGGCAGGTCCGGGAGGAACAGCCAGGCCAGCGCGAACATCACCGCCGGGCCCGCCAGCCAGTTCACCGCCAGCGAGGTGACGAGCAGACGGCGGTCACCGGTGACGGCCCCCAACCGGTCGTAGCGGACCTTGGCCAGGGGCGGGAACAGCATCACCAGCAGCCCCAGCGCGATCGGCAGGGACACACCGGCCACCCCGGCTGCGGACAGCGCCTCCCCCAGCCCGGGGACCAGCCGCCCCAGGGCCAGGCCGGCGACCATCGCCGCCAGGATCCACACGGTCAGGAACCGGTCCAGCGACGACAGGCGTCCGACCACACCCGAGGGGGCGGCGTCCGAGCGAGCGGGAACGTTCACGAGGCGACCCCCGCGGGCCTCGCGGCGCGGGTGAGGATCGAGGCCAGCCGGTCGGTCGTCTCCGGGAGCAGCCGGTAGTACACCCAGGTCCCGCGCCGTTCGGACGAGATGAGCCCCGCCTCACGCAGGAGTCTGAGGTGGTGGGAGATGGTGGGCTGGGACAGGTCGAAGGCGGGCGTCAGATCGCAGACGCAGACCTCCTCGCCGCGCGCGGTGGCGATCATCGACAGCAGGCGCAACCGCACCGGATCGCCCAGGGCCTTGAACACCCTGGCGAGTTCGACCGACTCGCCCTCCTCCAGCGGGGACTGCAACAGCCTGGGACAGCAGTCGGTTCCGCCGCCCGGGGGGTCGAGGACCCCCTCCTCTTGATTCGACATGCGCCTATGTTGACAAACTTCAAATCAGAAGGCAACACTGGAGCCACCCTGGATAGATGAACATCAATGCAGAACTCAGGAGGACCCCGTGTCCCGTATCCAACTCGCCCTCAACGTCGCCGACCTCGAAGCGTCGGTGGCCTTCTACTCGACCCTCTTCGGCGTCGAGCCCGCCAAGCGCCGCCCCGGCTACGCCAACTTCGCCATCGCCGAACCCCCGCTCAAGCTCGTCCTGATCGAGGGCGAGCCCGGCCAGGAGACCCGCCTGGACCACCTCGGGGTCGAGGTGGAGGAGACCGCGAAGGTCGACGCGGCCACGGCTCGCTTCAGGGACTCCGGCCTGGCCACCTTCGAGGAGAACGACACCTCGTGCTGCTACGCGGTCCAGGACAAGGTGTGGGTCCACGGACCCGGACGGGAGCCCTGGGAGGTCTACGCGATCAAGGGCGACAGCGACCAGAGGGGCGCCGCGCCCGCGGCCGTCACGGATCTCACCCCCGCCGAACCCTCCGGCTGCTGCTCCTCCGGCCAGGCGTAGCCGCCCGATGCCCCCCGAACCGAGGTGTCCCGGCGCCGACGCCACCGCGCGCCGAGCGCGAACATCCCGGTTCGGCTGCCCGTGCCCCGGGTCGCGCTCCCTCCCGTTCGTGAGGGAGTCCCTCGTGGTGCCCCTCTCAGGCGGGACTCCCTCACGGATGTGAGACGTGGTGCTGTTGGGGGAAGGACAGTGGGCCCAATGAGGGAGCGATCATGCGAGCTGTAGTGATGCACGGACCCGGTGACGTCCGGGTCGAGCAGGTCCGGGAACCGGAGATCGTCGAACCCACCGACGCGGTGGTGCGGATCACCGCCACCTGTGTCTGCGGTTCGGACCTGTGGCCCTACCGCGGCATCGAGCAGCAGGACGGGCCAGCGCGGATGGGCCACGAGTACGTGGGCGTGGTGGAGCAGGTCGGACCGGAGGTGCGTGCGGTTCGGGTGGGCGACTTCGTCGTCGGCTCGTTCGTGGCCTCCGACAACACCTGCGAGATCTGCCGGGCGGGCTTCCAGTCCCGCTGTGTCCACCAGGTGATGATGGGCTCCATCGGCACCCAGGCCGACTACGCCCGTGTCCCATTGGCCGACGGCACCCTGGTCCGGGTGCCCGGCGAACCGACGCCGGAGCAGGTCCGCGGCCTGCTGGCGGCCTCCGACGTCCTGGGGACCGGCTGGTTCGGCGCGGTCGCCGCCCAGGCCGGACCGGGTCGGACCGTGGCGGTGGTGGGAGACGGCGCCGTCGGCCTGCTGGCGGTCCTGGCGGCCAGACGGCTCGGCTCGGAGCGTGTCATCGCCGTGTCGCGCCACGCCGACCGGCAGGCACTGGCACGGCGGTTCGGCGCCACCGACATCGTGGAGGAGCGCGGCGAGGCGGGCGCGGCGAAGGTGAAGGAGCTCACCGGCGGACTCGGCGCCCACTCGACCGTCGAGGCGGTCGGCACCCAGGAGTCCATGGTGCAGGCCATCCACTCCACACGTGCGGGCGGACACGTCGGCTTCGTCGGTGTGTCCCACGGGGTCGAACTCGACGGCCTGGACCTGTTCTTCTCCAGCGTCAGCCTGTTGGGTGGTCCGGCGCCGGTGCGGCGGTTCCTTCCCGAGCTGGTCGAGCTGATCATGACCGGCCAGATCGACCCGGGCGCGGTCTTCGACCTGACCCTGCCGATCGAGGAGGCGGCCGAGGGATACCGGGCGATGGACGAGCGTCGGGCCACCAAGGTGATGCTCACGCTCTGAGACGACAGGGGCGGGTGAGGCTCGCGGTGCCATCGAACCCGATGGAATGTGTTGACTATCGATAGGATTCTATCGATAATCGATATATGCACCGCTACCTCACCCCCATCCTGCGCCTCGCGATCATCGGGGCGATCCTGGTCGGCCTCTTCGGACAGATCGTCGTCATTCCCGGCGCGATCGCCGACGAGGCCGCCCACTTCCCCCCGTACGAGCGGATCGTCGTCCCCTACACGATCCTGGGCATCCTGGGCGTCGCCTGCGTCCAGGTCGCGCTGGCTGCCACGTGGATGCTGCTCGCCATGCTGGGGCGCGACACGCTCTTCAGCACCCGGGCCTTTCTGTGGGTGGACCTCATCATCGGCGCCAGCCTCGCGGGATCACTGCTCACGGCCGGAGTCACGGCACACCTGGCCCTGACCGACATGCCCTTCGCCAACGGCAACATGGAGGCGGTCGCCGCGCTCGGCGCCGCCTTCCTGACCACCGCCATGGGCACGGCCTTCGCGATGATGGTCGTCCTGATGCGGGGCCTCCTGCGCAAGGCGACCCACCTCCAGACCGAGATGGCCGGGGTGGTCTGATGGCGATCATCGTGGACCTCGACGTCCAACTCGCTCGGCGCGGCATGTCGGTCGGGGAGTTCGCCGAGGCCGTCGGGATCTCCCCCGCCAACGTCGCCGTCCTCAAGAACGGCCGCGCCAAGGCGGTGCGGTTCACCACCCTGGACGCGATCTGTCGAGTTCTGGACTGCCAACCCGGAGACGTCCTGCGCTGGGCACCGGACGGCGACACCGCCACCGGTCGGAGGTGATCTCCTCAGCCCCCGGACCGTCTACTCGCGAACGGCGGCCACCGCCTCGATCTCGACCAGCTGGTCGTCGTAGCCCAGAACGGTGACGCCCATCAGCGTGCTGGGGACGTCGTGGTCACCGAAGGCGTCCCGGACCACCTCCCAGGCGGCGACGAGGTCGTCCTGGGAGGTGGAGGCCACGAGCACCCGGGTGTTGACCACGTCGGTGAGTTCGGCGCCAGCCTCGGCGAGCGCGGTCCGCAGGTTGGCCACACAGACGGCCGCCTGCCCCGCGTAGTCGCCGACCGCCGCGGTGGAGCCGTCCTCGTTGAGGGGGCACGATCCCGCGGGGAAGATCAGCCGCACCCCCGCGGGAACGGTGGCCGCGTAGGCGTACTCGGCGGCGTCGGAGAGTGCGGCGGAACGGATCAGGGTCACTGCGCTGTTCATGGATGTCTCCAGTAGGAAGGTCGAACACCAGGAACGTTAGCGGTCCAGCCTGGGCAAACCCAGCGAATTACCCGCTCACCGCCCGGAGGAGCTGCGCGAACAGGCCCCTCGAAGGCAGCGATGGTGTTACAGATGGTGACGACATCGACGCGCTCGGGAGTACAGGGATGACCACGATCACCTTCGACCACACCGTCAGGGACTACGAGCTGTCGCACGTGCGCTCCCTGGCCCACGCCGCGCGACTGGCCTACAGGGACGACGACGCGGTGGAGCGCACCGCGCGGGCGTGGGGGTTCGACCGCGTGCGCTCCTTCCGGGTGGCCTTCTCACCACCCTTTCCCCTGGAGGACACCCAGGCCTACGTGATGGCGGGTGATCACATGATCGTCATCGCCTTCCGGGGAACCGAGCCCGAACAGATCCGCGACTGGCTCTCCGACATCAACACTCCCCCGGTCCCCGAGCGCTCCTGCGAAGGCAGGGTGCACTGGGGTTTCCAGCGCGCGCTGGACGCTGTCTACACGGACCTGTCGACCGCCCTGCGGGAGTTCCGCGACGCCGAACAGACGGTGTGGGTCACCGGGCACAGCCTCGGCGGCGCCCTGGCCATGCTGGCCGCAGCGCGCCTGCACTTCGCCGACGGCGTCCTGGCGGACGGCGTCTACACGTTCGGGCAGCCCCGGACCTGCGACGCCACCCTGGCCAGGGCCTACGAAGAGGTGTTCCGCGGACGGATGTACCGCTTCGTCAACAACAACGACGTGGTCGCCCATGTCCCGCCCGAGCCGGTCTTCCGCCACGTCTCCGAGGTGAGGCACATCGACGCCGCCGGGCGGGTACACGAGAAGCCGATGTCGGTGCTGGGAGGCCTGGCCGACTCGGTGCGGGGACACACGGCCGATCCCTTCTCCCTGGGAGTGGACGCGCTGCGCGACCACGCCATGAACGCCTACGTCACCCACCTCGACGCCGCCGCCCGCTGAGGGGCCGCGCTCAACCGGATGAGCCCGTGGTCAGCGACCGCCCCCAGCAGCGACGGGGTGTCAGTGTGAGGTCAGGACGTCGTCCAGGCGCAGCCGGGGGCTGGGCATGGCCGCCCGCTCGGGATATCCAACGCGGAACGCGAGCAACAGGGTCTTCGCCTCCGCGCCCAGGAGGTCGGCGTAGCGGGAACCGAACTGATCGGGCTGCCCGAGCGCGTGGTCGCGGTCAATGCGCTCGGTGATCTGGTTCATCGGGTGGAGTCCCAACTCCGCGCGGGTCGCGGCCAGGTGAACGGCCTGGAGCGCGCGCCCACCGTTGAACTGGTCCTGGAGGGCGGCGGCGTCGCCGACGGTGATGACCCCGTAGGCGGCAGCCGTGGGGCACTGCTCGGATCTGGTGCGCTCGACCCAGAACCGGTCGGCGGCCTGGCGGGACTGCTCGGGGAGGATCTTCGCCATGGCCAGGGTGAACGAGTCCAGCGCCTGCGCGTCGAGGGTGATGCCGTCGCGGTGGTGGTCGACATCGGAGCGAGGGGTCCTGAACCAGGAGGCCGAGTCCCTGGACTGCTCCTCGTCGTCGGTGATCGCCTGTGTCGCCTCGACGATCAGGTAGGACATCTCGTCGCGCTCGGCTCGGCTGGTGAGCCACCGCAGCCCGACCCCTTCGTGGGCACGGGCGAGCTCCTCCAGTCTGGAGAGCTGTGCCTCGGGCACCTCGCGGTTCTGGTAGGGGCCTCGGTTGGTGTGGCGGTCACCGATCGCCTCGTACAGCGGGTCGGCCCGAGCGGGACCGGACTCCAGTTCGAGGCGGGCGACGACCGGTGAGTCCGTGCCTTCCGGGACCACCCGCACCGTCGCGGTGAATCCGAGGGCGCCCGCCGCTCTGACCATGTTCTCGACCGCGCAGCCGAGGCCGGAGTAGTGCTCGCGCAGGCTCGCGTCGGTGATCGGGATCCTGCGACTCGGTTCCGAGAGCACGTCGATCGATGAGGGACGGACGTCGAACAGCCACGGTTGGGTGTTGTGGGGGCTGGCCGCGAGTACGCCGGCCGCGACGACGCCTCGCACACCGGTCTCGTCCTTCCAGGAACGCCACAGCTCATGGGAGTCACGCGTACCCGCACCCCACACACCGTTCGTGCCCGCGCGCACCCCCACAGCTCCGCTCCCCGCCACGATCGCCCCTCCCGCGCCCAGGCCCGCCCAACGCAGCAGTCTCCTGCGGCTCGGGCTCCGTCGGGGAGGTTCGGCGGAGCTCGGATCGTCAGGTGTCGTTCCGGTCCGGTCCGGATCGGACGAGGTCGAGGGGCTGCTGTCGGGGTTCACGGGTGTCTCTCGTCTCGGTGGGCCGAGTCGAGGACACGGCGTCCTCGTTCGGTGAGCAGTCCGTTCAGCAGAGCGCGCGTGGCGCGCGCGGAGTCGGGGGCGACGCCGCCGGTTTCGACCTGTTGCAGGAAGGGGGGCGTGAACTCGTTCAGCACCCAGGCGGCGACGACCAGGTCCCCGATCGAACCGGGAGGGTCGGGGCGTCGGAACAGGCCCGCCTCCACCAGCTGCGCGGCGATGCCCTCCAACAGGGCGGTCCGTTCGCGGTAGTTGCGTTGGTACCGCTCCGCGAGGCGCTCGTCGGCGTGGAGCAGGGACAGCAGCTCGCGGGCCAGGCCTCGGTAGCGGAAGGCGTGGCCGTCGTTGGCCCCGTGGGTGGCGTACAACGCGGTGAGCAGCGCTTCGGGGGTCTCGTCCTCGGGCGCGACCGGAGCCGAGGCTTCGCTCCACTGCTCGAACAGGGCGGTGATGATCGCTGGCTTACCGTCGAACCAGTAGTAGAGGTTGCCGGGGCTGACACCCGCTCGCTTGGCGATGTGATTGGTGGAGACCGCTGCGGTTCCCCGCTCGTTGAACAGGTCCAAGGCGGCGAGGAGGACCTTGTCCCGTGCCGTCGTCCGGGCTGGCCTTGTGGGCGGTGTACTGGCGTCGTTCACCCGATTAGAGTATTTACTCTAAAATGGGGCTGTCAACCGGGTGGCGCCCGCTAGGTGAACAGATGGAAGAGCGGGCCCGCCAGCCCCGCACCCAGGGCGGCCCCCGCGATCACCTGGGCGACGGTGTGGTCGCGCAGCCGCACCCGGGACCAGGCCACGAGCCCGACCAGCGGCACCAGGGCCAGCGTGTACGAGCCGTAGGTGAGCGCCAGAAGCACGACCACTCCCCCGGCCACGGCGGTGTGCACCGAGATCTTCCACCGGGCGGCCACAGTGATGGCCAACGTGACGAACAGGGTGACCAGTATCGCCGCGACCAGCGCGACCATCGGCCGCGGAGCCCCCAGGAAGACCAGGGTCGAGATACCAGCGGTGACACAGACGATGATGATGGCCAGCGGGACCAGGCGCTGCCTACGGTCCCCCACGTGGTGGTCGCTCCACCAGCCCAGCCGCGCACCGACGATGAGGATGCCGTAGGGAACGATGCCGCAGAACAGCGCTGCCAGCAGCCCCCAGCCCAGGCCGGACGGGTCGGGAGCGCTGTACCAGCCCACAGCCAGAAGGATGACCACGACCAGGACGCCGGGAGCGAAGATCTCGGTGACCAGGCGGGCGGCGCGCTCGCCCGTGCGACGGCGGGGAGTCGGAGTGGTCATGTCGGGTGCTCTCCTGGACTTCGGTGGTGGGGCGCGGAAGACTCCGCATGAGGCGACCGGTGGGCCCGGAGTCGTCGGCCCCCTCGCGCCACCAGTGTCCTCCGGGTTCTCCGATCCCCCGGCGTGGCCACGCGTTTCGACCCCGCCGGCTTCGGAGCGCACGGGCACACACCTGGCAGGGAGGGAACGCTGTGAGCCCACGAGGGGTTGCACGGCGTGCTCGCACGGCCCCGTCGGGCCGTGCGGACGCGAGGGCGGCGCCGTCCTCGATCCCCGCCCGACGCTGGCCGGTCCAGACAGCGGAGACGCCGCCGATGACAGTGGCGAGTCGCCCATCCGCTCCCGGACACGCGAAAGGGCGTCCACCTGAGTGAACGCCCTTCGTTTGTCGGGACGGCGGGATTTGAACCCACGACCCCTTGACCCCCAGTCAAGTGCGCTACCAAACTGCGCTACGTCCCGGCCGCTGGGCAACGCCGTATGCGGCGCCGCCAACGGGGAAAACTCTATCGCATCCTCCGGAGGGTTCGCACCACGATGCGCACCGGGGCGAGGGCACCCGGCCCCGGCGGCGACTCGACTCGCGGCGCTTCCGTCGGGTGCGGAACCGTCGGCCGCCGACACTGCGCAAGAACGGTCAAGCGCGGGCGAGGGCCCCCGGAACATACTGGTCACATGACCGAACCCACCACCGAATCCCCCTCCGGGCGGGACCGTCTGCGGGAGCTGCTCGACGCGGTCCTGGACGAGGACAACACCCGCCTGAGCGAGATGGCCGGGCAGGCGCACGCCTCCCCGTTTCACTTCAGCCGTCAGCTGTCCCGGGACACCGGGGAGTCACCGGTGGCTCTGCGTCGGAGGGTCCTGCTGGAACGGGCCGCCTGGCGGATCGGGCAGGGCAGCAGCGTCACCGACGCGGCCTTCGAGGCAGGGTACGCCTCCGTGGAGGGGTTCACGCGGGCCTTCGCCCGGTCCTTCGGGCACCCGCCGAGCGCCACCACGGCAGGCAGCGGCCGGTGGCTGCCCGCACCGAACGGCGTCCACTTCCACCCACCGATCCACCTGTGGGTCGAGGAGAACCAGAGGGGACACCCCGGCATGGACGTGACCGCGCTCCAGACCCACCACGACGTGGACGACACCGCGCACCTCATCCGGCTCGCCGCCGCACTGCCCGAGGAGGAGTACCGCAGGGTACGGGAGGAGCGGACCGTCCTGTCCTGGGACGGACCCGAGGGTTCCATCGCCGCGATCCTGGACCACCTGGTGGGCACCAAGGAGTCATGGCTCGCCTCCATCGAGGGCGCGGACACACCCGGGCACGGGGCGGACGACCCGGAGTCGCTGCGGATCAGGCATGAGAGGGCCGGGGCGCGCTGGATCGCCGTGGTCACGGACATCGGACGTCGGGACGCCTGGCGTGACCGACTCATCGACGCCCTGTGCGACCCGCCGGAGAGCTTCCTGCTCGGCGGGGTGGTGGCACACGTGCTCACCTACTCCGCTCATCGCAGGCAGAACGTCCGCCACATGCTGCGGGAGGCGGGGGTGGAGGTCGACCAGGGCGACCCCCTGGAGTGGTTGCCGGAACGCTACGAAGCACCGAGGAAACGGGGAGACACAGTATGAGGACCGTGTACGAGACCGCCACAAGTCTGGACGGGTTCATCGCCGACCGGGACAACTCGCTGGACTGGCTGTTCGCCGTGGAGGGAGCACAGGAGGGAGAGGAGGGCAGCGGCGCGATCGACGAGACCGCCGAGTTCATCAGGAACGCCGGGGCGATCGTCATGGGGGCGACCACCTACGAGTGGATCCACAAGTACGAGGGTGACAAGCCCTGGCCGTACGAGGCGCCCACCTGGGTGCTCACCCACCGGGAGCTGCCCCGGCTCGAGGGCGACCTCCGCTTCACCAGTGCCGACACCGACCAGGAGCTACGGGACCTGCACGCCGAGATGGCGCGGGCCGCGGACGGCCGTGACATCTGGGTGGTCGGCGGCGGACGGATCGCCGCGGACCTGGCCAGGCTGGGGCTGCTGGACGAGGTGTCGGTGTCGGTGGCCCCGGTGAGTCTGGGCGGGGGCGCGCCCCTGCTGGACGGACGGGTGTCGCTGCGGCCCCTGGAGGCCAAGCTCATGGGAGCCTTCGCCTGCTTGCGCTACGAGGTCGTGAAGGACTGACCAAGGGGGGCGTCGCCGCACCGGCGCCCCCTCAGCCCGCCTCCAGGGCCCGCAGGCGCTCGGCTGCCTGCGCGACCTCGTCCTCGTTGAACACCGCCACCCCGTTCTCACGGAGCAGGTGCGCCGTCACGCCCTCGCCGGGCACCTTGCGTCCCTCGAAGGCCCCGTCGTACACCTCGCTGGTGCCACACGAGGGGCTGGACTCCTTGAGCACCGCCACCACGACGCCGTGCGTCCGCGCGGTGGCCAGCGCCGCCCGCGCGCCGGAGACGAAGTGGTCGGTGACGTCCACGCCCTCAGGCGTGCGGATCCGGGCCCGCCCGGCGAGCACGTCGGCGGCGTCCGCGCCGGGTTCGATCTCGGCGGGAGGCCTGGGGACCGGCAGCCCCCCGGCGATCTCCGGGCAGTGCACGACCAGGCGGCCCTCCTCCCGCCAGCGGGTGACGGTGTCGTCCCCCACCGGCTTGGCCCGACCGTCGTAACGGACCCTGCGCCCCATAAGGCAGGCGCTGACCAGCACTTTACGCATGAGGCCACGCTACCGCCGCTGGACACGTACACCTCCCACGCTTCCGCCACCCAAAGTGCTTGTCTATGTACGTCAGGTGATTGCACCGAGGGGGAGAAGTGAGCGAACAACCGGGCCAGCCGACCCTGAAGACGGAGCACAGGACCACGCGGAAGGCCGTGGTCGCGGCGGCGATCGGCAACGCGACCGAGTGGTACGACTTCGGTGTCTACAGCTACCTGGCCGTGACGATCGGCCTGGTCTTCTACCCCTCGCAGTCGGCCGGTGTGCAGCTCATCGCGACGTTCACGACGTTCGCCGCGGCCTTCCTGGTCCGTCCGCTCGGCGGCATGTTCTTCGGCCCGCTCGGTGACCGGATCGGCCGCAAGCGCGTCCTGGCCGCCACCATGCTGCTCATGGCGGTCAGCACCTTCTCGATCGGCCTGATCCCCTCGGCCGCGACCATCGGTATCGTCGCGCCGATTCTGTTGCTGGTCGCCCGCATGCTCCAGGGCTTCTCCACGGGCGGCGAGTACGGCGGCGCCACCACGTTCATCGCCGAGTACTCCCCGGACAAGCGACGGGGGTTCCTCTCCTCGTGGCTGGAGTTCGGCACGGTCAGCGGTTACATCGGCGGCGCCTCCATCGTCACGGTGATGACCCTGCTCCTGGGTACCGACACCATGCAGGACTGGGGCTGGCGCATCCCGTTCCTGCTGGCCCTGCCACTGGGCGCCATCGGTCTCTACCTGCGGGTGAAGCTGGAGGAGACCCCGGTCTACAACCAGAACACCGACGGTTTCGCCAAGGACGAGGAGGGCGAGCGCCGCAAGGGCCAGCTCAAGGAGACGATCGTCGGCCAGTGGCACGCCATCGTCCTGTGCATCGGCCTGGTCATGGTCTTCAACGTCAACAACTACATGGTGACCGCCTACATGCCCACCTACCTCGAGGCGGTGCTGGGGTACAGCTCAACCCTGGCCCTGGTGGTGACCCTGGGGGCCATGATCTTCATGCTGGCCACCGTGACGCTGTTCGGTTTCATGAGCGACCGGGTGGGCCGCAGGCCCATCCTGATGTCCGGCTGCTTCTTCGGGCTCCTGCTGTCGCTGCCCGCCTTCTGGCTGCTGCAACAGGGCACCGCGTGGGCGGCGGCCCTGGGCGTGCTGGTCCTGGCCTTCACCCTGGTGCACTTCTCCGGCGCGGGCCCCGCCTCGCTCCCGGCCTTCTTCCCGACCAAGGTCCGTTACGGCGCCCTGGCCATCAGCTTCAACATCTCGGTGGCGCTGTTCGGCGGCACCACCCCGCTGATCTCGGAGTCGTTGGTGCAGGCCACCGGGAACCCGTACTCCCCCGCCTGGCTGGTGATGGCCGCGAGCGTCATCGGACTCGTCGTGGTCTGGCGGATGAGGGAGAGCGCCGGGAAACCGCTCCCCGGCGCCCCGGTCATCCCGGTCCCGGAGCGTGCCCCCGGAACCTCCGGGAACCTGCCCTACCCGAGGAAGAGCGGCGAGTTCGGTTCGGGCATCCGGGGCAGCAACGTCCGCCGCCTGCCCACGGACACCTGAACGGACGCACAGAACACGACGAAGGGGGCGCCCACCGGGACGCCCCCTTCCTCATGCCTCGAACCCGCCGCTAGCGGCGGCCGCCGCCACGCGGCTTGCGGTCCGGACGCACACTGCCCTTGGAGGCGCGGCCCGGGGTGGCGTTCTTCTTCTCCCGGATACGCATGCTGATGTGCACCGGGGTCCCCTCGAAACCGAAGTCCTCGCGCAGACGACGCTCGATGAACCGGCGGTAGTTCTCCTCAAGGAACCCGGTCGTGAACAGGATGAAGTGCGGCGGACGCGCACCGGCCTGCGTCGCGAACAGGATCTTGGGCTGCTTGCCGCCACGCACCGGCGGCGGGGTGGCCGCCACCAGCTCCTTGAGCCAGTTGTTGAGCTGTCCCGTGGAGATCCGCTGGTTCCATCCGGCCAGGCTGGTCTCGATCGCCGGAACGAGGCGCTCCATGTGGCGGCCGGTCATGGCGGAGATGTTCACCCGGGGAGCCCAGGAGACCCGCGCCAGCTGGCGGTCGATCTCCTTCTCCAGGTAGATGCGGCGCTCCTCGTCGAGGACGTCCCACTTGTTGAAGGCCAGCACCAGACCGCGCCCGGCCTCCACGACCTGCTCCACGACCCGGATGTCCTGCTCGGCCAGCGGCTCGCTGACGTCCATCAGCACCACGGCCACCTCGGCCCGCTCCAAGGCGGTGCCGGTGCGCATCGTCGCGTAGTAGTCGGCGCCCTGGAGCGCGCGGAACCGACGGCGGATACCGGCGGTGTCGATGAACTTCCAGGTCTGGCCGCCCAGCTCGATCAGCTCGTCGACCGCGTCACGGGTGGTACCCGCGACCGAGTCCACGACCACGCGGTCCTCACCGGCGAGCCGGTTGAGCAGGCTGGACTTGCCCACGTTCGGGCGGCCCAGCAGGGCGATGCGGGACGGACCGTCCTCCTCGTCCTCGGCCTCGCCCACGGGGGTCTCGGGGAAGGCCTCCACGATGGCGTCCAGCATGTCACCGGTACCGCGACCGTGCAGGGCGCTGATCGGGAACGGCTGTCCCACACCGAGGTTCCACAGGTCGAGGGCGTCGGCCTCCTGCTGCCCGCCGTCCACCTTGTTGGCGGCCAGCACCACGGGCTTCTTCGTGGCGCGCAGGACGCGGGTGACCGCGGCGTCGGCGTCGGTGATGCCCACGGTCGCGTCGACCACGAACAGGATGACGTCGGCGGTCTGCGCGGCGTACTCGGCCTGGCGGGCGACCATCGCGGCCAGGCCGCTGACGCTGGTCTCCCAGCCGCCGGTGTCCACCAGCGTGAAGCGGTGGCTCTGCCACTCGGCGTCGTAGGCCACCCGGTCACGGGTCACGCCCGGGACGTCCTCGACCACGGCCTCACGGCGGCCGATGATCCGGTTCACCAGGCTGGACTTACCGACGTTGGGGCGGCCGACGACGGCGACGACGGGCAGCGCCGCCTCCTCGCCCTCGGGCGCCTCGCCCACGTCGGACACGTCGAACTCAATCATGTACTCACTCCCGGTTCCAGGTCCTCACGCGCCCAGGATGCGTGCCGCGAGGATGTCGAAGGATTCAGCGCGATCGCCACGTGAATCACCACGGGCGCCACCGTGGGCGCCCGTGTCCTGCCACGGAGGGCAACCCCCGTGGATGTTCGTGTGTTCCCCCTGACGGGGGTGGTGTGGCCGGTCTCTCCCCGGCCTCCCACCGTCTCCGGCGGGTCGCTCGCTAGCTGTCGCGGGCCTCGTCGGCCAGCTTGACGACCAGGGCGACGACCTCGTCGAGGGTGAGACCGGTGGTGTCGAGCTCGGTGGCGTCGGCGGTCTGCGTCAGCGGCGAGTGGGCCCGGCTGGAGTCGAGCTTGTCCCGGCGGGCCAGGTCGGCCTGGGTGGCCGCGACGTCGACGGTCCGGACCTCCTTGCTGCGACGCTGCGCGCGCGCCTCGGAGCTGGCGGTCAGGAACAGCTTGACGGGGGCCTCGGGGGCGACGACCGTCGTGATGTCACGGCCCTCCACCACGATACCCGCGCCTTCCTCACGAGCGGTCTCGATGACCTCGCGCTGGGTCCGCACCAGCAGCTCACGGGCCTCGGGCACGGCCGAGACGGCGCTGACGCTGGTGGTGACCTCCTTGCCGCGGATCTCGACGGCCACGTCGCGGCCGTCCACTGTCACGGACGGAGAGGACGGGTCGGTGCCCATCGAGATCACCGGACGGCCGACATTGGCGGCCACCGCGGCGGCGTCGTCGACGTTCACGCCGTTGTCCAGCATCCACCAGGTCAGGGCCCGGTACATGGCCCCGGTGTCGAGGTAGCGCAGCTCCCGCGCCCTGGCGACACCCCTGGCCGTGCTGGACTTGCCCGACCCGGAGGGACCGTCGATGGCGATGACGATGCCCTTGCCCTGCGCGCTCACTGCTGCTGACTCCCGAAATCACTGTGCCTGCGTCGGCGTCTGCTGTCGCCGACGCCTCAGCCTACCTTCGTGCCGAGACGCCCGGCACCACGGGCACCGGCCGTGGATTCACAGGCCCGGGTGGACCGACCAGCCGTCGGCGGAAAGCGCGGCGGCGAGGGTGTCGACCGCCTCCGGGAGCAGGTACAGCTCGGCCACACCCAGCGGCAGGCCGGGGCTGTGCTCGATCCGCACGTCCTCGATGTTGACGCCAGCCGTGGCGGCCGCAGCGAACAGCCGGCCCAGGGCTCCGGGCTCGTCGGGGATGACCACGGGGATCACGGTGTACTCGGGGCGCCGGACCGACCCGTGCTTGCCGGGGATGCGCGCCTGCCCCGAACGCCCGCGCGCCAACAGGTCGCGGACGGGCTCCAGGTCGTCCCGAAGCGGGGTCCCGAGCCCGGCCTCGCTCCAGGAGCGCAGGGCGTCGGCAGTGACGGCCAGGTCCGCGGCCACCCCGCGCAGCACCTCGGCCACCGGACCCGCGTTGTGGGTGAGGATCTCCTCCCACATGGCCGGATCGCCCCCGGCGATGCGGGTGACGTCGCGCACCCCCTGGCCCGCGAGGGTCAGCGCGTCGTCGTCTCCGGACAGCAGCCGGGCGGCCACCGCGGAGGCGGCCACGTGCGGGGCGTGCGAGACCAGCGCCACCGCGCGGTCGTGCGCCCGGGCGTCCAGCACCAGCGGGTCCGCGCCGCACGCGCGGGCCAGGCCGGCCACGGCCTCGACGGAGGAGTGGTCGGCCTCCGGGGTGGGGCACAGCGCCCAGGAACGGCCGAGGAACAGGTCGGCGCGGGCGGCGCCCGGACCGTGCTTCTCCCGGCCGCCCATGGGGTGTCCGGGCACGAAGGTCGCCATGTCGCAGCCGAGCCGCTCCGCACCCTCCAGCACGCTCGTCTTCACGCTGGCCACGTCGGTGTACACCTGGGCCAGTTTCCGCTGCTGGGCGTCGCGCAGCACCGCCGGGACGACGGCGGGCGGGGCGGCGATCACGGCGAGGTCCGCGGGGGCACCGTGCCCGGCCTCCTCCAGCGGACGCCCCGCGCCGAGGTCGCAGGCCAGGCTCAGGGAGGCGGGGTCCGGGTCGCTGAGGGTGACGTCGACGTCGCGCGCACGCAAGGCCAGGGCGATCGAGGTACCGATCAGACCGGTCCCGACCACGGTGACCCGGCGCGGCTCCGTCCGGCGCGTCCCGGCCGCTTCCTCGCCCACAGCACTCCCCCGCTTCACCGTGCCCACGCCTGTCGCGGGCACGGTCCAAGGGTACGACCTCCTGACCAGGCCTCCCGCCCGCGGTGCCGGTGGAGTCCGCGGCCGGGGAGCGGTGGCGACGCCGGGGCCGACTACTGGGCGATGTCCAGGCGCAGAGCCTGGGCGCCGCGCAGGTAGACGTGCTGGACCTCGGAGCGCGGGAGGTCGGTCTCCACGTGGGCCATCAGCCGCACCACGCGCGGCAGGGCTCCGGGGACGTCGATCTCGGACGCGCACATCAGCGGGACGTCGGTGAAGCCCACACCGCGCGCCGCCAGCGCGGGGAACTCGCTGGTCAGGTCAGTGGTGGCCGTGAACAACACACTGATCACGTCGTCGGTGGTGAGCCCGTTGCGGCGCATCACCTCGGAGACCAGTTCGGTGGTGGCCTCCAGTACCTGCTCGCGTTCGTCCGCGTCGACCTGCACCGCACCGCGAATGGCCCGTACCGCCACGTTCGATCCCGCTTTCGTCCTCGTCGGTGGTGCCGTCGCCTTGGGGGACACAGGAGACGGCGGCCGCTCCCCGGGAGTGGGGCGCGACCGCCGTCAACTGTATCGACAGACCTCCGGGTCAGAGACCCGCGGCCTTGTAGAGTTCGCCGACCTCGCGCGAGCTGAGCGCACGCATGGTGCCCAGTCGCAGGGTGTTGAGGTCGATCGGACCGACCTGGGTGCGTGCCAGGTCCGAGACCGGGTGGCCCACCGCCTCCATGAGGCGACGCACGATGTGCTTGCGTCCCTCGTGCAGACGGATCTCCACCATGGCCTGGGCGTCGTCGTTGTCGACCACGCGGAAGGAGTCGACCTGGACCGGCCCGTCCTCCAGCTCCACGCCCTTCTGGATCTCGCGCACCACGCGGTGCGGCACCGGGCCGGGCACCTTCGCGATGTAGGTCTTGACGACCTTGTAGCGCGGGTGCGTGAGGCGGTTGGCCAGATCACCGTCGTTGGTCAGCAGGATGAGACCCTCGGTCTCGGTGTCCAGCCGACCCACGTGGAAGATGCGCTCGGCGGTCTGACCGGCGTAGTCGGCCAGGGTCGGGCGACCCTCCGGGTCCCACATGGTGCTGACCACGCCGCGCGGCTTGTTCAGCGCGAAGTACAGCTTGTCCGGAGCGGTGACCACGCGCATGTCGTCGACGCGGATCTCGGAGGCCTCCGGGTCGACCCGGGCACCGAAGCGGCGGACGATCTGACCGTCCACGCTCACGCGCCCGGCCGCGATCATCTCCTCGCTGGCCCGACGGCTGGCGACGCCCGCGGCCGCCAGGGCCTTCTGGAGCCGGATGCCGTTGGGCACGTCCGTGTAGGTGTCACGGGAGTCACCGGAGTGACGGTCCTCGTCGCGTGGGTCGTAGTCCGCGCGAAGGGCGCTGAGCCGCTCACGCGCCGCCTTGGAGAGCTGGTTCTCGCTCTTGACGTCGTTGACGGGCGCGTGGTCGCGGCGGACCGGGCGCTGGTCGCGGTCCCGGTCGTCGCGGCGGGGACGGTCGTCGCGGCCCTGCGGACGGCCGCCGCGGTTGTCGTCACGGCGCTGGTAGCCGCCACCGCGCTTGTCGTCACGGCCCGGGAGGCGACGCCCCTGGGCGTCACGGCGGGGACGCTCGTCGCGGTGACCGCCACGGTTGTCGTCACGGCCCTGATAGCCGCCACCGCGCTTGTCGTCACGGCGGGGACGGTCGTCACGGCCCTGCGGACGGCCGCCGCGGTTGTCGTCACGGCGTTCGAAGGAACGGCCACCACGGTCGTCGCGCCGCTGGTCGCGGCCCTGCGGACGGCGGTCGTCGCGGTCGAAGCGACCACCACGGTTGTCGTCACGGCGTTCGAAGGAACGACCGCCACGGTCGTCGCGGCTCTGGTACCCGCCACGGCCACGGTCGTCCCGACCCCGGTCGTCGCGGCGGGGGCGGTCGTCACGGCCCTGCGGACGGCCACCGCGATCGTCACGGCTCTGGTAACCACCACGACGGTCGTCACGGCCCTGCGGACGGCCACCACGGTCGTCACGGCTCTGGTAACCACCACGACGGTCGTCACGGCCCTGCGGACGGCCACCGCGATCGTCGCGGCTCTGGTAGCCGCCACGACGGTCGTCGCGGTCGAAGCGACCACCACGGTTGTCGTCACGACGGTCGTAGGAGCGGCCCCCACGGTCATCACGACCCTGGTAGCCGCCACGACGGTCATCGCGGCCCTGCGGACCACCACGGCGGTCGTCGCGGCCCCGGTCGTCGCGGTTCTGGTACCCGCCACGGCCACGGTCGTCGCGGTCGAAGCGACCGCCACGGTTGTCGTCACGACGGTCGTAGGAGCGGCCCCCACGGTCATCACGACCCTGGTAGCCGCCACGCCGGTCGTCCCGGCCCTGCGGACCACCACGGCCGCGGTCGTCACGGCGGGGACGGTCGTCCCGGTCGTAGCGTCCGCCACCACTGCGGTCGTTCCCGCCTCGGTCGTCGCGGGGGCCTCGGCCGCCGCGGTTGTCATAGTCGCCGCGCTCACCGCGCGGGGCGTGTCCGTCCCGCTCACCACGGGAACGTTCTCTGTTAGGTGTGCTCACCGGTGTCGTCAAGACCTTCGATGTCGTCGGGGAGGAACGGCGCCAGATCAGGCAGTTCGTCCAGGCCACGCAGGCCCAGCCGTTCCAGGAAATAGGAAGTGGTCCGATACAGCAGCGCACCGGACTCGGGATCGTGTCCGGCCTCTTCGATCAGGCCCCTCAGTACGAGGGTACGCATAACCCCGTCGCAGTTGACCCCGCGAACGGCGGAGACCCTGCCACGTGAGACCGGCTGGCGGTAGGCGACGACAGCCATCGTCTCCAGTGCGGCCTGGGTGAGCCGCACCTCCTGCCCCTCCCTGAGGAAGTGCTCGACGATGTCGGCGCACTCGGGGCGCGTGTACACACGCCACCCCTCAGCCACCGCCCGTAGGTCGAAACCACGGCCCTGTTCGGTGTATTCCCGGGAGAGTTCCTCCAGGGTACGGGTCACCACCTCCAGCGGCACGTCCATGGCGCGGGCCAGGTCGTACTCGGACACCGGCTGGTCGACCACCATCAGCACGGCCTCCAGGTCGCGGCGCAGGGCTGGAGGCGTGGAGAGTTCCTCGGCCCCGGCGGTGTGCTCTGCGGTCATCACTGCTCCCCCGGTGTCGTCTCGGCGGTCGGTTCCGCCTCGTCGTAGTCGGACTCCAGCTCGACGTCCTCGTCGCCGCCGGTCCAGGTGACGGTCAGCTGCTCCAGCGGAACGGGCTGGTCGAAGCCCACGTTCGCGGCGCGGTAGAGCTCCAGCAGGGCCAGGAAGCGGGCGACGACCTCGAAGGTACCGTCGCACTCGGCCGTCAGCTGGGCGAACGTCAGCTGCCCGTGCTCCCGGAGTTCGGCCACCATCAGCTCGCCCTGCTCCTTGACGGAGGTCTTGGTGAGGTGGATGTGGGTGACCGAGACACTGGGCGGCTCCCGGGGCGTGAACACCAGGCCGGCCAGCGCCGCGAACTCCTCGGGGCCGAGCTTGAACAGCACGTCCGGGCGCATCCCCGCGAACCGCTCCTCCAGCGGCACCGCCCGCGCGTACCTGCGCCCCTGCGTGGCCAGGCGCTCGCGCATGAACGAGGCGACCTCCTTGTAGGCGCGGTACTGGAGCAGCCGGGCGAACAACAGGTCGCGCGCCTCCAGCAGCGCCAGGTCCGCCTCGTCCTCCACGTCGCCGCGCGGCAGCAGGCGGGCGGCCTTGAGGTCGAGCAGGGTGGCCGCGACCAGCAGGAAGTTGCTGGCCTGGTCCAGGTCCCAGTCGTCGCCGAACCTGCGGATGTGCGCGATGAACTCGTCGGTGACCTTCGACAGCGACACCTCGGTGATGTCCAGCTTGTGCTTGGAGATCAGCCCGAGGAGCAGGTCGAAGGGGCCCTCGAAGTTGTCCAGGTGCACCTGGAAGGCGTTCTCGTCGACCTCGTCGGCGCCGTCCGCCCCCGGCGGTGCGCCCTCCTGGTCAGTCACCATGACGGGTCCACGTCTTCTCGCTCATGACACAAGGGTGTCACCGGCTGGGACCAGCCGGTGACACCCTCACTCTCGGGTTCCCGGTCGCCGTCCGCTCCCCCAGCGGTCGGCCCGGGGACGTCAGTCCTCGGTCAGCCGGCGCACCAGCATGCTGCTGGAGCCGTGCTCCTCGAAGTCGGCGAGCAGCACGGCGACGGCCTCGCGAACGAGGCGGCCGCGGTCGGCCGACAACCCGTGCTCCGCACGCAGCGAGAGCCGGGTCTGTTCCAGGGCCAGCAGTTCGGCCCCGGAGACGTAGACGGTGATCTTCTCGTCGTGGCGTTGGCGCCCGCTCGGCTTCGGAGCGCGGCGTACCTTGCTCCGCCCCCTGCCGTTCGACTTGCGCGCGGGCCGCTCCGACGAGGCCTCGGTGGTGCTCTGTCGATCCTGTTCCGGTACCTGGTACTGGCGTTCGGTCTCGACCGGTTCCTCTTCGGGACCGGAGGGGCGGAAGAACAGCTCGTCCGCCCCGGGTAGCGTCACACGTCGTGACCGCTGAGAGGCCACCTCGCCAGCACCTCCTTGGCCAGCGACCGGTAGGCGTTGGCCCCGGCCGAGGACGAGTCGAACCTGGTGATGGGTTCGCCGGCCACGGTGGCGTCCGGGAAGCGCACGGTTCGGTTGATCACCGTGCCGTACACCTTGTCGCCGAAGCCGTCCACGATCGTGGACAGCACCTCGCGGGCGTGCAGGGTGCGCGGGTCGTACATGGTGCCGAGGAAACCGTCGATGACGAGGTCCTCGTTCAGGCGCTCCTGCACCTTCTGGATGGTGTCCATCAGCAGCGCCACACCGCGCAGCGCGAAGAACTCGCACTCCAGCGGCACGATGACCCCGTCCGCCGCGGTCAGCGCGTTGACGGTCAGCAGGCCCAGCGAAGGCTGGCAGTCAATGAGGATGACGTCGTAGTCGTTGATGACCGGGCGCAGAGCGCGCCCCAGCATCTGCTCACGGGCCACCTCGCCGACCAGCTGCACTTCGGCGGCCGACAGGTCGATGTTGCTCGGAATGAGGTCCAGACCGTCGACGTCCGTCTTGAGCAGGACGTCCTCGACCGTCACGTCGCGCTGCATGAGCAGGTTGTAGACGGTCAGGTCCAGCTCGCGCGGGTCCAGCCGTCCCAGGCCCACGGACAGCGCGCCCTGCGGGTCGAAGTCGACCAGCAGTACCCGTCTGCCGTACTCCGCGATGGCGGCACCGAGGTTGATGGTGGTGGTGGTCTTACCGACCCCACCCTTCTGGTTACAGAGTGCTACAATCCGTGCCGGACCGTGTTCGTCAAGCGGCGCAGGCTCCGGATATGTACGCACGGGTCTCTTGGTGTGCAGATCCGCCCCCGTGTTGCGTGTCGTCCCCCACGGGTTGCTCACCGGGTCGGCGAAGCCCTCCTCGCCGACGGGTGCGGTGTTCGCCGCCTCGTCGTTGTCCGACCAGTTCACAACCCTTGACCTCCCCTACGGACCGGCCACGGCCCGATGGGACTCTTGACGTTTCCCACGACTGGCCGCCGTCGGAAACTCAATATGTCGACAGCAACGTACCTCTGTGCGGCGACTCTAGAACGACGACACGGCGCACTTCAACATGATCCGACGAGGATTCCCCACCCTCCGCAACCGGGAGGAACCGCACGGTCGTACCCATTTCTCTCGTAGGAGAAGGGTACACACGACGCACGTCGGACTCGTCCCGAACGCGGTCGGGCCCCCTCCGCAGCGGGCCCCGGCGGTCACGGCGGGCCACCCGGATCCGCCCCGCGCCGCGCCCTGGGGTGACTGGACGCGTACACCTCGCGCAGCCGCTCCACCGTCACCAGCGTGTAGACCTGCGTGGTGGTGACCGAACTGTGCCCCAGCAACTCCTGGACGACGCGGATGTCCGCGCCACCGTCGATCAGGTGGGTGGCGAAGGAGTGTCTCAGGGTGTGCGGAGAGACGCCCCCCACCCCGGCCCGTTCCGCCACGGCCGACAGCAGCACCCACCCGCCCTGCCGGGTCAGGCGTCCGCCCCGGGTGTTGAGGAACAGCGCCGGGCCGCCCCGCCCGGACGCGGCCAGTACCGGCCGCACCAGGGTCAGGTAACCGGCCAGCGCGCGGCGCGCGTAGGAGCCCAAAGGCACGAGCCGCTCCTTGCCGCCCTTGCCGCGGAAACGCACCAGGCCGACCGGCCCGCCCGCGTCCACCGCGTCCGCGACGTCGTCCACGTCCAGGCCCACCGCCTCCGACACCCGCGCCCCCGTGCCGTACAGCACCTCCAGCAGCGCGCGGTCGCGCTGGGCGAGCAGGTCGACACGTGCGTCCGAGGCCGGCGCCGACACCGGCCCGGCCGCTTCCAGCAGCCGCTCCACCTGGTCCAGGGGCACGGCCTTGGGCAGGCGCATGGGCGGGGACGGCGGGGTCACCTCGGCGGCGGGGTCGGTGGCCGCCCACCCCTCACGCACCGCGAACCGGTGCAGCCCCCGAACCGCGGCCAGGGTGCGTCCGGCGGAGGAGGCGCTCAGCGGCGCGTGGGCGTCGTCACCGTCGCGCAGCGCCCCCAGGAACGCTCCCACGTGCCCGGCGGTCGCCACGGCGAGGTCGGTGACGCCTTGGGCGTCCAGGTACTCCACGTAACGCCACAGGTCACGCCGGTAGGCCAGCAGGGTGTTGTCGGCCAGCGCCCGCTCGGCGCTCAGGTGGTCGAGGAACGCGGACCGGACCCGGCCCAGGGGGCCGTCGTCGAGTTCGGTCCGCCCCGGCCCGTTCTCCACTGCTTCGGTTCCCACGGGCGGTTCAGTCGTCCGAGGCCACAGGCAGGGAGGCGAACCCGTCCTGCGAGGCGGCGTGCGCGGCGAGGACGCCGATGACCGTGGCCCCGTTGTGCAGCCGCCCCTCCATGACCGCGCGCACGGCCTCCGGCAGCGGGAGCCACTCGCTGGCCAGGTCGGCCTCCTCGTGTTCGCGCACGAAGTCGATCTCCTCCTCCGGGACCTCGGTGAGGTCACGGGCGAGGAAGACGTGGATGCGCTCGTTGGAGAACCCCGTGCTCGGGTAGAAGTCCGGAAGTCTGTGCCAGGTGGCGGCGCGCAGCGAGGCCTCCTCCACCAGCTCACGGCGGGCGGTGGCCAGCGGCCCCTCGCCGTCACCGTCGATCAGACCGGCGGGCAGCTCCCAGAGCGTGTGCTGGGTGGGGTGCCGGTACTGGCGTTGCAGCAGCACCCGGCCTTGGGAGTCGAGGGCGAGGATCGCGGAGGCGCCCGGGTGGTCCATGTAGTCGCGGGCCGCCACGATCCGGCCCTGGCCGTGGGCTCCGGGCATCTCCACCCAGTCCGTGCGCATAGAGCACTTGGCGCCCCGGTACCGCTCCTCGGACCGCTCCACCGGCCACGACTCGGGGGCGTCCGCGACCTTCGCGAACGCCCCCGTCGTCTCGTCCTCGACCGGGCGGGTGTGGTTGGCCATGCGGCCCCTCTCAGGCTCGGGCCCCACCCGCCTGGTCGTCGCCGCTAGGAGACCTTGTGCTCCAGCGAGGCGGAGATCAGGCCGCGGAAGAGCGGGTTCGCGTTGGTCGGGCGGGAGCGCAGCTCCGGGTGCGCCTGCGTCGCGATGAAGAACGGGTGCACGTCCCGGGGCAGTTCCACGTACTCCACCAGCTTGCCATCCGGGGAGAGGCCGGAGAACACCAGACCCGCCTCCTCCAGCTTGGGCCGGTAGGCGTTGTTGACCTCGTACCGGTGGCGGTGGCGCTCGGTGACCTGGTCGGCGCCGTCGTACAGGTCGCGGGCCAGGGTGCCCTCGCCCAGGTCCGCCGGGTACAGGCCCAGTCGCATGGTGCCGCCCATGTCACGGTCGCCCGCGACGACGTCCTCCTGGTCGGCCATGGTCGCGATGACCGGGTCGACGGCCTTGTCGTCGAACTCGAGGCTGTTGGCGCCCTCCAGGCCGAGCACGTTGCGCGCGTACTCGATGACCATGCCCTGGAGACCCAGGCAGATGCCGAGCAGCGGCACGCCCTTCTCACGGGCGTAGCGGATCGCGCCGAGCTTGCCCTCGATGCCGCGCACGCCGAAGCCGCCCGGGATGAGGACGCCGTCGGCGCCGTCGAGTTCGGCGGCCGCGCCCGAGGGGCTGGCGCAGTTGTCGCTGGCCACCCAGCGGATGTTCACGCGGGTGTCGGTGGCGAAGCCGCCGGCGCGCAGGGCCTCGCTGACCGAGAGGTAGGCGTCGGGCAGGTCGATGTACTTGCCCACCATGGCGATGGTGACCTCGTGGTCGGGCTGGTGCACGCGGCGCAGCAGCTCGTCCCACTCGGTCCAGTCCACGTCGCGGAAGGGCATGCCGAGACGGCGGACGACGTAGGCGTCCAGGCCCTCGCGGTGCAGGACCTTGGGGATGTCGTAGATGGAGGGGGCGTCGGGGGTGGAGACCACGCCGGCCTCGTCCACGTCGCACATGAGGCTGATCTTGGACTTCAGGCTCTGCGTGATGGGCCGGTCCGAGCGGCACACGATGGCGTCGGGCTGGATACCGATGCTGCGCAGGGCGGCGACCGAGTGCTGGGTCGGCTTGGTCTTCATCTCGCCGGACGGGCCGAGGAAGGGGATGAGGGAGACGTGCAGGAAGAAGCAGTTCTCCCGGCCGATCTCGTGCCGGATCTGGCGGACGGCCTCGAGGAAGGGCTGCGACTCGATGTCGCCGACGGTGCCGCCGATCTCGGTGATGACGATGTCGACGTCGGGAGCGTCCATCGCGTAGATGCGCGACTTGATCTCGTTGGTGATGTGCGGGATGACCTGCACGGTGTCACCGAGGTAGGCGCCCTGGCGCTCCTTGGCGATGACGCTGGAGTAGATCTGGCCGGTGGTGACGTTGGCCGAGGCGGAGAGCTCGACGTCGAGGAAGCGCTCGTAGTGGCCGACGTCCAGGTCGGTCTCGGCGCCGTCGTCGGTCACGAAGACCTCACCGTGCTGGAACGGGTTCATCGTTCCGGGGTCGACGTTGAGGTAGGGGTCCAGCTTCTGCATGGTGACCCGAAGTCCGCGTGACTTCAGGAGCCGTCCCAGGCTGGAGGCGGTCAGGCCCTTGCCAAGACTGGAGGCGACGCCGCCAGTAACGAAAAGGTGCTTGGTACTCGCGGCGGATGCCAAAGTGTTGCTCCCGTGGTTTGAGTGGCTACGGCTGGCTCGGGCGAGCTTGGCTGCCGTGCGGCGGTCCGGTTCCGAGCGGCGGCGATGCCGTTCCAGCGCGTCGGACTCCACGGGGCACCAGAATAACAGGCCCCCCGTTCGTCCACACCCGGGAACGTCCGCCCTGCCCCCGCTGTTCCCCATCCCCACCTGCGCGGTTGCCGCGAACCCCTGGTGGCGCGGGCCTCCCGCGCGAACCACCGCCCGCCGGGTGGCGAAGGCAACACCGTTCCGAACTCCCCCATGGAGCCCTTGGCGGCTCCGGACCACCACTCACCGGCCCGGAGCCCGTGCCGTGGGTCAGGCGGGAAAGCCTCCGGCGCGGCCGAGGTAGGCGGGCGGCTGCTTGCCGAGCCGCTCGCCCATCCAGTCACCCAGTGCGGCCGCCCCGGACAGGCTCACCCCGGTGCGCAGACCACTGCGGTGCAGCATGTACAGCAGGTCCTCGGTGCCGATGTTGCCGGTGGCGGCTGGAGCGAACGGGCAACCGCCGAAACCGCCCAGGCTGGAGTCCAGGACCCGGACGCCCTCCTCCACCGCGGCCAGGGCGTTCGCGTAGCCGGTGTTGCGGGTGTTGTGGAAGTGGCAGCGCAGGGTCCGGCCGCCCGCCACCTCGGCGGTGCGGCGCAGGAGATCGCGCACCTGCGCGGGGACGCCCACCCCGATCGTGTCGGCCAGGGCGATCTCCACGGCTGCGGTGTCCGCGATCCGCCGCACGACCTCCACCACGCGTTCCGGCGCGACCTCGCCGTCGAACGGGCACCCGAAGGCCGTGGAGACGGTGACGCTCAACGGCACCCCCGTGCCCTCCAGGGCCCGGTCCATCTCCACCAGGGAGTCCAGCATGGCCTCGACGGTGGTGCCCTGGTTGCGGGTGCTGAAGCCGTCCGTGGCCGGAACCGCCACGTTGACCTCGGACACCCCGGCCTCCAGCGCCCGGTCCAGGCCGCGCCGGTTGAGGGCCAGACCGATGAAGGAGACACCGGGCACCCGCGTGACCCCGGCCATGACCTCCTCGGCCCCGGCCATCTGCGGCACCCGCTTGGGGTTGACGAAGCTGACCGCCTCGATCCGCCGCACCCCGGCGGCCACCGCACGGTCGATCAGCTCCACCCGGTCCTCCACCGACAGCACGGTGGACTCGTTCTGGAGGCCGTCACGCGGCCCCACCTCCACGATCTCCACGTGCTCGGCACCCTCGGGCCCACGGTCGTCCGCGCTCATCGACTCCACCTCTCCCCGCCACACTGCGCTTGCGCGCCCAGGCTAACCAGCCCGCCCCGTGAACTCCGTCACCGGGGCGCCGGTCAGTCGGGGGTGCGCGCCGAGGTCAGCGCAGCGCGAGGGCGGGACGGACCTCCCAGGTCGTCCACACCGGGCGGTAGCCCATCCGGTGCCAGAACGGCCCGGAGAGCGGGTTCATGGCGGCGTAGTTGAGCACCGACACCCCCACACCGTGGCTGTCCAGCGCCTGGTGCGCCTGGCTCACCAGGGCGGTGCCGATCCCGTGGCCGCGCTCGGCCTCGGAGACCACCCCGTAGCCGATGTGCGCGATCGGCCGAGCCCGGACCAGGGACTTCGCCCAGCGGGAGCGCTCCGGCGGCGACACCCACAGCAGCCCCACGGCCCGGCCCCGGCGCTCGGCCAACCAGATCCACGAACGGGAACGGTTGAGCGCCCGCGCGGCGACCTTGCGGGTCTGCTCGGCGGTGTCGGGCTGGAGGAACACCCCGCCGAAGTGCTGTTCGTACCGGTGCTCCTCCATCAGCAGACCCACCACCTGGGTGAGGTCGCTGGTGTCGGCCAACCGGATGACCACGTCACGCGGGGGCAGGGAGGGCGGCACACCACGGCGGCGCTGGCGGGCGGCGAGCACGGTGTAGGGCTGGAGGCCGTGGCGTTGCAGGGGGATGATCCCGGCGACGTCGCGCGCGGGCCAGCTCACGAGGGCCGCCGACTCCGAGCCGGTGCCCGTGGGCAGGTCCTCGATCTGGTCGCGCCAGCTGGTGAGCAGGGAGTCCAGCGCGCGGGCGGGTTCGGGGCCGCCGACGATGGGGGTGAGCCAGTGCTGGTCGGGCACGCCCCAGATGCGGCCCACCTCGCCCGGCTGGTACCAGGTGTAGTGCATGCTGCCCGCGGCGACGGTTCGGCCGTCCTCGTCGCTGACGGTCAGCAGGGGGTAGGAGTTGGCCGCGAACCCCACGGGTTCGGGCAGCAGGGGGTCCGACTCCGCCCAGCGCTGGGCAGCGGAGTGCACCAGCGGATCGAGTCCGATGTCGCCGCCAGGCGACTCATCATGCCGCACCCGAGCGACATAACCACTCACCCGCCCCACCCCTCCATTCGTCAAGAGCGTGCCCCGACCGGACTGACGGGTGCGGTCGCGTCGCGGCGCCCTTCACGGACCCCGGACCGTCGTCCGAACCAACCGACGTGTCGGGACAGGATCGACCGTACCTCCTCGAAGCGGTACGGGTGACCGAAAGCCGGAGAACACGGGCCCGTCCGTCTCTTCGGAGGGGCCTCGGCGGACCCCTGCCCGACCACGCCGACACGGCAAGCGCGAACGCGCACCACGGTAACGGATGGAGGGGTCGCGCCCGGAGGGCGGGGAGGCTCCTCGGTGACGGGGCTATTCGGCCTCGGGGCTAGCGGTGCCGCCCTCGGAGACGGTGGTGTTGCGTCCGTGGTTGATCACCTCGGGGTCACCGGAGGCGAAGGAGACCTGGTTGTCCACGCCCACGAGGACGATCTTCTTCGCCGTGCCCACCTCCACGACGGAGTTGCGCCCGGTGGCGCGGACCAGCCCGCAGTCGCCGTCCAGTATCACGACGGCGTCGTCGGCCTTGACCACGACCTCGCGGTCGGCGCAGTCCTCGTGCACCTCGGCACCGTCGTCGACCACCACGATGACCTGGTCGTTGGAGACTCCGTCCACCGGCTCGTCCTCCGGCCCCTGGCCGAGGTCGGGAGTGGGGGCGATCTCCTCCGGGTCGTCACCGCCCCGGTCGAGCCCGCACCCGGCCACCAGGAGACCCGTCAGCACCGCGACGAACGCGATACCCAGAACTCGACCGACCATGAACTCCCCCACACCCGAAAAAGGCAAAAGCGACATTCGACTTACGCAAAGCACAAGAATATGTCACGTGAAGGTAACTATGCGACCCAACCGTACTGGGATCGTGCTCGATTCGAGACGGGAACGGCGGTCACCGTGGGGATTCCCGGCGCGGAACCCCCGCACCGACAGGCCTGGAGGCACCCTGCCGGGTGCCGCCAGGATCACTTCAACCCGGCCGCGTCCATGCCCCGAAGCTCCCGCTTCAACTCGCCGATCTCGTCCCGCAACCGGGCGGCCAGCTCGAACTGGAGATCGGTCGCGGCCTGGTGCATCTGGTCGCTCAGCTGGTCGATCAGCCCGGCCAGCTCCGCACGCGGCATGTTCGCCACGTCCGCGCGCTCGCCCAGGGCGGGCACCGGCGCCCGACCCGCCTTGCCCCCCTGGCGGTACCCCGTCGACATGAGCTCCTCGGTGTCCACGTCCTCGCGGTTCAGGGTGTCCAGGATGTCCGCGATCTGCTTGCGCAGCGGCGTCGGGTCGATCCCGTGCTCCGCGTTGTAGGCCAGCTGCTTGTCCCGGCGCCTCGTGGTCTCGTCGATCGCCGCGCGCATCGAGTCCGTGACGTTGTCGGCGTACATGTGCACCTGACCGTCCACGTTGCGCGCCGCGCGGCCGATCGTCTGGATCAGCGAGGTCTCCGAACGCAGGAAGCCCTCCTTGTCCGCGTCCAGGATCGCCACCAACGACACCTCCGGCAGGTCCAGGCCCTCACGCAGCAGGTTGATGCCCACCAGCACGTCGAACTCGCCCACCCGCAGCTCACGCAGCAGCTCCACCCGGCGCAGTGTGTCCACCTCGCTGTGCAGGTACCGCACCCGGATGCCCAGCTCCGCGAAGTAGTCCGTGAGGTCCTCGGCCATCTTCTTGGTCAGCGTGGTCACCAGCACCCGCTCCGAGCGCTCCGCGCGCTCGGTGATCTCGTGCACCAGGTCGTCGATCTGCCCCTCGGTCGGCTTGACCACCACCTGGGGGTCCACCAGGCCGGTCGGCCGGATGACCTGCTCGACCACGTCGCCAGCGGCCTGACGCAGCTCGTACTTGCCCGGCGTCGCCGACAGGTACACCGACTGATCGATCCGCGTCGTGAACTCCTCCCACTTCAGCGGCCGGTTGTCCAGCGCCGAGGGAAGCCGGAAACCGTGGTCGACCAGGGTCCGCTTGCGCGCCGCGTCACCCTCGTACATGGCGCCGATCTGCGGGACCGTGACGTGCGACTCGTCCAGGACCAGCAGGAAGTCCTCGGGGAAGTAGTCCAACAGCGTGTTGGGGGCACTGCCCGGCTCACGGCCGTCGAAGTGCCGCGAGTAGTTCTCGATCCCCGAACAAGTGCCGAGCTGGCGCATCATCTCCAGGTCGTGGGTGGTGCGCATCCGCAGCCGTTGCGCCTCCAGGAGCTTGCCCTGGCCCTCCAGCTCGGCCAGCCGTTCGCCCAGCTCCGCCTCGATCGTGCCGATGGCCCGCTCGGTGCGCTCCTCACCGGCCACGTAGTGGGAGGCCGGGAAGATGAACATCTCCTGGCTCTCCCCCAGCACCTCGCCCGTCAGGGGGTGCAGGGTCAGCAGCCGCTCGATCTCGTCACCGAACATCTCGATGCGGATCGCCAGCTCCTCGTAGACCGGGATGATCTCGATCGTGTCCCCGCGCACCCGGAACGTCCCCCGTGTGAACGCCATGTCGTTGCGCGTGTACTGCATCTCCACCAGGCGGCGCAGCAGGTCGTCGCGGTCCACCTCCATGCCCACCGACAGCTGGGCCATGCGGTCCACGTACTCCTGCGGGGTGCCCAGACCGTAGATGCAGGAGACCGACGCCACCACGATCGTGTCCCGCCGTGTGAGCAGCGAGTTGGTCGCCGAGTGCCGCAGCCGCTCCACCTCGTCGTTGATCGAGGAGTCCTTCTCGATGTAGGTGTCACTCTGCGGGACGTAGGCCTCGGGCTGGTAGTAGTCGTAGTAGGAGACGAAGTACTCGACGGCGTTGTTCGGCAGCATCTGCCGCAGCTCGTTGGCGAACTGCGCGGCCAGGGTCTTGTTGGGCTGCATCACGAGCGTGGGCCGCTGGAGCTGCTCCACCGTCCACGCCACCGTGGCGGTCTTGCCCGTACCGGTCGCGCCCAGCAGCACCGTGTGCTGATCGCCCTCCCGTACCCGCTTGGTGATCTGCTCGATGGCCCCCGGCTGGTCCCCGGCGGGGGTCATCTCCGAGACGACCTCGAAGGGTGCCTCACTGCGCTTGATGTCACTGACCGGTCGCACTTGCCCTCTTCTCCCTACGAACGTCGGGCCGCCCCTCGCCCACGTGTCCCTCACTCCAACGCTACAGACCGCCCACGACATCCCGGAGGCCACGGACACCTCCCCGTCGGCCCCCGAACGGAGCGTCACCGCCGCCGAGCGCACCGTCCTCGCGGCACGACGACCACGGCGCACGACTTCCCGAAGGCGTCGGGAACCGGTGGGGACCCGGCGGCATCTCACCGACATCCGATCCCCGAAGAAGGTGATGTGCACCGTGACCCCCAGCACACAGGCGACCTTCGACCCGAACCTGCGGTCCGGGACCCTCAGGCGTCTGAAGGCCTCCCCCGAAGGCCTCAAAAGCCCGAGCCCGATCAGGCTCCCTCTGCCGCGTTGGTACCTGATCGCCCTCGCCGCGGTGGCACCTGCTGTCCTCGGCGCCCCTCTGGTCCTGACTCCCGGAGCGTCCGGCTTCGTGGTGCTCACGCCGCTCATCCTCGTGACCGGGCTCTGCTGCGCCTTCCTCTGCCTGAGGGTCGTGGTGCACGACATGCTGGACGACGAGGACGACAGGTTCTCCAACTTGGTCTTCGTCGTGGGCGCCCCCTTGGTCGGCTTCGTGTTCCCCACGTGGTGGATCCTGCTCATCGCCAGGATGCTCGCGGCGGAGGAGCCATCCGTCACGGCGCCCCTGATGCCGGGCACACCGGGCGCGGTCGTGCTCTGGTTCCTTCCCGTGGTCACCCTGGTCGTGTTCCTCGTCGTCCGGCGCCCCTGGGACACCGCCGACCTCGCCGCTCGGCACCGTGACGACTACGTCATCCGCGCGGACCTCCGATTCACCCTGAGCGCCCAGCTGCTGGACAGGCTCCAGCGGGTGACCGCGCGCGCCGAGCACGCGCACCTGGTCCTCGGCACACCGGTGGGTCTGGACCATGCGCTGCCACTGCTGCGGTCGGAGGAGTGGCGCCTGGCCAGGGAGTGCCTGCACCTCGACCAGCTGCGCGGAAGGCTGGTCGACAGCCAGAGGGAGGGCACCAGCGCACCGCTCGGGGAGGCGCTCGCTCCGCAGTGGAGTGTCCTGGAGGAGGCCACGGAACGCCTGACCGAGGAGGTCGACCGGTTGGACGCCTACGGCGAGAGGATCCAGACGGCTGTGGAAACCCACAAGGAGTGGGTCAGGCTCCAACGCGTCGCCGACCAGGCGGGCGACTTCGCCGACCTCGCGGCCAGGACACCGACGGCGGACCCGGGTACGCCGAACGCCCTTGACGACAGCCTCCACGGAGCCGAGGCCGCCCGAGCGGTACGGGAGGAGATGATCCGGGAGACCGTCCAGGCCACGGCCGACCTCTTCCGCGGCACTGACGGGTCGAAGAGCCCCTAGACCGTTGATGGTGGACTATGTGCCCTGGTCAGTGGTCGTCAGCGATCAACGACCGCTTGACTGGGGCACCGAGCATCCGCTTGTGCCAGGTCACCAGCCACATCGCGACCGTGAACAGGGCCGGGGCCGCCGAGCGCACTGGCGGTTGCGTTCGGACTGGTCGGGCAGGCGGGGGAACGGGTGCCCGATCCAGTGCGGGGCGGCACGCGTCCAATGGCGTTCTGCATCATGGCGCAACAGCACTCGGGCCGGGGCGACGCAGACGAGTTCGGCGTCGTCGGGCAGGCGGGGTGCCCCGCCCAGTGGCGCGGCTCGTGGGAAGTGATCACCTCAGCGTCCAGTTGGACGTGGAGCGCTATCGAAAGGGCGTCAAGGTCCCTGGGCACACTCTGCTCCTCGACGCCCTTCGTCCTGCCCACAGGGGATTCAGGGATCTGCCATCAACGCCCTAGTCCGCTCGTGCCAGGAGTTCTCCCCACAGTTCGGCGACGCGGTCGGCCAGGTCCTCACGGGTTCCGGAGTTGTCCACCACCAGGTCGGCGGCGGCCAGACGGGTCGGCCGGTCGGCCTGGGCCGCGATCCGGGCCCGCACCTGCTCGGGCGGCAGGCCCCGGTCACGGGACACCCGCTCCACCCTGAGTTCGTCGGGGGTGTCCACCACGACCACCACGTCGTAGAGCGGCTCCAGCCCGTTCTCCACCAGCAGCGGCACGTCGTACACCACCACGCTGGCCCCGGAGGCCTCGGCCTGCGCCATGAGCTCACCGCTGCGCTCGGCCACCCGAGGGTGGACGATCGCGTTGAGCCTGGCCAGACGTGCCTCGTCGGCGAAGACGATCTCCCCCAGCGCGGGCCGGTCGAGGCCCCCGTCCGGGCCGAGCACCCCCTCGCCGAACTCGGCGACCACCTCGGCCAGTCCCGGCGTTCCGGGCGCGACCACCTCACGGGCGATGGCGTCGGCGTCGATCACGACCGCGCCGTAGGAGGACAACGCGGACGAGACCGCGCTCTTGCCCGAACCGATCCCACCGGTGAGACCCACTTTCAGCATGGGCCACACCCTAGGGGGCGCGGCGGTCAGGCGTCACGCCGACCCCGCGCCCACCCGGTCCAGTTCCTTGCGCATGTGCACCATCACGAGGTGGTCGGCGACCCGCTCACGGTGCGTCTCGGCGTACCCCAGAGTCCGGTACAGGCGCTGGTTCCTCGGGCTCTGCGCGCCCGTGAACAGGGTGAGAGCCGTCAGTTCGGGCCTGCGCTCACGCAGGTCGTCCTCGACCCGGGCCAGCAGCGCCCCGGCGATCCCCCGACGGCGCATGTCCGGGGCCACGACGAGGCGCCCCACCACCCCGGTGGTCTCGGTGGTCCCGGCCCGGACCGCCCCGACCACACGGTGCCCGACCACGGCCTTGAGCACGAGGGCGTCACCGTCGGCGAGCAACCCCTCGATCCGTGACAGCCCCTCGGTGAGCGGCAGGATGAACGGGTCCCCGTAGGCCTGGGCCTCGTCCACGTAGGCGGCCCGTTGCAGGGTGAAGATCTCACCGGCGTCGTCGGGGGTGGCCGGGTGGATGTCGAACACGTCGCCTCCTCAACTGGTCCCCGCCCTCGGCGGGTACCAGGCAACCCTAGCCGCCGGTACGTAGCCTTGACCCATGGTGAGCAGCAACGCAGCCGATGTCGACGCCTATCTGGCGGAACTTCCCGAGGCCGACCGGGCGGCGCTGAGCGGGCTCCGGGACCTGTTCCGCGCCGAACTCCCGGGGTTCGAGGAGGTGATGGCGTACGGGATGCCCGCGTACCGCAGGGGCGGGGCCCCGGAGGTGGCCTTCGCCCGTCAGAAGCGCCACGTCTCCGTCTACCTGATGCGCGAGGACGTCGTGGCGGCCCACGCCGACCGGCTCGCGGGCCAGGACATGGGCAAGGGATGCCTGCGTTTTCGCACCCCCGCGGCCGTCGACCTCGACCTGGTGCGGGACCTGCTGCGGACTGTCGCCGCCACCCCGGGACCGAACTGCTGACACGCGGAAGGGCCGCCCCCACCCGTGGGTGGGGACGGCCCTTCACTCAGCCATCACTCGGGCCGGAGCCCGGCGAGGAGACCCTCAGGCCTCGCCGCCCGCGAGCTTCTCGCGGAGGGCGGCCAGGGCCTCGTCAGAGGCGAGCGCACCGCTGGTGGAGTCCGAGCCGGACGACGAACCGCCGGAGCTCTGCGCACCACCGGTGTAGTCCTCCTCGTCCTCCTCCACGGCAGGAGCGTTGGCGGCGTCGGCCTCGGCCGCACGCGCCTCCTCGACCTGCTTGCGGTGAGCCTCGAAGCGGGCCTGCGCCTCGGCGTAGCTGCGCTCCCACTCGTCGCGCTGGGCCTCGAAGCCCTCGAGCCACTCGCCGCTGTCCGCGTCGAAGCCCTCGGGGTACTTGTAGTTGCCCTGCTCGTCGTAGTCGGCGGCCATGCCGTACAGGGTGGGGTCGAAGTCCACCTGGTCGGGCGAGACGCTCTCGTTGGCCTGCTTCAGCGAGAGGCTGATGCGACGGCGGTCGAGGTCGATGTCGATGATCTTGACGAAGATCTCGGTGCCGACCTGGACGACCTGCTCCGGCACCTCGACGTGGCGCTCGGCCAGCTCGGAGATGTGGACCAGGCCCTCGATGCCCTCCTCGACGCGCACGAACGCACCGAACGGAACGAGCTTGGTGACCTTGCCGGGAACGACCTGACCGATCTGGTGGGTCCGAGCGAACTGCTGCCACGGGTCTTCCTGGGTCGCCTTGAGCGACAGGGAGACGCGCTCGCGCTCCATGTCGACGTCCAGGACCTCGACCGTGACCTCCTGGCCGACCTCGACAACCTCGCTCGGGTGGTCGATGTGCTTCCAGGACAGCTCGGAGACGTGCACCAGACCGTCGACGCCACCCAGGTCCACGAAGGCACCGAAGTTGACGATCGAGGAGACGACGCCCTTGCGGATCTGACCCTTCTGGAGGGTGTTGAGGAACGTCTGACGGACCTCGGACTGGGTCTGCTCCAGCCAGGCGCGACGGGACAGGACCACGTTGTTGCGGTTCTTGTCCAGCTCGATGATCTTCGCCTCGAGCTCGCGGCCGACGTAGGGCTGAAGGTCGCGGACGCGACGCATCTCGACCAGGGACGCCGGAAGGAAGCCGCGCAGGCCGATGTCGAGGATGAGACCACCCTTGACGACCTCGATGACGGTGCCGGTGACGACGCCGTCCTCTTCCTTGATCTTCTCGATCGTGCCCCAGGCCCGCTCGTACTGAGCGCGCTTCTTGGACAGGATCAGACGGCCTTCCTTGTCCTCCTTCTGGAGAACGAGGGCTTCGACCTGGTCGCCGACGGCAACGACTTCACCGGGGTCGACGTCGTGCTTGATCGACAGTTCCCGAGAGGGGATGACACCCTCGGTCTTGTAGCCGATGTCGAGCAAGACCTCGTCTCGATCGACCTTCACGATGGTGCCCTCGACGATGTCACCGTCGTTGAAGTACTTGATGGTCTCGTCGATCGCCGCGAGGAAGGCTTCCTCGGACCCGATGTCGTTGACCGCTACCTGGGGTGTCGAGGTGGCCTCGGTGCTGCTCGTCATTTGTGGGTGGACTCCGGATACGGACAGGAACAGGAAATGGGCACGCCGCAGGTTCGAGCCCGTCGATCCGCAGTCCAGAAGTAAGAAGCGAAGGTCACATGTACGGAACGAGCCGTCCGTGACCGCCAGCCGCCGGTCCAGAGTGGAGACCGAAGCGGTGCAACCCTCCTGCCCCCTATCGGAGACAGCGGACGCCCGCACGAACCCACAACGCTGACGCCAGAATATGAGACGTGAGCGCGCAGGTCAATCGGAATCCGGGAAGAGGGCACCGTACAAGGCTGTCGTGGCCGCAATTTACCCGAGCGGGGTGGGGAAGATCAACTAGCTCTTCAGCCATGTCTGCCAGGGGCTGACGCGCCCCGCGCGCCATCCGCGCGGGGCCGGGGCCAGGCGTCCGGAAAAAAGTCCGAAACGTGTGGTTCGCTCGACGTTCGTCAGTCCATCGGAGGCCGCGAGCGCGACTTCTTCACGTCACTCCGTCGACGCTTGGCGTCCAGCCGGCGCCGCTTCGAGGCCCGGCTCGGCCGTGTGCCGCGCCGCTCCGGCGGCGGGGGCGCGATGGCCTCCGCGAGGATCGCGGCCAGCCTCTCCCGCGCCTCGGCCCGGTTGCGCACCTGGGAACGGTGTGTCTGCGCCGACACCGTGAGCACCCCGTCCACGAGGCGCCCGGACAGCCGCTCCAGGGCGCGGGCCCGCCGCGTGGCGCCCAGCGCCCGGCACGACGCCACGTCCAACGACAGCGACACCCGGGTGTCCGACGTGTTCACGTGCTGCCCGCCCGGCCCCGAGGACCGTGAGAACCGCCACGTCAACGCGTCGGCGGGAACGGTCACGGGTCCCACGGCCAGTCCGCCCGTGGTCTCTTCCTGCCCCGCCACCGTTCCCACCTCCGAGATCAGCGCCGCGCCCTAGTGCGCGGCGTCATGCCAGTTCTGCCCGCTGCCGACCGAGACGCCCAGCGGGACACGCAGATCATAGGCGGAGCCCATCTCGTGCGTCACGAGGTTTTCGACCGCCTCGCGCTCACCCGGAGAGACCTCCACCACGAGCTCGTCGTGCACCTGCAACAGCACCCGGGAGCGGAATCCTCCCTCGGTCAGCGCCGCGTCCACCTGGAGCATCGCCACCTTGATGATGTCGGCCGCCGACCCCTGGATCGGCGCGTTCAACGCCATCCGCTCCGCCATCTCGCGTCGCTGTCGGTTGTCGCTCGTCAGGTCCGGCAGGTAGCGCCGCCGCCCCAGGATGGTCTCGGTGTACCCCACCTTGCGGGCCTCGTCCACCACCTGGTTCAGGTAGTCGCGCACCCCGCCGAAGCTGGCGAAGTAGTCCTCCATCAGCCTCTTCGCCTCGTCCGGGGTGATCGCCAGCTGCTGCGACAGGCCGTAGGCGCTCAGCCCGTAGGCCAGCCCGTAGCTCATCGCCTTGATCTTGGACCGGGCCTCGCCGTCGACCTCCCCGACCTCGATGTCGAAGACCTGCGCCGCCATGTGCGCGTGGAAGTCGTACCCGCTGTTGAACGCGTCGATCAGCGCCCGCTCACCCGACAGGTGCGCCATGATGCGCAGCTCGATCTGGCTGTAGTCCGCCGTGAGCAGCTCCTCGTAGCCCTCACCGACCACGAACGCGCGCCTGATCCGCCGTCCGACGTCCGTGCGCACCGGGATGTTCTGGAGGTTGGGGTCGGTGGAGCTCAGCCGCCCCGTAGCCGCCACCGTCTGGTTGAACGTGGTGTGGATGCGGCCGTCGTCGGCGACCGTCTTGATCAGACCCTCGACCGTCGTGCGCAGCTTCGTCTGGTCCCGGTGGTGCAGCAGCACCCCCGGCAGCTCGTTCTCGGTCTGGGTCGCCAGCCACGCCAACGCGTCCGCGTCCGTCGTGAACCCCGTCTTGATCTTCTTCGTCCTGGGCAGTTCCAGGTCCTCGAACAGAACCTGCTGCAACTGCTTGGGCGAGCCTAGGTTGAACTCCCGGCCCACGATCTCGTGCGCCCGCTCCACCGCACCGCGCGCCGCCGAGGCGAACTCCCCCTGGAGACCCTCCAGGTACTCGCGGTCCGCGGCGATCCCCGCGCGCTCCAACCGCGCCAGCACGTCGACCAGCGGCAGCTCCACCTCGTGCAGCAGGTGCGTGCCGCCCCGCTTGTCGAGCTCCGCCACGAGCACGGCGGCCAGGTCACGGGTGGCGGCGGCCCGCACGGCCAGCCCGTGACCGCGCCCGCTGCCGCCCTGCTCCCCCAGGTCCAGGGCCATCTGGTCGCCGTCGGTGTCCTCCTCCAGCTCCCGGCCCAGGTACTTGCGGCACAGGTCGGCCAGGTCGAAGCGGCGCTGCCCCGGCTGCGCCAGGTAGGCCGCCAGGGCGGTGTCGCTGACCACCCCGTTCAGGTCCCAGCCGTGCGCGCCCAGCGCCAGCAGCGCGCCCTTGTACTCGTGCACGGCCTTGGGCCGCCCGGAGTCCGCGAGGAAGGCGGCCAGCGCGTCGGTGTCGGCGGTGTCCAGCACGGTGGGGTCCACGTACAGCGAGGCCCCGCCCGGCACCGTGACGGCCAGGGCGTCCACCCGTCCGGTGCCCGCGCCCCAGGTCCCGTCGATCGCCAACCCCGCCGGGGCCTGGTCCGTCAGCGACTCGGCTGAGGCGTGCTCGATGATCCAGGCCGCCACCCCGCCGGTGGCCGCCATGGTCACGTCCACGGTGAAGCCCTCGACGGCCGCGCCCTCCTCGGCGCCCTCCTCGCCGCCGTCCGCGCGGATCACCGCGTACAGGCGCTCACGCAGGTTGGAGGCGAACTCCAGGTTGTCGAAGAGCGCGTCGACCCCGGCCCGGTCGGCCTCGCCCAGCCCCAGGTCCCGCACAGCCGTGTCCAGCTCCACGTCGGTGACCAGTTTGTTGAGCCTCTGGTTGCGCAGCACGTCGTCGAGGTGGTCGCGGAAGTTCTGCCCCGCCTTGCCCGGGACCTCGTCCGCGCGGGCCACCAACTCCTCCAGGGACCCGAACTTCGTGATCCACTTGGCGGCGGTCTTGGGACCCACCCCCGGCACCCCGGGGAGGTTGTCGGCCTTCTCCCCCACCAGGGCCGCGAGGTCGCGGTACCGCTCCGGGGTGACCCCGTACTTGTCCTCGACCGCCTCCGGGTCCATCCGGCGCATGTCCGACAGGCTCTTGCCCGGGTACAGGACCGTGCAGTCCTCGTTCACCAGCTGGAAGGCATCCCGGTCACCGGAGGCGATCAGCACCTCCATGCCCGCCTCGCAGCCCTGGTGCGCGAGGGTGGCGATCACGTCGTCGGCCTCGAAGCCGGGCGCGGACAGGTTCGCGACCCCGATCAGGCGCATCAGGTCCTGGGTCAGCGGCACCTGGGAGGGGAACTCCGGCGGGGTCTCCGACCGGCCGCCCTTGTACCCGTCGTACTCCTCGTCCCTGAAAGTGGGGCCCGAGAGGTCCCACGCCACCGCGACGTGCGTGGGCTCCTCGTCGCGCAGCAGCTTCACCAGCATGGAGGCGAAGCCGTACACGGCGTTGGTGGACTGCCCGGTACTCGTACCGAACTTCTCCACGGGGAGCGCGAAGAACGCGCGGAAGGCCATCGAGTGGCCGTCCAGGAGGAGCAGCCGGGCGCGCCCGCCGTCGGCCTGGGATGTCTGTTCAGGGGTCTCTCGCTTGGTCACCACAGAACGAATCCTAGGATGCGCTACGGACAGCCCGCGGCCATCACCACGGGAACACCTCCCCGCACCGGTCGGTTCGACCGGTTACGGGGCCACCTGACCGGATCGGAAGGCAACACCATGACCACAGACGCCGAGGGCCTGCGCGAACTCATGGACTCCGGGGCGCTCTCCGGCGGTCTGGGCCAGAGCATGGGCATCGAGATCACCGAGGCCTCCGCCGAGCGCGTCGTGGGCCGCATGCCGGTCGAGGGCAACCGCCAGCCCTTCGGGCTGCTGCACGGCGGCGCCTCGTGTGTGCTCGCCGAGTCCCTGGGATCGATCGGCTCCACCCTCCACGCACAGGGGTTCGGCCGCGTCGCCGTGGGCATCGAGATCAACGCGACCCACCACCGGTCCGCCACCGAGGGGCACGTCACCGGGGTGGCCACCCCGGTCCACCTGGGCCGCACCCTCGCCACCTGGGACATCACCATCACCGACGACCGGGGCCGGAAGGTCTGCACCTCGCGTCTGACCTGCATGCTGCGCGACGCCCCCCAGTAGAGAAGTCCGGACGGCGGGGCGCCCCCGCGCCCCGCCGTTGGACATCCGCCACCGGGGATGAAGCCCGGCTAACGCCAGTTCCCGTCACTCCGAACACTGGACGAACCGGCACCCCACGCCCTCACACCACGACAACCAGTCATCACATCCCCCCACCACACCATGCATCCGTCCAGTCACGCCCGGCCACACGGCTACAGAGTCATAACGAGCAGAAGGCGACTGAGACGCAACCGCCCCCCGCCGCTTCCGCCGGAACCCGATACCGGATTAAGCTCCGCTAACGCTCCTGATTAAGTCATGCCACACATAACGGGCAACAGGACGCAACAGAGCTATCGGCACGGCTGCGCAAGATCAGCCGGTTGAACGGAGTGACCACGAACATGGCAAGCAAGAAGTTCCTGAGCCTCACTGCCGCAACCGCGGCCCTCGTGCTCGGACTGACCGCGTGTGGCAACGGGGACGGCGGCGACAGCGCCGACGGAGGAGAGGGCTCCGGCGAGGAGTTCACCTTCGGCATCCTCTACCCCCAGACCGGCAGCCTGGCCTTCCTGGGCCCGCCCCAGGTCACCGCCGCGAAGTACGCCATCGACGAGATCAACAAGGCCGGCGGCATCCTCGGCACGGACGTTCCCGCCATCGTCGAGGCGGACGAGGCCGGTGACGCCGCCCAGGCCAACCAGGCCGCCAACGACCTCGTCTCCGCCGACGTCAACGCCGTCATCGGCGCCGCCGCCTCCGCCATGACGCAGGCCAGCTACGACACCGTCACCGCCGCCAGCATCGTCCAGTGCTCCGGCTCCAACACGGCGCCCGACCTGAGCGAGATCGACGACAACGGCTTCTTCTTCCGCACCGCCCCCAGCGACCTCCTCTCCGGACCGGTCCTGGCCCGCCAGATGGTCGACGACGGCGCCTTCGACGTCGCCGTGGTCGCCCGCGCCGACGACTACGGCGACGGCTACCGCAGCGCCGTGGAGGCCGAGCTCGAGGCCCTCGGCGCGAACGTGGTCGCGACCGAGAACTACGACCCCGACGCCACCAACTTCGACTCCGTCGTCAACTCCGTCTCCAGCGCCGACCCCGACGCCGTCGCCCTGATCTCCTTCCAGGAGGGCGCCCAGGTCATCGCCGAACTCATCGAGTCCGGCATCACCGGCGACCAGCTCTACATCACCGACGGCCTCAACGACCCCGAGCTCGGCGACACCGTCAACTCGGACGACCCCGACGTCGTCACCGGCGTCACCGGCGTCGCCCCCGGTGCGGACAACCCCGAGTTCAACGAGGGCCTGCGCGCCTTCGACTCCGAGCTCGACGTCTTCCAGTTCGCCCCGCAGGTCTTCGACTGCGTCACGGCGATCGCCCTGGCCGCCGAGTCCGCCGGATCCGTCTCGCCCGCCGACTACGTCGAGCACCTCCCCGAGATCAGCCGCCCCGACGGCACCGAGTGCGGCAGCTTCGAGGAGTGCCGCGACCTCCTCAACGACGGCGAGGAGATCGACTTCCAGGGCACCAGCGGCAACATCGACTTCGACGACAACGGCGACCCCACCTCCGCCACCTTCGAGGTCTTCCACTTCGGTGACGACGGCTACGAGACCCTCGGCTTCGAGGAGTACTCCGTCGACGAGTAACGACGGATGACACCGCCTCCCGCCCGGGGGTCACCACGACCCCCGGCGGAGGCGCCGTCCGCCACACACCACGCGAACCGTCCGGGGGTGCGGGGCACCAGCCCCGCACCCCCGGACCCGTCCGAACACGACCACCGCGAGACCCCCGGCACGGCCGCACCCCGCGCGCCGTGCCTCGTCGTACACGGGCCAGGCGGCCGCACAGCGGCACCGCACGCACCGGGGCCCGACGCCCACGCGTCCAACCCCGGACGCACCACGCCACTCGAACGGACGACCACGCCATGCCCACCCACAGGGCCCTCGCCCTCCCAGCGGCAGCACTCGCCGTCAGCCTCGCCCTCACCGCCTGCGACGCCCTGGACCTCGGAGACGAGACCGCGGACGACACCGGTTTCACGTTCGGCCTCCTCTACCCGCAGACCGGCAACCTGAGCTTCCTCGGCCGACCCCAGACCGCCGCCGTCGACTACGCCATCGACCAGATCAACGACGCGGGCGGCATCCTCGGCGCCACCGTCCCGCCGCCGGTCGTGGCGGACGAGGCCGGAGACGCCGCCCAGGCGAACCAGGCCGCCAACGACCTCGTCACCGCCGACGTCAACGCCGTCATCGGCGCCGCCGCCTCCGTGATGACCCAGGCCAGCTACGCCACCGTCACGGGCGCCGGGATCGCCCAGTGCTCCGGCTCCAGCACCGCTCCCGACCTCACCAACGTCGACGACAACGGCTACTTCTTCCGCACCGCCCCCAGCGACCTCCTCGCCGGACCCGTCCTCGCCCAGCGCATCGTCGACGACGGCCACCTCGACGTCGCCGTCATCGCCCGCGCCGACGACTACGGCAACGGCTACCTCAACGCCGTCGAGGCCGAACTCAACGCCCTCGGCGCCAACGTCGTCCTCACCGAGACGTACGACCCCGACGCCACCAACTTCGGTGCCGTCATCAGCTCCACCGTCACCTCCGGGGCCGACGCCGTCGCCCTCGTCTCCTTCCAGGAGGGCACCCAGCTCATGGCCGCCCTCATCGAGAGCGGCACGGAGAGCCAGTTCTACCTCACCGACGGCCTCAACGACCCCGACCTGGAGGCGACCATCGGCGCCGCCTCCACCAACGCCGTCACCGGCACCACCGGCGTCGCCCCCAGCGCCGACAACCCCCAGTTCAACGAGGACCTACGCGCCTTCGACCCCGAACTCGACGCCTTCCAGTTCGCCCCGCACATCTTCGACTGCGTCACCACCATCGCCCTGGCCGCCGAGTCCGCGGGCTCCACCGACCCCACCCAGTACGTGGACCACGTCGCCGAGGTCACCCGCCCCGAAGGCACCGAGTGCACCTCGTTCGCGGAGTGCCGCGACCTCCTCGCCGACGGCCGGTCCATCGACTACCAGGGGATGAGCGGCAACATCGACCTCGACGACAACGGCGACCCCACCTCCGCCACCTTCGAGATCTTCCACTTCGGCGAGGACGGCTACGAGATCCTCGAATACGTCGAGTACACCAACGACTGAGCCCGCACCCCCACACCGGGCACGGCACACACCGGGCACACGAAAGGGGGCGGGACCCGCGACGGGTCCCGCCCCCACACACGCCCTGATCAGCCCTTCGCGAGCGTTCCCAGGTACAGCTCGATCACGTTCGGATCGTTCAGCAGGTCCCGACCCGACCCCGTGTACGCGTTCCGGCCCTGGTCCAGCACGTACCCGCGGTCACAGATCTGGAGACACCGCCGCGCGTTCTGCTCGACCATGACGACCGAGACCCCGGCGGCGTTGACCTCCTTCACCCGCTGGAAGACCTCCTCCTGGTAGATCGGCGACAACCCCGCGGTCGGCTCGTCCAGCAACAGCACCGACGGGTCCATCATCAGGGCCCGGCCCATGGCCACCATCTGACGCTGACCACCCGACAGCGAACCCGCCTTCGCCCGACGCCGGTCCGCGAGCAACGGGAACAACCCCGCCACCACCTCGAACCGCTCCGAGAACGACCTCGGCCGCAGGAACGCCCCCATCTGGAGGTTCTCCTCGATCGTCAGGGACGGGAACACGTTGCGCGTCTGCGGGACGTAACCCACGCCCCGCTCCACCAACGAGTGCGCCGCCAGCCCCGCGATGCTCGAACCCCGCAGCGTCAGACCGCCCTCACGCACCGGGATCAGACCGAAGATCGTCTTGATCAGCGTCGACTTGCCCGCGCCGTTCGGACCGATGATCGCCACGACCTCACCCTCGGTGAGAGTCAGCGTGCACCCGTTCAGGATGTTCACCCCGGGTACGTAGCCGGCCACCAGGTCCCGGGCCAACAGCAGGTAGTCGTCCGGACCACCCACCTCGAGCGACTCCGCCCGGGCCTGCTCCAGCACCTCCTCGCGGTGCTCCTGCACGGCCGCGGCCTCCTCAGCCTCCTCCGGAACCTCCTCCGGCTCCGGACGGACCCCGCCGTTCCCCTCACTCATCGCCACTCCCCTGGGTCTCACCCTCGACCTCCTGGGCACCCAGGTAGGCGTCGATCACCTGCTGGTTGGACCGGATGTCCGAAGGACGCCCCTCCGCGATCACCTGGCCCTGGGCCAGCACCACGATCCAGTCACTGATGCCCATGATCACGTCCATGTCGTGCTCCACGAACAGGACCGTCTTGCCCTCGTCACGCAACGACGTGATGTGGTGCAATAGGGACTGCACCAACGCCGGGTTCACACCCGCCATCGGCTCGTCCAACATGATCATGCTCGGATCGGTCATCAGCGCGCGAGCCATCTCCAACAGCTTGCGCTGACCACCCGACAGAGCGCCCGCCATGTCCCGGCGCTTGTCGATCAGCTTGAACCGCTCCAACAGGTCCAGGGCCTTCTCGGTGTTGACCTTCTCCTGGCGGCCCCACACCGGACGCAGGAACGCCCCCGCCATGCGCTCACCCGTCTGACCCGGAGCGCCCAACAACATGTTGTCGAGCACCGTCATCCGCGTGAGCGCCTTGGTCAGCTGGAAGGTCCGCACCATCCCGGCCCGGGCCACCTGGTGACCCCGACGACCGTTGATCCCGCGACCCTCGAACGACCACTGGCCGCCGTCGACCCGGTCGAACCCCGTCAACAGGTTGAACAGCGTGGACTTGCCCGCACCGTTCGGACCGATCAGCGCCGTGATCGTCCCCCGCTGCACCTCCAGGTGCTCCACGTCCACGGCGGTCAGACCGCCGAAGGAACGCTTCACCCCGTCAGCCACCAGGATCGGATCCGGCTTGACCGAACCCGGCTCCGGGACCGCCCCGGCCATCCGGTCGACCTCGACATCCGCCCCGGAGGCGTTCACCTCGTCACTTGACATTGATCAACATCTCCTTGCGGTCACCGATCAGGCCCTGCGGCCGGAAGACGATCAGCAGCACCAGCAGCACACCCACGAACGCCAGCTGGATGGCGCCGAAGTCCGGACCCGACAGGAACGGCAGGTAACCCTCACTGCCCAACCCGCGCAGCAGCTTGTCCGTGAAGTTCATCAGGAACCAGAACACCATCGACCCGACGATCGGACCCAGGACACGGCCCGCACCGCCCAGCAGCAGGATCACCCACAGGAAGAACGTCACCTGCGGCTTGAACTGGTCCGGCGCGATCGCACCCTGGTGCACCGCCATCATGCAACCGGCCAGCGAACCGATCAGGCCGCCCAGAACCAGCGCCTGCATCTTGTACGCGAAGACGTTCTTGCCGAGGCTGCGCACCGCGTCCTCGTCCTCGCGGATGCCCTTCACCACGCGGCCCCACGGGCTGTGGATCAGCGCCCAGGTCAGCGCCGCCATCAGCGCCACCAGACCCCACGTCACCGTCATCATCCACATGTGGTTGCCGCTGAACGAGAACGAACCGATCCCGTAGCGGCCGGCCGGGTCGAACAACCCCAGCGCCTCGTTCCACTGACGGAACTCCGTGGACAGGTTCTGCAACCCGTAGACACCGTTGGTCAGCGGCTCGGCGAAGCCCGCCCGGTACACCAACCGCAGCACCTCGGCCGCGGCGATCGTCGTGATCGACAGGTAGTCCGCCCGCAACCGGAGCGTCGGGATACCCAACAACAGCGCCAACACCACCGCGCAGGCCAGGCCCACCAGGAACCCGACCAGCAACGGCAGCTCGAACACCGCGACGCTGATACCGACGCCGTAGGCGCCCACCAGCATGAAGCCGACCTGACCGAAGTTCAGCAACCCCGCGTAACCGAAGTGCATGTTCAGGCCGATCGCGGCCAGCGCGTAGATCGCGGCCACCGGTCCCACCGCGGATCGGGCGGACTCGGCGAGGATCAAGAAAATATCCATCGTCTACCTCTCCTAGCCGACCCGCTCGCGCCGACCGAGCAGGCCCTGGGGCCTGATCAGCAGCATGAGGATCATCAGGGCCAGAGCCCACGCTTGCATGAGCTGTGCGGGGAACCACAGGGTGGACAGCATCGCCACCAGACCCACGGCGATGCCGCCGACCATCGCGCCGTAGGCCGTGCCCAGGCCGCCCAGGATCACCGCGGCGAACATGAGCAGTAGCAGACGGAAGCCCATCTCGTAGTCCACGACCTGGTTCAGGCCGAAGAGCACACCGCCCAGGGACGCCAGGCCGCCGCCGAGGAACCACACGTACAGCGTCACCCGGTCGACGTCGATGCCCGACGACTCCGCGAGGTCCCGGTTGTCCGAGACCGCGCGCATCGCCTTGCCGATGCGGGTGAACTGGAGCATGCAGGCCACGAGCACCAGCACCACGATCGCGACGGCCATGATCACCAGGTCGCGCGGGGGCATGGAGATCGGACCGAAGTGCACCATCTCCTGCACCTGGAACCCGGCGTACCGGCGCCGGTTGGCTCCGAAGAGCACCAGCAGCACGTGCCGCAGGACCAGGGCCAGGCCGATGGAGACGATGAACATCTGGATCAGGGCGACGTTGCGCCTGCGCAGCGGACGCCACAGGTAGCGCTCCATCGTGCTGCCCAGCACACCGCCCATGATCACCGCGATACCGGCCGCCGCCCACAGCGGCACCTGCCAGCCGAGGTCGTCCCCGAGCACGCCCATGAGCGTCGCCAGCGCGATACCGCCGAAGACCGAGGACCACTGGAGGACGATCAGCGTCGTCCGGTTGAGCCGGTGCTCCAGGAAGGCGCCCAACAGGACGGCGATCCCCAGACCGGCGAAGATCGCCAGCAGGGAGTTGCCCAGTCCCGCGGCGCCGGTACTGAACAGCAGGGCCATCATCGCGCCGAAGGTGACCATGTCACCGTGCGAGAAGTTGATGACCTGCGTCGTACCGAAGATCAGTGAGAGGCCGATCGCGGAGATCGCGATGACCAGGCCGAACAGCAGACCGGCCGCGGTGAGCTGCGCGAAGCGCTCACCGAACCCGCCACTGACGCCCTCGACCGCCACGGACTCGTCCTCGGCGGCCGTGTCCTCCTCCGTGTCCTCGGTCGCCTCGGCGTCCGGGGAGGGGGAGCTCTCGTCCTGGCCGCCCGCGGAGTCGCCCGGGTTCTCCAACCCGATGAGGAGCAGCCGCTGCTGGCCGGACTCGACCTCGACCTGGGCCTCACCCTCTGCCATGAGGGACGTCTCGCGTACGGCGAACTCGCTGGGGACGGACTCCTGGTCCACCACTACGCGGTAGTCGCCCGGTCCGGGCAACTCCACTTCCCACATTCCATCAGAGTCGGTTTCCACCGCATCGATCTCGTCGTCACCCTGGAGGACCGTGATCAGGATGCCCTCGACACCCTGGTCCCGGTCGTCCGGCTGACCGATCTGACCGTGCAGCGTCTCACCGCCCTGTTCGTCTGCCGTCGCCGCCGCCCCGGGGATCACCAGGAATGCGGTGATCAGGGCGAGCAACACGGTCACGAGGCGTGTGCGCACGCGCGCTCCTTGCGCATCTGAGGTTGGCGGCACCCGAATGGAAGGCATTCGAGGGCCGCTGTCCTTTAGCTGTTCGGTGCGGTGAGTTTAGCCCGATTTATGCCGGTCATTCAGTGTCGCTTAAACCACGTGACCCAACCGTCACCCCATCGTGCGCAACCGAGATCTAACCGGTACTGGATGCGCGTTGACCCTGGACACTCGGACACGTTCCGGAGCCGAAACCTGTCAATCTGTAGGCTCCCTCGGCCGGGGCACCCGAGACACACGAAGGGGCCGCACCCGTTCGGGCACGGCCCCGGTTCAGGGCTGCGGCGGTCGGTCCGTCAGGAGGACTGTCCCCCGAGCGTCTCGACGACGGTCTCGGCGACCTTGCGCATGGTCAGCCGGCGGTCCATGGAGTTCTTCTGGATCCACCGGAACGCCTCGGGCTCACTCATCCCGTGGCGGGTCTGGAGCAGGCCCTTGGCCTGCTCCACGAGCTTTCGGGTCTCCAGTCGCTCCTGGAGGCTGCCGACCTCGGCCTCCAGCGCGGCCAACTCGGCGTAGCGCGAGGTGGCCATCTCGATCGCCGGCACCAGGTCCGACTTGCTGAACGGCTTGACCAGGTAGGCCATGGCCCCGGCCTCGCGGGCCCGCTCCACCAGCTCCCGCTGGGAGAAGGCGGTCAGGATCACGACCGGGGCGATGCGCTCCCCGGCGATGCGCTCGGCGGCCGACAGGCCGTCGAGCACCGGCATCTTGATGTCGGTGATCACCAGGTCGGGTTTGAGCTCCTGGGCAAGCCGAATGGCGGCCTCACCGTCGCCAGCCTCCCCGACGACGGCGTAACCGTCCTCTTCGAGCATCTCCTTGAGATCCAGGCGAATCAGGGCCTCGTCTTCCGCGATCACCACACGGCTCTGCGTCCTCGTCACGTACACGAGGTTACCGAGATCCGCTAGTATGCTGACCGTTGGCCCCGGCAATGCGCGTCAATCGTGACTCCACCGTTGACGGAGCGTCGCCCCGGGAGGCCGAGCAGGCAAACCGGACAATCGGAACCAACAACTCAAACGCCCCGATAGACCAACCGGCAGAGTCAATGGTCTCAAACACCATCAAGTGTGGGTTCGAATCCCACTCGGGGCACCAGCAGCCACCCCCACGGGTGGCTTTTCTGCGTTCGAAGCCATCCGGGAATGTCCGAGGCGTGAGTGAACATGCACCGTATGTACTCACCGCATGTCAGGCGCGAGGCCGTCTCCCTCATCGATTCCGGAATCTCCTGCGCGGAGGTCAGCCGTCGGACGGGCATCAACCGGTCCACGCTTCGGACGTGGATCCTCGACCGTTCACTCGTGGACAGGTACGTCGGCACCGACCTGTGTCCCCGGTGTGAACCCGTACCCGCCCCACCCCGACGAACGGATGCGTACGGGTACCTCCTGGGCCTCTACCTCGGCGACGGGTGTCTCACCCCGGCCGGAGACCCCACGAAGGGGGTCTGGCGGCTGCGTGTCATGTGCTCCGACACCTGGCCCGGACTCATAGAACTCTGCGCGGGGAGTATGGCCGCGATCCGCCCCGACCACAGGGTCTCCCGGGTCCCCTCCACGGGGTGCACCGAGGTGCACAGCAACTGGAAGCACTGGCCCTGTCTGTTCCCCCAACACGGGCCGGGCAAAAAACACGACCGCACCATCGCTCTGGAGCCCTGGCAGCGAGGCATCGTCGAGGAGCATCCCGAGCAGTTCGTACGCGGCCTGATCCACTCCGACGGGAGCAGGGTGCTCAACCGGATCAGGAGGACGCTGCCCGACGGAGGGGTGAGGTTGTACGAGTACCCGCGCTACCACTTCACCAACGTCTCCACCGACATCGTCGGACTGTTCACCGAGGCCTTGGACCGGTTGGACATCGCGTGGAAGGTCCACGTGAGCAGGCGGGAACCGCTCTACCGGGACAAACACGTGGTGTCGATCTCCCGCAAGGACGCGGTGGCGCGGATGGACGCGTTCGTGGGGCCCAAGTACTGAGGACGCCCGAGCACCGTGGGGCACGGGCGGGCGGGGCTACTCCTCACCCCGCCAGCGCCTGAGGTCCTCCTCGGTGATCTCCTGCATCGGTGTGGGCTGGGTGATGCGGAGGTGGTTGCCGAAGGGGTCGCGCAGGGCGCAGTCGATGCCGTAGGGCTGCTGGGTCGGTTCCTCGGTGAACTGGACTCCTCGCGCGCGCAGGGTGTCGTAGGTGGCCTGGCAGTCGTCGGTGTTGATGATGGCGGCGACGCCGAGGGCGCCCTTGGTGAGGAGTTCGCGGACCTGGGCGCCGTTCTCGTCCTGGGAGGGCACCTCCAGGAGGATGTGGCGGTCCGGGTCGGCGGGCAGGGTGATGGTGAGCCACCGCATGAATCCCATGTCGACGTCGTCGCCGACCTCGAAGCCGAGTTTGCCGACGTAGAAGTCGAGGGCCTCGTCCTGGTCGAGCACGGTTACGGAGTGGATGGCGATCTGTGTGAGCATGCCTCAACGCTACGTCTGAGCTGGTCTGTTGTTCCTCTACGGCGCGTCAGTTTCGGGTCTGGTCAGGTGGCGCGGAGGTGGTCGCGGAGGGTGCGGGCGGCGCGTCCGATGAGGGCTTCGACGGCGGGTTGGTGGCGGGCGGGGACGGAGGAGGCGGTGAGGGCGGCGATGGCGTAGGCCTCGCCGCCCCTGTGTTCGACGACGCCGACCTCGTGGCGGTGGTTGAGGACGCTGCCGGTCTTGGAGGACCAGGTGCTGGCGTCGGTGCTGAACTCGGGGGCGAGGCGGTGGCGGATGACGTTGTCTGCCATGAGGGAGCGCAGGCGGGCGGCGGTGTCGGGGTGGATGGTGGTGGGTTTCCACAGGGCCTGGAGGAGGTCGACGTGGGCGCGGGCGGAGCCGGAGTTGGCGCGGGTGACGTCGAGTTGGGGGATGCGGTGTCCGCGTCCGGCGCTGGCCGCCTGGATAGCGAGGGTGTGGGCGAGGTGGGTCTCGTCGGGGGCGAGGCGTTCGGCGGGGGTTTCGTTGAGGTCGCGGACGCGGTGGCGGACGGTGATGCCGTGGATGCCGTGGGCGCGGAGGACGTCGGTGGTCCGTGCGGGTGGGGTGAGGTCGAAGAGGGTGTCGGCGGCGACGTTGTCGCTGAGGCACATGGCGAGGTAGAGGAGGTCGTCGACGGCGACGGTGGCGGGGTGGCGGAAGCGGCCGAGGCCGATGGGGCCGGTGGTGGGGCCGCCGGGTTCGACGCGGACGGGGGTGGTGCCGTCGAGTTCGCCCTGGTGGAGGCGTTCGAGGGTGGCGAGGGCGAGGGGGATCTTGACGAGGGAGGCGGTGGCGTACTCGGTGTCGGGGTCGATGCCGATCTCGTGGCCGGTGTTGAGGTCGCGGACGAGGAGGGAGGCCTGGAGTCCGGCCTGTTCGAGTTCGGTCTGGAGTCGTTGGGTGATCACGGGGTGGCTCCGAGGCATTGGGCGATGTGTGGGTGCAGGTGTGTGCGGAGTGTCTCGGACTGTTCTCCGGTGGCGGTGTAGGTGCGGGTGGGTTGGATTTCTCCGATGGGGCGCCAGTGGAGGTTGAGGTCGTCGGCTTGGCGGGGTGAGCAGAGGAGGAGGTCGTGGGTGGCGAGGACTTCGGCGGTGGCGGTGGGGAGGGTGGTGGCGCGGGGGATCTGGGTGGGTTGGAGGCCGATCGTGTCGCCGGTGTGGGTGAGCGGGTCGCGGATGTGGGGGGTGTCGTCCTCGGGCTGGATCCAGAGGCGGCGGGGCGGGGTGGGGTCGTCGCGGTGGGGGCGGAGGGTTTCGTGGTAGTGGGTGTTGGCGGGGGGAGGGTGGTGGGTGGCGAGGCCGAGGGGGACGGTCCAGTGCGCGCGGTCGGGTGGGACGGCGGTGATGGCGGTGCGGACCTGTCGGGTGTGGAGGAGTTCCTCGCGTTGGGCGGGTGGCGCGGGGTGGGGGTCGAGGTGGAGGTCGTGGCGGCGGGCCTGGGCGGTGAGGTGGGCGAGGTCGTGGGTGGTGCAGGTGGCGGGGACGGCGAGGCGCAGGGGTGTGCGGCGGGCCTGGGCGGCGTCGTGTTCGAGGGTGTGGGCGAGGTCGACGAGACGTCGTGCGGTGGGCAGGACGGTGTGGCCGAACTGGGTGAGGGTGGCGCGTCGTGTGGTGCGGTCGAAGAGGGGTGCGCCGAGGTGTTTCTCCAGGGCGGCGATGCGGCGGCTGGCGACGGGTTGGGGGATGCGCGCGGCGGCGGCTCCGAGGGTGAAGCTGCCTCGGTCGCTGACGTGGATGAAGGCGGTGCAGGCTCCGACGAGGTCCATGGTCTGAGCTTATGTCGAAATAGCATGGGTGTGGCTGTTTGTGTCTTGGACAGCATGGGTGGTGGTTGGTGAGACTGCGGGGGCGGGTCGGTTCTGGCTCGCCTCTCTTCTGATTCCTGTTCCTTTGGGGGCTTTCGTGGGCTTTGCTGTGCGCGGTGTGTGGTGGCGCGGTTTCGTTGCGTCGGTGGCGTTGGTGCCTCTGGTGGGGTGTGGTGCTGCCGAGGATGCGGGGGGCACGGGTACGCCCGCGGAGTCGGCTTCGGTGACGGTGGACTTCGAGGCGGAGTTCGAGGCCCTGGAGGAGGAGTTCGACGCCCGGTTGGGTGTGTACGCGTTGGACACGGGATCGGGCGAGGAGGTGGCGTTCCAGGAGGGTGAGCGGTTCGCGTTCGCCTCGACGTTCAAGGCGTTGTTGGCGGGGGTGGTGTTGTCGGGGAACTCGTTGGAGGAGATGGAACGGGTGGTGACCTTCGACGAGAGTGTGCTGGTGCCGCACTCGCCGGTGGTGGAGGAGAACCTGGAGTCGGGGATGTCGTTGTTGGAGCTGTGTGACGCGACGGTGCGCTTCAGCGACAACGCGGCGGCGAACCTGCTGTTGGAGGAGATCGGCGGCCCGGAGGGGTTCGGTTCCGCGCTGGAGGAGCTGACCGGCGACGACGTGACCAACCCGGTGCGGTGGGAGCCGGACCTCAACGAGGCCGTTCCGGGTGACGAGCGCGACACGAGCACCCCGGAGGCCCTGGCGGGGAGCCTGGAGGCGTTCACTCTGGGCGAGGTCCTGCCGGAGGACCGCCGTGAGGTGCTGGTGGATCTGCTGGTGCGGAACACGACGGGTGACGATCTGATCCGTGCGGGTGTGCCGGAGGGCTGGGTCGTGGGCGACAAGACCGGTGGCGGAGGTCACGGGACGCGCAACGACATCGCGGTGCTGTGGCCGGAGGAGGGCGAGGGCGACCCGATCCTGCTGGCCGTGCTGTCGAGCCGTGACGTCGAGGACGCGGAGTACGACGACGCGCTGGTCGCGGAGGCGACCGAGGTGGTCGTGGAGGCCCTGGACTAGGGGGTTTTCGGCGGTTGTCGCGGGGGTTCTGGCCGGGTCGGGACAGACTGGCCAGAACCTCTGTAACTACCCGACCTATTCGACCCCAAATAGGCCTTTTGTCATTTTATGTAGCTACAAGCTGGCTGAACCGGTCACATCACGGCCACAACCTGAGCACAACCCGTGGGTTCGGTCGCCTGGAAGCCGTCGCGTCCCTGATCCTTGATGGCGGAAAGCCCAGTCGGATCGGGCACGCAGCGAGAGAGGGGCGACGGTTGTTGACCGCGGTGGCCGGGGTGATCGGCGCGCTGGTGATCGGGGCCTGGGTTGTGGTGGCCTGGGGTTCCCGGCGTCGGCAGCCGTGGTTGTGGACCCCGGTGGCCCTGCTTGCGGTCCTGCTCGTCGCGGTGGACCTGCCAGGCTGGTCGTTCCTTCCCCTGCTGGTCCTGGCCGCGGGTTCCTTCGCCGAGTTGGTGGTGGGCTCGCGTGAGTCGCCGACGATCCGGACCAAGGACCCCGAGGCCCCGTTGAGCACCGAACGCTGGGCCGCCGCCGCGGCGGCCCCGTTCCGTGTGGCGCTGGCCGAGCCCTGGGACGTGGTGGCGCGGCCGAGTCTGCGCCGCCGGTACCGGCGGATGCTGGAGCGCCAGTGGTCGGTGGTGGACCGGGAGTCCCTGCTGGCCGCGGTCGACACCCTGTTGGCGGGGCTGCACCAGGGGCCGAGCCTGGACCTGGCGGTGGACCTGCGCGCGGGCACGGCCCGGTCGCGGCTGCCCCTGGACCAGGGCGGGCTGGACACCGGCGAGACCGTGGAGCTGTCTCCGGAGCAGGTGGCCCGACTGCGGTCGGTCACGCGCGTGACCGAGGCCGACGAGACGGTGATCATCGGCGCCTACCAGTGGTGGAAGTCGGTGCACGTCATCCGGTTGGTGTGCGGCGGGGCGACCCTGGACTGGCTGAGCCCGGTGGAGACGCAGACGCTGCTGCGGCGGGTGGCCTCCGACCTCCAGCGCCGTTACTCGTCGTGGGGCCAGCTGTCCACGGCCTTCCACGCCGGTTACCTGCTCTGGCCGGACAAGGGCGTGGACGGTGACCCGGTGGAGTTCGACCGGCCGGACGCCGACCGTGTGTGGGTGGCACTGGGTCTGTTGGACGAGGACCCGAGGAGCCCCTGGAACCTGTTGCCCTGGGACATGCCGTTGGACCGGGTGACCTTCGAGGGCGGGGTCTCCTCCCACCAGGAGCAGTGATCCCCGGGGAGCAGTGACCCCGGAGAGCCGTCGTGGCGCTTCCGCGTGCTCCGGCGCACGCCCCTCCCCCGCGTCGGCCCGACCCCGGACATGACATCGGCCGCACCGGTCGGCCCGGAGAGGTCGGCGCGGCTCAGTACGCCTTCCCCCGGGCCGGACCTGATGCGGCCCGTCAGGTGGCGCCCGGTCGGGGCGCCCGTTCACGCGTCAGCTGGTTCCGCTGGTACCGAGGGCGACGGCGTCGCCGAGTCGGTGGACACGCAGGGAGTTGGTGGAACCGGTGGTTCCGGGCGGGCTGCCGGCGACGATGACGACCTTGTCGCCCTTGTGGTAGTCGCCGAGCTGGAGGAGCTCGTTCTCGACCTGGCGGACCATGTCGTCGGTGTTGTCGACCCACGGGACCTGGTTGCTCTCGGTGCCCCAGGTCAGGCAGAGCCTGCCCCGGGTCTCGGCCTCGGTGGTGAAGGCCAGGAGCGGGATGGGTGAGCGGTAGCGGGCCAGGCGCCGGGCGGTCTCACCGGACATGGTGAAGGCGACCAGGGCCTTGGCGCCGACGGTGGCGCCGATCTCGGCGGCGGCGCGGGCGATGGCCCCGCCGGTGGTCTCCGGCACCCGGTTGAGGATGTGCGAGGCGCGCAGGGACTCCTGCTCGGCGGCGCTGACGATGCGCGCCATGGTCTCGACGGTCTCGATGGGGTACTGGCCGACACTGGTCTCGCCGGAGAGCATGACGGCGTCGGCGCCGTCGAGGACGGCGTTGGCGACGTCGGAGGCCTCGGCCCGGGTGGGTCGGGGCGCGCTGATCATGGACTCGAGCATCTGCGTGGCGACGATGACCGGCTTGGCCTTGTCGCGACAGCGTTCGACGGCACGCTTCTGCACCATCGGGACGTTCTCCAGGGGCAGTTCGACACCGAGGTCGCCTCGGGCGACCATGACGCCGTCGAAGACCTCGATGATGTCCTGGAGGCGCTCGACCGCCTGGGGCTTCTCGATCTTGGCGATGAGGGGGACGGTGACGCCCTCCTCGTCCATGATGCGGTGGCACTCCTCGGCGTCCGCGGGGCTGCGGACGAAGGAGAGGGCGACCATGTCGACGCCCTGGGCGAGGGCCCAGCGCAGGTCGGCCTCGTCCTTGTCGGTGAGGGCGGGCACGCTGACGGCGACTCCGGGGAGGTTGAGTCCCTTGTGGTTGGAGACGGTGCCGCCGAAGATGACGCGCGTGTGGACTTCGGTGCTGGTGGTCTTGGTGCACTCCAGCACGACGCGGCCGTCGTCGATGAGGACGCGGTCGCCGGGGCGGACGTCGCTGGGAAGCCCCTTGTAGGTGGTGGAGACGCGCTGGCGGTCGCCGGGCACGTCCTCGATGGTGATGGTGAACTCGTCGTCCGCGGCGAGTTCGACGGGTCCGTCGGGGAAGGTTCCCACGCGGATCTTGGGTCCTTGGAGGTCCGCGAGGACCCCCACTGCTCGGTTGGCGTCCGCCGCGGCCTGCCTGAGATTGGCGAGGCTGGCGCGGTGGTCGTCGTGGGTTCCGTGGCTGAGGTTGAGACGGGCGACGTCGAGGCCCGCGTCGACGAGGCGCCGGAGTGTCTCCGGGCTCGATGTGGCGGGGCCAAGGGTCGCAACGATTTTTGCTCGACGTGTCACGACTATCACTTTAGAGCGTCTGGGGGATGGAGTGGTCTAAACCAGGTTGCGAATACACGTATCTGAGGTGGAGTTGGGGCGAACGTGGTGACCCTGCGTAAGGGGTGTTGGATGTGGGCGCGGCCGTGGAGCCGTGTTCGGTGTCTGACGGAGGGGTTGTCGGTGTTCGATCGTTCTGTGGTGGAGTCCGCTCTGGTGGCGGAGGTCATGGCGCTGGAGGGGGTCCTGCTGGGCCTGTCGGAGGCCGAGGTGGTGTTGCCCACACGGTGCGTTCCGTGGGACGTGGCGGCGTTGTCGGTGCACACCGCGGGTTCGTTGAACCAGGTGCTGGTGGCCCTGGACCAGGGTCGGCCGGGCGTGTCGGAGGGGTTGGTCTCGGCGGCGGGGTACTACGTGCCCGAGGTGCGGTTCTCGCCGGAGGTGAACGCGGCGCGTGTGGAGGGCGCGGTGGAGCGGGCGGCGCGGCGTGAGGACGCGGCGGAGCCGGGCCGGGTGCTGGGCGGGATCTGGGACGCGTTGGCGGGGCGTCTTCCGGGTGAGCCGGCGGACCGGCGGATCGTGACGCGGCACGGGGACCCGATGCTGTTGACGGACTACCTGGTGACCCGGGTGGTGGAGTTGGCGCTGCACGGGTTGGACCTGGCGGACGCACTGGGCCGTGAGCCGTGGACGTCGGGGGCCGCGTTGGACGTGCTCCGCGGGGTGCTGTTCGGGTCGGTGGACCCGGAGGAGCTGCGGCGGGTGCTGCCGGAGGGGGTGGGTCCCCGGGGCCCGTCGTTGGCGGCGGTGCGCGCGGTGACGGGGCGGTCGGACTCCGAGGTGGACCGGGCGGCGTTGGCTGCGGCCGGGGTACGTCTGCTGGCTCTGGGCTGAGCCGGGTCTCGGTGCCGTGGGCGGCGGTCCGCTCCTGCTGATCGCCGCCCGCCTGTCGGCCCGCTCCCCCGCGCGGGTCCCTCAGCCGGCGCGGCGGGGGCGGGGCAGGTCGGGCTGCACGTGCCCGTAGGCCCGCAGGATGCGCAGCCGCTGGATGGTGCGCATGCCCTCGCGTTCGAGGGTGGCGACGGTGTCCCAGTCGTCCCAGCACGCGTCCCAGCCCCCGTCGGGGCGCTGCTGGTCCTCGAAGGCCTGGAGGTTGCGTTCGATCTCCTGGTCGGTGAAGAGCGGCCGGGCGATGTGGCCCGGGTGTGAGGCCAGGTCCAGCGGCGTGTGGACGTGCCCGGTGGCCCGGGGGTGGACGTCGATGACGGCGCGGATCATGTGGGAGAGGTGGTTCATCGCGACGATGGCACGGGGGCGGTCCGGGACGTGCTGGAGGAAGCAGCAGATGCCGATGGCCTCGTGCGGGTTGGTCCACTTGAGCGAGTCGACGTGCTTCCAGCAGAAGGCCGTGGCGTGGTCGCGCCAGGGGTGGGTGATGTTGTTCTTGTGGAGGAGCCCGGTGATCATCGCGGTGATGTCGAGCCGGCTCCCGAAGTCGTGGTTGTGGCGGTACCAGGGCGCGGACGCGGTGTAGCGGGCGCTGGGGAGCGAGGCCGGGAGCCCGCCGTCGTCGTTGCTGACGGTGGCGAGGTACCGGCAGACGCCGGCTCCGATCTGGTCGGGGACGGGTCCGAGTTCGTCGAGGTAGCGCAGGGCGATCTCGGTGGCCACGGGCTGGCTGGCGTGGCCCCTCAGGTCGGGGTCGAGTCCGTTGCCGTAGCCGCCGTCGAGGTTGCGGTAGGCGGAGAGTGTGGCGCGGACCGGTTCGGCTGGTCCGCTCTGGAAGAGGTAGGCGAAGCGGTGCCGGTCGACGAGCCGGGCGCTGCGCATGGTGAAGTGTTCTGCTGCGCGGTACGAATCCCAGGTCACAACGGTCATGATTCGACGGTACGGCGGGGTCTGGGCAGGGAGAACAGTGTGGCCCTGATCCATTCGCGATCTTTACGCGGCGTTCTCGGGGCGCTTGCGTTGGCGGTGCAGGTAAAGCGCTCCGACCCAGGACACGGCGACGCTCAGGGCCACCAGGAGCTGCGCTGTGAGGAGGTGCTCGGCGGGGTAGATGACGCCGGTGAGGTAGTGCGCGATGAACCCCTCGGGCGGGAGCCCGGCCTGTCCGGCGTTCCGGCGGCCCCAGTCCTCCACGTGGGTGAGGGGGCACTGCCAGCCGATGACGGTGATGCCCAGGCCGTAGAGGGCGATGGCCAGGTGGGGCCAGAACAGGCGGGGCCAGCGCCAGGCCGGGAAGCCGCCGAGCGCGACGTAGGCGAGGAAGACCAGGTGCAGGACCATGGCCCCCTCACCGATGACGCGGTACACCATGACTCGATGGTAGGGGGAGGGCCGGGCGCGGGGACAGGCCCCCGCGCCCGGGTGGTGGTCTCCTACACGAGCGGGCGCTCGGTGGGCGGGATGGCCACGGGCAGGACGGTGTCCTGGGTGAGGTGGCGGTCCACCCCGGCGGCGGCCGAGCGGCCCTCGGCGATGGCCCAGACGATGAGCGACTGGCCCCGGCCCATGTCCCCGGCGCAGAAGACGCCGTCGACGGTGGTCCGGTAGTCGGCGTCGCGGACCACGTTGCCGCGGCCGTCGAGTTCGACGCCGAGCTGGTCGAGCAGGCCCTCCTTCTCGGGGCCGACGAAGCCCATGGCGAGGGTGACGAGGTCGGCGGGGATCTCGCGCTCGGTGCCCTCGACCGGTTCGAAGCCGTTGGGGCCGCGCTTGACCTCGACCAGCTTCAGGGCGCGGACGTTGCCCTCCTCGTCCCCGAGGAACTCCAGGGTGTTGACGGAGTAGATCCGCTTGCCGCCCTCCTCGTGGGCGCTGGTGACCTTGTACAGCATCGGCATGGTGGGCCAGGGCTGGTGGTCGGGGCGCGTGGTGGGGGGCTTGGGCATGATCTCCAGCTGGGTGACCGAGGCGGCCCCCTGCCGGTGGGCGGTGCCGACGCAGTCCGCGCCGGTGTCGCCGCCGCCGATGACGACGACGTGCTTGCCCTCGGCGTGGATGGGCGCGCGGTCGAGGTCGCCCTCCTGCACCCGGTTGGCCAGGGGCAGGTACTCCATGGCCTGGTGGATGCCGTTGAGTTCGCGGCCGGTGGCGGGCAGGTCGCGCCACTTGGTGGCGCCGCCGGTGAGGACGACGGCGTCGTGGTCGGCCCGGAGCTGGTCGCCCGTGACGTCCACGCCGACGTTGACGCCGGTGCGGAAGGTGGTGCCCTCCGCGGTCATCTGGGCGAGGCGGCGGTCGATGTGCCGCTTCTCCATCTTGAACTCGGGGATGCCGTAGCGGAGCAGGCCGCCGACGCGGTCGGCGCGCTCGTAGAGCGTCACGTCGTGTCCGGCGCGGGTGAGCTGCTGCGCGGCGGCCAGTCCGGCGGGGCCGGAGCCGACGACGGCGACCGTCCGGCCGGTGCGGTGGGTGGGGGGCAGGGGCTTGACCCAGCCCTCCTCCCACGCGCGGTCGATGATGGAGACCTCGACGTTCTTGATGGTCACGGCGGGCTGGTTGATGCCGAGCACGCAGGCGGACTCACAGGGCGCCGGGCAGAGGCGCCCGGTGAACTCGGGGAAGTTGTTGGTGGCGTGCAGCCGTTCGATCGCCTCGGCCCAGTCGTGCGTGTACACGAGGTGGTTCCACTCGGGGATGAGGTTCCCGAGGGGGCATCCGTTGTGGCAGAAGGGGATGCCGCAGTCCATGCAGCGCGAGGCCTGCTTGGTGACGGTTCCTCGGTCGAAGTCCTCGTGGACCTCGCGCCAGTCCTGGATGCGGACGTCGACGGGGCGGTGCTTGGGGAGCTCGCGCTCGGTGATCTTCAGGAAACCCTTGGGGTCAGCCATGGTTCCTCCTCCTCTCGTGTGCTGACTTCAGGACTGTGCGGAGGCCATGACGGCCTCGTTGACGTCGCGACCCTCGCGTTCGGCCTCGGCCTGGGCGAGCAGGACGCGCTTGAAGTCGCGCGGCATGACCTTGGCGATGCGGTCGAGCCCCTTGCTGCCCTCGGCCAGGAGGCGTTCGGCGACGGTGGAGCCGGTCTCCGCGTGGTGGCGGGTGAGGACGCCGGTGAGGAACTCGCGGTCCTCGTCGGTGAGGGCCTCGACCTCGACCATCTCGGGGTTGACGCGTTCGGTGTCCAGGTCGAGGACGTAGGCGATGCCTCCGGACATGCCCGCCGCGAAGTTGCGCCCGGTACGGCCGAGGATGACGGCGCGCCCGCCGGTCATGTACTCGCAGCCGTGGTCGCCGATGCCCTCGACGACCGCGGTGGCGCCGGAGTTGCGGACGCAGAAGCGTTCGCCGACGACGCCCCGGAGGAGGATCTCCCCGGAGGTGGCGCCGTAGCCGATGACGTTTCCGGCGATGATGTGTTCCTCGGCGGCGAGGGTGGAGGCCGGTGCGGGGCGGACGATGACGCGGCCACCGGACAGGCCCTTGCCGACGTAGTCGTTGGCGTCGCCGGACAGCCGCAGGGTGATGCCCTGGGGCACGAAGGCGCCGAAGGACTGCCCGGCGGAGCCGGTGAAGGACACGTCGATGGTGTCGGCGGGCAGGCCGTCGGCACCGTAGCGCTTGGTGACCTCGTGCCCGAGCATGGTGCCCACGGTCCGGTTGACGTTGCGCACGGGCAGCTCGAGGCGGACCGGCTGGCCGAAGTCGAGAGCTCCCTCGCTGAGCTGGATGAGGGTGTTGTCCAGCGCCTTCTCCAGACCGTGGTCCTGGATGCGCCGGTGGGCGCGGTGGTCCCCGGCGATGGGCTCGACCTCGTGCAGGATCGGCGACAGGTCCAGGCCCTGGGCCTTCCAGTGGTCGACGGCCTCGGCGGTGTCGAGCAGGTCGACGGAGCCGATGGCCTCGTCGAGGCTGCGGAAGCCGAGCTGGGCCAGGTACTCGCGGACCTCCTGGGCGATGAACTCGAAGAAGTTCACGACGTACTCGGCCTTGCCGGAGAACCGCTCGCGCAGGGCGGGGTTCTGGGTGGCCACGCCCACGGGGCAGGTGTCGAGGTGGCAGACGCGCATCATGACGCAGCCCGAGACGACGAGGGGCGCGGTGGCGAAACCGTACTCCTCGGCGCCCAGCAGGGCGGCGACGACGACGTCGCGGCCGGTCTTCATCTGGCCGTCGGCCTGGACGACGATGCGGTCGCGCAGGCCGTTGAGCAGCAGGGTCTGCTGGGTCTCGGCGAGGCCGAGCTCCCAGGGGGTGCCCGCGTGCTTGAGGGAGGTCAGCGGCGAGGCGCCGGTGCCTCCGTCGTGACCGGAGATGAGGACGACGTCGGCGTGCGCCTTGGACACGCCGGTGGCGACGGTGCCCACACCGGCTTCGGAGACCAGCTTGACGTGGACCCGCGCGGACGGGTTCGCGTTCTTGAGGTCGTGGATGAGCTGGGCGAGGTCCTCGATGGAGTAGATGTCGTGGTGGGGCGGCGGCGAGATGAGGCCGACGCCGGGGGTGGAGTGGCGGGTGTTGGCCACCCACGGGTAGACCTTGTGGCCGGGCAGCTGGCCGCCTTCGCCGGGCTTGGCGCCCTGGGCCATCTTGATCTGGATGTCGTCGGCGTTGCTGAGGTAGTGCGAGGTGACGCCGAAGCGGCCGGAGGCGACCTGCTTGATGGCGCTGCGGCGCAGGTCACCGTTGGCGTCCGGGGTGAAGCGGGCCGGGTCCTCGCCGCCCTCGCCGGTGTTGGACTTGCCGCCGAGGCGGTTCATCGCGATGGCGAGGGTCTCGTGGGCCTCGGCGGAGATGGAGCCGTAGGACATGGCGCCGGTGGAGAAGCGCCTGACGATCTCCGAGACGGGCTCGACCTCGTCGATGGAGACGGGTTCGCGCACGCCCTCCTTGAGGCGGAACAGTCCCCGGAGCGTCATGAGCCGGGCGGACTGGTCGTCGACCCTGTTCGTGTACTCCTTGAAGATGTCGTACTTGCGGTCGCGGGTGGAGTGCTGGAGCCGGAAGACGGTCTCGGGGTCGAACAGGTGGGGCTCGCCCTCGCGGCGCCACTGGTACTCGCCGCCGACCTCCAGGCGCCGGTGGGCGTTGGGGTTGGCGGCGTGGGCGCGGCGGTGGCGGAGCGCGACCTCCTCGGCGAGGATGTCGAAGCCGACGCCGCCCAGGCGGGAGGTGGTGCCCGTGAAGCAGCGGTCGATGACCTCCTGGCCCAGGCCGAGGGCCTCGAAGATCTGGGCGCCGGTGTAGGAGCTGACCGTGGACACGCCGATCTTGGACATGACCTTCAGAACGCCCTTGCCGAACGCCTTGACGGTGTTGCGGACGGCCGTGTCGGCCTCCACACCGCCGAGGGTGCCGCGCTCGACCAGGTCGCGGACGGTCTCCAGGGCCAGGTACGGGTTGACCGCCGAGGCTCCGTAGCCGACGAGGAGGGCCACGTGGTGGCACTCGCGGACGTCGGCGGCCTCGACGAGGAGGCCGACCTCGGTGCGGGACTTCTCGCGGACCAGGTGGTGGTGGACCGAGCCGGTGAGCAGCAGCGACGGTACGGGGGCGCGTTCGGCGTCGGCGCGGCGGTCGCTGAGCACGAGGATGTGGGCGCCGTCGGCGATGGCCTGGGAGACCTCGGTGTTGATCTCGTCGAGGCGGGCGGAGAGGGCCTCGCCGCCGCCGTCGACGGGGTAGGTGCCGTCGACGGTGAAGGTGCGCAGCGCGGGGTTGTCCCGCCCGGCGGCGACGATGGCGGCGAGCTGGGCCTGGTCGACGACCGGGGTGGGCAGGACGAGGCGCTGGGTGTCGCCCGGGGAGGCCTGGAGGAGGTTGCCCTCGGCTCCGAGGAGGGTGGACAGGCTGGTGACCATCTCCTCACGGATGGCGTCCAGCGGCGGGTTCGTGACCTGCGCGAAGTTCTGCGAGAAGTAGTCGAAGAGCTGGCGCGAGCGCGCGGACAGGGCGGCCACCGGGGTGTCGGTGCCCATGGAGCCGATGGGTTCGGCGCCGGTGCGGGCCATCGGTGTGAGGATGATCCGCAGTTCCTCCTCGGTGTAGCCGAACACCTGCTGGGCGAGGTTGAGTTCGGTGACCGGGGCGGGTTCGGCGGCGGGGAGGTCGGCCAGGCGCAGGACGCCGGAGTCGATCCACTCCTGGTAGGGGTGTTCGGCGGCGAGTTCGGCCTTGATCTCCTCGTCCTCGATGATCCGCCCCTGGGCGGTGTCGACGACGAAGATGCGGCCGGGCTGGAGCCGTCCCTTGCGCACGACCGTGGCGGGGTCGATGTCGAGGACGCCGGCCTCGGACGCGAGGACGACGAGGCCGTCGTCGGTCACCCAGTAGCGGCCGGGGCGCAGTCCGTTGCGGTCCAGGACGGAGCCGACGACGGTGCCGTCGGTGAAGGACACCGAGGCGGGGCCGTCCCAGGGCTCCATGAGGGTGGAGTGGTACTCGTAGAAGGCCCGGACGGCCGGGTCCATCTCGGTGTGGTTCTCCCAGGGCTCCGGGATCATCATGAGGACCGCGTGCGGCAGCGAGCGGCCGCCCAGGTGGAGCAGTTCGAGGGCGTCGTCGAAGGACGCGGTGTCGGAGTCGTCGGGGTCGACGATCGGGAACACGCGGGACAGGTCGCCGGGGATGAGCTCGGTGGCGAGCTTGGCCTCGCGTGACCGCATCATGTTGCGGTTGCCCTTGACCGTGTTGATCTCACCGTTGTGGGCCACGTAGCGGAACGGGTGGGCGAGCGGCCAGGACGGGAAGGTGTTGGTGGAGAACCGGGAGTGGACCAGGGCCAGGCCGGAGGCGTAGCGGCGGTCGGACAGGTCCGGGAAGAACGGCTCCAGCTGCGGGGTGGTGAGCATGCCCTTGTAGGCGATGGTGCGCGGGGACAGGCTCGGGAAGTAGACGTCGGCCTCGTGCTCGGCGCGCTTGCGCACGCAGTAGGCGTGGCGTTCGAGGTCGATCCCGGTGAGGCCCTCGGTGGCGGTGCCGGGGGTGCCGGTGATGAAGAGCTGCCCGAAGTAGGGCATGGCCTCGCGGGCGGCGGGGCCGCTGTACTGGGGCTCGAAGGGGACCTCGCGCCAGCCCAGGAGGGTGAGGCCCTCGTCGGCGACGATGGTGTTGATGGTCCGCACGGCGGCGGCGCGCTCGGCGGCGTCGGAGGGCAGGAAGCCGATGCCGGTGGCGTAGGCGCCCGCGGCGGGGAGCGGGAAGTCGCATACCTCGGTGTAGAGCTCGTGCGGGATCTGCGTGAGGATGCCCGCGCCGTCGCCGTCGTCGGGGTCGGCTCCGGAGGCGCCCCGGTGGTCGAGGTTGCGCAGGACGGTGAGCGCCTTGCTGACGATGTCGTGGCTCTGACGACCGGTGAGGTCGGCCACGAAGCCCACTCCGCAGGCGTCGTGCTCGAAGGCGGGGTCGTACAGGCCCTGGGGGGTGGCGTCTGCGTTCGTTCGGACGGACGAACGCCGCACGTTTCCAGCGGGCATCTGCCCTCCAGTCGTCTCTCGTCGGCTTCGTGAAAAGCGCATCCGGGACGACGTTGGCCCTGCTGCGTGCGTGATTCTGTTGTTCCGCCCGGGGGCGGTTCCCGACTGTGTGGGTTGCCCGTTCCGTGGCACCGTGTCGCGTACACGTCCTCGTGTCGCCGGTGGCGGTGGGCGGCCCGTGTCGGGCAGGTTCTCTTATACAGGCTGGTCCGGCCCCGATGCGAATCGGAGGTCTAGACCAGATGGCGCCGCGGTGCGCCGTGGCCCGTGGTGTGCCCGCTCCCTGGGGAGTGGCGTGGGTCCCTCTCGGACCGGGGTCCGATGAGGGCTGGCCTTGCGGGTTTTTCCACGAGGGAAACCCGCTAAACCTCCCAAAGGGGATGAAAGACCGATCGTTGTCCGGTTCTTCTCCCGACGCGTGAAGGCGCTGAGCACTGCCTTCCCACGTTACCCCGGGGGTGACGCCACTCCCAAGGGCGAACGGAACGCACCGGGCAGTGATATCCCCCTCATCCGGTGGGAACCGCCCCGTCCGCGGCGCCTCCGGGGCGTCCGCGACGTGGGAGGATCACGGAATGGCAGGACACCCGACTTCCCCCGGCCCGGTCGATCCCGGAGCCGACTCCCCCGAGGCCGCCCGCGTACCCGGCGCCCCGGAGACTCAGACGCCCCCTCGGCACGCCGACCGCCCGCCCCTCCCCGAGGCGGTGGAGGACTTCCTGCGCGAGTACGGTCCCGACGCCCCGCGCCCCCGGTCGGTCCTGGCGCTGCTCTCCGACGGCCGTTGGTGGAGCGCCAACGACCTCGTCCGCGCCAGCGGGGTCGCGCACGCCGTGGTGGCCTCCCTGTTCAGGGCTCTGGAGGCCGCTGGAGAGCTGGAGCGCGAGCCCTCGGGCGACCGGCACCGGCTGACGCGGCCGGCCCCGTACACCGGTGCGCCCGCCCCGGCGCTGGCCGACCCGGTGGCCCACCTGCTCCCCGCCCACACAGGGGCCACCGCCGAGCTGGCGCGGGCGATCTCCGAGGGACCCGCCTCCGACCTGGACCTGGACCACGTGTCCGCGACCGCCGAGACCGCGCTGCGCCGCGCCCTGTTCCTGGCCACGAGGTTCGACCTCCGCCAGCGCACGCTGCTGTGCGTGGGCGACCACGACCTCACGTCCCTGGCGCTGGCGCTGGTGCAGCCGGAGGCCCGGGTGCGGGTGGTGGACCTGGACGAGCGGGTGCTGGCCCACATCGACGCGGTGGCCGAGCGGCTGGGACTGCCGGTGCGCACCCACACCGCCGACCTGCGCCTGGGGTTGCCCGCGTCGCTGCGCGAGGGCGCCGACGTGGTCTTCACCGATCCGCCCTACACCCCCGAGGGGGTGGACCTGTTCGTACGGCGCGGTGTGGAGGGTCTGGCCGATCCCAGGCGCGGCCGGGTGCTGGTGGCCTACGGTGCCAGCGAGACCACCCCGAAGCTCGCGGCCGCCACGCAGGCGCGGATGGTGCGCTCGGGTCTCCTCCTGGAGGCGGTGTGGCCGGACTTCAACCGCTACCTGGGGGCGGAGTCGATCGGCGCCGCCAGCGACCTGTACGTGCTGCGTCCCCTCGCGCGCACCCTGCCCTCCCCCGGCGGTGACGCCTCGCGGGTGTACAGCCAGGGGATCAACGCCAAGGAGGCGCGCGGGGGGCTCGACGCGGAGCGGGCCACGGCGGCGTTGGAGCGGATCGCCGAGCTGAGCCGATCGGGTACCGACGACACCGCGCCCGCCCTCGTCGGTGACTGGCCCCGGGAGGTGTCCGGAGAGGCCCGGGTGCGTCTGTCCACGTGGATGGACTCCCCCACCGCCGTGGGGGCGCGCGCCGTGGTCAACCTCACGGGCGGGTGGGAGCGGTTGGCGCCTCGCGTCGCGCTGGCGTCCACCACCGACGACACCTTCGTCCTGGTGCCCTCGTCCTCGCGCTGGGTACGTGACGAGGCGGGCCAGAAGGGATTCCGTGCCCTGGTGGAGCCCGGGTGCCGGGTCCGCTTCCTGCGGGGAGTGGGTGCCGCCGACCTCACCGCGATCCGGTGCACCCGGGACCCGGAGCCGGGCGAGGGCGCCGACCACGTGCTGGCGCACGTGCGGGGGCGGGCGCACGGGACGCTGACGGCGACCCTGCGAACGGGACTCGTGGAGGCGGCGGCCAGGTCGGGGCGGCCGATCAACAAGCGCACGGCCCGGCACGCGGTGGCCTCGGCCCCCGAGTGGGTGGCGGGGCACGGCCTGCTGGACCTGCCCGAGCACAGGTTCGCGGAGCTGCCGGGGGTGGCCTCGGAACTCCTGGCCCGGGTCGAGGAGTCCGCCGCGACGGAGTCGCGGGCCGACGGCGAGGACTGACCCGGATCGGTCCGGGTCCACGAACAGGGGCGGGGCCCGGAGGGAAGTGGTTCCCACAGGGCCCCGCCCGCGTGTTCGAGGGGTGGCGCCGCTACTCGCCGGGTACCCCCGGCGCCTCCACGGTGCCGTCCGCCGGGGGCGGGTCCTCGACCGTTTCCTGGCCGACGCCCTCCCCGGTACCGTCGCCCGCACCGGGCACCTCCTCCGTGCCGGTGCCCTCCTCGGCACCGGCGGGCGCGTCACCGCCGAGCTCACCGATCCTGCGGAAGAAGGGGTTGCGGAAGTTGGCCAGGGTCACCAGCGGTGTGACCAGGCTGACCCGCTCGTCGACCGACTCGGAGTCGGTGGGCTGGACCCACACCACGACCAGGTAGTGGCCGGTGATGATGGCGTCCGCCGCGCTGTAGCCGGTGCCGAGACGGTTCAGGGGGTCCTCACCGGAGGGGGAGAGCACGAAACCCGGGTCGGCCGGCTCCTCACCCTCCTCGGTCTCGGGCAGTTCCATGGCCTCGGCCACGGCGCGGCTGCCCTCGATGTCCGCGAGGTTGAACACCGCGACCACACCGAAGACGTCGTCCTCGGACAGGTAGGTGGCGCGGCCCGCCTGCGTGCAGTCGGCGTCGGCCAGGGCCCGCTCCACCTGCTCGCCCCAGACCGCCGCGGAGCAGTCCTCGGTCAGGTCCGAGTCGCGCAGGGTGAAGCCCAGGCTCTGCCCGGAGATCTCGGAGTTGTGGCGCTCGAAGAGCTCGCCCTCGTTGAGCGGCCGGGTGTCCTGCTCCCGGGAGGCCAGCACCGAGTTCATGTTGCTGTCCTGGGAGTCCTGGACCTTGTACAGGGCGGGCCGGGTCTCCTGGGCGACCTGTTCCCCGCCGTCGTCTCCGGAGAACTGGAAGAACAGCACCGTGCCCAGGGCGATGAGAGCGACGACGAGCGCGCCGACCAGGAGGGTCAGCATCCCGCGGAGGCGGCGGGGCTCCTTCTTGCGTCGGCCGCCGCCCTTGCGGCGCCCGCCCTCGCGGTTCTCGGACCGGTTCTGGTCCTCCTGGGCGGTGGGTTCGGCTGGCTCGCTGTTTTTCCTCCGGCGGCCCGGCCTGCCAGGCGTCGACGGTTCAGAAGGGGACACCCAAAGGACCTTTCCGTGGATGCGGGCCGGTCACGTGAGGTGACCGGCCCGGTTGCGCTCGGGAACGGCGGGGGGACGCCTCCCGCCTGGTGTCGGCCCCGGGGCCGTGTTCCCAGAAATCCCTGGAACACACCCCTGCGGGCGGATCGATCTGTCCGAGATCCTATCGGGGCGCCCGACAGGGCCGGACAGACCCGCTCCTACTCTCCCTCTTCCTCTTCCTCGGGCTTGTGCGCGACGACCTCGTCGTAGACGAACCCGAAGGCGCTCTGCGAGACCACGCTCGCGGTGGCCAGACCGGAGTCGTCCCCCGGCAGGGAGCCGTCGGTGCGCGCGACCCAGTACACGGCCAGGTAGTGACCCATGACCTGGGTGGTGGCCTGGCTGTAGCCCTCCTGGAGTCCCTCGACGCCGTCGAGTTCACGGGACAGCAGGAAGCCCGCCCCGGTCTCCACGTTGCCCGGGTCCATGGCGGCGGCCACCTCGGTGGCGCCCGCGCTGTCGGAGAGGTCGAACAGGGTCACCTGGGCGACGTAGTCGTCGTCGGAGTCGGTGTACACACCGGAGGCCGCGTTGAGGCAGTTGGCGTCCAGGAGGCTCTGGCCGAGCTGTTCGCCCCACACCAGTGAGGTGCAGGAGTCGGTGACCTCGGACTCCTGGAGCTCCAGCTTCATCCCGGCCATGTCGAGTTCCTCGACGGGCCCGAAGACGGACTCGTCGGTCATGGGCTCGACGTCGTCGGGACGGTTCTCGATGGAACCGAACACCTCGGGCCGGTCGGGCTCGGACAGGTACAGCTCCGGAGTGATGGTGCTGTGCCCCTCCGGCGGCGCGACAATGCTCTCCTCACCCCGGTCGGTGTTGCCGCCGGTCCCGGTGACGAGCTGGTAGGTCAGCAGTCCCAGGAGGGCGACCAGGGCGATACTGAAGGCGCCCAGGAGCACTCCGAGCACGGCGGTGCCGCGCTTGCGCTTGCTCTGTTCGGCAAGGGTGTAGACGATCTGGTTGGGCCGGTCGCCCAGGACCGACACCTTCTTGATCGCGGACGCGGAGAAGGCGGAGACGAGTCCCACGCCCTTCTTGTCCTTGCGTCGGCCCTTGCGGCCCTCGGCACGAGTGGCCCCGTGTTCCGGGTCCTCCTCGTCCTCGTAACCGTCCTCGGGGTCGTCGTAGTCGTCGTACTCGGCGTCCGGGCGGGCCTGGGTGTGGCCGTACTCCGCGGAGAAGTCCTCCTCCGGGTCGTACTGCTCCTCGTACCCGTCCTCGGGGCCGTGTTCCTCGACGTGCTCTTCGGTGCGGGCGCTGTCGGCGCGGCGCGATCCGCCGCGCCGACGTCTGCGTCCGTGACCGGACTCGGCTCTGCTCACGGTCTTTCTCAATCGTCAACCCGTGGTCTGCTCGACTGTTGCGGGCTTCGTCGTACGGCGCGCACGGCCACGGGCCGGTGCGCCGGTTTTCGGAATGTCCCGCTCTACTCGGGCTTCGACCCGGAGTTGCCTTCCGCGCCGTCGGCGCCGTCCTCCGCCGAGCCCTCGCTACTAGATCGCTCAGGGCTCGGGTGGTATTCCGTCCCGGCTCCCTCGGAACCGCTCGTGGCCTGGTCGAACACCGAGTCGTCGCCGTCGACGGCACTGTAGACGGTGCCTTCGTCGGCCTTCTCGCCGGCGGATGTGTCTCCGAACACCTGGGTCCCGGCGTCCTGTCCGTGGGGGACGACGGCGGTGGAGAAGGAGTCGAGGCGGCGGCCGGCCCAGACGAAGTAGGCCAGGGCGCCGAGCAGGACCGCGATGGAGGTCCAGTTGTTCAGGCGCATGCCGAAGAAGTCGTTGGCGGGGTCGACGCGCAGGTACTCGATCCAGAAGCGGCCGACGCAGTAGCCCATGACGTAGACGGCGAAGAGGCGTCCGCCCTGGAGGGAGCCCTCGAAGCGGCGGCCGAGGTAGGCCAGCAGGACCGCCAGGACCAGGCACCACAGGGACTCGTAGAGGAAGGTCGGGTGATAGGTGGTGACTCCCACCTCCATGCCCGCCCGCATGTGGCCCTCGGGGGTGGGGTAGATCTCCAGCGCCCAGGGCAGGTCGGTGGGACGCCCGAAGAGCTCCTGGTTGAAGTAGTTGCCCCAGCGGCCGATGGCCTGGGCCAGCGGGAGGGTGGGGGCGATCGCGAAGGAGAGCTTGGACATGGACAGTCCGCGCTTGCGGGCGACCAGCCACACACCCACGGCGCCCAGCGGGATGGCGCCCCAGATGCCCAGTCCGCCCTCCCACACGTAGAGGGCCCGGATGGCCTCGCGGTCCGGCCCGAAGTACAGGTGGGCGTCACTGATGACGTGGTAGAGGCGTCCGCCGATCAGCCCCAGGATCACGGCCCACACGGCCATGTCCATGATGGTGCCGGGCTCGCCGCCCATCGCCTTCCAGCGGCGCTCGCTCCAGTAGACCGCGACGATGACCCCGGCGAGGATGCACAGGGCGTAGAAGTGGATCTGGAACGGCCCGATGGGGATCGAGTTGATCTCGGGGCTGGGAATGGCCGCGAGGGCGCGGCCGAACTCGGCCGCGCCCTCGGAAGCTGTCGACGACAATGTCACTGCTCTGCTCTCGGGTTCGCCCCGCGTGCGGGGGTGGTGATCAGGGGTTCTCCTCCGCGTCACCCCCGCCGTCGGAGTCCATCGGCTCGGTGTTGACCTCGCCGTCGCCCGCCTCTGCGATGGCGTCGGACAGGCCCCTGGCGGACATGGCGGTGTTGCCGTCGAGCAACTCGCCGTTGATGTAGACGGAAGGCGTGGCGCGGAACTCGTTGGCTCCGCTGTAGCGAGTGTAGGCCTTCCCTGTGGCGTCGATGATCTCGCCCGTGTAGGTGCCCTCCAGGAAGGCGGGGTCGTGTCCGTTGCTGGCTCCCCAGCTGATGAGGTCGGACAGGACCATGGTTCCGATGTTCTCCTCGCCGATCTGCTCGGTGGCGTCGGCGGTGAGGGCGGGCAGGTACTCCTCGGTGAACTCCTTGACGATCTCCGCCTCGCCGTCGACGCGGTCGTCGAAGGCCTGCGCGTCCTCGTCGGAGGGCTCGGTGTCGCGGAACCACTGTTTGAGCTCGTCGACGGTGAAGCCGTCCTTGCCCTCGGTGGGCTGGTTCTCGAAGAGGGTGTCGTTGTACTCGACGAAGACGCCGTAGTCCGCGGCGGCGCGGGCCGCGGCACCGGCGCGCAGTGAGTTCGAGCTGATGGGGACGGGCTGCTGGGCGAAGATGCTCATCGGCCGGTAGTGGACGATGGCGGTGCCCGCGGCGGCCTGCTCCTTGAGGACGTCACCGCCGAAGTGCTCGAACTGGCGGCAGGCGGGGCACTGGTAGTCGGCGTAGACCTCGACGACGGGGGCGGAGGCGTCCGGCTCGGCCATGACGACGCTGCCGTCCTCCTGGAGGGTCTGGGCGGCCAGCGGGCCCTCGTAGCCGTCGCTGTTGTCGGAGGTGAGGACGGCGTAGCCGATCCCGACGACGAGCAGGACCACGGCCGCGGCGGCGCCGACGACGATGAGGGTCCGGTTGCGTTTGGCGGCCCGCTTCTCCTTCTCCCGCTGTTCCCTGAGCTTCTCGCGGGAGCGCTTGCGCGCTTCACTCCCCATGGTGTTCCTCTGTTTCTGGCTTTCTGGAGGTGGTCGACCGTCGCGTCGGTGGTGCCGGGGCACCGTGTTCCGGGACTAGCGGAAGAGCCCGAGGGCGCGGTCGAGGGCGAAGGGGGATCGGGGCCAGAGCGCGATGAAGGCGCCCATGGCCGCGAAGGCGATGTCCCGTGCGATGGAGAGCCCGTAGGTGGTCTCGCCGGGGTCGACCTGGCCGCCGCCGCCGAAGCAGCCGCAGTCGATGTTGAGGCCCCGGGCCATGGCGGAGAGAATTCCCGCGATGAAGACGATCATCAGCAGGGCGCCGACGGCGCCGACCTGGCGGGTGGCCAGGCCCACGAGGAGGAGCAGGGCGAGGGCGAGCTCGAACAGCGGGAGGACGTGGCCGATGAACTGGGCGATCTCGGTGGGGAAGAGGTCGTAGGCCTCGACCGCCTGCACGGAGAGGGCGGGCGGGAACTTGGTGACGGCCGCGGTGATGAGGACGGCGGCGAGTCCGACCCGGCAGGCGAGGGTGAGCCAGGGTTGGACGGTCTCCCAGCGGCCGGTGGGCCGGGAGGTGGGGGTGTCGTCGTGGGTTTCCGTCATCTGCGAGGCCTTCGGGAGTGGGGGTCGGTCGTTCGCGCTCATGCCACTGGGTGCGCGCCTGGTCGCTCTTCGTGTTGAAACAAAGCCTACTGTGTGTAGTGACTTTGTGGCACAGGGCGTCGGAACCGGAGAGCACGGCGGGCGGCCACGCGTCCGGGACACCGCCATCACACCACCCGGAGCCAGAACGGGTGGCCGGTTCACGGGGATCCGAGGGCGCCTCTCACCCGATTCTCACCCTCTTAACCCTGGGCTTGACCTGCCCGGGACGGCTGGGGTGCGGACACGAGAGCGGTGGGCCGCGCCGTGCTGGCGCGGCCCACCGCGGGGGTTGTGGCATGGGCCGGGATCGGCTCCCGAGCCCTGGGGTCGGGCTACCGGGAGCGCACCCCGGCGGAGAGGTCCTCGGCGAAGGAGCGGACCGCGACGAGCCCGGTCTCCAGGTCCGGGGCGTCCAGGACACGCTGGCAGAACCCGGCGCCGACGATGACGCCGTCGGCGTAGGCGGCGACCTCGGCGGCCTGCGCGGCCGTGGAGATGCCCAGCCCCACGCAGATCGGCAGGCCCGACTCACGGGTGACCGCCCGGGTGCGGCGCACCAGGGCCTCGGCGGTGTCGGCGACCTGGGCGCGGGTACCGGTGACACCCATGAGCGAGGCCGCGTACACGAATCCGCTGCACGCGCCGGTGGTGAGTTCCAGGCGCCGGTCCGTGGAGGACGGGGCGACCAGGAAGATCCGGTCGAGTCCGGCCTGCTCGGAGGCCGCGTACCACTCCTCGGCCTCCTCGGGGATGAGGTCGGGGGTGATGACCCCCGCCCCGCCCGCCTTGGCGAGTTCGGTGGCGAAGCGCTCCACGCCGTAGCGTTCGATCGGGTTCCAGTACGACATGACCAGGGCGGCGGCGCCGGTCGCGGCCGTGGCCTCCACGACCCGGAGGACGTCGTCGGTGGTGGTACCCGAGGCCAGCGCCCGGTCGGCGGCGCGCTGGATGGTGGGACCGTCCATCATGGGGTCGGAGTAGGGCAGGCCGACCTCGATGACGTCGCACCCGCCCTCGACCATGGCCTGGATGACCCGGATCGAGGAGTCGACGTCGGGGAAACCGGCGGGCAGGTAGCCGACGAGCGCGGCGCGGTCGGCCTCGCGGGCCTGGGCGAGCTTGGTCTGGAGCGTGGTCGCGGTCATCACGCCTGTCCCTCCGAGTCGACGAGGCCGAAGTAGGCGGCCGCGGTGTTGACGTCCTTGTCTCCGCGTCCGGAGAGGTTCACCAGGATCACGGCGTCGGGCCCGAGGCGCTTGCCGAGCCTCATCGCGCCGGCCAGCGCGTGCGCGCTCTCGATGGCGGGGATGATGCCCTCGGTGCGGCAGAGCAGCCGGAAGGCCTCCATGGCCTCGGTGTCGGTGACGGGCTCGTAGACCGCGCGCCCCGTGTCGGCCAGGTAGGCGTGTTCGGGGCCCACCGCGGGGTAGTCGAGCCCGGCCGAGATGGAGTGGCTGGGCAGGGTCTGGCCGTACTCGTCCTGGAGGACGAAGGTGCGCGCGCCGTGGAAGACGCCGTGGCTCCCGGCGGTGATGGAGGCGGCGGTCTGGTCGGTGTCGGCGCCCGCTCCCCCGGCCTCGAACCCGTAGAGGGCCACGCTCTCGTCGGGGATGAAGGCGGCGAAGATCGCGATCGCGTTGGATCCGCCGCCGACGCAGGCTGCGACGGCGTCGGGGAGCCTGCCGGTGAGTTCGAGGACCTGCTTGCGCGCCTCGGCGCCCACGACGAAGTGCAGGTCGCGGACGAGCTTGGGGAAGGGGTGCGGACCCGCTGCGGTACCGAAGAGGTAGTGGGTGTGGTCGACGTTGGCCACCCAGTCGCGGAAGGTCTCGTTGATCGCGTCCTTGAGGGTGCGGCTGCCGATGGTGACCGGGACGACCTCGGCGCCGAGCATGCGCATGCGGGCGACGTTGAGCGCCTGGCGCTTGGTGTCCTCCTCCCCCATGTAGATCACGCAGTCCAGACCCATGAGGGCGCAGGCGGTGGCGGTGGCCACGCCGTGCTGGCCCGCACCGGTCTCCGCGATCACGCGGGTCTTGCCCATGCGTTTGGTGAGCAGCACCTGACCCAGCACGTTGTTGATCTTGTGCGAGCCGGTGTGGTTGAGGTCCTCGCGCTTGAGCAGGACGCGCGCCCCGCCCGCGTGCTCGGAGAAGTTGCGGGCCTCGGTGAGGAGGCTGGGACGCCCCGCGTAGCTCTTGAGGAGTTCGTCGAACTCGGCGTGGAAGGCGGGGTCGTCCTTGGCCTTGGCCCACTCGGCCTCGACCTCGTCGAGGGCCGCGATGAGGGACTCGGGGGCGAACCGGCCGCCGAAGCGGCCGTAGTGCCCGCGGTCGTCGGGTACCGGTTGGGCGTGGCTCATGGGAAGTTCTCCTGGGAAGAGGAGGCCGAGCGCGCGGAGTCGGCCCGGGGCGTCGCGCCCACGGGAGCCGCGCGCCGACCGGCCGTGCGGCCGCCTGGCTCGGGCGGCGCGAGTTGCTTCGGGTCAACGCGGCGACGGGAACCCGCGGGTCGTGCCTACGGGCTCCCTAGAGCCATCGGCGCCGGAGCGGGCGCGCGGGCGTGTGCCGCGCGTGCTCCGTGTACGCCTTCGTCGATCCCATCGTGTTCGTCCCGTCAGTTCCGGTCGCGCAGCGCGGGGTGGGCGCCGGCGGTCACCAGGTCGGCGACGGCCTCGCGCGGGTTGCGTCCCCGGACCAGGCTCTCGCCCACCAGGACGGCCCCGGCTCCGGCTCCGGCGTGGGCCAGCAGGTCGTGCGGGCCCCGGATCCCGGACTCGGCGATTCTGACACGGTCCGCCGGGATGAGGGGGGCGACCCGGGCGAAGGTGTCCCGGTCGACCTCCAGGGTCCTGAGGTTGCGCGCGTTGACGCCGATGACGGTCGCTCCAGCGTCCAGGGCGCGGGCGACCTCGTCCTCGTCGTGGACCTCGACCAGCGGGGTCAGGCCCAGCGAGCGGGCGCGTTCGACGAGGGAGACCAGGGCGTCCTGGGGCAGGGCGGCGACGATGAGGAGGATCGCGGAGGCTCCGTGGACGCGGGCCTCCCACAGCTGGTAGGAGCTGACGACGAAGTCCTTGCGCAGCAGGGGGGTCTCGACGGCGGCGTGGACGGCGCGCAGGTCGTCCAGGCTGCCGTTGAACCGGCGCCCCTCGGTCAGCACGCTGATCCAGGTGGCGCCGCCCGCCTCGTAGTCGCGGGCCAGGGCGGCGGGGTCGGTGATGGAGGCGAGCGGGCCCTTGGAGGGGCTGGCCCGCTTGACCTCGGCGATGACGTGCACGCCCGGGCGGCGCAGGGCCGCCTCGGCGTCCTTGGGGACGGGCACCGACTCGGCTTGGGCCTTGAGGCGGTCCAGGGGGAGTTCCGCCTGTCGCTGCGCCAGGTCAGCGCGTACTCCGTCGAGGATCTCGTCGAGCACGCTCACAGGTTCTAGCTCCCTCGTCCATGGTTGCGGTTCACGGCGGCCGGTCCGGAGGTGGACACGGCGGTCCGGTCGGGGTGTCGGCGCGGGGCCGTCACACCCTGTGTTGGTCATCGTATCGACCCTCGGGGGCCGTGGGGCCGCCGCCCCCGGGTCACCGCGCGGGAGGATTCGGCGCGATCGGGCAGGAACCCGCATCATCGGGGCGGGTCCGTTCTCACCAGGAGGGCAGGAGCGGGGTGCCGGGGGCGAGGAAGGAGAACCAGGGCAGGTTGCGGGCGATCCAGAAGACCACGAAGGAGACGAGGATCGTCCAGACGAACCAGGTGGGGGCGGGTCCGGGCGGTCGTGCGCGTGGTCGCAGGGTCCCGGCCAGCCAGGTCGCGTAGGTGAGGGCGAGGTAGGGCAGGAGCAGCACCAGGAGCGGGTTCATGGCGAGGGCGCCGAGCACGTCCAGGTGGGTGAGCAGTGCCACCGCGCGCATGGTGCCGCAGCCGGGGCAGAACGTGCCAGTGAGGAGCAGCCAGGGGCAGGTGGGGTAGTTGCCCGGTTCGTTGGGGTCCACCAGGTGGAGGAGGACGAGCCCGAACACCCCGAGCACGCCCAGGGACACCGGCCAGGTGGCCGGGTGGACCCGCTGGACGAGACGGGTGACCCATCCAGTGGTCACGCCTCCCCCGGACCGGTCCGCGGGTCCGGCCGGGCGGGTCGGGACGGGTGGCCGGGGGCTGGCGGGTTCGTCGTCTTGCTGCACCCGCCCAGACTACTGGCGCGTCTCCGGGTGTCCCGGGGGTCAGGCCGCGATCGACGCGACGATGACGACGCCCATCGAGAGCAGGTACAGGGCCGTGACCACGAAGCAGCACAGGCCGATGATGCCGAGCACCTTCGCGGTGCTCGCGGCGGACTCGGCCCCGGCGTAGTCGCCAATGTGCCACTTGCTGCTGACCTGGAGGGCGAAGATCAGGCCGATGATGCCGATGATGCTCGTCATGCCGAGGCAGCCGAAGATGCCCAGGATGTTGAAGGCCAGGTAGTTCTTGGGCGGGTCCGAGGCGAGAGGCTGCACCCCGTACGGACCGGGTACCCCGTAGGGTCCGGGAGCGCCGTAGTGCTGCATGGGCTGACCGTAGGGAGCGTACGGCTGACCGTACTGCGGGACCGGAGGGCCGTAGCCGCCGGTGGACTGGTCGTGACCCGCGGGGTCGCCCGGGGGCGGAGGCCCGTAACTCATGGGTGGTGTCCTTCCGGACGTGTGTCGGGCGAGGGGGCGGGGAGACCGGCCCGCGCGACCTGCGGGTCGACGGCGGGTCCGGTGAGGTGAATGTACCCGCCCCGGGGGTACCCGTCCATTTCCGTGGCCCACCCGGGGTGGGCCACGGACGCTCCGTGCGGGAGGGACTACTTGGCGGTGGCGGTGGCGGTGGCGGCGGTGGCTCCGCGACCCGCCTCCCACTCCTCGCGCGTGGGCGGGACGGGGCGGGGCTCCTTGCGGCCCAGGCCGACCTTCTTCATCACGCCGGCGACGGCGGCCAGGGCGATGCTGGCGACCAGTGCGATGACGGTCCAGGTGACGAGGTCGCCGCCGAAGATGATGGCGACGGCGGCCACGGTCCAGGCGACGATCCAGGAGACGGTCAGGAACCAGGCGGACACGGTGTTGCCGTGGTCGTCGTGCTCTTCGTGGTGGGCGTCGGCCATCAGGGGCTCTCCTTGGGTTGGGCTGGCCGCTCGGCCAGCGGTGCGGGTTCGGTGTCGTCACCGGCTTCGGCGCGGACCGCCGGTTCGGTTCCGGCGGGCGCTCCGACCTCCGGGGCGCCAAGAGTGGGGTCGTCACCGGCGTCCAGCGATTTCCACAGGTCGGCTGGTGTCTCCGCCTGGCGCGGACGCGGTGCGGCGTCCCGATCGTACCGGTTGCCCATGCCCGGCCAGGCAGGGGCACGTACCAGCGAGACCAGGCCGGCCAGGAGCAGCAGGACCGCCCCCGCGGCGCCCATCGCGGGCCCGAGGGCGTGGAGTTCCGGTGCTCCGGCGGTCCGCGCGGCGCCCGCGGTGTCCGTGGCCAGCCGCGTGACGTCGTCGGCCAGCGTGTCCGGGCGGGTGGCCGGCCAGAGCGAGGTGAGCGCGAACACACCGCAGGCCGTGACGAGCAGGGCGACGACGCGGCGGGCCCACGAGCGGGCCGCGTACAGGCCGACGATCCCGGCGAGTCCGGCCCAGCCCAGACCGCGAAGGGCTCCGGTGAGGTCCCCTCCGGTGAGCTCCACGGGGACGGCGGCGACGGGCCCGGGCGAGGCGAGTTCGCCGGTCACCCACACGCGTCCGGAGGCGGCCAGCATGAGCGCCGCCCCTGCGGCCATGGCGAGCGTGGTCACGCCGTACTCGCGGCGGGCCCGGGGCGCGGCGCGGGTCACAGCAGCCGTCCGGCGTCGAAGCACGTGCGGTCCCCGGTGTGGCAGGCGGCGCCGGTCTGGTCGACGCGTACCAGGAGGGTGTCCCCGTCGCAGTCGAGTGCGACGGACACCACGCGTTGGGTGTTCCCGGAGGTGGCGCCCTTGACCCAGTACTCGCCCCTGCTGCGCGACCAGTACGTGGCGTCGCGGGTGGTGAGGGTGCGGTGCAGGGCCTCGTCGTCCATCCAGGCCAGCATGAGGACCTCCCCGGTGTCGTGCTGCTGCACGACGGCGGGGACCAGGCCGTCCGCGGTGTGCTTCAGACGTGCGGCGATGTCCGGGTCGAGGTTGGTGGCGCTCATGCACTCCAGGTTATGGCCGCCGTCGGCGCGTTGCCCACCGGGTGCTGGTTGACGCCGGTCACTCCCCCGCGCTCGGCGGGGGGATTAGAGTTCGTGCGTCCGTGACGTCGCCGTTCCGACGGTTCTGCCAGCTTGGGAGCTCCCGTGACCGCCGAGCACCTGTCCGCCGACCTGGCGGGGAAACCCGCCGTGTTGACCGAGCTCGCCCAGCGCTTCCCGCGCTGGGACCCCTACGCGGCGCTGCCCGCGCTGTTGGAGGACGAGCCCGCGTCGGTGCGGTTCCTCGCCCTGGGCCCGGCGCGGCGCGCGTGCGAGGTGGCGGCCGCCCGGTTGCGGCGCGGGGGTGTGGCGGCCCACGCCGACTTCTCCTCCTCCGCCGAGGAGCCCCCGACGGGCCCGGAGACGCTCGTGGTGGCGGTGAGTCTGGGAGACGGCCAGCGGGAGCTGCACTCGGCGCTGGACCGGTACGTGGGGCGGTCACCGGTGATCGTGCTGGCGCCGGACGAGGACGCCGTGGTGGGGCGCTACGCGGACCTGCTGGTGCCGTTGCGCGCGGGTGAGGAGCTGTCCGGACTGGGGTGCCGCGCCTACCAGCACGCCCTGGCGCTGCTCCTTTTGCTGGGTCACCGGTTGGGGGCGCCCGCCACGGGAGGCAGCACGAACTTCCCGGGGCTGCTCCGGCGGGTCGCCAACGCCTCCCGGGTGTTGTTGGAGGGCGCCCCGGAGTGGGTGCCCGAAGCCGCCCGGTTGCTGGACTCCCCCGACGGGGTGCGACTGGTGGCCCCGGCCGAGCGGCTGGCCTCCGCCGAGCAGGGGGTGCGGGTGCTGCGCAGGGGACCGATCCGGGTGGCGCACACGGCCGAGACCGGTGAGTGGTCGCACTCGGACCGGTACCTGGCGGCGGTGACGGACTACCGGGCCCTGCTGTTCGCGGGGTCCGCCTACGACCAGCGCTTCGCCGAGCACCTCGGGCAGCTGCGCGGTTCGTTCGTCGCGGTGGGACCCACCCCCGGACACGAACGCGTTCCGGGGGCGGGCCTGAGCGTGCGCTACCCGGGGGACGCGGACCCGGACGTGAGCCTGCTGACCGAACCCCTGGTGGCGGAACTGTTGGCCGCGCACTGGTGGAGCTGAGGTTGGTTCTCCTTGGGCCTCCGCTGCGCGTCGGCCCGGGTCGGTCGCGGGAACCTCAGGCGGAGGAGCGGATCCAGGAGGCGTAGAGGTCCGCGTACACGCCGGGGCGGTCCACCAGTTCGTCGTGGGAACCGCTCTGGACGATGCGGCCGTCGTCGAACACCAGGACCCGGTCGGCGGCCTCGGCCGTGGACAGGCGGTGGGCGATCGCGACCGAGGTGCGGCCCCGGGTCAGCCGGTCCAGGGCCCGCTGGATGCGGACCTCGGTGTGCGGGTCCACCGCCGATGTGGCCTCGTCCAGGACGAGCAGGTCCGGGTCGGCCACGTAGGCGCGCACGAGGGCGACCAGCTGGCGCTCCCCCGCGGACAGGGACTCGCCGCGCTGGCCCACCGGGGTGTCCAGACCGTGGGCGAGGCTGCCCAGCCAGTCGGAGAGGCCGAGTTCGTCGACGGCCGTCTCCAGCTCGGCGTCGGTGCTCTCGGGGCGGGCGAAGCGGATGTTGTCACCCAGCGAGCTGTCGAACAGGAACCCCTCCTGGGGGACCATGACGACGCGGCTGCGCAGCGAGGAGAAGGAGACCTCCCGCAGGTCGACCTCGTCCAGGCTGACGGTGCCGGACGCGGGGTCCATGAGGCGGGTGAGGAGCTTGACGAAGGTGGTCTTGCCCGACCCCGTCTCGCCGACGACCGCGACCCTGGTGCCGGGCGTGATCTCCACGTCCACGTCGTCCAGGACCACGGGGCCCTCGGGGTAGGAGTAGGTGACCCTGTCGAACCCGACCCGCACCGGTCCGCGCGGCAGCACGCGTCCGGCCTCGCCGGGGTCGGCGATGTCGGGGACGGTGTCCAGCACCCCGAGCACGCGCCGCCAGCCCGCGATGGCGTTCTGGGCCTCGTTGAAGATCTCCGTGGCCATCATCATCGGCTGGATGAACAGCGTCATGAGGAACAGGAACGCGATGAGCTGACCCGCGGTGAGGTCTCCCGCGATCCCCAGCCACACGCCGACCAGGACGACGGCGACGTTGCCGAGCGCGGCGACGATCTCGGCGAACGGCGAGACGGCCATGGACAGGCGCTGCGCCTTCACCTGGGCCCGCCGGGTGGCCAGCACCGTGGTGTCGATGCGTCCGGCCGTGCGCTCCTCGGTGCCGTGGGCGCGGATGACGGCGGCGCCCATCACGGTCTCGCCGATGGCGCCGAGCATGTCGCCGGTGCGCTCGCGGACCGTGAGGTAGGCCCTGGACAGGAGCTTCTGGAGCCAGCGCACGCCGAAGAGCAGCGGCAGGACGCAGATCCACACCACGAGGGTGAGCTGCCAGGAGTAGACCGCCATGAGGGTGGTGGCGACCAGGAGCTGGCCGGTGCTGACCAGCAGGAGCAGCCCGCCCCACTGCATGAACGTGCTGATCTGGTCGACGTCCCCGGTGACCCGGGAGACCAGGGCGCCCTTGCGCTCACTGTTCTGGGTCAGCACGGACAGGTCGTGGACGTGCCGGAAGGCCTTGCGGCGCAGGGTGGCCAGCCCGGACTCGGTGGCCCGGTACAGGCGAAGGTTCATCAGGTAGGAGCAGAACATGGTGACCACGAGCAGTCCGGCGCAGACCGCGACCATGCGGGCCACGAAGCCGAGGTCGGGACCTCCCTCACCGGTGAGCCCGTTGTCGATGATCTGCTGGACGGCGACGGGCACGATGACCTTGCCCGCGGTCGCGACCAGGGCGAACAGCAGGGTGAGCCACAGACCCCGGGCGAACTCCGGGGACAGCTGGAGACCGCGCCGGATGGTACCGAGGGCGGTGTCCTGGTTCTGGTGCAGGGACAGGACGGGGTCGCGTTCGGGGCGCCCCGCCCCGGCCGCCTGTTCCGATCTGTCGTCGGTACGGGCCTGGGTCGGTGCGCTCATCGGCTGGTCTCCTCGGCGGCGTCGGTGGAGTGTCCTCCGGTGGGAAGGCGGGGTTCCGCGGGCCCGGGCTCCTCCGGGATCGGGGCGCGCTCGGCCTCGTTCTCGGCCGAGGCTCGTTCGTAGGCGGTGACGAGCCTGTTGTAGCCGCTGGAGGTGGACAGGAGCTCGGTGTGGGAGCCGCGTGCCAGGACGCGCCCGCCCTCCATGTAGAGGACCTCGTCCGCGAGCTCGATGGTGGCTCTGCGGTAGGCCACGACGACCACGGTGGCGGCGTCGTCGCGTTCGCGCAGGCCGGCCAGGATCTGGGCCTCGATCTGCGGGTCCACGGCCGAGGTGGCGTCGTCCATGATCAGGAGCCGGGGGCGGCGGACGATGGCACGGGCCAGGGCCAGGCGCTGGCGCTGGCCTCCGGACAGGGTGGTGCCCTTCTCTCCGAGGCGCGCGTCGAGTCCGCCGTCGAGTTCGGCGATGAAGCCGTCCGCGCGGGCCAGTCGGAGCGCGGCCCAGATCTGTGCGTCGTCGACCCCGGCCGCGCCCAGGGCGATGTTGTCGCGGACGGAGTCCTCGAACACGAAGGTGCCCTGGGGCACGAGGGCGGCGTGGCTCGGGATCTGGTCCCTGGCGAGGTCGCGCAGGTCGACGCCGTCGTAGCTGACGGCACCGGAGTCGGGGTCGACCAGCCGCATGAGGACGGTGGTGAGCGTGGACTTGCCGGACCCGGTGGGACCGACGAGGGCGACGGTGCGTCCGGGGGCGATGTCGAGGTCGACACCGTTGAGGACGGTGGTGCGGGCCCCCGTGACGGTGTCGTCCAGGAGGTCGCGGACGCCGCCGTCGGCGTCGTAGGAGTCGGCGTAGGAGAAGGTGACGTCGCGGGCGCTGAGCGCGAGACCGCGTTCGGTGGGCTCCAGGGTCCGGTCGCCGTGTTCCATGGTGCCGCCGGAGTTGAGGACGGACTGGACGCGGTCCCAGCCGACCACGCTGCGGGGCAGGTCGCCGAGGATCCACCCGAAGGAGCGGATCGGCAGGGCCAGGAGCGTGAAGAGGAACGCGATCTGGACGAGTTCGCCGGGTTCGATGGCGCCGGTGGACAGGCGCCACATACCCAGGAGGAGCACGGCGAGCACACCGAAGTTGGGCAGGGCCTCGGTGAAGGGGTCGAAGATGGAGCGCATGCGGCCGACCTGGATGAGGGCGTCGCGCAGGCGGTGGGCGGACCGGGTGAAGCGTTCGGTCTCGGTGTCCTCGCGGCCCAGGGTCTTGACGACGAGGGCGCCGTCGAACGACTCGTGGGCGACGCCGCTGACCTCGGCGCGCAGGGCCTGGGCGCGGGAGGCCATCGGTGAGACCCGGCGCTGGAAGACGACGTTGGCGGCGGCCAGGACCGGGAAGACCACGAAGGCGACCAGGGCCAGGACCGGGTCGGTCACGACCATCGCGATGGAGGCGATGACCAGCATGAACACGCTGCCGACGGCCATGGGGAGCGGGGCGAGGGGCTGCCAGGCGGCCTCGACGTCGGCGTTGGCGTTGGACAGGAGCTGGCCGGTGGGGTGGCGGTGGTGCCAGGAGAGCGGGAGTTCCAGGTACTTGCGGGCGACGGCGCGGCGGTAGCGGGCCTGCATACGGAACTGCATGAGCCCGGCGAGCAGGCGGCGCAGGGCCAGGCCCACGGCCTTGCCGAGGCCGACCGCCATGAGCAGGGCCGCGGCGGCGACAAGCGCGGCCGCGGTGGTCTCCCCCGCGGAGAAGGCCGGGAGGATGGTGTTGTCGGTGAGGTACCCGAGCACCGAGGCGGAGCCGACGGTCACGCCCGCGTGCAGCATGGCTCCGGCGACGGCGGCGAGGAAGATCCACGGTTCGGTGCGGGCGGCGACCCCCAGGACACGCATCCCCCGGGCGAAGACGCCCTTGTGGGGGTCGGTGACCTGGTCGGGGGTGCTGGTGTCGACCCCCTCCGCGGCGGGTTCGCCCGGCGGGTCCCCCTCCCGCCTCGCCTGGTCCGCCGTCGTGGTGCCCTGCGCCATACGCCCCCCGTTTCCGCTTCTTGACCGGCTCTGTCCGGCCTCCCGGTCCGCGCTCCGTCCGTTCCCGGGCATGCCGAGGGGCACGGGTCGCGTGTTCGGGCCAACCTATCCAGCGGCTCCGACAGCTGCCACCGGATTGTTTCAGCGCGGGACACACCAGTGCTATTCCGTACAACGGGAACTTCCCGGAGGGGGCGGGGCGCGCACGCGTCGGGCCCGGTACGCCGCAGGTGGCGTACCGGGCCCGACCTCTCTCACATCAGGGTGGTGCTGGCGTGACTAGCGCACCGTCTCCATCTCCCGGGTCTGGTCGCCCTCGACAGGAGCGTCCTCGACCGGGGCCTGCTCCGCGGGAGCCTGCTCGGCCGGGCCCTGCTCAGCCGGACCCTGCTCAGCCGGGGCCTCCTGAGCGGGAGCCTCCTGGGCGGGAGCCTCCTGGTCCGCCTCCGCGCTCACGGCGCGGCAGCTGTCGACTCCGGTGATGATGGCCCGGTAGGTCAGCCTGCCGAAGGCGCCGTCGACACCGATGCACAGGTCCCGCTGGGCGTTGCGGACAGCCCGCTCCGTGGCGGAGTTGTAGGTGCCGTTGACGTTCAGGCCGGCGTTGTACTTCGCGTTGAGCAGGACCTGCACGCCGCGGACGCCGTAGCCGCGGTCGTCCCGGTGGAAGGAGTCGGCGCTGGTCGGGAACAGCTCGTTCCTGATCTTGATCCAGCTCTCCGACTCGAGGACGCCGTTGACGGTGATGCCCTCACGGCGCTCGAAGTCGCGGAGGACGCGGTCGAACTCCCGGGTGAAGGTCTCGCTCGGGTTGTCGGTGATGTACCCGAGGTGGTTCAGGAAGTACTGCGCGGCGAGGATGTCGGCGCTCGGGCCGGGGTTCTGGAGCGAGTAGTTCGGCCAGATCTGCGCGGCCTCGATCAGCTGGATGACCTCGTTGGGGGTGCGCTCGTAGTCGTCGGCCGCGGCGGTCGGTGCCATGAGCGCGATGCCGCCGAGGGCGATGGCTCCGGCGGTGGCGAGGGAGGCGATCCGGCGCACGACGCCGGTCAGGACATGCTTGGACATGATGTGCGGTTATCTTCCTGTCGTGGCTGGTAAGACGCGCTCATGCTCACACGGATCACGGCTTGGCCAACGGCATGACACGCTTTGATTACTGACAGCGATCGTTGACACGGTCGCGCAGGTCAAAGGCCCCGGGCTGGTCCGCCCGGGGCCTGTTCCGTGTCTCCACGGCGTGTCGTCGCGGTTCCAGCTACCGGACCGGGTAACCGGCCTCGCTCAGGCTCCGCTTGACGTCGGCGATGGTGAACTCACCGAAGTGGAAGACGGTCGCGGCCAGGACCGCGTCCGCACCCGCCGCCACCGCCGGGACGAAGTGCTCCACCGCGCCCGCGCCGCCCGAGGCGATCAGCGGGACGTCCACCCGCGCACGCACCGCGCGGATCAGCTCGAGGTCGAACCCCTCCCTGGTGCCGTCGGCGTCCATGGAGTTGAGCAGGATCTCACCGGCGCCCAGTTCGGCGGCGCGCTCGCACCACTCCAGGGCGTCGAGGCCCGCGCTCTCGCGTCCGCCGTGCGTGGTGACCTCGAACCCGCTCGGGGTGGGGCGGCCGCCCTCACGCACCCGGCGCACGTCGGCGGAGAGCACCAGGACCTGGCGGCCGTAGCGTTCGGCGATCTCCCCGATCAGCTCCGGACGGGCGATCGCGGCGGTGTTCACTCCGACCTTGTCGGCACCGGCACGCAGCAGCCGGTCCACGTCCTCGGTGGAGCGGACCCCTCCACCCACGGTGAGCGGGATGAACACCTGGTCGGCGGTGCGGCGGACCACGTCGAAGGTGGTCTCGCGGTTGCCGCTGGAGGCGGTGACGTCCAGGAAGGTCAGTTCGTCGGCGCCCCCGGCGTCGTAGGTGCCCGCGAGTTCCACGGGGTCACCGGCGTCGCGCAGGTTCTCGAAGTTGACGCCCTTGACCACGCGCCCGGCGTCGACGTCCAGGCACGGGATGACTCGGATGGCCAGGCTCACCGATCCGCACCCCGCACCGTGGTCAGGGCGTCCTCCAGGGTGAAGGCGCCCTCGTACAGGGCGGTTCCCATGATGGCGCCCTCGACGCCCAGCGGGACCAGGGAGGAGATGGCCTCCAGGTCGGCGAGGCTGGACACGCCGCCGCTGGCGACCACGGGCTTGTCGGTGCGCTCGCACACGGTGCGCAGCAGGTCCAGGTTGGGGCCCTTGAGCGTGCCGTCCTTGTTGACGTCGGTGACCACGTAGCGGGCGCAGCCCTCGGACTCCAGGCGGTCGAGGGTCTCCAGGAGGTCGCCGCCGTCGCGGGTCCAGCCCCGGGCGGCCAGGGTGGTGCCGCGCACGTCCAGGCCGATCGCGATCCGGTCGCCGTGCTCGGCGATGATCCGGGCGCACCACTCGGGGTTCTCCAGGGCGGCGGTGCCGATGTTCACCCGGGTGCAGCCGGTGGCGAGGGCGGCGGTCAGGGTCTCGTCGTCGCGGATGCCGCCGGACATCTCCACCTTCACGTCGAGGCGGTCGACGATGTCGCGCAGCAGGTCGCGGTTGTGCCCCCGACCGAAGGCCGCGTCCAGGTCCACCAGGTGGATCCACTCTGCCCCGGCGTCACGCCAGGCTCGGGCGGCCTCGAAGGGGTCGCCGTACTGGCCTCCGGAGCCCGCCCTGCCCTGGACGAGCTGGACGGCCTGACCGCCCGACACGTCCACGGCGGGCAGCAGTTCGAGTACGGGGGTCGACGGGGTGTGTTCGCCGGTCATGGTGCCTTCTCGTGCTCGGTTCGGTTCGGGGTCATGCGGGTTGCGCGAGGCAAGGGAGGCTGTTCTGTTCGGCGCCGGAGAGTCCGGGTTTCAGCAGACACAGTGCAAGACGAGTCAAGCCGCCAACGAGGAACGAGCCGGGAGTGGACGACGATGCCGTGTCGCCTTGACCCACATCTCTCCGCAAAGGCGCCGAACCCGGGCCAAAGCGAAGCGGAGGCCCAGGGTGGCACAGCGGTCACAGGGTGCCGACCCAGTTGGCCAGGACACGGGCGCCCGCGTCACCGGACTTCTCCGGGTGGAACTGGGTGGCGCTGAGCGGGCCGTTCTCCACGGCGGCCACGAACGGCTCGCCGTGCTCGGACCAGGTGACCCGGGGGCCGCGGATGCGGTCGCTGTGGCTGACGAACTCCCAGCGGCGGACCGCGTAGGAGTGCACGAAGTAGAAGCGCTCCTCGGGGCCCACACCGGCGAACAGGCGCGAGTCCTCGGGCGGGGTGACGGTGTTCCAGCCCATGTGGGGGATCACCGGAGCCCTGAGGCGTTCGACCGTGCCCGGCCACTCGCCGCAACCCTCGGTGGCGCGGTCCTCGGCGTGGACGTCGGCCTGTTCCACGCCACGGTCGAAGAGGACCTGCATGCCCACGCAGATCCCCAGGACGGGGCGGCCCCCGGCCACACGGCGACCGATGATCCGGTCACCGCCGGCGGCTCTGAGGCTGGCCATGCAGGCGCTGAAGGCGCCCACACCGGGGACGACGAGCCCGTCGGCGTCCAGCGCCGCGTGCGGGTCGGAGGTGACCGTAACGTCGGCGCCGGTGCGCTCCATGGCGCGTTGGGCCGAGCGGAGGTTGCCCGACCCGTAGTCGAAGACGACCACACGTGACATTCGAGTGCGTGCCCTTCAGTTGGTGAGGTGAGCGGCCCTGGAGGCGGGCGGACTAGAGGTAGCCGAGCCGCAGCACGCCGGAGACCACGGCGAGCGCGACGCATCCGGCCAGGGCCCCGGCGATGAGGCGGTTCCTCCCCCACAGCGCGTAGACGCCGCCCGCGAGGAATCCGCCCAGGACCAGCAGGAACAGGCCCCAGAGGTCGGTGTCCATCTACAGGACGCCCTTGGTGGAGGGCACCCAGTCCACGCGCGGGTCGTTCTCGGTGGCCTGGCGCAGCGCGCGGGCGAACGCCTTGAACTGCGCCTCCACGATGTGGTGGGCGTTGCGGCCGTAGGGCACGTGGACGTGCAGGGCCACACGGGCCTGGGCGACGAACGACTCGAAGATGTGGCGGGTCATGGTCGTGTCGTAGTCGCGGCCGATGATCGGTGCCATGCCCTCGGGCTCGGTGTGCACGAGGTAGGGGCGGCCGGACACGTCGACGGTGACCTCGGCCAGGGCCTCGTCGAGGGGCACCTTGGCGTCGGCGAAGCGGCGGATGCCCGCACGGTCGCCGAGTGCCTCACGGAAGGCCGCGCCCAGGGCGAGGGCGGTGTCCTCCATGGTGTGGTGAGAGTCGATGTGCAGGTCGCCCTCGGTGCGCACGGTGATGTCGAAGAGCCCGTGCTTGGCGAGCTGGTCGAGCATGTGGTCGAAGAAGCCGACTCCGGTGGAGACGTCGGCGACGCCCGTGCCGTCCAGGTCGACCTCGACCATGACCTTGGTTTCCTTGGTTGCGCGTTCGACGCGCCCGATGCGGCTCATGGTGCCTGATCCTTGGTGGTGCTGTCGTGGTGGAGCGGTGCTGTGGTGTCGGGCGGGGCCCGACGCGGCTACCGGCCGGTGGCCTTCAGGAGGGCCGCGCGGAACGCCGCCATCTCCTCGGTGGTGCCGACGGTGACGCGCAGCCAGCCGTCGGGGCCGGTCTCACGGATGAGGACGTCCTGCTCGAGCAGGTCCCGCCAGACCCGGCCGCGGTCCTCGAACTCACCGAACAGGACGAAGTTGGCGTCGGAGTCGGCGACGGAGAAGCCCTGTTCCCGCAGCCACGTGACGATGGCGTCGCGTTCGGCGCGCAGGTCGGCGACGGCGCCGAGGAGCTCCTCGGCGTGTTCCAGGGCGGTGACGGCCACCGTCTGGGTGACCGCGGACAGGTGGTACGGAAGACGGACCAGCTGGAGGGCGTCCACCACGGCGGGGTGCGCGGCGAGGTAGCCCACCCGCGCCCCGGCCAGGGCGAAGGCCTTGGACATGGTGCGCGAGACGATCAGCCTGGGGTGCTCCGGCAGCAGGGACAGGGCGCTGGGCGTGCCCTCGCGACGGAACTCGGCGTAGGCCTCGTCGACGACCACGACGCCGGGGGCGGCCAGGGCGACACGCTCGATGTCGGCGATCCCGAGGGCGGTGCCGGTCGGGTTGTTCGGCGAGGTGAGGAAGACGACGCTGGGCCGGTGTTCGGCGATGGCGGCCAGGGCCGCGTCCACGTCGATCCGGAAGTCGGCGTCGCGCGGGACCGGCACCCAGTTCGTCCCGGTCCCCCGGGAGATGATCGGGTGCATGGAGTAGGAGGGCTCGAAGCCCATCGCCGTGCGGCCCGGACCGCCGAAGGCCTGGAGCAGCTGCTGGAGGATCTCGTTGGAGCCGTTGGCCGCCCAGACGTTGGCCGCGGTCAGGTCGTGGCCCAGGTAGGCGGCCAGGCCCTCGCGCAGGCGGACCGCGTCCCGGTCGGGATAGCGGTTGAGTCCCAGGGCGGTGTCCGCCACCGCCTCGGCCAGGGCCTTCGCCAGACGCGGCGAGGGAGCGTGGGGGTTCTCGTTGGTGTTGAGGACCACCGGCACGTCCATCTGCGGTGCGCCATAAGGCGAGCGGCCGCGCAGATCATCGCGCAGCGGCAGGTCGTTCAGGGTGAAGCTCACTGGTTTCACACTCGTGGTCGGTTGTGGCGGGACGGTCCACCGGGGCCGCCGTGACCACCGTGGTCACACGGGTCCCCGTGGCCCCTCGCCCCGCCGGGGCGGGCGTCTGACGGCCTCCGGTTCGCTTCGGCCGGTTTTCGGGCGCCGCCGGGGGCGGTCACCCCCGGCACCTCCCCGGAACTGCTGGAACGCCCCCGGGTCAGGGGGTGTTCCCCTCCTCGGCGCGGTCCGCGCGCGCGGCGACGGCCTCGCCGTGCGCGGGCAGGTCCTCGGCCTGGGACAGGGTGATGACGTGCTGGGCGACGTCGGCCAGCGCGTCACGGTCGTACTCCACGACGTGCACCCCGCGCAGGAAGGTCTGCACGCTCAGGCCGCCGGAGTGGCAGGCGCAGCCGCCGGTGGGCAGCACGTGGTTGGAACCCGCGGCGTAGTCGCCGAGGGAGACCGGGGAGTGGTCGCCGACGAAGATCGCTCCGGCGTTGCGCACGCGCGCGGCCCGGGCGGGAGCGTCCGCGGTCATGATCTCCAGGTGTTCGGCCGCGTAGGCGTCGACGACGGCCAGACCCTGTTCGAGGTCGTCGACCAGGACGATGCCGGACTGCGGACCGGTCAGGGCCTCGCGGACGCGGTCGCTGTGCTTGGTGGCGGCGACACGCGCGGCGAGGCGCTCGGTGACCGCCTCCGCCAGGGCCTCGTCCGGGGTGACCAGGACGGAGGCGGCGACGACGTCGTGTTCGGCCTGGCTGATGAGGTCGGCCGCGACGTAGTCGGGGTTGGCGGTGGAGTCGGCGAGGATCGCGATCTCGGTGGGTCCGGCCTCGGCGTCGATCCCGATGACGCCCTTGAGGAGCCGCTTGGCCGCGGCGACCCAGATGTTGCCGGGGCCGGTGACCATGTCGACGCGCTCGCAGTCCTCGGTGCCGTAGGCGAACATCGCCACGGCCTGCGCGCCGCCGACCGCGTACACCTCGTCGACGCCGAGCAGGGCGCAGGCGGCGAGGATGGTCGGGTGCGGCAGTCCGCCGAAGTCCTTCTGGGGCGGCGAGGTCACCGCGAGGGAGGACACGCCCGCCTCCTGGGCGGGGACGACGTTCATGATGACGCTGGACGGGTAGACGGCGCGGCCGCCCGGCACGTAGAGGCCGACGCGGTTGACCGGGATCCACTTCTCGGTGACGGTGCCGCCGGGGACGACCTGGGTGGTGTGGTCCTGGCGGCGCTGCGCGTGGTGGACCTTGCGGGCGCGCCGGATGGACTCCTCCAGCGCGGCGCGCACGGCCGGGTCGAGTTCGGCGAGAGCGGTGTCGATGGCGTCCTTGGGGACGCGGATGTCGGTGAGCCGCACGCCGTCGAAGCGTTCGGTGAGTTCGACCAGGGCCTCGGTTCCGCGATGGCGGACGTCCTCGCAGAGCGGTCGGACGCGTTCGGTGGCGTCCGCCACATCGATTTCGGCGCGCGGAAGGGCGTCGCGCGGGTCGTCTGAGGAGCCTCGGAGGTCGATTCGACTGATCACGGTCCCAGTCTAGGGGGCTCGGCCCAATCCCCGTGTGGTGGTGTCCGGATGATGGACACCACACCCGCGCGGCAACCGCGCGACCGGCGCGAACCCCGCTTCGCGACTCCGCCCCCGCCACTCCCCCAATCGCGCGAAATAAGCGTCGCCTAACTTTGGGACACCTAACCTAATATGACGAAAGAAAGGCTAGCCTTATTCATTACGACACCACTCGGAGGGGTTTCGTAAAACGCATTTGAATGCGTTATCGTGGTGACATGACTTCGAACAAGACCGGCGATAGCAACCATTCCAAGTTCCACCGTCTCCTCGTCGACCAGGTGCGGCACGAGTTCACCGCCTCGCACCAGTACGTGGCGATCGCCGCCTGGTTCGACGACCAGGACCTGCCCCAGTTGGCCAGGGTCTTCTACGAGCAGTCCCTCGAGGAGCGCGACCACGCGATGATGATCGTGCGGTACCTGCTCGACAACGACGTCACCTTCGCCCTTCCGGGCGTGGACGAGATCGAGACCGATTTCGCCGTGCCCCGCGACCTGGTCGCCCTCGCGCTGCGCCAGGAGCGCGAGGTGACCGACAACTTCCAGCGCCTGGCCAAGGTGGCCCGCGACGAGGAGGACTACACCGGAGAGCAGTTCCTCCAGTGGTTCATCCAGGAGCAGGTGGAGGAGGTCGCGACGATGTCGACCCTCCTGAACGTCGTGGACCGCGCCAACGGCAACCTGTTCGACGTGGAGACCTTCGTCGCCCGCGACATGCCGAGCGAGGACAACGGCAGCCAGGGCGCGCCGGGCACCGCCGGACCCTCGGTGTCCTGACCGGTCGCGCCTCGCCGCGCAGCGTCTGACCACACGCCCCGTCCGGCCGGCTCCGGGCGGGGCGCCCGCGTCCGCACCTCCGCGGAGGCATACTGGGACCATGCCAGAGGCACTGCCGATCTTCCCGCTGAACACCGTGCTGTTCCCCGGTATGACGATCCCCCTCCATGTGTTCGAGCAGAGGTACCGTCGGCTGGTCTCGGAGCTGCTCGGCCCGACCCTCGCCGGGGGTGAGACGGGCGGCCGTGATCGCGGACCCGCCCGGTTCGGGGTTGTGTGGATCGAGCTGGGGAACGAGGTGGCCAGCGAGTCCGGCCAGGGCGCGGGGGGCGCGGACACCGGAGTGCCCATCACCGCGGGGCCGGGCGCCCGGCCCTCCCTTCCGCTCGTGAGCGCGACCGGGTGCACCGCCCTGGTGCGCGACGTGCGCACCTACGAGGACGGCAGGTACGACCTGGTCATCGAGGGCGGCACGCGGTTCACCATCACCGACCTGTCCGAGGCCGACCCCTCCTCCGTGGACGACTACTCGACGGCGTCGGTGTCCCTGCTGCCCGAGGCGCTGGGCCCCGACGTCGAGGAACACGCCGGCCGGGTACGGGACCTGTACGAGGTGTACCAGCGGCGGCTGTCGGAGATCGGGATGGCGTCGGAGTCCTCGGGTGACCTGCCCCGCGACCCGATCGCGCTGTCGTACTCCGTGGCGATGTCGGTGGTGCTCGACTCAGCGGAGAAGCAGCGCCTGTTGGAGGCCGAGAACACGGCGACCCGCCTGGCCGTGGCCGCACGGTTCCTGCGCAGGGAGAACCGGATCGTGGCCGCCCCCGACCTGCCGAACCTGCCCGCCGGCCCCTTCCTCGACAACGGGATCTCCTTCAACTAGGAGGTCCTCGGGACGCCACACCGGGACGGGACACCCCCTCACCTGGCGCGCCGTCCCGCGTACGGAGGAGTAGCCTGCCCTGAGGTCGGTAGTACGAAGTGGAAGGCCCAGGTGACCCATGAGTGGAAAAGCCACGCCCGCGACCGTGGCCGCCAGCAGGACCAAGACCACCTACACGCTGCACCCCTATGAGGCTGACGGGGGTGACGGCCACTCCTACGGCTCCGACGCCGCCGACGCGATCGGGGTGCCCCACGAGCACGTGTTCAAGACGCTGGTGGCCGAGGTGGACGGAGAGTTCACCGTGGGAGTGGTTCCGGTGAGCACCTCGCTGGACCTCAAGGCGCTGGCGGCGGCGGTCGGGGGCAAGCGGGCGACCATGGCCGACCCGGCCCGGGCCGAGAAGATCACCGGGTACGTGCGCGGCGGCATCAGCCCGCTGGGGCAGCGCAAGCGGTTGCGGACGGTGATCGACTCCTCGGTGACCGGGCTGCGTTCGGTCTACGTCTCCGCCGGGCGGCGCGGTCTCCAGATGGAGCTGACCCCCAAGGACCTGATCGCCCTGACCGAGGCGGCCGTCGCACCCATCGGGACCGACTGAACGCCCTCCCGCCGGGAGGGGGCGCGGGCCGCGCGGACGAGGTCCGATGGTCCACCCTCCGGACCCGAACCCGCTGGGTCACAGGGGTCCGTGGACCCGCACACATTCGCCCACAGAGTGTTGCCCACCCCCTTACCCGGGGGTAGCTTTGTGACATGGGCAACACTTCATCCCCCTATCGGTCCGTTCCCGACATGTTCGCTTCCCGCGTCGCCGAGTCCGGTGACCGGGAAGCGTTCACCTATCCGGTCCCCTCCCCCACCGGCGGCAGCGAGACGTGGGAGTCACTGACCTGGAACCAGACCCGTGACCGCGTCCGCGCCCTGGCCCTGGGCCTGCACTCCCTGGGCGTGACCTCCCAGGCCCGCTGCGCGATCGCGTCGAGCACCCGTGTGGAGTGGGTCCTCGCCGACCTCGCGATCCTGTGCGCGGGCGGCGCCTCCACCACCATCTACCCCACCTCCGGACCGCCCGACTGCGCGTACATCGTGTCCGACTCCGGCAGCATGGTCGCCTTCGCGGAGAACGACGAGCAGGTCGCCAAGCTGGTGGAGCAGCGCGGGGCCATGCCCGGGCTGTCCCGGGTCATCGCGTTCGAGGGAGCGGCCGGTGGCGACGACGCCTGGGTCATGGGCCTGGCAGAACTGGAGGCCGTCGGGGCCCGGCTGCACGAAGAGCGGCCCGAGCTCTTCGACGAACTGGTCTCCTCGGTGCGCGCCGACCACCTGGCGACGCTGATCTACACCTCCGGCACCACCGGTCGCCCCAAGGGGGTGCGTCTGGACCACGCCAACTGGCTCTACGAGGCCGAGGCCCTGCGGGTGATGGGCGACGAGATGCGCGCGCAGGGCTGGGAGATGCTCGACGCCGACGACGTCCAGTACCTGTGGCTGCCGCTCGCCCACAGTTTCGGCAAGGTCATGCAGGTCGCCCAGCTGCGCCTGGGCTTCACGACCGCCGTCGACGGTCGCGTGGACCGGATCGTCGACAACCTCGCGGTGGTGCGGCCCACCTTCATGGCCGCCGCCCCGCGCATCTTCGAGAAGGTGTTCAACCGGGTCGTCATGCAGGCCAAGGAGGGCGGGGCGGCCAGGTACCGGATCTTCAAGTGGGCGGTGGGCGTGGGCGACCAGGTGGCCCGGTCGAAGGAGGAGGGCCGGGAGCCCGGGGGTCTGCTCGCCGCCCAGTACAGGGTGGCCGACCGCCTGGTCTTCGACAAGCTGCGCGCCCGGTTCGGTGACCGGCTGAAGTTCTTCGTGTCCGGCAGCGCGCCCCTGGCCCCCGAGATCGGGCGGTTCTTCTACGGCGCGGGGATCACCATCCTGGAGGGCTACGGCCTGACCGAGACCTCGGCGGGAGCCTTCCTCAACCGGCCCGGCGACGTGCGGTTCGGCTCGGTCGGGCTGCCCCTGCCCGGGACCGAGGTGCGGATCGCCGAGGACGGCGAGGTGCTGCTGCGCGGCGGCAGCGTGATGCGCGGGTACCACAACCTGTCCGGCGCCACCGAGGAGGTCCTCGACGAGGACGGCTGGTTCGCCACCGGGGACATCGGCGCCCTGGAGAACGGCCGCCTGCGGATCACCGACCGCAAGAAGGAACTGATCAAGACCGCGGGCGGCAAGTACGTGGCTCCGCAGAGCATCGAGAGCCGGTTCAAGTCACTGTGCCCCTACGTGGGCAACCTGGTGGTGCACGGCGACCGCCGTCCCTACTGCGTGGCGCTCGTGACCCTGGACGCCGAGGCGATCGAGGTCTGGGCGGAGGCCAACGGCCTGGGCGCGCTGAACTACCTCGGCCTGACCCGGGAGCCCCGGGTCCGCGCGATGGTCCAGGAGGCCATCGACGAGCTCAACCGCGGCCTGCCGCGGCACGAGTCCATCAAGGACTTCGCCATCCTCCCGAACGAGCTCACGGTGGAACAGGGCGAGATCACGCCGAGCCTGAAGATGCGCCGCAGGGCGGTCGAGGAGCGGTACCGGGACCTGCTCGAAGGCATGTACGAGGGCTCCGTCCAGAAGCTGTGAGCGGGGCCCCGGGCCCGAGGGACACCGTCAGCCGCTGCCGGGTCCCGGCCCGCCCGGCCGAGGGTCGTCGGTCAGGGGGTCGCCGGTCTGGGGGAGCGCGCCCTCCGGCAGGGGTGCGGCCCGGACCGGTTCGGGAACGCCGGGCTGGTCGCCGCGCATCAGGCTGAAGGCGTCCAGCAGCCCGTACTGGAGGACGTGCACGAAGGGCCACACGACCAGGAAGGCGACGGCCTGGAGCTGGAGGGCGGCGACGACGGTGCCGCCGGGGTCGGTGGCCAGCATGGTCTCCCGGGCCGGGGCGTCCAGGGCGGTCCCGATCCGCCACACCAGCAGGGACGCCGCGGCCGCGCCGAGCGAACCGGAGATCAGCCCGACCAGCCGCAGGTCCTGGAACCTGCGCCGAGCCAGCGCGAACTGGACCATGTAGGTGGCGTAGCCGGTGAGGAGCCCGGCCATCGCGGTGATGACGACGAAGTAGCCCTCACCCGCGAAGACCACCTCGGACGCGCCCGTGAAGACACCGCCGTCCGGCAGGACCACCACCTCGGGCCGCGGGGCGAGCCACCACCACAACGGCGCGAGGAGCGCGCCCAGCAGGGCCACCGCCCCGAGGAGGCCCACGCCCACGACCAGGCCGCGCACCGGACCCCTACCGCTCTGTTCCGCCATCACCCGCTCCTCATCGTCGCCACCCGGGCCCGCCGAAAACCTGTGGATACCGGACATGGCCCGAAGGAGAATACCGCCATGAGCGACAAGAGCAGTCTCCAGAACCTCCCCGAGCGTGTCGATGCTCCCACAGCCGCCGACGAACGCACGATGCTCCTGGCCTCGCTGGACTGGCACCGGGCGACGGTGCACCGCAAGTGCGCGGGCCTGGCCGCCGGCCTCGCCTCGTCCGCGCCGGTCCCGGGGTCGCCCATGACCACCATCGGCGGGATCGTCTCGCACCTGCGCTGGGTGGAGGCGTTCTGGTTCGACGTCGTGATGCTCAACCAGCCCGACGTGGCCCCGTACTCGACCGAGGATCCGGACGGCGAGTTCAGGGTCGGGGTCGAGCGGCCCCTGGACGAGCTCCTCTCCGAGTACGCCGCCCAATGCGAGCGCTCCCGGGAGATCACCTCCCATCTGGAGCTCGGCAACTCCGCCCGACGGGTGCTCAGGGACCGTGAACGGGTGACCCTGCGCTGGGTGGTCCTCCACATGATCGAGGAGACCGCCCGGCACAACGGGCACCTGGACATCCTCCGGGAGCTGGCCGACGGCGCCACCGGCGAGTAGGCACCGCGACGATTCGGGCCCGGGGCGGTGTACACCGTCCCGGGCCCGAGTGTCGTGCGGCTCAGTCCTGATCGTCCGTGGCGTCGGCGTCCTCGGTGACACCGCCGTCATCGTCGGCGAGGATCAGGTAGAGCCCCCGCTTGGTGTCGGCCAGCAGACGCTTGGCCCGTTCCAGCTGCTCCGGGGTCCCGGCCTGGGCGACCTGGGACGCGGCGGCCGAGAGCTGGTACGCCAGGGTGCTGATCTCCTCGTAGCGGGACCTGGCGTCGGCGTACGCGTCGACCCCCGCCTCCCAGGGCGGGGTGAGGTCGGCGCCGTTCTCCTCCAGGTAGGCGGTGCCCTCGTCAGTGAGCTGGTAGGGACGGCGGCGCCCCTCCCCCTCGACCTGCGCGACCAGGCCCTCGTCCTCCAGCTGCTGGAGCATGGGGTAGACCGAGCCGGGGCTGGGCCGCCAGACCCCGCCGCTGCGTTCGCGACCCTCGCGGATGATCTCGTAGCCGCTGCGCGTCTCCTCGGCCAGGAGCATGAGGATCCCGGTGCGGACGTCGCCGCGCCGTGCTCGGGTGCCGCCTCGCCGGTGTCCGTGCCCTCCCCCGAAGGGGAATCCGGGCCCGAACGGCCCACCGGGTCCGCCGGGGCCACCGAAGGGGCCGCCGGGGACGGCGCCTCCGCCCCACGGAGGGTGCGGCGGCCGGGGCGGTTCCGGCGGCGGGGACCCGAACCCGTCCCGTCGCGGGCCGTGGTGTTCGTCGTGCCCGTCTCGCGGGTCGTGGTGTGCGCGGGGGGTGTCCGTGGGGCGCCAGGCCCAGGGAAGTCGGGGACGCTCGGAGTGTCGTCCGCCCCAGGGCCAGGGGCCGGGAAGTGCCATCGCGGTCATGTCGTTCTCCCTGCTGTCGAGTGATCTTGATCGTTCACGACTGTCATTCCGTGATGCGATAGCTCAAAGATATATCGCTAACTCGATCGAAGCAAGGGCGAAGACAGAGAAATCCCCGTGTGCGGTGCCGCACACGGGGATCTCGGAGGCGGGTCAGTAGTCGACCGCGTACGCCCCCAGCAGGCTCTTCATCTCACCGTTGAACTCCGGGGAGATCCGCACCGAGTAGCGGTCCACCGCGTAGATCCGGGAGCGCACCGGGTTGTCCACCCGGATCCGCACGGGGGTGTCGCCCTTGTGCGTGCTCAGCACCTGGCGGAGGTCGTCGATGAGCTCGGAGTCCAACCGGTCCTCGGCGACGGTCAGCAGGACCGGCGGTTCGCCCTCCGTGACATGGGAGATGTCGAGGATGGACATCTCCGAGGCGAACATCGACCAGGTGCCGTCCCGATCGTTGAGCCGTCCCTTGACCGTGACCGCGGTGTCCTCCAGCAGCGCCTCCACGTACAGCGGATACGTCTTGGGGAAGAACAGCACCTCCATGCTGGCGTCCAGGTCCTCCACCGTGGCGATGGCCCACTGGTTGCCCGCCTTGTTGGTGCGCTTGTCCACCTTGGAGATCAACCCCGAGATCCGCACCTCACCCCGCTCACGCGCCATGTCACCGGCGACGATCTGCGCGATCGAGGTGTCCCGGGAACGCGCCAGCACCCGCTCGGCCCCGGCCAGCGGGTGACTGGACACGTACAGACCCAGCATCTCCCGTTCGAAGGCCAGCTTGGTCTTGCGGTCCCACTCCTCCTCGCCCCACTGGATGTTCAGCCCGATCGGGGTGGAGTCACCGTCGTCGTCACCGCCGCCGAACAGGTCGAACTGGCCGTGGGCCTCCTGCTTCTTGGAGCTGATCATGCCGTCCACCGCCACCTCGTGGTGGCGGTACAGCTCACGCCGGGGCTGCCCGAGCGAGTCGAACCCGCCCGCCTTGACCAGCGACTCGATCACGCGCTTGTTGCACGCCGCGAGCTCGATCTTGGACAGGAAGTCCGTGAAGGACGAGTACTTGCCCTTCTCCGTGCGGGTCCTGACGATCGAGTTCACCACGTTCGCGCCCACGTTGCGCACCGCGCCCATGCCGAAGCGGATGTCCTTGCCCACCGGCGTGAAGCGCAGACCCGACTCGTTGACGTCCGGCGGCAGCACCTTGATGTGCTGGGCCCGGCACTCGGCCAGGTACACCGCCATCTTGTCCTTGTCGTCACTGACCGAGGTCAAGAGCGCGGCCATGTACGCGGCCGGGTAGTTGGCCTTGAGGTAGGCGGTCCAGTAGGAGACCAGCGCGTACCCGGCGGCGTGCGACTTGTTGAAGGCGTAGCCGGAGAAGGGGAGCATGACGTCCCACAGGGTCTGGATGGCCTCCTTGGAGAAGCCGCGCTCCATCGCGCCGGGGAAGAACTTGGCCTCCTCCTCCTCGAGCGCCTCCTTCTTCTTCTTGCCCATCGCGCGTCGCATCAGGTCGGCGCCGCCCAGCGTGTACCCGGCCAGCTGCTGCGCGATGGCCATGATCTGCTCCTGATACACGATCAGGTGGAACGTCTCAGCGAGAATCGGCTCCAGGGCGTCCTTGAGCTCCGGGTGGATCGCCGTGATCTCCTGACGCCCGTTCGACCGGTCCGCGTAGTCGTTGTGCGCGTTCGCGGCCATCGGCCCCGGACGGTACAGGGCGTTGACCGCCGCGATGTCACCGAACTTCTTCGGCTGCATCCGCTTGAGCAGGTTGCGCATGGCGCCGCCGTCCAGCTGGAACACGCCCAGGGTGTCGCCCCGGGAAAGCAGCTGGTAGGTCTTCTTGTCGTCGAGCGGCAGCTTGATGAGGTCGATGTCGACCCCTTCCGCCTCCTTGATGCTCTTGACCGCGTCGTCCATGATCGTGAGGTTGCGCAGACCCAGGAAGTCCATCTTGAGCAGACCCATGTCCTCGCACTGAGGGTAGGGAAAGCCTGTGATGATGGCGCCGTCCGCGTCCCGCTTGTGCAACGGGATGACGTCGAGCAGGGGCTCCTTGGACAGGATGACGCCCGCCGCGTGCACGCCCGTGCCGCGGGTCAGCCCCTCGATACCGCGCGCGGTCTCCATGACCTTGGCGACCTGGGGGTCGTTGTCCACCAGGCTGCGCAGCTCGGTGGTCTCGCCGTACCGCTCGTTCTCGGTGTTGAAGACCGCGTCGAGCGCGATCTCCTTGCCTCCGACCGCCGCCGGGAAGGCCTTGGTGATCTGGTCTCCGACCGAGTAGGGCATGCCCAGGATGCGGGTGGAGTCCTTGATCGCGGCCTTCGCCTTGATGGTGCCGAAGGTGAGGATCTGCGCCACACGCTCCTCACCGTACAGCCGGGTGACGTACTCGATCATCTCCCCGCGCCTACGCTCGTCGAAGTCCAGGTCGACATCGGGCATGGACACTCGTTCGGGGTTGAGGAACCGCTCGAACAGCAGGCCGTGCTCCAGGGGGTCGAGGTCGGTGATGCCCAGGATGTAGGCGATCATCGAGCCCGCTGCCGACCCACGGCCCGGGCCCAGCGCGATCCCGCTCTTGCGGGCGTACTGGCAGATGTCCGCGACCACGAGGAAGTACGCGGGGAAGCCCATCTCGTTGATGATGCCGAGCTCGAACTCCACCCGGCGGCGGACGTCGTCACCCGCACCGTCCGGGTAGCGGTTCGGGAGGAGCCGTTCGACCTCCTTGGCCAGCCACGAGGCCTGCGACTCCCCCTCCGGCACGGGGAAGACCGGCATGAGGTCGCGGTGGGCGAAGACCTCGTCGTAGGCACCGGCTTCGACGCGCTCGGCGATGAGCAGGGTGTTCTTGCAACCCTGCGCCCACTCGTCGAAGTTGAGCAGGCCGCGCATCTCGTCGGCGGTCTTGAGGTAGTAGCCGGAGCCGTTGAACCGGAACCTGGTCGGGTCGTCCAGGTTCTTGCCCACGCCCACAGCCAGGAGGGCGTCGTGCGCCGACGCCTGGGACTCGTAGACGTAGTGCGAGTCGTTGGTCACCAGCGGCGGGATGTCGAGCTCCCGGCCGACCTTGAGCAGGCCGTCGCGGACCTCCTTCTCGATCGGCACGCCGTGGTCCATCAGCTCCAGGAAGACGTTCTCCTTGCCGAAGATGTCCTGGAGCCCGGCCGCGTACTCGATCGCCTCCTTCTCCTGCCCCAACCTCAGCCGTGTCTGCACACCGCCGGAGGGGCAGCCGGTCGAGACGATGATGCCCTCGTTGTACTGCTGCATGAGCTCGAGGTCCATGCGGGGCTTCATGTAGTAGCCCTCGGCCGAAGCCAGGGACGACATCCGGAAGAGGTTGCGCAGACCCTGCGCGTTCCGCGCGAGCATGGTCATGTGCAGGTACCGGCCGCCACCGGAGATGTCCTTGCCGCCCTCTGCCGAGGCGTCGTCGGAGGTGTTGGAGCGCCCCCAGAACACCCGCTTCTTGTGGAAGCGCGACTCGGGTGCGACGTAGGCCTCGATCCCGATGATCGGTTTGACGCCCGAGCCCTTGGACTGCTGGTAGAACTCGTAGGCCCCGAACATGTTGCCGTGGTCGGTCATGGCCACGGCTGGCATCCCCAACCGCCCGGCCTCCTTGAACAGGGGCTTCAGCTTCGCCGCACCGTCGAGCATGGAGTACTCGGTGTGGACGTGCAGATGTGCGAAGGAGTCGGCCATGACGCGGGTGCCCCCAGGCGGGTAGACGGACGGGTGGTGTCTCCTGAGCCTACGACTTCCCCACGACTTTCGCGGACGCCCTGTGGACGGCGGCACTCCCCCGCCCCCTACGGACTCAGCGGGATCCGCCGGAGGAGCGCAGGGTGTGGGCCAGGGTCCGCAGCCAGGGGTCCCGGAAGGCCGGTTCGGTGGTCAGGGCGCGATGGACCCGGGCGCGGGCCCTGCGGGTGAGGCCGTGGTCACGCAGGGACGGCGCCTCACCGAGGGCCTCCCGGGGATGGTCGTCGTGACGGGGCGCGGCCGCACCGGGGTCGGCCCGATGGGCGCGGCGGAACGGGGGTTCGATCGTGCCCCGGCGATCGCCGAGGTAGCGCCAGAGGGGGCCTGGCACCGACACGTTGCCCACGGAACTCGCGGGGAGTTCACGGGTCCACTCGGCGTGTTGCTGCCAGCGCCGGGTGTGGGGGCCGGTGTGGTGGCGGACGGTGATTCCGAGGTAGCGGAGCCCGCGGCGGATCACGTTCCATGCGACGCGCTCCTCGTCGATCCAGGCGCGTAGTTCCCGGTGGAGGTGGCCGAAGGTGGTTCCGTCGTGGACGAGGTCGACCAGCACCAGGGGGCGCTCGCGTGCTGCCATTCCCGCGGGCGTGATGCCCGAGGCGGTGAGGTCGGCACGGAGCTGGACGCGCTCGTCGGGGGTCAGGTCGCGGCCGCCCGTGCCGTGGAGGGAGAGCGGCAAGCGGTGCAGCCTGGACAGGTGGGGGGTGTCGGCGAGGACCCCGCTGAGCAGGTCGTGCAGGCTGTCCGGGTAACGGCCGACGAAGAACAGGTCGCCGTCGGCGCTGCGGGCCAGGACCTTGGCCGCGCACTCGGTGAGTTCGGGAATCTCCTCGGGGCGGGTGTCACCGGGCAGGGTCCCGAGCTGTTCGTCGCGCGAGAGGTCCCCGCGGAACGGGCGTCGGGGTTCCTTGTCTGCCATGGGACCCCAGTCAACAAGGCGGGGCCGGGGGCGACAAGGGGATTCGGTCGCCGTTCCGACTGTGGTGGTACACCGTTCGGACACGCGGGCCTGTTAGCCTCCGGCGGTCGGCCCCCGCTCCCCTGAGAGGACCCTCTTCCGTGACCACCACGCCCCGCCGGATCGCCTCCACCGCCACCCTGGTGCTGGCCGCCTCGGCGCTGACCGCGCTGCCGTCCTCCGCGGCCGAGTCGTCGGTTCCCGCCCCGCCCGGGGCGCACGAGGTGCGCTTCGCCACCTTCAACACCGCCCTGGAGCGCGGTGAGCAGGGCGCCCTCGTCGAGGAGCTGGCGACCCCCGACAGCGAGCAGGCGCGCAACGTGGCGGAGATCATCCAGCACGTGCGCCCCGACGTGCTGCTGGTCAACGAGTTCGACTACGACGACGAGGGCGCGGGTCCCCGGCTCTTCCAGGACAACTACCTGTCCGTGGGCCAGTCCGGTGCCGAGCCGATCGAGTACCCGTACGTGTACACCGCCCCGGTCAACACGGGAGTCGCCTCCGGTGTGGACCTCAACGGCGACGGCGAGGCGGTGACCGAGCCGGGCGGTCCCGAGTACGCGGAGGACGCCTTCGGGTACGGCGTCTTCCCCGGTCAGTACGGGATGGTCGTGTACTCGATGTACCCGATCGTCACGGACGAGGTGCGCACGTTCCAGAACTTCCGCTGGGCCGACATGCCCGACGCCCTGCTGCCCACCGATCCGGAGACCGGTGAGCCGTACTACTCGGAGGAGGCCCTGGCGGTGCTGCGGCTGTCCTCCAAGAGCCACTGGGACGTCCCGATCGACACCGGGCGCGGGCGTCCGGTGCACCTGCTGGCCAGCCACCCGACACCGCCGGCGTTCGACGGTCCGGAGAGGCGCAACGTGGCTCGCAACCACGACGAGATCCGGTTCTGGGCCGACTACGTGACCCCGCGCGGGGGTTCGTACGTCTACGACGACGAGGGCGTGCGGGGCGGGCTCGCCCCCGGGGCCCCGTTCGTGATCGCCGGTGACCTCAACGCCGACCCGAACGACGGTGACGGGCACCCCGAGGCCGTGACCCAGCTGTTGGAGCACCGCGACGTCGTGGACGTGCGCCCCTCCAGCCAGGGCGGACGCGGTGCGGCCCAGCGGCAGGGCGGCGCCAACGATGACCACGAGGGCGACCCGGAACTGGACAGCGCCGACTTCAACGACGTGCCCGGCCCGGGCAACCTGCGGGTGGACTACGTCCTGCCGTCGCGGTCCCTGCCCGCGCGGGGTTCGGGCGTGTTCTGGCCGACCGTGGACGACCCGCTGTTCCGGCTGACGGGCGACTACCCGTTCCCCAGCTCCGATCACCGCCTGGTGTGGGTGGACCTGCTGCGGCCGTAGCCGTGGCGGCGGGCGGGCCCGCCGCCACCGGCTGTCAGGAGCCTCCGACTCCGCCGGGACCGGTCGCGGCCTCCTCCTGGGCCGCGGCCAGGCCCGCGCTGATGACACTGTCCATGATGGGTGCGAGACGGTCCGCGCCCAGGCGGGGAGCGTGCTCGGCCATGCGCTCGACGAGTCGGCGTTCGCGTTCCATGTCGCGTCCGGCGAAGTAGCCGACCGGCTTGAGCCGCTGGACCTGTGCGGCGACGAGGGCGCGGCATTCGAGGAGTGCGGCGAGCTCGGCGTCCATCTGGTCGATCCGGCCGCGCAGGCGCAGGATCTGCTCGCTGACGGGCGCGGGTTCACTGTGGCGGTCGTGCACGGAGGTCCCTCTCGGGTGTGGATGCGTTCGCGGATGCGGCGCGGCCGTACGACCCGTCAGGGAAGTGTGGACTGGGGCGTCGGCCGCCCGGAAAGACGAAAGAGCACCGGGCCGATGCCCGAGTGCTCCTTTTGCCGACGTTCCCGTCTCCGCCTACGTGAAAGCGGCCGACGGGCGCGTCGGCTGGCTAAACACGTGATAGCGGTGGGTCACGGTGGTGATGCTACTACACCCCGGGGAAGCGCTCCGTCACGGCGCGGTTCACTCGGGGACCTCGACCCGGATCATGAGGGCGCTGGCCTCGGCGGTGACCTCACCGTGGGCGCGGATCCGACCGGCCACGAAGACCTTGCGACCCTCGACCCGCTCCACCCAGGAGGTGATCTCCAGGGGGGTGAACAGCGGGGTGGGGCGGCGGTAGTCGATCTCCAGGCGCGCGGTCAGTCCGGGGCTGGTCTCGACGGAGGAGACGCTGCCGACGGCCTGGTCGAGCATGGCGGCGATCCAGCCGCCGTGCACCAGGCCGGGAGGGCCCTGGTAGACGGTGTTGAGGGTGACCTCGGCGCGCAGGCCCTCCTCGGTGCGGTCGAGGAAGAGGCGCGGAGCGGCGGGGTTGGTCTCGCCCTCCACGATGTTGGTGATGGTGCCGATCACGGAGGTGCCGTCGCCGAGTTCGCGGCGGACCATGGTGCCGATCTCGCGGCGGGCGACGTTGAGGCGGTCGGTGAGTCCCTCGACGACGTCGGCGGTCTCGGCCAGGGTGTCGGAGTCGACCTCGGTGTTGGCGACGGCATCGACGAGGTCGTGGACGCGGGAGACCAACGTGCGCAGTTCGGCGGGGATCGAGTGGGCGTCGACGAGCGGGAGTCCGTAGGCTCGTGGGTCGTCGGGGCTCTCGGTGGCCGGCTGCGTGTTGACCGTCATGTGTTCCTCGTCGGATCGGTGTTCGTGCTCGGTCGGCGAATGGTTCTGGGGGCGCCGACGCCAAAACCGAATCCTACTCGGTAGTACCCCGATGGGGCGGGCCGAGGGCGTGCGCTCCCCGTCACACCGGACGGGGAGCGCGCTCGTCACAGCCGGTCAGCCGAGCTTGTGCTCCATGTGCAGGTGGGGGATCCCGGCGTCCATGAACTCCTCACCGTGGGCCGTGTAACCCAGCCGCTCGTAGAAGCCCAGCGCGTGCGTCTGGGCGTGCAGCTCGACACGTTCGAGGCCGATCTCGCGGGCCAGTTCCTCGGCGGCGCGCACCAGAGCGGCGCCCGTCCCCCTCCCCCGTCCGGCGGGCAGGACGGCCATCCGGCCGAGGAGACCGGCGCCGTCCCCCTGGTCCACGAGTCGGACCGTGCCCACCGGGTTGCCGTCCACGAGGGCGAGGAGGAAGGCAGCGGTGGAGTCCCGCTCGTCCCACTCCTCCTCGATGGGAACCTGCTGTTCGGCGACGAAGACGGCGCCGCGGATCACGAAGACGGCCGCGCGGTCCCGCTCGCCCTCGACCCGGCGAATCTGTGGCTTGCTCATGGGCGCAGACTATCCGCGCGCCGGTGCCCCCGTACCCCGCGGGGCCTGCCACGATCCCCTCTCCGGCGGTCTGGGCACCGGCCCCTCCCGTGCCCGGGGCGGTGCCCCCGCCCCGCGCGCACCCTGGCGCCGACGAACGCCCGCGACCCGTTCTAACCTGGACATATGGAACTGCCCCGTGACGTCCACCCCACCGTCGAGGACCCGCGCGTGGAGCGCGCGCGGTACTGGCGCTTCTCCGGGCTGCCCGACACCGAGCTCCTCACCGCGCGGTTCGTCACCACCGCCTTCACGAGGCACACGCACTCCACATACACCATCGGCATGATCACCGCCGGGATCGAGGAGTACTCGCACTCGGGCGGGAGCTCACGGGTGGGGCCGGGCGGGCTCGCCGTGGTCGAGCCGGACGAGGTGCACACCGGCCACGCCGGGGTCCCCGAGGGGTGGAGGTACCGGGTGTTCTACCCCGCGCCCGAAGTGGTGGTGGACATCGGCCGCGAACTGGGGATGCGCGGCACCCCGGGGTTCACCCACTCCGGCATCGACGCCCCCGAGGTCTCCCGCGTACTCGTGCGCGCGCACACGGCGGCCGAACGGGGCGAACGGCTCACCGCGTCGTCGCTGGCCCGTCAGGGCATCGCGATGCTGTTGCGCTCCCACGGGCGTGAGCGCGGGACCGGGGTCACGGCGCACACCGCGCGGCCCGAGGTGGCGCTGGCACGGGAGCTGCTGACGGAGCGACTGGTGGACCCGCCGACCCTTGAGGAGCTGGCGGCGCACGTGGGCATCGGCCCGTTCACGCTGGCCAGGGCGTTCCGGGCCGCCTACGGACTGCCCCCGCACGCCTACCTCAACCAGCTGCGGGTGGCCCGGGCCCGGGTCCTGCTCCTCCAGGGCTGGCGGGCGAGCGAGGTCGCCGCGCGAGTGGGTTTCACCGACCAGTCCCACCTGACCCGGCACTTCCGCCGCCACCTCGGTGTGCCGCCCGTGACCTACCAGCGCGCCCTGCGCGTCTGAGCCCCGCCGCCCGGAGACCGGCGAGCGCAAGAACGTACAAGACTCCCGGCCCTGGGCCCACCTAACGTGAGCGAACGTGAAGACCTTCTCCGTACTCCGATCTCCCGCGGTGCGGGACAGCCTGGGGATCGGTGTCGCCGTCGGCGCCGCCGGTCTGGCCTTCGGCACCGCCGCCGTGGCCGCCGGGCTCTCACCCGCCCAAGCGGTGTTCCTGAGCCTGTTCATGTTCACCGGCGCCTCCCAGTTCGCGCTGGTGGGGGTGATCGCGGGCGGCGGCAACCTCGTCGCGGGGGCGCTGGGCGCCCTCCTGCTGGGCGCCCGCAACACCCTGTACGGGCTGCGGCTGGCCGACGTCCTGGGGTACCGGGGCGTGCGCCGGGCTCTGGCGGCGCACGGGGTGATCGACGAGACCACGGCGGTGACGCTGGTCCAGCCGGACCGGGAGTCGGCCCGTACCGCGTTCATGACGACCTACCTGGTCCTGGGCGGCTTCTGGGTGGCCACGACCCTGGTGGGCGCGCTGGCCACGGACCGCGTGGACAACATCGACGCGTTCGGTCTGGACGCGGTGGGCCCGGCCATCTTCCTGGGGCTCCTGTGGCCCCGCCTGCGCGAGGGCGGGCTGCGCACCTGGCTGATCGCGGTGCTGGGCGCGGGGCTGGCGCTGGCCACGACCCCGCTCATGCCGCCGGGGGTACCGGTGCTGCTGGCCGCCTCCGCCGGGCTGCTCGCCTTCGTGGGCGCCGACGACCGCGGGGGCGCCACGGGGCGGCCCGACGGCGCCGACGGCGCCGACGGGACCGACGGGACCGACGGGACCGACCGTGCCGAGGGGGTCCGGTCATGACGATGTGGATCGCGCTGGTCGCCACCGCAGCCGGGTGCTACCTGCTCAAGTACGCGGGGCTGGCGGCCCCGCGCCGTTTGCTGGACAACCCGTGGCTGCGACGGTTCGCCATGGCCGTGCCCCTCGCGCTGCTGGCCGCTCTGATCGCCGTGCAGGCCCTGGGCGACGGTCAGGGCCTGCACTGGGACACCGCCCGCATGGCCGGGCTGGGAGCGGCCGCGCTCGCCCTGGTGCTGCGCGCGCCGTTCCTGGTGGTGGTCGTGGCCGCCGCCGGGACCACCGCCGCCCTGCGCGCCCTCGGCGTCGCCTAGGGCGTCCGGGGGGCCGCCCCCGGGCGATCCCCGGGGGCGGGGACGGCTCGGTGTCAGTCCGCCGTCCCGGAGTCGCGGAGCTCGTCCCGGACCTGCGCGAACGCCGCCACCGCCGCGCGGACGTCGTCCTCGCTGTGAGCCGCCGAGAGCTGGACCCGGATACGCGCACGCCCCATGGGAACGACGGGGTAGGAGAACGCCGTCACGTACACGCCCTTCTCGAGGAGGGCGGACGCCATCCGGGCCGCCTCGGCCGCGTCCCCGATCATCACCGGCACGATCGGGTGTTCGCCGTCCAGGACGTCGAAGCCCGCCGCGGTGATCGACTCCCGGAACAGTGCCGCGTTCCGGTTCAGCCTCGTCCTGAGGTCGTCGGCCTCGGAGAGCATGTCGAGCACGCGCAGGGAGGCGCCGACGATCATCGGGGCCAGCGAGTTCGAGAAGAGGTACGGCCGCGACCGCTGCCGGAGGATCTCCACAATCTCCGCGTGTCCGGCCACGTATCCGCCGCTGGCCCCACCGAGTGCCTTGCCGAGCGTTCCGGTCACGATGTCCACGCGGTCCTGGACGCCGAACAGCTCCGGGGTCCCCTGCCCGTTCGGTCCGACGAACCCGACGGCGTGGGAGTCGTCCACCATGACGAGCGCGTCGTAGCGCTCCGCCAGGTCGCAGATCTCGTCGAGCGGGGCGAGGTAGCCGTCCATCGAGAACACGCCGTCCGTCACGATGAGCCGGTGGCGGGCGTTCGCCGCGGCGACGAGCTGCTTCTCCAGATCGGCCATGTCGCGGTTCTTGTACCGGTACCTGCCCGCCTTGCTGAGCCGGATCCCGTCGATGATGCTCGCGTGGTTCAGCTCGTCGGAGATCACCGCGTCCTCAGCGGTGAGGAGCGTCTCGAACACCCCGCCGTTCGCGTCGAAGCACGAGCTGTAGAGGATGGTGTCCTCGACCCGGAGGAACTCCGAGAGGCGTCGCTCCAGTCGCGCGTGCAGGTCCTGGGTGCCGCAGATGAACCGCACCGAGGCCATCCCGAAGCCCGATTCGTCGAGCGTGCGCTTGGCGGCGTCGATCAGGTCGGGGTGGTCCGCGAGGCCCAGGTAGTTGTTCGAGCAGAAGTTGAGGACGGAGCCGTCACCGACGCTGATCCGTGCGGACTGGGGACCGCTGATCAACCGCTGGTCCTTGAACAGTCCCGCCTCCCGGATGCCCTCGATCTCACTCTTGAGGTGGTCACGCATCGCTGAGTACACGTCAGTCTCCTACTCGTCGCTGATCGTCGTTGTGAGCGGTCCCGGGCTGGGGGACCATCGGCGTGGTCCAGTCGATGACGACCTTTCCGCACCCGCCCGAGGCGGCGACCTCGAAGGCCTCCTCGTGCTGTTCGTAGCCGAACCGGTGGGTGATGATCGGACTGATGTCGAGGCCGTTCTCGAGCAGCACGGACATCGCGTACCAGGTGTCGAACATCTCCCGTCCGTAGATCCCCTTGACCGTGAGCATCCGGGTCACCACGGTCGCGAGGTCGACGGAGACGTCGTCGGACGGCAGGCCGAGGACGGCGATACGGCCGCCGGGGCTCATGCTGGAGATCGCCGAGGCGAGGGCCCTGGGCTGGCCCGACATCTCGAACGCGACGTCGAAGCCCTCCTTCATGTTGTTCGCCGCCATGACGTCGGCCAGGTCCTCCCGTGACACGTCCACGGCGATCGTGGCGCCCATGTCCCGGGCCAACCCGAGTCTGTACGGGCTCAGGTCGGTCACGACGACGCTGCGCGCTCCCGCGTGGCGCGCGGTCGCGGCGGCCATGATCCCGATCGGCCCCGCCCCGGTGACCAGGACGTCCTCGTTCATGACGGGGAAGGACAGCGCCGTGTGCACGGCGTTGCCGAAGGGGTCGAAGATGGCGGCGACGTCGAGGTCGATCGGGATGCGGTGCACCCAGACGTTCGACTCGGGAAGCGCGACGTAGTCCGCGAACGCCCCGTTCGTGTTCACCCCCAGACCGATCGTGCGGATGCACAGGTGACGGCGCCCGGCCCGGCAGTTGCGGCACTTGCCGCACACCAGGTGGCCCTCGCCGCTCACCAGGTCGCCGACCTTCACGTCGCTGACATCACCGCCGATGTCGACGACCTCACCGACGAACTCGTGTCCGAGGACGAGCGGCGGCTCGATCACGGAGCGCGCCCAGTGGTCCCAGGCTCTGATGTGGAGGTCGGTACCGCAGATTCCGGTGCGCAGGACCTTGATGAGCACCTCTCCGCGACCGATCTCGGGGTTCTTGACGTCGGCCAGGGTCAGCCCGGGCTCGCCGCGGAGTTTCGAAAGAGCCTTCATTCCCCCGATCATCACGTACTGGATATCATTAAGTCCATCACGAAGACCTGTAGAGAACCTTCCAGATTTCCTTCAAAGGAGACCGCGTGATCGACCCGCGCCGCCTGCGCGTTCTCCAGGCAGTCGCGCTCCACGGCACGGTCACCGCCGCGGCCCGGGCGCTCTACCTGTCACCGTCGGCGGTGTCGCAACAGTTGTCGGCGCTGGAGCGCGAGGTCGGACTCGACCTCTTCGAACGCCACGGACGGAACATCCGACTGACCTCCTCGGGGACGGTCCTCGCGGGATACGCCGTGCAGGTGTCCGCGATCCTCGAGCAGGCGGAGGCCGACCTGGCCGCGTCGGCGCTCGGAGAGGTCGGCACCGTGAGCATCGCGGCGTTCCCGTCCGCGATCATCGAGGTCGTGGCTCCCGCCCTCCGCGCGCTTCGGGCCTCCGCGCCGCACCTGCGCGCGCACGTCACCGACGCGGAGGGGGGCGTCGCGCAACGGCTCCTCGCCGAGGGCCAGGTGGACGTCTCGGTGTCGGTGGACTACCCGGAGGCCACGGTCTCGACCGCACAGGAGTTCAGTCACGCACGTCTGTACTCGGAGCCGTTGGACGCGCTCGTACCGTCGGACAGCGAACTCGCCGCCAGCACCCACCTGTCACTGTCACGTCTGGCCGGCGAGGCGTGGGTCACCCCGCTGCCGGGCAACCCGATCCACGACCTCACACTCCTCGCGTGTCAGCAGGCGGGCTTCCAGCCGCGCGTCGAGTCGGTCTCCAACGACTTCCGTGCGGTCAGCGCGCTCGTCGGCGCGGGCGTCGGCATCGCCCTCGCCCCGCGGTCGGCGGTAGCCGCCATCGACCTGCCGCGCGTCAGCGTCGTCCCGCTGAGGGGACGACCGCCCAGAAGGCACGTGTTCGTCTCCGTTCGCCGGGGCACCGAGGGGCATCCCCTGGTGAACGCTGTGCTCAGCGAGCTCCACGACCACGCCCGCGCCCTCGAACCACGAAGGAGGCGGTCGGCGGCACGGCCCCCCGACCACGAGGACGGGAGCTCCGCCTGACCGGTCGGCCCACCGGGCGGGCGCCACACGGGGGCGGCTTGGGGCGGCTCGGGGTGAGTTGTCCACAGGCGGCGACCCTCGGCCTTGACCGGCCCTGAGCCGCCTGCCAGAGTCAGCCGCATGTGTTCCGGAGCACACCCCGCCCCCGGAGCGCGCTGAGTGGACCTTGCGACGATGGAAGGACCCGCCTCCATGGCCCCTGCCGCACCACGGCCCCAGCCCCCGACCGACACCGCAGCGCACGCGACGGTCTCGGTCCTGGCCGCCGCCGGGATCAGACGGTGTTACACCGTCCCCGGCGAGAGCTTCCTCGAACTGGCCGACGCCATCGACCAGCATCCGGAGATGGCGCTGGTCTCCACCCGGCACGAGGGCGGAGCCGCCTTCATGGCCGAGGCCGAGGCCAAGCTCACCGGTATCCCGGCCGTGGCCGCCGCCACCCGGGGCCCCGGCGCGGCCAACCTGGCGGTGGGCGTGCACACCGCCATGCAGGACTCCACCCCCATGATCGTGTTCCTCGGACAGGCGGAGACCGAGCACCTGGGCCGTGAGGCCTTCCAGGAGGTGGACCTCACCGCCTTCTACGCACCCATCACCAAGTGGTCCACCACCGTGCACCGGGCGGACCGGCTGGCGGAGGTGACCGCGCGGGCGATCCGGATCGCCACCACCGGGCGGCCGGGACCCGTGGCCGTCGCGGTGCCCGGAGACCTGTTCGGGCAGCGGGTCGGCGCCCCGCCCGTACCGCGCGCCCCGCTGGTCCCCCGGCCGCCACTGGGCGAGGGGGACCGCGATCAGCTGGCCGCGTGGCTGGCCCGTGCGGTGCGCCCGGTGATCGTCGCGGGCGGCGGTGCGCGGGCGGCGCGCGAGGACCTCGTGCGCGTGGCCGAGCGCTACAGCGCCGGGGTGTACGCCGCCTGGCGACGCCAGGACGTCTTCCCCAACGACCACCCGCTCTACCTGGGGCACCTGGGGCTGGGCGCGCCGAGCGCGGTTCTGGGCGCCCTGGCCGACGCCGACGCCGTCCTGGTGGTCGGCTGCCGGATGAGCGAGACGACCACCCAGGGGTACCGGCTGCCCGAGTCGGACGGCCGCACCAGGGTGGCGCAGATCGACATCGACCCCGCGCAGGTGGGGGCCACCAAGGACGTGTGGCTCGGAGCGGTGGCCGACTCCGGCGAGGCGCTGCGCGCACTGGCCGGGGCTCCGGTGACGGTGGCCTACCGGGACTGGAGCGCGGCCCGTCGGCTGTGGGTCGAGAGCGCCACCGTCCCACCCGAGGCCGAGCGGCACCGGGGCCCGCGCATGCACCCGTGGTCGGTGATCGCGGGCATGCGAGAGGCTTTGCCCGAGGACGCCCTGATCACCAACGACGCGGGCAACTTCGCGTCCTTCCTGCACCGGGGCTGGTGGTACCGGCACGCGGACACGCAGTTGGCGCCGACCAGCGGCGCCATGGGGTACGCGGTGCCCGCCGCCGTGGCCGCCAAGCTCGCCGCTCCGGAGCGGACCGTGGTGGCGGTGGCCGGTGACGGCGGCGCGCTGATGACCGGGCAGGAACTGGAGACGGCGGTGCGCCACGGGGCGGCGATCACGGTGGTGGTGTTCCAGAACGGGCTCTACGGCACGATCGCCATGCACCAGGCCCGCGAGCTGGGCAGGATCGCGGGAACGGAGATCAGCGGACCGCTGGACCTGGCCGGGTACGCCAGGGCGCTGGGGGCCAGGGGCGCCACCGTGCACACCCGTGAGGAGTTGGAGAAGGCCCTGAGCGAGGCGGTGGGCGCGGACCTGCCCACCCTGGTGGACGTGCGCACCGACCCGGAGGTGATCAGCCCGACCGCCACCATGACGGACCTGCTCGGCGAGGCCTGAGTGCGGGGCGGGGCGGCTCGGGTCCGCCCCGCCCCGCCCGCCAGGGGTGAGGGCACGACCTGGCGATCGGACCCACCGGGTCGGACGCCTCGGCGGAGCGTCTCCCATGCGGAGGAAGAGGGGCACCGCGCCCACGACGGCCCCCCGGGTCACTCCGTGTAGGCGGCGGCCGCCTCCCGCAGGGCTCTGACCACGGCCCTGATAGCCGGGCGCCGGGAGGCGTCGGTGCGCCAGAACACGTAGACCTGGCGGACCATCGCGGGCTGCACGGGGACCACCGTCACGCCCTCGGGCAGGGGCCCCCTGCCCAGTCGCGGCATCACGGCGGCGCCGATCCCGGCCGCGATGAGGGCCAGCTTGGTCTGGTGCTCCTCCACTGAGTGGATGATGTGGGGTTCGGCCCCTCGGCCCCGGATGATGTCGTGCAGCCAGTCGTCGCAGATGGACCCCTTGGTCCAGCTGATCCACGGCAGGTCCAGGATCTCGTCCAGCTCCAGGATCTCCCGGTGGGCCAGCGGGTGGTCCGAGGGCAACGCGATGTCGCCGACGTCCTCCATGAGAGAGGCGCGGGTCATCCCCTGGGGCAGTTGGAGGGGCGCTCCCATCCAGTCCACGACCAGGGCGAGGTCGGCGTCGGCGCGCGCCATCGCGGGGACGCTCTCCTGGGGCTCGTCCTCGTGGAGTTCGACCCGCAGTCCGGGGTGGGCCTCGCGCAGGGCTGGCAGGGCGGCGGGCAGCAGTCCGCGCACCGCCGTGGGGGTGGCGGACAGGCGCAGGTGGCCGGTGACCTCGCCCCGGTGGGCCTCCAGGTCGGCCTCGGCCCGGTGGACCAGGGACAGGATGCGGGAGGTGTGCTCCACCAGGAGTTCGGCGGCGTCCGTGAGGCGCACCCCCCGCCCGTTGCGCTCGACCAGTGGTTGGCCGACCTCGCGTTCGAGCTTGGTCAACTGCTGGGAGACGGCGGAGTTGGTGACGTGGAGGGCCTGGGAGGCCGCGCTGAGGGACCCGTGGGCGGCGATGGCGTGCAGGACCCGGAGCCGGTCGACACTGAGCATGTAAGCAAAGCTAAGGCACCGGTTTAGAGATACGAAGTAGACCTAAGGGATCGTGCACAGATAGAAACATCCCATGTCCACTCTTCCCGACACCGTCGCTTCCTCCCCGCCGGTCGTCGCACCGCGCAGCGCCCCGTTCCTGAGCTGGCGCGCCAAGTTCGTGCTGCTCGCGCTCATCTGGGGCATGAGCTTCGTCCTGATCCGGATCGGCGCGGAGGTGCTCGCGCCGCTCCAGCTCGCCCTCGGGCGCATGGGCACCGGTGCCCTGGCCCTGCTCACCGTCCTCCTCCTCAGCCGGGGGGCGCCTGCCGTCCTCACCCCGGCTCTGGTGCCACATGTTCGTGGCCGCCCTGCTGCTGAACACCATCCCGTTCACTCTGTTCGGCTACGCCGGAAAGCTCATCCCGTCCGCACTGATGGGGATCGTCAACGCCTCCACCCCGCTGTTCGCCGTGGTGTTCGCCATGCTGATCCTGAGCGACGAACGACCCGACCGGACCCGCCTCCTCGGCCTGGGCATCGGCTTCCTGGGGGTCCTCACCGTCTTCGGTGTCTGGAACTCCCTGGGCCAGGTGAACGTCTCCGACGACGACGCCCTGCTCGGCATGCTCCTGGTGGTGGGCGCCACCGTCTGCTACGGGATCGGCACCCCCTACCTGCGCCGGTTCGTGGCGGGAAGCCCGCACAGCGCGCTGGAGCTGAGCTCCCTCCAGATGCTGCTCGGCACCCTGCCCCTGCTGGTGCTGACCCCGCTGCTCACCGAGGCCCCCACCGAACTGACCTGGCGGGTCGCCCTCGCGGTGACCGCCCTGGGCGTGTTCGGCACCGGGTTCGCCTACATCCTCAACTACGCGATCGTCCGGGCCGCGGGCGCCACCGTGGCCACCACCGTCACCTACGTCGTCCCGGTGGTCGCCGTCACCGCCGGTGTGGTCCTGCTCGGCGAGACCCTGACCTGGAACCAGCCGGTGGGGGCCCTGGTGATCATCCTGGGTGCGGCACTGTGCCAGCGGGTCCTGCACGTCCGCCGTCCGACCCCGGTGGGGCAGGACGGCGGAGGAGACCGGGAGGGGAGTGGCGCGCGCTAGTCCTCGCGGAGCAGCTCCACGGCGGCGCGCAGGTCGTCGGGGTAGGGGCTGGAGAACTCCACCGGGCGGTGCTCGGTGGGGTGGTCGAAGCCCAGCCGCACCGCGTGCAGCCACTGGCGCCTGACCCCGAGCCGCTCGGCGAGCGTCGGGTCGGCGCCGTAGAGGTAGTCGCCCACGCACGGGTGGCGCAGCGCGGACATGTGCACCCGGATCTGGTGGGTACGGCCCGTCTCCAGCTTGATCTCCAACAGACTGGCGGCCCGGAAGGCCTCCTGGGTGTCGTAGTGCGTCACCGAGGGGCGCCCGCCAGCGACCACGGCCCAACGGCCGTCACCGGCGGGGTGACGGTCGATCGGGGCGTCGACGGTGCCGCGCAGCGGGTCCGGGTGGCCCTGAACCAGCGTGTGGTACCGCTTGTCCACGGTGCGCTCCTTGAACGCCCGCTTCAGCACGCTGTAGGCGGTCTCGCTCTTGGCCACGACCATCAGACCGGTGGTGTTGGCGTCCAGCCGGTGCACGATGCCCTGACGCTCGGCCGCACCGCTGGTGGCCAGCTGCACGCCCGAGGCCAGCAGGCCCTCCAGCACGCTCGGGCCGGTCCAGCCGACCGTGGGGTGCGCGACCACGCCGACCGGCTTGTCCACCACGATGATGTCGGTGTCCTCGTGCACGATCCGCATGCCGGGGACCGCCTCGGCCCTGGGCACCGGGGCGGTGGGCGGCGGCGGGAGGGTGACCTCCAGCCAGGCGCCGGCGCTCACCCGGTCGGACTTGGCCGCCTCGGAGCCGTCGAGGAGGACCCCGCCGTCACCGATGATCTCGGCGGCGCGGGTGCGGGACAGCCCGAACATCCGCGCGATGGCGGAGTCGAGCCGGTCCCCCTCCAGTCCGTCAGGGACGGGCAGGCTTCTTGTGTCGCTCATGCGCCCTTCCCTTCGTCGTTGTCGTCGCGGTCCTTCTCGGCGCCCTCATCAGGCTCGGCGGCCTCGTCCTCGGCCCTCGTCCCGTCCAGGTTGAGCCCCTTGAACGTGAGCGCCACCACCAGGCAGGCCCCGACCACCACGCAGGAGTCGGCCAGGTTGAACACCGGGAAGCTCCCGACGCTGATGAAGTCGACGACCGCGCCCGTCCCGGGCGTCTCGCCCCGGAAGTAGCGGTCGACGAGGTTACCCGCGGCGCCGCCCATCATCAGGCCGAGCGTCGCGCCCCACCACAGGCTGCGCACGCGCCAGCCGATCCAGGCGATCGCGAGGACCACGATGGTGGCGATGGCGGTGAACACCCAGGTGTAGCCGGTGCCGAGCGAGAACGCGGCACCGGTGTTGTAGACCAGGGTGAACTGGACGAAGCTGCCGAGGACGTCGAGGCGCTCACCCTGGGAGAAGGCGGCGAGCACCCATTCCTTGGTGATGAGGTCGGCGACGATCGCGGCCAGCGCGACCAGCAACAGGAGTACGTACCTGCGCGGCCGGGCGACGGTGTTGTCGGTCGTGGTCATGTTGCTGTCCCCGGAGGGCTCTACCTCAGTCAGCGACGCTCCTCGCGCTGTTTGCAGTTGACGCACAGGGTGGCGCGCGGAAAGGCCTGTAGACGTGCCTTCCCGATGGCCTGGCCGCATGACTCACAGACCCCGTAGGTCCCCGCGTCCATCCGTTCGATCGCCCGCTCGCTCTTGGCGAGCAGGTCACGAGTATTGTAGGCCAACGCCAGATCGTGTTCGCGCTGGAAGGTCTTCGCCCCGGCGTCCGCGGGGTCGTCGCCCGCACCCTCGACCGGATCGGTGAGCCGCTCCGCGAGCGCTTCCTCGCCTTCCCTGAGTTCCGCCCGCTGGGCCGCCATCTCGCCCTCCAGCTGCTTCCGGACCTGAGCGAGCTCTCCCGACGTCCAGGGCTCCTCGCCCTGTCGCACCGGCAGCGCCGCCGCCTCGGTGGCCTTCATCGCACTCCCCCTCCGCGTACCCACGGCCCCGCACCCCTCCTGAACTGGGGGGGTCTCCCCTTCGGAACGGCCGTGAGTGGTGCCGTGAGCCTAGGCAATCCCCCGGTCCAAGGCAACGATCCCGGCGGTGCGGTGCGGCTGGTGAAGGGGACTCACTCCCCCGGGGTCACTCCGCCACGGCGAAGCCGCCGTAGTCCTCGGCGAGCAGCCGCAGGTGGGGTTCGTCGAAGACCGCCGAGCCGCCGTGCGGTCCGGTCAGCACCTCGATCACCCAGTCGGCGTCCTCGGCGTCGTCCTCCCCCGCGAGCATGTCCCGGTACACCCTGCACGGTTCGTAACCCTGCTCCTGGAGCTGCTCGGCGAGCTCCTCCGCGTCCTCGCGGTCGGCCAGGGTCACCAGCACCGCGCCCCGTGTCCGCTCCGCCATGGCCGCACCCCCAACTAAAGCGCGGCGCGCCTGGCCGCACTGCGTTATCCTGAAGTCGTGTCGATGGGGACGAGTAACGCTGGCCCCGACCGGACGGACACAGCCTAGAGGGGGCTGGACCGCCCAAGCGACCCGGGGACGGTGCGAGCCCGGGGGCAACGACCAGCGCGAAGATCACCCCGGAGCCGCCGGAAGAACAGGTCGTGCACCGCGCGCACCCCAGTAGAACCGGCACGAACCCAACGAAGTGGGACCCGCCACCGATCCGCCCAGCGGACCCGGACGCGGCTCCAAGGAGGGTGGTACCGCGGGGCCCGGCCTCGTCCCTCCGTCAGGAACACCCCTGATGGAGAAAGGTACGACGGTGACCGACGACCCCCGGCCCGAATCCCGCGCGCTGCCCCAGCTGCCCGCCCAGATCGACCTGCCCGCGACGGAGCGCGAGATCCTCGGCCGCTGGTCGAAGGAGAACGTCTTCCAGCGCTCCCTCGAACAGACGCGCGGCAACGAGAACTGGGTGTTCTACGAGGGCCCGCCCACCGCTAACGGCCAGCCCGGCGTGCACCACGTCGAGGCCCGCGCGTTCAAGGACGTCTTCCCGCGGTTCCGCACCATGCGCGGCTACCACGTCGACCGCAAGGCCGGCTGGGACTGCCACGGCCTGCCCGTCGAGGTCGCCGTGGAGAAGGAACTCGGCCTGAGCGGCAAGAAGGACATCGAGGCCTTCGGTATCGCCGAGTTCAACGAGCGCTGCCGCGAGTCGGTCCTGCGCAACGTGGACGCGTTCACCGCCATGACCGAGCGCATGGGCTACTGGGTGAACATGGACGACGCCTACCGCACCATGGACCCACAGTACGTGGAGTCGGTCTGGTGGGCGCTCAAGCAGATCTGGGACAAGGGCCTGCTGGTCCGCGACTACCGGATCAGCCCCTACTGCCCCCGCTGCGGCACCACGCTCTCCGACCACGAGCTGGCCCAGGGGTACGAGACCGTCACCGACCCGTCGGTGTACGTGCGCTTCCCCATCACCTCGGGGCCGCTGGCAGCTCCCGAGCACCCCACCTCACTGCTGGTGTGGACGACCACCCCGTGGACCCTGGTGTCCAACACCGCCGTGGCCGTGCACCCGGACGTCCGGTACGTGGTGGCCACCAACGGCGACGAGCGGCTCGTGGTCGCCGAACCGCTGTTCGGGAAGGTCCTCGGTGAGGGCTGGGAGCTCACCGGCGAGAGCTACGAGGGCGACGAGATGGAGCGGTGGACCTACCAGCGCCCCTTCGACCTCGTCCCCTTCGACGAGCCCGCGCACTACGTCGTGCTCGCCGACTACGTCACCGTCGAGGACGGCACCGGTCTGGTCCACCAGTCCCCCGCCTTCGGCGCCGACGACATGCTGGTCTGCCGCTCCTACGGCCTGCCCGTGGTCAACCCGGTCCGCCCGGACGGGACCTTCGAGGCCGAACTCCCCCTGGTGGGCGGGGTGTTCTTCAAGGAGGCCGACAAGACGCTGGTCCGCGACCTCAAGGACCGCGGTCTGCTCTTCCGCCACCTGAACTACGAGCACTCCTACCCGCACTGCTGGCGCTGCCACACCGCGCTGCTCTACTACGCGGTCCCGTCCTGGTACATCCGCACCACCGCCGTCAAGGACGAACTCCTCGCGCAGAACGACGTCACCAACTGGGTGCCGGAGAACGTCAAGGAGGGCCGCTTCGGCGAGTGGCTGCGCGGCAACGTCGACTGGGCGCTGTCCCGCAACCGCTACTGGGGCACCCCGCTGCCGATCTGGGAGTTCCCCGACGGCCGCCGGATCTGCGTGGGCTCCCTGGAGGAGCTGAGCGAGCTCAGCGGCCAGGACCTGTCCAACCTGGACCCGCACCGCCCGTTCGTCGACGACGTCGTCATCCCCGACCCCGACGCCGACCCGTCCCTGCCGGAGGACCAGCGGGTCGCCCGCCGCGTGCCCGAGGTCATCGACGCCTGGTTCGACTCCGGTTCCATGCCGTTCGCCCAGTGGGGGGCGCCGCACCAGAACAAGGAGACGTTCGAGGAGAACTTCCCCGCTCAGTACATCTCCGAGGCCATCGACCAGACCCGCGGCTGGTTCTACTCGCTGCTCGCGGTGAGCACCCTGGTGTTCGGCCGCAACTCGTTCGAGAACGTGGTCGTGCTCGGCCACATCCTCGCCGAGGACGGCCGTAAGATGAGCAAGCACCTGGGCAACGTCATGCAGCCCATTCCGGTCATGGACCGGCACGGCGCCGACGCCCTGCGCTGGTTCATGCTGGCCAGCGGCTCACCGTGGACCGCCCGACGGGTCGGCCACGCCGCCCTGGAGGAGATCGTCCGCAAGGTGCTGCTGACGTACTACAGCACGACGTCGTTCCTCACCCTGTACGCCAACGCCGGGAACGGCTGGGACCACTCGAAGCTGGCCGACGCGCCCGCTCCGCAGGACCGCCCGGTGCTGGACCGCTGGCTGCTGTCGGAGCTGAACGAGGTCGTCCGGGACGTCACGAAGGCGATGGAGGAGTTCGACACGACCGGGGCCGGGCGCCGCCTGACCGCGTTCGTGGACGACGTCTCCAACTGGTACGTGCGCCGTTCCCGCCGCCGGTTCTGGGGCGGGGCCGACACCCCCGAGGGCGCGGCCGCCTTCGCGACGCTGTTCGAGGCGCTGGAGACCGTCACGCTGCTGATGGCGCCGATCGTCCCGTTCCTGACCGAGCACGTGTGGTCGGCGCTGCGCCGCCCGGAGGCCGCCGACTCGGTGCACCTGGCGTCGTGGCCCCGGGTGAACGAGGACCTGATCGACACCGAGCTGTCGAAGAACATGGCGCTCACCCGCCGTCTGGTGGAACTGGGCCGGTCCGCGCGGGTCGACTCGGCCATGCGTACCCGTCAGCCGCTGGCCCGCGCCCTGGTGGGTGCCCCGGGCTTCGCCGGCCTGCCGGAGCAGCTGCGCGGCCAGGTGGCGGAGGAGCTCAACGTGGCCGGTCTGGACTCGCTGTCGTCGGTCGGCGGGGACCTCGTGGACTACGTCGTCAAGCCGAACTTCCGCGCTCTGGGCAAGCGGTTCGCCAAGCGCACGCCGCTGGTGGCCAAGGCCATCCAGGCCGCCGACCCGGCCGCCCTGGTCGCGCAGGTCCGTGACACCGGCTGGGCGCAGGTGCGGGTCGAGGACGAGCCGGTCGAGGTCAGCGCCGACGAGGTGCTGGTGACCGAACAGCCCCGCGAGGGCTGGGCCGTGGCCTCCGAGGCCGGTGAGACCGTGGCCCTGGACCTGGAGCTGACCCCGGAGCTGCGTCGCGCGGGTCTGGCCCGCGAGATGGTCCGGATGCTCCAGGAGGCCCGTAAGAACAGCGGCCTCGACGTGTCGGACCGCATCCACGTGTGGTGGACCACCGGTGACGACGCGATCCGTGAGGCCCTGACCGAGCACGGTCGGACCATCGCCGGCGAGGTGCTCGCCGACGCCTTCGTGGCCGGTGTGGCCGAGGACGCTCCCCACTCGGCGGAGTCGGAGGAGTTCGACGTGGTCTTCGGCTTCCGCCGCGCCTGACGTCGATCGCAGCGATGTGGAAGGGCCCGGCTCGATGATGAGCGGGGTCCTTCCGTGTTCCTGGGTCAGGCGGAGAGGGAGGAGTCCGGTTCCCTGGTGCGTCCCGAGTCCTCCACCCGGTCCTGCGGTTCCTCGCGGTCCTCGGGGCCTTCGGGTGTGTCGGTTTCGGGGGCCGAGGTGTCCGCGGGGTCCTCGCGGACGGGTTCGTCCTCGTTCTCGCGGGCGCTCTCCGGTGCCGTGTCCGACTCCTGGGGCTCCAGGGAGGTCTCGGCCTCCTCCGTCCGGGCGTCCTGCTCGGTCCGGGCCTGTTCGGACGCGACCCGCTCGACCTGGGGGTCCTGCTCAGGCTCGACCTGTTCGGACGCGGCCTGCTGGAGCCCTTCCTGGTCGGACTCTGCCTGCTCGACCTGGGGGTCCTGCACAAGATCGACCTGTTCGGACGCGGCCTGCTCTGACTCGGTCTGGTCGGACTCTGCCTGTTCCGACTCGGCCTGATGGGGCTCCGCGTGGTCGGACTCCCGCTGCGGCTCGCCTTCCTCGGGGTCATCGCCGTGTGCGTCGAGGAGGGCCGCGTAGGCCACGGACGGTTCCACGTCCTCGGCGGGGTCCGGGGCCTCGCGGCCGAGGTCCTCGGGCGCCCGGTCCTCCTGGTGCGGCTCCTGCGCGTGTGCCTCGTCATCGCTCTCGGGGAGCGGCGCGACATCCACGGTGGTCTCTTCGGCGGGGATCTCCGCAACGGAGGTCCACTCGTCCGCCCTCTCGGGCTCGATGACGGACTCGTCCGGTTCCGTGACCGGTTCCCTCTCCGCCACAGCCACCACGGGCTCCGGCGCGTCCTCGACCTCGGTCACCTCGGTCGGGTCCAGCGCGGCCTCGTGGATTGCCTCCCTCTCGGGGGTCTTCTCGACCTGCGGGGGTTCGTCCGATCCGTCGGGTTCTGGGACGGGCTCGGGCCTCTCGGAGTGCTCTTCCGGCTTCGGCTCGGCTTCCGGTTCGACGACCGGTTCGGGCCAGCTCCCCATGGTGGGGGTCTGCCAGCGGGGAACCTCGAACTCCGCTTCCTCTTCGTTCTCCTCGGCGGCCACGGCGCGCGGCCCACCGACCTCGTGCCCCGTGGGCACGGAAGGCTCCGTAACGGCGGATTCCCGCACCGGCTGAGCAGCCGGTGCGGGTACGCGCCCGGAGTGCTCCGGTTCCCACTGTGTGCCCGGTACCGCGCCGGCCGCCGAAGCGGCGGCCACCACGGGGACGGACGACTTCCCCAAACCGTCCGTCCGTGCCGTGTCCGAACTGCTCCCGCCGAACCGCCCCTGGATGAGCGCGCCCAACAGAAGAAGGACGCTCAACCCGCCGAGTCCCAAGGCGAAGTACACCAGGGTGGGCTCGGCGAGCACCAGGGCGGCCGCGATGACGACAAGGGCCGCCAGTACCGCCACGGTGGCGAGGAGGCTAAGGATCACGGGTCGACCAGGGCCTTTACACGTGTGGAGCCGGAGTTTTCAGTTGTTCGGAGCCGCATCCGCTGACAGTTCAGCGACGCTCGTGCGGGGCCTCGCCCGGGTGGAAACCACCGTGCTGGGCGGGCTCGGGCTGACCGAACGGGTTACCGCCGGGGCCGGGGCCGTGCTGCTGGAGCGCGGGGGTCCCGCCGGACTGGGGAGCCATCGTCTGGAACCCACCCGTGGTGTTCGGGTTGGGCTCGATGGACTTGCCCTCCTCGTTGAGCTCACGCAGCTGACGCTCGAAGTAGTCCTTCAGGCGGCTGCGGTACTCGCGCTCGAAGTCCTTGAGCACGTTGACCTTGTGCTCGAGCTCCTCGCGCTGCTGGACCAGGCTGCCCATGACCTGACGGTGGCGCTCCTGGGCGTCGCGGTCGAGGTTCTCGGAGCGGGCCCGGGCCTCGCCGATGATCTGGTCGGCCTGACGGCGCGCCTTACCGAGGATGTCCTCGGACTCGTGGCGGGCGCGGCCGAGGGTCTCGTCCGCCTCGCGGCGGGCGTCGGAGATCGCCTGGTCGGCGGTCTGCTGAGCGAGGGCCAGGACGCGGGCGGCCGTGTCCATGTTCTCCTCGCCACCCATGGCCAGGTTGGCGCCGGTCATGCCCATCTGCGGCTGCGGCGCGGGCGGCTGGGGCTGCGGCTCGACGGGCTGCTGCGCCTGGACGGGCTCCGGGCGCATCTGTTCCATCTGCTGCTGCGGGGCCTCGGGCGCCTGCTCCTGCTGCTGGAAGTCCTGCATACCGGCGTTGGGGACCTTGCCCCTCAGGCACTCGGCCAGCTTGCCGCGCAGTTCCTCGTTCTCCTGGATGAGTCGGTCCAGCTCGGACTCGACCTCGTCGAGAAAGGCGTCGACCTCTTCTTCGTCGTACCCCGGCCGGAGCCGGGTGGTACTGAACTGCTTGTTCCGCACATCAGCGGGTGTCAGCGGCATGTTCGTCTCCTTGGCGCGCTTGGAGTCTGTCCGTAGGGACGCTACCTGATCGTGACCTTACGGCAATCCAGATCATGACCAAGACCACATATCGGAATCCAGGGCGGTCCTTTCCGCCCCCCAACCCCTACGACACGTTCACCATCAGGACCCTCAGAACGCTCTGAAGGATGATCACGGCGAAGAAGAGAATCAGCACACTCAGGTCGAGTGCGACGCTTCCCAGCCGGACCGGCTTGATGAACCTGCGTAGGAACCTCAGTGGCGGGTCGGTGATCGTGTAGACGATCTCGGCGAGCACAAGCACGAACCCGGTAGGCCGCCAGGTCCTGGAGAAGGACATCACCATCTCCAACACCACCCGCGCTATCAGCACGAAGACAAACAGCTGAAGCAGAAGCAGCAGCACATACAGGACCATACTCACGGTCGTTCCCCGACCCAATCTCTGGACAAATGTGATGATCTAGCTCTGATTGAAGAACCCTCGCTCGGCGATCCGCGCCTTGTCTTCGGCGGTCACCTCGACGTTGGCCGGGGACAGCAGGAACACCTTGTTCGTCACGCGTTCGATACTGCCATGGAGACCGAAGATCAGACCAGCCGCGAAGTCGACCAGACGCTTGGCGTCGCTGTCGACCATCTCGGTCAGGTTCATGATCACCGGTGTACCTTCCCGGAAGTGCTCTCCGATCGTACGCGCCTCGTTGTAGGTGCGTGGATGGAGCGTGGTGATCCGAGCAAGGTCGGCGGTTGAGGCTGTCGTGGTCGTTCCACCGCGCCGTTCACCCGTTCCCAGGTAGTCGCCGGTGTCCGTCACAGCGTCGCCTCGTGTTTCCTCGCCTCGCGGAGTGTCAGCGTCGCGGTCACGCTGCTCCTCCACGCCCTCGTCGAAATCGTCGAACTCATCATATTCGTCCGCATAGCGGTGATCGTAACGGTCGTCCTCCACGAGGCCGAGGTAGACCGCCATCTTGCGCATCGCGCCGGCCATCTCATGTCCTCCGTCGTCCCCGCGGCGTTCTCACCGCAGCCGACTCCTCCGTCGTTTCCAGCCCCTGCGCCCCGCCTCAGCGGGGTGTTCGTCCATTCGGGCGAACGCCACAGACGGGCCCCAAGGTCTATGTGGGGACATTACCCCACGATCGGTCCCCGAGCGCCAAGCAACGCCGTGCCGAGTCGCAGGTGTGTCGCGCCTCGTCCGATCGCGGCCTCCAGGTCCCCGCTCATCCCGGCGGAGATCACCGTCGCCTGAGGGTAGCGATCCCGAATCCGCCCCGCCACCTCGTTGAGGACGGCGAAGGCAGCGTCCGGGTCGCCGCCGAGCGGCGCCACCGCCATCACTCCCCCCAAAGTGAGCGCCTCGTGCTCGTCGATGCTCTCCGCGAGGGCGGGCGCGTCGGAGGGGTCGACCCCTCCGCGCGGGCCGAGGACCCCGGCCCGCGAGTCGGTGTCCAGGTTGACCTGGACCAGACAGGTCAGGCTCCGTTCGGCCGCCGCGGCCCGGTCCCCCAGCCCGCGGGCCAGCTTCGCCCGGTCCACCGAGTGCACGACGTCGGCGTAGGAGGCCACGGAGCGGGCCTTGTTGGTCTGGAGCTGGCCGACGAAGTGCCAGGTCAGGCCGAGATCAGCGGTCTCCGCCGCCTTGGGGGCGGCCTCCTGGTCGCGGTTCTCACCGACGTCGGTGACACCAAGCGAGGCGAGAATCCGCACATCACTGGCGGGGTAGGTCTTGGTCACGCCGATCAGCGACACCTCCGAGGGGTCGCGGTCGGCCTTGTGGCAGGCCGCCTCGATCCTGGCCCGCGCGGCCGAGAGGTTGGCGCGGATCTGCTCGGTGCGCTCAGGGTCGGTCAGTGACACTGTCGATCGTTCCTTCTGGGGTAGGAGGGCGGCGCGTGACCGGAACCGGCCGCTGGGGACGGCCCGGTCGGGCGGGTCGGCGGTCAGGTGCGCCAGAGGAAGGAGGCGAATCTGCCGGTGGGCGCGTCGCCCCGGTGGGAGAAGAGTTCGGGGGTCTCCAGGGTGCAGCGCCCGTCGGTGACGATGTCGGTGACGCCGGCCCCGCGCAGTTGAGCGGTGACGGCGGCGACCATGTCCACGCCTGTGGTGCCCTGGCGCGTGGTAGAGGCGGCCTCGGGTGTCCGGGCGGCGGTCTCGGCCTGGAGCTCGGGCGGGACCTCGTAGCAGCTTCCGCAGATGGCGGGGCCGAGGAAGACGGTGATGTGGTCGGGGCGGGCGCCCTGGGCGGCCATGGTGTCGACGAGGTTTGCGGCGACTCCGTGGGCGGTGCCCTGTCGGCCGGAGTGGGCCGCCCCCAGCACACCGGCGACGGCGTCGGTGGCGAGCACCGGCAGGCAGTCGGCGGCCATCGAAGCCAGGACCAGATCCGGGCGGGTGGTGACCACGCCGTCACAGGTACCGACCCCACCGGGTTCGGTCGCCACGAGGACGTCGGCGCTGTGCACCTGGTTCATCCACACGATCCGGTCGACGTCGAACCCGAGCTCCTGGGCCGCGCGTCGGCGGTTGGCGGTGACCGCCTCCCGGGTGTCACCGGACCCCAGCCCCAGGTTGAGCGAGTCGAACGGCGGCTGACTCACGCCGCCCTTGCGTTCGGTGACGGCGGCACGGACACCGTGCCCCAGGTCGATGACGTTGCCCATCGGCGCGACGTTGTCCTTCCCTCTGCCCCGTGGGCGGAGGAGTGACGGCGGGTCGCCCCCGCCGTCCTCCGCCGCGCCCCATCGAGGGCGGCGACGGCCCCGCCGCAGATGGGTCGGGGCCGCTGACACGTCGATGGTACCGGGGTGGTGTCCGGACTACTTGAGGAACTCCGGGACGTCCAGGTCGTCGGGGTCGTCGAAGATGACCCGGCGACGGGGCGTGGGAACCTCGCTGCGGCGCTCGGAGGCCTCCGACACCGCGTGGACGTGGTTCGCCTGCTCCTCCGGCTCGGCGGCCTCGGGCTCCGGGGCGGTGGTCTCCTCCGCCTGGACCGGCTCCGGCTCGACCTGCTCGGGCTCGGCGCTCGGGACCGGGTAGCCGTTGCCCTGGACCGGCTCGGCCGGGGCCTGCTGGGGCTCGGGGCGGACCGGTTCCGGGGTCACCGCGGGCTGGACCGGCGGCATGGCGGGCCGAGGAGCCTCCTGCACCGGCTGGGCCGGGCGGGACGGAGCGATCCACGGCATGCTGGTGGCCGGCGCCCCGCTCGCGTCCGTGCCGGGGGGCGTCGCCTTCGCGGACGACTCCTCCCTGCCGGACGTGATGCCTGCCGTGGGGGCGACGGCCTCAGGAGGGTCCACCGGCTGACGCTCCCGCGTGGCGGGGCTGGACACCTCGGGCTCGTCGAAGCCCGCCGCGATCACGGTGACCCGGACCTCGTCGCCCAGGGCGTCGTCGATGACGGCGCCGAAGATGATGTTGGCCTCGGGTGCCGCCGAGTTGGCGACCAACTGAGCCGCCTCGTTGATCTCGAACAGTCCGAGGTCGGAGCCGCCCTGGATGGACAGCAGCACACCGTGTGCGCCGTCGATGCTCGCTTCCAGCAGTGGCGAGGAGATCGCCAGTTCGGCCGCCGCGACCGCCCTGTCGTCCCCTCTCGCCGAACCGATCCCCATCAGCGCCGATCCGGCACCGGACATGACCGACTTGACGTCGGCGAAGTCCAGGTTGATCAGGCCCGGCGTGGTGATCAGGTCGGTGATGCCCTGGACACCGGAGAGCAGGACCTGGTCGGCCGCCTTGAAGGCGTCCAGGACGCTGACCTGGCGGTCCGAGATGGACAGCAGCCGGTCGTTGGGGATGACGATGAGGGTGTCGACCTCTTCACGGAGCATCGCTATCCCCGACTCGGCCTGGGTGGCCCGCCGCTTGCCCTCGAAACCGAAGGGGCGGGTGACCACACCGATGGTGAGTGCCCCGAGGGAGCGGGCGATGTTGGCCACGACCGGGGCTCCCCCCGTGCCGGTTCCGCCACCCTCACCAGCGGTGACGAAGACCATGTCGGCCCCCTTGAGGACCTCCTCGATCTCCTCGCGGTGATCTTCGGCGGCCTTGCGGCCGACATCGGGGTTGGCGCCTGCGCCAAGGCCACGGGTGAGCTCACGGCCGACGTCGAGCTTGACGTCCGCGTCGCTCATCAGCAGCGCTTGGGCATCGGTATTGATCGCGATGAACTCGACGCCCTTGAGCCCCTCTTCGATCATTCGGTTGACGGCGTTGACACCGCCGCCGCCGATACCGACGACTTTGATGACCGCGAGGTAGTTCTGCGGTGCTGCCACGACGAGGGGCCTTTCCGCTCGCTTACGCCGTTCCGTCTCCGCGTCCGACGGCCGTGGGCCATCGGGTGCGCCGGCGGTCCGGCATCCGGTTCTACAGTGTGCGTTTCGGGTACCCCCGCACAGCGCCCGGAGGCGACCGTGAGTGGGGAGACCCGGGGCCACCGAAGACCGTTCTCGAACGGTTCTCGTGTACCCCTGAAAGCGTGTCTTACTGCGTTGTTGACGTTGGTTGTGCTTCCCGACAGTAAGCGGACCGTCGGGTGCGGGCAACCGGTGACGACTTCAGCCTAACGGCGTATAACGCGAGGAAGCGAAGTGCGCACTCGGCGCGTCGCGTCTGGAATGTCCTTGCGGAGGATTCGGTTCGCGGCGCCGAGCTCCCACTCGTGCCCCTTGTCCCGGTGCGCGGCTCTTGCCCCGACTCCGGTGCGACTATCCCGTTACTTGGGGTGAGCTTCACCGGACGATGGCCAGGTCCGGGGTTCCCACGTCGTAGACGCGCCCGTCCTCGGGCGGGTGCTCGCGCATCAGCACCCGCAACACGTCGCTCTTGCCCGTGGTGTCCCGCGCGTCGCCCCACTCCACCACTGATCCGTCACCGAGTTCCACGGTGATGTCGTCGGTGTCGGTCGCGTCGATCAGCTGTATCTGCGCGATGAGGGAGTCCGGCGCCTCCTGGACGATGTCGGCGGCGGCCCGGACCGCAGTGTTGTCCTCGATCTCGCCGGTGACCCGGACCAGCGGGTGCGTGCCGGGCCGGGTCGTGGAGTCCTCGATTCGTACGCCGTCGCCGTCGACGAGCCGGTACTCCTCCCCCATGCGGATGGCGAGCAGGGGACGGCGCTCGACCACCTCCACCCTGAGGGTGGCGGGCCAGCCCCGGCTCACCTCAGCGGCCTGGACCAGGTCGAGTCCCTCGGCTCGGTCGCGGCCCTGGTCCAGGTCGACTCGGATCAGGGGTGTGCCCGTCTCCACGGCCACGGCCGCGACCACCTCCTCCTTCGAGACCCGGTCCAGACCGGTGACGGCGACTTCACGCACGACGAGGAGCCGGGAGCCGAGCAGCACCCACGTGACCACGCAGACCAGTGACACGACGAGCAGGACCGCGAAGGCGACCTTCCAGGGGTCCGACCCCTTGCGGACCGCGCTCTCGCCGCCCTCCCCGTCCCGTTCCGTGGTCTTCGCCCTGTTGCGGTCAGCGGCCACGTGCGTGCTCCTCTTAGCTGGTTTCGGTTCCTTCTGCGTTCCGCGCCAGCTCCTCGACGATCAGCGGCCCCAGCTCGGTGACGTCACCGGCGCCCATGGTGAGGACGATGTCCCCGGGGCGGGCCAGAGCGGCCACCGTACGCACGGCGTCCGCGCGGTCCGGCACGTACCGGACCCCGTCGTGGGAGACCTTCGAGGTGATGATCTCCCCCGTCACCCCGGGCTCGGGGTCCTCACGGGCGGCGTAGACCTCCATCACCACGACCTCGTCGGCCAGGCTCAGGGCGGTCGCGAACTCCTCGGCGAAGATCCGGGTCCGGCTGTACAGGTGCGGCTGGAACAGGGCCACCACCCGGCCCTCCGGGATCTCCTCCCCGGAATCCTCGGAGAAGGAGCGCAGGGCGGCGCGCGTGGCGCGCAGGTCCGCGTCGATCTCGGTGGGGTGGTGGGCGTAGCTGTCGTAGACGCCCACGCCGTCGCCCTCGCCCTTGAGCTCGAACCGGCGGGCGGCGCCGGCGAAGTCGGCGATCCCCTCCACCGCGATCTCCAGGTCGTGGCCGAGTTCGTCGGCGACGGCCACGGACGCGGCGGCGTTCAGGACGTTGTGCCGCCCCGGGACGGCCAGGGTGCCGTCGATCGGATCGCCGTCGGCGGTGGTGAGCGTGAACTCCGTGGTGAAGCCGCGCGCCCGGATACGGGTGATCCGGTAGTCGGCGTCCTCGGCCTCGCCGTAGGTGAGCACCTTCTTACCGCGCTCACGGGCGAGTTCGGCGACGGTGCGGGCGCCGGGGTCGTCGATCCCGACGATGAGGGTGCGCTCGACCCGGTCGACGAAGTTCGCGAAGTTCGCGTGGATCTCGTCGATGCCGCTGTAGTTGTCCAGGTGGTCGGCCTCGACATTGGTGACCACGGCGACCTTGGGCGAGAGCATCAGGAAGGATCCGTCGCTCTCGTCGGCCTCCACCGCGATGACCTCACCGACCCCGGCGTCCGCGCCCAGGCCGGTGGTGACCAGCTTGCCGCCGATCACGTACCCGGGGTCGACCCCCAGGTGCTGGAGGACCACGGTGACCATGGAGGTGGTGGTGGTCTTGCCGTGGGTGCCCGAGACCGCGATCCCCTCACGGCCCAGCAGGAGGGCGCCCAGGGCGGCGGCCCGGGGCAGGACGCGGATGCCGCGGGCGCGCGCCTCGGCGAGTTCGGGGTTGTCCTCACGGATGGCGGAGGAGACCACCAGGGTGTCGGCCTTGCCCAGATTCTCGGCGGCGTGGCCCACGAAGACCTGGGCGCCCATCTGCTCGAGTTCGCGCAGGGTCTCGCTGTCGCGGGCGTCGCTGCCCGAGACCTCGACCCCGGACTGGAGCAGCACGCGGGCGATGCCGGACATGCCGGCCCCGCCCAGACCGATGAAGTGGGTACGGCCGAGTTCGTCGACGGGGACCGGGTCGGTCGTTGTGACCAGGCTCATCGTGCGTCCTTCCCGTCGTCGTAGAAGGCGTCCTCGCCGTCGTCGTCGGACAGTTGTATCTCGGGGGTGGGCTTGTCGCCTCGGGCGATCGCGAGGACCTCCCGGGCCAGTTCGGTGTCGGCGTCGCGGCGACCCATCCGGGCGGCCGCCTCCGACATGGCCACGACACGGTCGGTGTCGGTGAGCAGCGGGATGAGCTGGCCGGTGATCCACTCGACCGAGACGTTGGCGTTCTCGACCATCAGGCCGCCGCCCGCCTGGACGATCGGCTCGGCGTTCAGTGCCTGCTCACCGTTGCCGATGGCCAGCGGCACGAAGGCGCCGGGCAGGCCCACGGCGGTGAGTTCGGCGCAGGTCATGGCCCCGGAGCGGCACATCGCAACGTCGGCGGCGGCGTAGGCCATGTCCATGCGGTCCACGTAGGGAACGGCGACGTAGGGGACGCCGTCCTGGGTGAGGTCCTGGGGTTCGTCGGCGTTCTTGGGGCCGACCACGTGCAGGACCTGCACGCCGGCGCGGCGGAAGGCCGCCGCGGCCTGGAAGGCGGTCTCGTTGATGCGCTGGGCGCCCTGGGAGCCGCCGAAGATCAGCAGGGTGGGCAGGTCGGGGCGCAGACCGAAGTAGGCGCGGGCCTTGTCACCCATGGCCAGCCGGTCCAGCGAGGTGATCTGCTGGCGCAGCGGGATGCCGATGAACCGGCCGTTGCGGATCTGGGTGTGCGGGTGGCCGGTGAACACGTGCGGGGTGAGCCGCGCACCGAGGCGGTTGGCCAGGCCCGGGAGAGGGTTGGCCTCGTGCACCACGATGGGGATGCGACGGCGCCGTGCCGCCAGGTAGCCGGGGGTGGCCACGTAGCCGCCGAAGCCCACGAGGACGTCGGCCTGGAGCTTGTCCAGCTGTTCTCCCGCCGCGCTGAGGGCGCCCGCCAGCTTGCCGGGAACCGTGAGCAGTTGTGGGGTGAGCCTGCGCGGCAGGGGAACCGCCGGGATCAGGCCCAGTTCGTAGCCGCGCATGGGGACCAGCCGGGTCTCCAGGCCCCGCTCCGTTCCCAGGCAGAGGATCTCCGTGTTGGGGTCCACGCGCCGGAGCGCGTCCGCTAGGGAGAGTGCGGGCTCGATATGCCCGGCCGTGCCGCCTCCGGCGAGGGCTACCCTCATCGTCGCCGATTCCTCCTTGGCCGGTCACCCGCCGGGACCGGTCCGCTCTTGTTCTTGGCCGTGGTCTTGGCACCGGTCCGGGCCCCGCGCTCACCCGACTTGCGGGGGGTGCGCGGCGCGGTGGTGCGCTTGGAGGGCGCCGAACCGCTCTGATTACGGACGGAAGCGGCGATGTTCTCCAGGCCAAGCCAGCTTATGGCCCTTTGGACCCGAGTGGGACCCCGGGCCGCCAGGGCCTTCTGGGCCTCGGGCTCGTTTCGGGCGATGGCGAGCAGCACCCCGAGCGCGATCATCGTCGGGATGAGAGCGGAGCCGCCGTAGGAGACCAGGGGCAGCGGGATGCCGGTGACGGGGACCAGGCCGATGACGGCGGCGATGTTGATCATGGACTGGCCGATGATCCAGGTGACGATCGCGAAGGCGGCCAGGCGCGAGAAGGCGTCCTTGACGCGGAAGGCCACCCGCAGGCCCGCGTAGCCCAGCATGCCGAACAGGCCGAGGACCAGCAGGGTGCCGATGAGCCCGAACTCCTCACCGATGATGGCGAAGATGAAGTCGGACTCGGCGTAGGGCAGGAAGCCCCACTTCTCACGGCTGGCGCCGATGCCGACCCCGAAGATGCCGCCGGTACCCAGGGCGTACAGGCCGTGCAGTGACTGGAAACCGGTACCGCTCGGGTCCGACTCCGGGTCGAGGAACACGGCGATTCGGGTCATGCGGAAGGGCTCGATCGCGATGACGATCGCGGCCAGCCCCAGGACCAGGCCGAACATGCCCACGAACAGCCGTGCGGGCGCCCCCACCACCCAGAGCAGGCTCAGGAAGATGAGGAGCAGCACCAGGGAGGTGGACAGGTCGGAGCCCAGCAGCACGAGGAGCACCAGGAGTCCGCAGCCGGGCACCAGCGGGATGAGCAGGTGCCGCCACTCCGTGAGGTCCTTCAGCTCCTCCTTGCGCGCGAGGATGTTGGCGCCCCACAGGGCGAAGGCGAGTTTGGCCGGTTCGGAGGGCTGGATGACCAGGCCGCCGACCTCCAGCCACCGCATCGCACCGTTGACCTCGGTGCCCTGGAAGGCGGTGAGCAGCAGCAGCGCCACGGACACGATCATCGCCGGGTAGCCGACCATGCGGAAGACCCACAGGGGCAGCTGGGAGGCGAACACCATGAGCGGCAGGCCGATCATCGCCGACACCATCTGCCGCTGGACCACGGAGAAGGCCGAGCCGGTCTCGGTGATGGAGTTGACCATCGTCGAGGACAGCACCATGACCAGGCCCAGGGAGATGAGCATCACCCCGGTACTGAGGATCAGGTAGTAGGAGGTGAGGGGACGGTCCAGGGACCGGGCCCACTCACGCCAGAGGCCCCGTTCGCGGCCACCGGCCGCCGTGCGTTCCCGGGTGCGGGACACCCCGGGAACCGTTGTCGTCGCCGCCATCCACACCCTCCGCACGATTCGCGCCTCAATACTTGCGTACCGGCGGGTCGGGAACCGTGGACATTTCCCGCGTGTTGGCCATCTTTGGCGGTGCGTGGGGTGCCGCGCGACACACAGGAGGCCACCCGCGCGTTCGATATGACGCAGGGGTGGCCTCTGATCACTCAGTGTTCGCCCGAGGGGGTGCTCCGCTTCGGGTCCTGCTCGCCGCAGGGGGCGAGGGACGGTTCAGCCGAGCCGGTGGACGGCCTCGGCGAAGAAGCGGCCCCGCTCCGGGTAGTTGGTGAACATGTCCATGGAGGCGGCGGCCGGGGCCAGTAGCACCGTGTCGCCCTCCCGGGCGAGGTCGGTGGCCCGGGCGAGGACCGCGTCCATCACCGTGTGACCGGCGGGCGCGTCGGGCTCGGGGCCCTCCACCTCCACCACCGGGACGTCCGGGGCGTGCCGGACCAGGGCCTCACGGATGCGCTCGCGGTCGGCGCCGATCAGCACCGCGCCACGGAGGCGGGAGGCGGCACCGGCGACGAGACCGTCGACCTCGGCCCCCTTCAGGAGGCCGCCCGCGATCCACACCACCGAGTCGTAGGAGTTCAACGACGCCGCGGCGGCGTGCGGGTTGGTGGCCTTGGAGTCGTCCACGAAGTCCACGCCCGCGACCGTGGCCACGTGCGCGATGCGGTGGGGCTCGGGCACGAAGGCGGTCAGACCCGCCCGGACCGAGGCGGGGTCCACCCCCACCGAGCGGGCCAGGGCGGCGGCGGCCAGGGCGTTGGCGACGTTGTGCGGCGCGGCCGGGCGGACGTCGCCCAGGGAGGCGAGCTCCTCAGCGCTGCTGTGCGGCTCGGCGACGAAGGCGCGGTCCACGAGCAGGTCCTCGACCACACCCAGCTCACCGGCGCGAGGCGTGTCCAGGCGCAGACCCACCACCGGAGTGTGCGGGTCGCCCTCCTCCTCGGCCAGACGGACGGACCAGGAGTCGGCGGTGTTGACCACGCGGATCGTGCCCTGGGCGAACACCCTGCCCTTGGCGCGGGCGTAGGGCTCCAGGCCGCCGTGCCAGTCCAGGTGGTCGGGGGCGACGTTGAGGACCGTGGCGGCGTGCGGCCGGACGCTGTTGGACCAGTGCAGCTGGAAGCTGGACAGCTCCACGGCGAGGATGTCGTGGACGTGGCCGTCGGCGTCGGGGAGGACGGCGTCCACGATCGGGGTGCCGACGTTGCCGACCGCGAGCGCGTCGCGGCCGTCCGCGCGCAGGATGGACTCCAGCATGCGCACGGTGGTGGTCTTGCCGTTGGTGCCGGTGATGGCGAGCCACACCTGGTCGGCGGGCTTGAGCCGCCAGGCCAGCTCCACGTCCCCGATGACCTCCACCCCGGCCTCCGCGGCGCGGACCAGGAGCGGGGAGTCAGGACGCCAACCAGGCGAGGTGACCACGAGGTCGCAGTCGTCGGGCAGCGGGGTGTCGCCCAGGACGACCTCGGCACCGGCCTCGGTCAGGGCGGCGGCCACCGGGCGTGTCGTGTCGTCGTCGCGGCCGTCGACGACGACCACCCGGGCACCCCGGGCCAGGAGTGCCCTGGCGACGGGGGGCCCGGAGACACCCAGACCGGCGACGCAGACCCGCGCGCCCGCGAGGGGGTCGTCGCCCCCGGCGGGGGCGGCGGTGCGGGACGAGTCGGAAGGATGGTGGTGCGGCATGCCTCTAGCTTGGCATCCATTCCAGGTAGAAGAGTCCGATGGCGATCGCCATGAACAGGCCCTGGATGATCCAGAACCGGATGACGATGGTGGTCTCCGCCCAGCCCTTGAGTTCGAAGTGGTGCTGGAGCGGCGCCATGCGGAACACCCGTTTGCCGGTGAGACGGAACGAGGTGATCTGGATCATCACGGACATGGTGATGATGACGAACAGGCCGCCGATGAGCAGCAGCAGGAGCTGCGTGCGGGTGGTGATGGCCAGACCCACGATCAGGCCGCCCAGGGCCAGCGAGCCGGTGTCGCCCATGAAGATCTTGGCGGGCGGGGCGTTGAACCACAGGAAGCCGATGCAGGAACCGAGCACGGCGGAGGCCACCACGGCGAGGTCCAGGGGGTCGCGGACCGTGTAGCAGCTGGAGGTGAGCGCCTCCACGCAGGACTGGCGCAGCTGCCAGTTGCCGATGATGACGTAGGCGGCCAGCGACAGGATGGTCGCGCCGGTGGCCAGACCGTCCAGGCCGTCGGTGAGGTTCACCGCGTTGGAGAAGCCCACGATGAGGAACAGCGCCCAGATGACGAACACGCCGATCATCAGCGGCGGGCCGAAGTCGCGCAGGAACGACAACTGGGGGGCGGCCGGGGTGTAGCCGTACCCGTTGGGGAACTGGGTGACGCCGTAGGCGAACCCGACACCGATGACGGCCTGGCCGACCATCTTCGCGCCGCTGCGCAGACCGAGGCTGCGGCGCTTGTAGATCTTGATGAAGTCGTCCAGGAAGCCGACACAGCCCATGCCGACGAACAGGAACATCACCAGCAGGCCGGAGGCCGTGGGCCCGGAGGCGGCCGGTTGGATCGCCCAGAGCAGCAGGTGGGAACCGAAGTAGCCCACCACCGCGCCGAGGATGATCACGATGCCGCCCATGGTGGGCGTGCCCTGCTTGGTCTTGTGGCCCTCGGGTCCGTCGTCGCGGACCTCCTGGCCGAACTTGAACCGGTACAGGAGCTTGATGAGCGGCGGCATCAGCACCATGGAGATGATCAGCGAGAGCCCCGCCGCTATGGTGATGCCGATCACTGGACATCACCCTTGGTGATGAGGTCGATGACCCTTTCGAGCGCAGCCACGCGCGATCCCTTCACAATGACAACGTCTCCTGTGCGCATCCGTTCGCGCACCGCGTCGGCTGCTGCCTCCGCGTCGGGAACCCGGATGCTCTCACCGCGCCACCGCCCCTGCTGGGCGGCGCGTTCGGCTCCGACTGCGATCCCCTCGGCCGCCTCGCCGACAACGACCAGGTGGGCCACGCCGGTCTCGGCGGCCAGCTCACCCACGTTCTCGTGTTCGGCCCCGCCGTCGTCGCCGAGCTCGGCCATGTGGGCGAGCACCGCGATGGACCGGCGGTCCCGGGCGAGCGCGCCCAGGGTGGTCAGCGCCGCCCTCATGGACTCGGGGTTGGCGTTGTAGGCGTCGTTGACGAGGGTGACACCGTGGTGTTCGGTGACCTCCATTCGCCAGCGGCTGACCGGGGTCGCCGCGCCGAGGGCGGCGGCGATGTCTTCGATGTCCATCCCGAGGTCGTCGGCGACGGCCGCGGCGGCCAGCGCGTTGCTGACCTGGTGGGCGCCGACCAGTCCCAGCTGGACCCGGGCCGTGCGGCCGCGCAGGTTCAGGGTGAGGGACGGGGCGCCGTCGGTTCCGATGGTGATGTCCGTGGCGCGCACCTGGGCGTCCTCGGCGGTGCCGTAGAGCACCACGCGGGCCTCGGTGCGGGAGCGCATGGCGCGCACGAGCGGGTCGTCGGCGTTGAGGACGGCCACACCGCCCTCCCCGCGCCGCTCGCTTCCGGGCGGCAGGGACTCCACGAGCTCGCCCTTGGCCTTGGCGATGGCGTCGCGGCCGCCGAACTCGCCCATGTGGGCGCTGCCGACGTTGAGGACGACACCGATCCGGGGCGGGGCGATCCGGCACAGGTGGGCGATGTGCCCGATCCCGCGCGCCGCGACCTCCAGCACCAGGTTCTTGGTCCGGGTGTCGGCGCGGAGCACCGTGAGCGGGTGGCCGATCTCGTTGTTGAACGAACCCGCGGGGGCGACCGTGGGGCCCAGCTCTCCGACGACCTGGGCGATGAGGTCCTTGGTGGTGGTCTTGCCGGAGGAGCCGGTGACCCCCACGACCTCGGTGGTGGCCGTTCCGCGCGCGGGGTCGCTGAGTTCGGTGGCCACGTGCCGGGCGAGTCGGGCCAGGGCCGCCACGACCTCGTCGTCGCCGCCGTCCACCAGGAGGTGGGGGGCGTCGACCGGGCGCGAGGCCAGGACCGCGACGGCTCCGGCCGCCACGGCGGTCTCGGCGAAGTCGTGTCCGTCGACCCGCTCACCGCTCAGGGCGACGAAGAGCGCTCCTGGCGCCACCTGTCGAGAGTCGATGACGACGGGGCCGTCGACGACGGCGTCGGGGCGCGCTGATCCGCCGATGGCGGTTTGGGTGATCTCAGCGATCCGATCGAGCGTGAGCGCGATCAAATCCACTCCTCATGTCAGGCCCGGCCCACGGCGCCCCAAGGGCATTGGCCACCCGGCCTCGGGATCGGGTCAGGGGATGGCACCGCGGATACCGTGCGCGCGGTGCCGCGCCGGGCCACGAACTCCGGCTGGTACCGGGCCGCGGGCGCCTGTGTGGGCGGCACGTGTCGGGCTGCGATTGCCGGACCTACCTTAGAACATGTTGGGGTGTCTGGGGTCCCGGCAGGGCCCTGTGCGAAGCAATATGCTCCACTTCGTGACCGTCGACACGCACCTCGCATGTGATTCGTGCACGTCACGGAGGGGGACACCACCGGGACGCGGTCTGGGACCGCGTCCCGGAAAGAGGACGGCACCACGTTCGGCGCGCCCCGGGTGTGTCGTGGCGTCAGGCCTCGTCAGGCACCCGGTGGACGTCCTGGAGGGCGTTGCCGAGCCGTTCGCTCGCCCGGGTGCGCAGGGCGTCCTCGATGGCGCCCCGCAGGACCTCGCGGTCGTCGAAGGGCAGGACGTCGCCCTTGACGTACTGGCCGGTCTCGTGGCCCTTGCCCGCGACCACCACCACGTCGCCGGGGCCGGTCCGGTGCACGCCCAGGCCGATCGCCTCGGCGCGGTCGAACTCCACGGTGACCCGCGCACGCTGGTCCTCGGGGACCTTGGCGACTCCGTCCAGCATCGCGGCGGCGATGGCGACGGGATCCTCGGTGCGCGGGTTGTCGTTGGTGATGATCAGCTGGTCGGCCAGTCGCGCGGCGGCCTCGCCCATCAGCGGACGCTTGGCGCGGTCACGGTCGCCGCCGCAGCCGACCACCATGGTGACCTGGCCGTCGGTGGTCTCGCGCAGCGCGCTGAGCACGGCCTCGATGGCGCCGGGCTTGTGCGAGTAGTCCACCAGGGCCGCGAAGTCCTGCGACCCCGAGTTCCCCCGGACCTCGACCGGCTCCATGCGGCCCGGCACGCCCGGAGCGGCGGCCACGCCCGCGATGGCGGTCTCCAGCGGAATCCCCGCCTCGACCAGACCCACGACGGCCGCCATGGCGTTGGAGACGTTGAACGGGCCCGGAAGCGCCACCGAGGCGCGGGCCTCCATGCCGCCGGGGCCCACGATACGGAAGGTGCTGCCGGTGGCGCCGAGCTCGACGTCGATCGCCGTCCAGTCCGCAGCCATGGCGTTCTCCGGACCGGCGTCCGAGGCGCCCTCCACCGCGAAGGTGGTCACCGGGACCTTGCCGCGTCCCTGCACCATGTCCACCAGCGCGCGACCGAAGCGGTCGTCGGCGTTGACCACCGCGATGTCGCAGTACTCCGGCGAGAACAGGCGCGCCTTGGTGTCGAAGTAGTCGCGAAGGTCCGAATGGAAGTCCAGGTGGTCCTGGGACAGGTTCGTGAAGATCGCGACGTCGTAACGGGTGCCGCCCACGCGGCCCAGGGCCAGCGCGTGGCTGGAGACCTCCATGGCGGCGGCCGTCGTCCCGTGTTCGCGCATCACCGCGAACAGGCCGTGCAGGTCCGTGGCCTCCGGCGTGGTCAGCGAGGAGGCGACGCGCTCGTCGCCCACACGCATCTCCACGGTGCCGACCAGGCCCGTACTCATCCCGGCGTGGCGCATGCCGGACTCGATCAGGTAGGTGACCGTGGTCTTGCCACTGGTCCCGGTGGTGCCCACGAGGAGCAGGTCCTGGGCCGGTTCGCCGTAGACCCAGGCCGCGACCGTTCCCAGCGCGGCGCGCGCGTCCGGTACGACCAGGACGGGCAGGCCCGACTCGGCCGCGCGGTCCGCGCCCGCCGCGTCGGTCAGGATCGCCGCGGCCTCGGCCTCGGCCACCTGCTGGGAGAAGTCGGCGCCATGCGCGCGAGTGCCCGGCAGGGCAGCGTACAGGTCGCCCTGCCGCACCTTGCGCGAGTCGTGGGTGATACCGCGGACATGGATCTCCCGATCGGGCATGTCCGCTGGACGGTCCGCGCCGAGGTCTGGGCGCAGGAGTGTGGCGTCCGGCCCGAGCAGCGCTGCGAGGTCGGACAGTGGACGGAGTTTGGCGTGTTCAGGTCGCATTACCGGTGGCACGTGTGGAGGTTAACGGCTGCGGGGGACCTCTCGGTAATTTCCACGCTGCCCACGGGTGATACTTCACTCGTAGGAGGTGCCACCATGAAGCAATCACCGCGCCCACTCGTGCTGGACGGGGGTCTGGCCACAAGCCTGGAAGCCCACGGTCGCGACCTCTCCGGTGGCCTGTGGTCCGCCCGCCTCCTCGCTGAGGAGCCCGCACTCGTCTCCCAGGTGCACCGCGACCACTTCCAAGCGGGAGCCGACGTCGCCATCACCGCCAGCTACCAGGCCAGCGTCGCCGCCTTCACCCAACGCGGCTACTCGCACTCCCAGGCCCTGGGCTTCCTCGCCCGCTCCGTGGAGCTCGCCCTCACCGAACGCGACACCTTCGGCCACGGCCTCGTGGCTGCCAGCGTGGGTCCCTACGGCGCCGCCCTCGCCGACGGCTCCGAGTACACCGGCGCCTACGGCCTCTCCGAGGACGAGCTCCACCTCTGGCACCGCGAACGCTGGCGGGTCCTCACCGACGCCGGCGCCGACCTCGTGGCCTGCGAGACGCTGCCCTCCCTCCCCGAGGCCCGGGCCCTCGCCCGGCTCCTGGAGGAGACACCCCACGTCCGCGCGTGGTTCAGCTTCTCCTGCGTCGACGCCGAACACATCAGCGACGGCACGCCCCTCCGCCAGGTCGCGGAGGAACTCGCCCCACTCGACCGCCTGGTCGCCGTGGGCGTGAACTGCGTGCCGCCCAGCCACGTGGCCCCACTTCTCCACGAGGTCGCCAGCACGGGAGTCCCCACGATCGCCTATCCCAACTCCGGTGAGTACTGGGACGCCGAGGCCCAACAGTGGACCGGCACAGCCGACCCCCAGGACTTCGGACTCGCCGCCGCCCAGTGGATCGCCGACGGGGTGTCCCTCGTGGGTGGCTGCTGCCGTACCGGCCCCGAGCACGTGCGTGCCATCCGGTCGCTCGTGGACTCCCTCCCTGCCGGTTCGTAGTCCCTCCGCGCGGATCGTCCTTCGTGTCACGGCCGGTCACTGTCTGGGACGAAAAGCGGCAGCGAGGCAAACAGCACCCCCAGGCCTGCGCGGATCGGGGCCCGTGTCGCGGCCGGTCACTGTCTGGGGCGTTTTACATAACACACCCAGGCACTGTTTTCGGGGTTATCCACAACCCCTTTCCAAGGGAAAGAAACCTGGCATTCCAGGTCGCATTCCCCCTTGTCTTTCTATTCTCTTTCCTTGTATTCGCGCATACAATGGAAGCATGACCTTCTCTCCTTCGCGTGGCACGGTAATGGCGGGACACTCCCCCGCCGTGGCCGCGATGCGCCACGCAAAGGAACAGGTCACCCACACACTTGCTGAGGTTCCTCCGGCCGGTGCGGTAGCGGGGGTACTGGACGATATCTGCCACCTGTGGCAGGACATGGACCAGGCCACACTCGCCATCCTTTTGCGCCTGGCCCAGATCCACGCCACCGGCAACCTCCTCGAAGTCGGCGGACAACGCACCCTGGCCGGATGGATCACCCAAGCCCTGGGCACCAACCCGACCCAGGCCCGCTCCCTGGCCTGCCTGGCCCAAGCCCTCTTCAACGACAAACTCCCCCACACCCGCAAATCCCTGGACGCCGGAATGCTTTCCCTGGGCGAAGCCGCCTCGATCGCGAAAGCCGTGGAAGCGGCCACTACAACCCGTAACAAGGCCCAATTCCCGAACGCGGACGAGTTCCGGGCGTTGATGGATTCCGGGCTCATGGCCGCCAAAGCCGACAACCCGACCCTGTCGGCCGCCCAACTCACCCAACTGGGCAAGCGCATCGCCACCCAACTCCACCCCACCCAGGCCGAGGATGAGTACAAGAAGGCCTTCGACGCCCGCCGCCTGGACGTGGTGCGCAGCTTCGAGGGCTCCTTCTACCTCCAAGCCTGGGGCCCGGAAGTGGACGCTGAACTGTTGGAGAAAGCCGTGGGGGCCTTCACCAAACCCCACCACCCGGGGCAGGCGGAGCAGTCCAAGGCCGAGCGTTCCTACGACGCGTTCATGCACCTGGTCAAGACCGCGCTGGGCCACCAGGGGTGCACCAAACCCCCCGGGCCGCTCGCGATGATCAACGTGACCGTTCCCCTGGACGTCTATACCGGCCACCACACCACCCCCACCCCCGGCCAGCCCAGTGACAGCACTGACACCGGCACGGCCGCTGCGACGCAGGACGGGATGGTGCTGGCCATGGAAGCCGTGCGCACCATGGCCCCCACCAGTGTCCTGCGGCGGGTGATCACCGACCCGTCCACCGGCAAACCCCTGGACGTGGGACGCGGGATGCGTAACGCCCCAGAACAGATCCGTACCGTGGCCCACCACGGGCGCACCACCTGCGCCTGGCCCCAAGGCTGCGACGTGCCCATCAGCGCCACCGAGGCCGACCACATCACCAGCTACTCCCAAGGCGGCCACACCAGCGCCCACAACATTCAGCCGCTGTGCTCCACCCACAACCGGCTCAAGTGGAGGCGGGAGAACAACCCCCACCGGGCTGTTTGGAAAGGCCGCCCCACACACCAACCCCCACACCCACCACCCCCGAACTCAGAACCTGAACCACCACCGCC